>NZ_JBFPKM010000004.1:0-700257 GCF_040948755.1 Paraburkholderia sp. BR13444 | reverse complement strand
GTATCAGGCGAGCGCCCGAGGTATCGGGCGAACTCACGGACGATGCGCAGATAGTTGGCTTGCGTCTTCGGGGAAAGCTGGCGCATGCGCATGTCGTCGATCATGCGCTGGCGCAGCGGGCTGACGGTCGGTTGGGAGGAGGTCATGATGCGGCTCCTGTTGAAGAACGAGGCGGATTGCCTCATTCGCCAACATACGGAACCGCGCGACGGACCTCTCGCGAACCGCCAGGCTTAGCCGGAGCCCCCTACCGCGCGAGCGGTTTCGTTCGTCGACCCTGAAGGGACGTTCGCCAATACCGGAAACGGACATTGAACGCTAGACTATGCGTTCTCTCTTCCGATTGGAGCAAACCATGTCGCGCCCGTCGGCGGCTGTTGTCGCGGTCTCAACCGCGGTCCTTCTCGGGATAGCTGTTCTTTCGTCGCCCGCCATCGCCGACGTTACGCCACGCCAGAGGGAAGTTGAGCAACACGGCACGGAGATAATGCCGTTCTCCCTTGCGGCCACCACACACATCTTTACGAAGACGGCCAACGGCGGAACCCAGCAGGTCGTCACGAAGCATCACGATCCGAAGCAGGCCGCCATGATCCGCGGACACCTGGCCATGATCGCCCGGCAGTTTTCGGAGGGAGATTTCAATGCGCCGGTGCAGATCCACGGCAACGACATGCCGGGCCTAGCCGTACTACGTACCGCGAAGCAGGGTGAACTGACGATCCACTATCACGACTTGCCTGATGGAGGCGAAATCGTATATCACGCGGACGAGCCTCGCCTCGTCATGGCGTTACACGAATGGTTCGACGCCCAGTTGTCCGATCATGGCCACGACGCGATGGCAGGGCACGATCCAGGCATGATGCACCATCATCCGGCAGACGCCTCGACAGCGGAATAGATAGCGCACACGATCAGGAACCGAATGATTGGCCGGGCCGATTTCCCGCCCGGTCAGTGGCGGGTCAGCGCCGGACCTTTGACTTGTTACGAATTCAGAAGTGAGCGCCGAAGGGCCGCTTGTGGCCCGAACGGAGCCGCTGTGCCTCAGGCGGATTCGAGGCACGGGTGCCGCGCCTCATAGCGATCTAGCGCTGCTGTCTCAGCAAGTCGAGTTGGCGCTGTTGTCTCAGCGAATTCAGTTCGCGCTGCTGCCTCAGCAAATCCAGTTCGCGCTGTTGTTTCAGTAATTGGAGTTATTCCTTCTGAAGTTCGATCTGTTGCTTCTGCGCTTCCAATTGCGCTCTATACGCCCCCATGCTTTGGTCAGCCAGCGTTCCCTGCGGATACGTCTGCGCGTAGGCAAGGGAACAGCCAGCCGCCAATGTCGCAGCAACGATAGGTGCTTTCATGATGCCCCCGCGCGGATGCTCTTTTGAAATATCTTAGGCCAAAAAAGCCAGAGCATCTGCGGGGACCGACGTTGCTGTCGGCGTCGTGCCTGGATCGGTGATTGCGTCTGCTGCGCGAGCGGCGCGCTTTTCGCAGTGGTGACGAGAGGCTGGCATCGACCCAAGGCGTGCGGAAACAGCACAGAACGGCAATACGACGCGTGGCTCTTACGCCGCCTGGCGCGGTTGACTGTCGTGGGCGCCAATACCACAACGACGCGCCTTTAAACGGCTCTGATGCGTTCTAACAGGCTCTTCTGGATCTGTTTTAGGGCCTACGTAGTGCTCACGCGCCTGCGAACCGCATCGCCTTCATCGTCTTCTTGAACCCCAGGATTCTCAGCACCCGCATAAGGTTGTAGGCAAGTACGTTCAGGCTCATCTCGGTACCTACATTGGGTAGCCTTCGGGTCAGGAAGTGCGTGTAGCCCATCCAATGCTTGAACGTCCCAAAGACGTGTTCGACGGTCGGCCTGCGCACTGTCATCGCATCAGGCGTCTTGTCCAGCCGACGTTGGACTGCCTCCAGCACCGACTCGTGCTCCCATCGGCTTATCCGTCGGCCGCCCCGTCAGCGCTGGTTCAACACCATCGAACCCGAGTTTCTGAAGATCAAGCTCGCCTGCAAAAACATCGACTACGCGCACGGGGTTGGTGTCTGTCACGTAGTCGTCAAGTGCTTCTAGGAAGAGAAAGCTACGATGGTCGCCTTGAACCGCTTCCTCTCGCTCATCCTCCGCTACCGGATGAGCTATTTTAACGCGCCAAAATGGCGTTTTGACACGGTCTGGGCCGGCTACAGTCGTACGTATCCGACGCGGGTGACCCTTGCGGAAATTTAATAAGCGAGCGAGAACGTCGGACGCCGGCTCCAGATCGGATCGTCCTCACGCTGATCCCGTCGCGCAGATCATCGTCCAAACCTCGGGTGTTCCAGCGCCAACTGCAATTGGTGAGCTTGGTCGAGATGGAAAATAAAAGACAGGCGAGACCGGACGAGCAGTGTCTTCAATTCTGCGTTCGTCGTGGACCGAATGAAGGTATTTGCCAATTTGACCAGTTGCTGCAGGAAGATCACCTCGCGATCAAGGTACGCCTGATCGAACTCGTGAGTTTCGACTGCATTGAGCCTCGCGAGGTCGTCGTAGCTCTGCTGCGCGAGCGCATCGCTAATCCCACTTCGTTGTGGAGTTGCTGCGAGTCTATGCATCAATCCAGCGGTTTCCTGGTTGACCTGTCCATGCTCGTCAATCATTCGATTCGCGAAGAATCGTACGCTTCTCGACTGCGTTCTGCGCAAGGCTGTTTGGCCGGCCGCGATTTCCGCCTGATTCGCCACAAGAATGATGCCGACGATCTGTGCATCGGTCAGATCCGCCTCTTGGCCAAATGCGCAAATTGTCGATGCGAGGAGCAGCAACAGCGCTCCAGCGGTACGTTTAACGTTCATTGTTCCCCTCAAATTCGCGTTCCGGTCCTTAATGCACCGTTCACTGAGCGCGTCGATAACACAGTTGACATGCTACGCTTCCTCGATGGCTACATGCGCGTGACGATGCCCGTCGAGGTCACGCAACCAGTCGAATGAAACCGGACAAATCGGCAGCTGCTATGTAGTCCAAAACAGCGCGTCAAACCGGAGACTTGGCCGGCTAGACGGCTTGCGGCGTGCTGCCCCGCAGGACAGGCTGACGAGCAATGCAACGAGTGCGCGCCGGCCACGGTGCAACCGCTTCACGAACGCCGGTAGAGATACGTCCTACGCGAGACTTGGAACCGCAATGGTTAGACGAGGATTGATCTGACGTTTGACTGCCACCGCGCCACGCTGTGAAGACTGGGTACGCAAAAATATTGAAGCAGCGTCACCAAAATGCCATTCCGCCTGATTACGCTGACTTGAGCTTCTCACGCTGGTTCCATCGCAGTTTCGCAAGCTCACTGCCGTGTCGTCCTCAACAAATCGCTTGATGGGTCAATCCTGTCGAATGGCAATGAATCTGAAGGAGTCCGAAAATGGAAACGCCGAAACCAAATCGAATTGCCCTTGCCGCACTGTTGGTAACTGCGGTGAGCAGTGGACTGCTGCTCTCGACACCCGCCCGTTCCGATAGTGAATCCTCCACCAGAACGCCTATCAAGCACATCGTGGTGATCTTTCAGGAGAACGTCTCCTTCGATCACTACTTCGGCACCTATCCGTACGCGAAACCGAACACGGACGGCACGCGCTACTTTGGCAACCCGAAGGAAGATACGCCAAGGCCAAATACGCTATTGAGCGCGGGCTTGCTGACCAACAATCCCAACGGCCAGAATCCGTTCCGGATTGACCGCAGCGTACCCGTGACCTGCGATCAAGATCACGGCTACAGCGACGAACAGTTCGCGTTTCACGGTGGATTGATGGATCGCTTCCTCACGCACAGTTGCAACGATGCGATACTCGGTCCGAACAGCACACTGGGCTACTACGACGGCAACACCGTCACCGCGCTGTGGAACTATGCGCAGCATTACGCGATGAGTGATAACTCGTTCGGAACGAGTTTCGGTCCGTCAACGCCCGGTCTTCTCAACCTCGTGGCCGGCACGACTTACATGGGAACGATCACCAACAACATTCTGACGAGCGGCAACATTGCCAATGGCGGCACCAGCGGAGCGGTCATTGGCGATCCGGATCCGGCCGGTGACAAGTGCTCCGATCCCAAGCGCACTCAGATCACGATGTCAGGTGAGAATATTGGCGATCGGTTGAATTCCGCTGGTCTTACCTGGGGCGCGTTCATGGGAGGCTTCGACAACTGCGCGGCGACCCATAACAACGTCGCCGGCGCCAGCGTCGTCGACTATATCCCCCATCATGCGTTTTTCCAGTATTGGAAGAGCACGCAGAATGCGCAGCACCTGCCACCGAGTTCCGATGCCGCGATTGGCAAGTTGGATCAGGCCAATCATCAATACGATTTGCATCGGTTCTACACAGCGATCGCGCATCACAACCTGCCGGCGGTGAGCTTCCTCAAAGCACGAGCGTTCCAGGACGGCCACGCCGGATATTCGGATCCGCTGGACGAACAGATGTTTGTCGTCGATGTGATCAACGCCCTCATGCATTCACCGGAGTGGCGTGAGACCGCGGTCATCGTCGCCTACGACGACTCGGATGGATGGTATGACCATGTGATGGGCCCCATCGTGTTCCAGTCCAACGTGCTGGATGACCAGCTTCTCCCGCCCGGAAACTGCGGTCAGCCAAAGGCCAACGATCCTGCAAGCGGTACCCAGAACGGGCGCTGCGGCTACGGCCCCCGGCTGCCGCTGCTGGTGATATCGCCGTGGGCCAGGACCAACTACATCGACCATCAGGTGACCGACCAGTCTTCGATCATTCGTTTCGTCGAACACAACTGGAACCTGCAGCCTATCGGCGGCGGTTCCGCGGATGCGGTTGCGGGGTCGTTGAACGGGTTCTTCGATTTTGACCATGGTCCGCGTGCGGGACGTCTGATTCTCGACGACCGCACGGGCCAGATCGCTTCGTTCGATCAGTAACTGCGCTATGCGTGCGGGCGGCATCAGTCCTCGCACGCATCTCGGCGGCTCAATCATCATCCGCCTGACCAAAGGTCTTGACTATGAGCCGGCATCGTATATCGAGCATCTACATCTCACCGCTTCCGCTGCTTACATTGCAACGCTCCTTAGGAACAAAAGCGTTGCACAGTGGTTAAAGGACCATCATCCTGACTTTGCGACGCAATTCGAAACCATCAGCCATGAACCGCGGGACGCACGGTCCGCATCGGAGTCTAGCGGGCCCAGGTCAAAGAATTTCCGTCGGATCGGAGAATTGCTGTCCAGCACTTCCTCCCCTCGATAACTTGATTCGCGCGGCAACGTTGTCGTTGGCATGTACTGATTGATGCATCCACGAAATGCCGCAAATGCCAAGCGATCGTGAACCGCAAAATCGGGGGGCAATTCGACTCTACAGTCGTTGGTCCCGCGGTCGTGTCCTCTAAACCGCCTCTTCGGAGACAGGAGTTCGGCCATAGCCGACGGCGGCCGATCAGGAACGTGTGGCCGTTTTAGATCGTCTCGCGGACATTCGCGACCCGGTCTCGGCGAGTGTCCGCATTCCCTATTGGCGAACGAGTCTTCACGACCCACCCCGGCCAGTCAGTCCCCTCGGAAGCAGCCGTTCAACGTTTGACATGAGTCGCGTACATCCGCCTGTTCGCGACCCGCCGCTCGATGAAGAAGAAAACAGATTGCCCGCTCAGCCTTTCTGAATAGTACGGACGTGGGTCCGTTGAATGCTTGTCAGGCGGCAAGAGAGCCCGACGTGCCGCATTGCGACGAGCCGGGAGCATTTGCAAAAGGCACGTCTGGACGAATCGGGCAAGACGCGGGCGTGAGAGTGGACGGTGAGGCCCGGCTGCGTACGTCCCAATCCGCCCGCTGAACTCACGCGCTGCCATTCGAAAGGCAAAGTTACTTCAGGTGAATGAGGACTGATCCCTCCGATATCTCCGGCGCGCCCACGCCCGTGCTTTCGGCGTTTTTCGCGATCCAGTCCTTCGCCTTTTGCACGCTTTCATCAGTGCCTGCCTTGTCCTGGCAAACAGTCACCGAGAATCCGCCATCGCCGCTGCGTGCGAGCGTGTAGCCGACAAAGCCTTTGACCGAACGCATCAGTTCTTCGACGTCAGCCGTGCGCTTCTCCAGCAGATCGAACAACTCCTTTGCGCCTTTTCCGGAAAATCTCCTGATAACAGTTTGCATGATTGCATCCTCCTGTTTGATGGATCAGCGAGACGAGCGTGCCGAACGAACAATGAGTGCAGCGTGTAACTGCCCTTCCCGGCAGCGTGTAGTGCGGAGCAGTAGTTGAGAAGGCCGTGCACCTGATTTCTGCGACCCATATCAAGTGTAGTCACTGTGCCTTCGTAGTAAAGCCGGGAAGCGGTGCAAACTCCTCCTGGTGCCTTCGGCCACTATCCGCAATTGACCGGCCGAGCCCGGAAGTTCGGCAGACGGCCGAGTCCGATCAGACGCCCCCAGGCCGCGAACTTCGGTAGTCGGCCCTTACCGCACCTTCGCCTCCCGAGAAATCACCGCGCTCGCGGGCTACACTTGCCAGTCGGAACCGCCAGTTGCCACGGGATCGCTCATCCACCTCGCGGACCGGCTGAAAGCGTTGCACGGGCTGGGGTCCAGCGCATTTGTCTGTACTGGAGGACGCGTACAGCTCAACCTTTTCCGCACCGCGCCGATATACCGCTCGAACGCAGCGTTGAGTTGGACAGAGGCGACACTTGCTGGAGTGGCGAGTGGACAAGGACAGTTTCCGGCGAAAGGCCACTCGCCGAACGGGCGAGCGCCACCGGGCGCGCTTCGAAGACCCCCTTCCCAATCGAAGAATCTTTCAGTCCTAGCGCACATGCCAGCACGACACGGAAGGGAGCCGCAGGACCGTCAGTCGGTCCCCATTCAAAGCCCATCAGGTCGTCAAGGCTGCGCCAACGCTCATCTCCCATTTCCGGTGCCTCAGGAGGGCGCGCTTCACGATCATGAAACGAATCTATGCCCAGTTCCTCGCCGCACTGCTGATCGCTACGCTTGCGCCGCAGTGCCAGGGACAGTACACCACCGACTGGGTGGCGAACACGTTTGGGACCAACGCTACCCGCGTGGGTAGCGTTGCACGCTCCATGTGGATAGCGCCCGAGGGCGCCATCTACACGGCTTCCATGTGGGACGAAGACGAAGGTGGTGTCGCGATATACCAGAACGGCCAAAGCCTGGGGTCCATAGGAGGTCACGGCGAGTTTCAGGGCAGCGCCATTACGGGAAATGCAACTTCGATCTTTGCCGCTCTGCACTTCAATACTACTTACGGCAGCGGCACGGTGGCGCGGTACAACCGAAGCACCCAAACTCGCGACTTTCTCATCTCGGTCAGCGCGACAACGACTGAGCAGCGGGCTGATGTAATCACGGGACTCGCAACGTCGGGTTCGCTCCTTTATGTGAGCGACTTTCCTGGAAATCGCGTCCGCGTCTACACCACCGACGGCGTTTGGCGGCAGGATATCGCCGTCTCATACCCTGGCCCGCTCGCGGTGGACAGCGCAGCGAACATCTGGGTTGCGCAGAAGAGTATGGGCGCGATCCTCGAATTCAATCCGGCCGGCGTGCTCGTGAACACCATCCAGATGTCCGCCGCCTCTCGACCGTCCTCGCTGTATTTCGATTCATCGACCGGGTGTCTCATGATCGGCGACGAGGGCCCCGACATGAACATCAAGTCCTATAACATTTCGGGCATTCCATTTCTGGTCAGTACATTTGGCATTCAGGGGGGATATCTCAATTCGACAACGGGAATAAAAGGCCAGGTTGGCGATAAGCGCTTTACCCGCGTCGCCGGCATCGGCAAGGACGCCGCCGGTAACCTGTACGTGCTCAACAACCCGTGGGGCGGGAGCTGGGACCTCGGCCGTGACGGCGGCACCGACATTCACTCCTATGACAGTTCTGGCCACCTGCAATGGAAGCTTCAGTCTCTCAACTTCGAGGGGGTCGCTGCTCCGGACCCAGGTACTGACGGTACGTATTTCTATGGAGGCACCTACATCTACAGTGGCACTGCGGGGGGAACCTTCGTAGCGAACACTGTCGATCCGATCGAATATCCATCCGATCCACGCATCAATATCAACGATCGCTCACGGGATGAGCACTTCGGTCAACTTGCCACCGTCGGCGCCAACCGGATCCTCGTGGCGTCCGGCCAGAATCCCGATACCTTCTACTTCTTCCACTTCAATGCGGCGAATGGCTACATCGCAATACCGGACGCGACGCTTCCAGGTATGGCGTTCAATACGACAGCACCGGTCAGGGACGGATTCTGCCTCGACAGCAAAGGGGACATCTGGGCCGGTTTGGACAAGACGAATGCCATCTGGCACTTTCCGCTGACCGGCTTCGATGCCAATGGTCAGCCGAGTTGGGGAGCGGGAATTGCAACGCCCATTCCGGGCACGATCACGCCATTGACGCGGATCATCTACCTGCCGGAAAGCGACACGATGATCCTCGCACAGGGAGCTGTCGGGAGCACGGACTGGACGTCGATCGGAACGCGAATCGAGGTGTATCACGGCTGGCTCGCAGGCAACGCAACTGTTCCCAATCCGGTGATCAACCTCACCAGCGCTAATCCCAAGTCGATTGCGGCAGCCGGCAACTATCTCTTCGTCGGATACGTACACACGGTGCCCAACATCGATGCCTTCAATCTGACCACAGGCAGCCTGGACACAACGTTGATTAACAGCAGCCCCAACACCGTGTACGTCGGCAATGACGTGGATTCGATGTACGGCCTTAGATCGTACCGTCGGTCGACCGGGGAGTACGTGATCACGAAGGACAACTACAATGGGACCAGCGTCATCATTTATCGCTGGACACCCTGATCAACAGTGCTCGTCGCGGCTATGCCCCGGCGAGCACCTCACGTCATGTCGGCTTTTTGACGTCGTTTCGTTTCACGGGGGCGTTCGACCGGAAAATCCGCGCGGCCTTCCGGACCGCTGGCTACTTACCAACGGATGATTGTTGACGATCCACGTCGTGCTCTCCAACGTCCGTTCCTGGCCGACTACCGCCCCACACGATCGGCCATAGACACTCATGGCGGCGTGGCCCGCTATCGATCCGCCCCTCGCTGACAGCAATTCGAAACAAACACAGCTTCGCCCCGCGGCGATCGTAATCGCGAGGCGGGCGAACCGGGTACGGTGCCTAACCGCAGCACCGCTATTTACGCAGTGTCGGGCCGGAGCTGCAGGTTGTCGCGGTGCTGCGGGCCGCGAGGCCCGTAGTCGAGCTCGGCCCCGAGATTGCTGCTCCGGGTGATCAGGGCGGGTGCGTCGCAGGGATCCATGATCGACTCGACGAAAAGCAGCATGTCATTCGGCGCCGCGAGCGCATCTTGCAAGTCGCCGCAGGTCCTGACCACGAACGAGCGCGCCGAGGCGCCCGGGTGGAGCACTTTCGGCAGATCGGCATAGGCCCAGTTGGCGACGTCGTTGTACGGCTCGCTCTTGCCGATGTAGCCGCGTTCGATGGTGTATCCGCCGTTGTTGATCAGCAGGATCGCTGGCTTGTGATCGTGCCGCAGAATGGTCGACAGTTCCTGCGCCGTGACCTGGAAGGAGCCATCGCCCACGAGCAGCACGTGACGACGGTCCGGTGCCGCAGTCAGCGCGCCAAGCAGCGCTCCGACCGAGAAGCCGATGGATCCCCAGTTGATCGAGCCGATGAAGGTGCACTTCGGCGGCAGCTTCAGGCCGAGGATGGAGAAGGATGTGCCATTGTCGACGTACACGACGTCACCTTCGCGCAGGTAGCCCTGGATGGCCTGCCAGTAGTCCGACTGCGTCAGCCTCGCGGAAGCGTCGGCTTGCTTGCCCGGTACCGCTGCGGCAGCAACAGGGCGCGGAGCGCGGTTCGTGACCTGCGGAACCGCTTCAATGACGCCGCGGAGCACTTTCTTGAGCGTGACGGCCTGATAGTTGTCTTCGCCGACGTCTACTGCGTGACCGCGGGCGTGGATCGTGCCGGCGGGGAGCGTTGCCGTGAAATCGCCTGTGGTCACTTCGATCGGCCGATAGCCTATGGCGAGCAGGCAGTCACTGTTCTCGATCGTCTCCTGGACCCCAGGCTCGCTGCCCTTGCCGTTGTAGATGCCAACGTAATGCGGGAACGACTCGTCGATCACGCTCTTGGCTGCGTTGATCACGGCCACCGGTGCCCTCATCTTCTGTGCCAGCTCCATGAGGTCGGGGGCGACGCCGAACCGGGCGGCGTCCGCATCCACCAGGATCGCGGGCTTGGTGGCGGCGGACAGCCGCTGCGCGACCGCGGCGATACAGGAGCGCAGCCGCTCCGGATCACTGGGTGCGTCGGCGAGGACGAGCGCAGCCGCGGGCACCTCGATCTCGAGATACGCGATATCGGACGGGAACTCCATGTACACCGGGAGCTTCTCCCGCCAGGCGGTGAGAATCAGGCGGTCGATCTCTGCGGCCGCGTTGCGCGGGGTGATCCGGGCCTGCGCCGCGGTCACCGGCGCGTAGGCGCGCAGGAAATGGTCATAGTTCCCGTCGGCCATGGTGTGGTGCATCCCCAGGCCGCGATCGATGGACCGCAGCGGTATCGCACCGCAGATGCAGATGGTCGGGACGTGCTCGGCGTAGGAGCCGGCGACACCGTTGAGCGCGCTCAGGGCGCCCACCCCGTTCGTCACGAGCAGCGCGCCGAGGCCCTTCAGCCGGGCATAGCCGTCCGCCGCATAGGAGGAGGTCAGCTCGCCGGTATTGCCGACCCATTGCAGCGTGGCGCGATCGTGGAGCTGCTGCAACAGCGGGAGATTGTAGTCACCGGGGACACCGAACAGATGCCTGATGCCAGCTTCCTCGAGACGGCGAAGCAGGAAGTCGCCGATCGTCATTCTTTGGGTGAGGCTGGCCGTCTGTTGATTGATTTCCATAAAAGACTCCTGATCTGATTCATCAAAGGGATGAGCGCTACCGTGCGCGATCGAACTCCGCGGAGCTGGGTATCGGTTTTGGACGGCCACACCGTAGTGTTCGTCAGCCTTTTCGATTGCTTACAAACCGGATGCTTTTTCGACACATCGGCTTCTTGCGGAATAATGACATGCTACGATCGTGCGTGGTCGCAGGTCTGTCAGATCTCTGGCTTTTCGATGTTTTCTGAAGCAATTTCCGCCGTTGTCTCCGCTATGGGATTAAGCGCCTCTGTAGTTGAAAGAATATCCACCAGCCCCTGGTTTTCTTCGCTGCCGTTAGCAGAACAAAGCCGCCTGGCAGCGGACAGCACGCTGATTTGCATCGACGACCATGGCAATCTGCGCAATGCGCTCATCGAAGCGGGGCGCAACGCGCTCAAGGATGTGTCTGCACAAGATCTGAGTCTTCGTTACCTCGCGCGAATGGTGGGCGTATCAGAAGCCGCGCCCTCGCGACATTTTGCCGGTATCGACGAACTTCTGGCCACGATCGCGGCGAGTGGATATCGCGACCTCGCTGCGTTGCGCGTTGCGATCCGTGACAGTGACGACACCGCACTTGCCAAAGCGTACCGGATGATGCGGGTGTATGTTGAGTTCGCGCAGCGCCACAATGGACTGTTCGGTCTGGTGATCGGACCTCGCATCGTGGCGCATCAGGCGTATCCAGAACTCACCGAGGAAAGTAACAGGTCTTTTGGGTTGTTTTCCGAGACGATTGAAGCACTAGCTATCGAGAGCGGCTGGGCCCATGCCGATCTAAAGCTAGTGACTCATGCCGCGTGGAGCATGGAACATGGTCTCGCCACGCTGATCCTGGCGAACCGCGCACCGAGGGCGGACACCAAGGTCGCAATACCCAAGTTGATCGATTTCGTCTTGATGACGTTGCTAAGCGCGATCACGGTCGGCCCGGATCATCTCCAGCGCGTGATTCAGCAGTGCATGCTCTCTGAAAAGCCTGTGGTGACCCGCACAGCGCGCAAGCGCGCCAAAGCGTAGCCGTCGTTGCTGTCAAATGTGAGCGCCGCCGCAGCATACTGTTCTGGAGGTGTTCGACATCGTGATCAACGAGGGACGCTGCGGAGTTCAGTCGCACTCCCAGCATGGCATGGTCACGCTGTGCCCCAGCTACCACGGAATGTCGCTAACCATGTACGACCTCGCAGGTAGCAGCCGACACCGGGGTAACCCATCGTCAACTATTTTGTGGCTGCGCCTCGAGATAGCCGACCCGCACCGGCGGCACGAACCACGCGAGACACAAGCCGACCATCGCAGCCACAGCGGCCACGATGAGGCCAGTGTGGATCGAATCAACGAGCGCGCTGCGCGCCGAGTTCATCATCGCGTCGCCGGCGTGCCCGGCGCTCACGAGGCGACTGATCAGCGCGGCCTGCTCGGCACGGTCCACGAGCAGTTCGGGACTTGCAAACGACTTGAACCACTGCGCCGCGTGGTATGAATCTAGCGAGCGATTCACGCCCATCGTGTAAAGGTGCCCCAGCAGCGCGCCGGTCATCACCGTGCCAAGCATGCCGCCGAATGTGCGCAGCGACTGCAGCAATGCGGTGGCGGCGCCGAGATGGTCTCGCGAGACGATCTGCTGCGAGCAGACCGTGAGGCTCGTGCCCACGAGGCCCAACCCCAAGCCGCTCGCTCCCATGCACGCCATCCACACGAGGTACGGCTCGTGGCCTCGCAGCACGACCACCGCGAGGCTCGCAAAAGCGGACAACGCGAAGCCGACGTAGAGGATCGCGTTGGCGCGCCGGATGCGCGTGACCACGCGGTTATTGATGAAGCTGCCGACCGTCGTGCCGAGCAGGAGCGGCGTGATCAGCATGCCCGAGGCACGCGGAGACATCGCATAGCCGCCCTGAAACAGCAGCGGCACGTAGAAAACGAGAGAGAACAGCGCGAACCCGCCGAGCATTGACATTGCAAAAAGCGCACCGAGCCTGCGGTCGAGCAGCATGTCCACGGGGATGATCGGATAGCCCATGCGCTTTTCCCAGAAGAAAAGCGTCAGCGAACAGACCAGCGCGATCACGGCCAGTATGATCGTAGAAGCAGTCCATCCTTGCCTCGGCAAGAGCTCGATCGCCAGCTGCAGCGCGCCGAACGTCACGGCGACGACGAATGCGCCGAGCCAGTCGAGGCGCAGCCGCGCGCCGTCGCGGGCATGGCGCAAGTGCGGAAGGAAAGCACGGACGAGGAACAGCGCCACCACACCCACCGGTACATTGACGAAAAACACGAGCCGCCAGCTTCCGTGCTGAGTCAGCATGCCCCCGAGCATTGGCCCGACCATGTTCGCAAGGCCAAACGCCGATGTCACGAACACCAGCCAACGCAGGCGTAGCCTCGGATCGGGGAACAGGTCGGCGACGGTCGCGAACACCGTCCCCAGCATGATGCCGCCACCGATGCCCTGAAGTCCACGCGCGAGCACCAGAAACAGCATGTTGGTCGCCATCCCGCAGAGCACCGATGCGAGGGTGAAGACAAGGATGGCGGACAGCATGAAGGGCTTGCGACCGAACAGATCGCCCAGACGCCCGAAGATCGGAATTGTGATGACCGACGTGAGCATGTAGGCCGTCGCGACCCATGCATAGAGTTCGAAACCCTTCAGCTCCGCGACGATGCGCGGCATCGCGGTGCCAACGATGGTCTGGTCGAGCGCGATCAGCATCGAAACCGACGCGACTCCTAGCATCGCCAATATCGACTCGCGAAATGGCAGCAGTTGCCGTCGTTTATCGTGAAGTTCGATGCCAGTGGCCATGAAGCGCTCCTCGCCGCTGAGAAGCGGCTGATCTGCTGCGCGGCGCCCGCCTTCGTCGAACCGGTCGGCCCCGGGTGTGCAACCTTCATGCGTTGTGCAGTGATGGTACGCCTGCAAACGCGAACGTCACGGCTGAGTCTCGGCTGTTCCGTGAGAGGCCTGCATGCGCGCAAGCAAGTCGCAAGGCTGGGGCGATTGCGCGATCGGAGCGCCCTCGCGACGGCGGTGGTCAACGGCGTTGATGTGAGCGCATGCGGCTTCTGTGTGTCCGGTCAGCTTAAACGGTGAACGTCCGTTGCACAGGCCGAACCTGCCGGATATGTGCACTGCCGCGGTGCACTTTAAAGATCCTGGCCAGTAATCTCGATACGCTCTCCATTAGATGGCGGCATTTTGCGTTCCGCAACTTCCGCTAGCCTTTGCCTTGCCAACTGAAACGCGAGCAGCAACTGCTTCTGGCTGTCGTCTGCCGCTCCGAGGTATTCGCAAACAACTTCTGGCCTGAGTTCGAAGGCGCGGTATCCCCAGCCGAAGCCGTATGCAGAGAACCACAGTGTTGACTGGCTGGCGACGACGGGGCTGTCACATTAATGTATGACGAATCCATGGCGTTCGCTCTCCAGACGAGTGGTGGACGACTCCGATTGTCCCACACCAGCCTTCATGGCCGGGTACTCGGCGGACATCAATGCGCTAGTGCATGCGTTGGCCGACCTGGTCGAGACATGGCACGCGCGTTTTCCGCGGTTTCGATCCTACGTCGTCCATGGAGATTCCGAAGCACGGGTCGCGCTCGTCCCCGACGCGGTAGGCCGGCAACCGTCGAATGATTGCGACACTAGTTCCCAGCCGACGGCGACGCCGACGCCGATTTCCCGGGACCGAAACCGTTCATGGCCTTCAAAGGCTGGAGCAGATCGAACACCGGATGTTGGCACGCATCGCGGCAGACAACCTGCAACCGTCGTGGTCGCCCCGGCAGATCGCCGGATTGCTCAAGCGCGCGTAGGGGCAACGTGGATTGCCCCCTGCTGGACAAAACCATTCGACTCACCGCTTCCGCGCAACCTCAGCCCGCAGTTACAGCATCTCCAGCGCGAGCGCGATACCCTGACCACCACCGATGCACAGCGTGACGATGCCGCGCTTCAGGCCATCGCGACGCATCGAATGGACGAGACGCGTGGTCAGGACCGCGCCCGTCGCTCCGATCGGATGACCGTGCGCAATCGCGCCGCCTTCGACATTGACGATGTCGTGCGGGAGTCCAAGCTGCTGGGCAACCGCGAGCGGCACGGCGGCAAATGCCTCATTGATCTCGACGCGTTCGACGTCGGCGAGCTTCCAGCCCGCCCGCTCCAATGCGATATGCACCGCCGGCACGGGACCGAGACCGAACATGCCGGGCTCGACGGCGGCGATACCGAATGCGGCAAGACGCGCACTCACTTCGATGCCCATGGCGTCGGCATAACCGCGCTCGGCCACGATCATCGCCGCCGCACCGCTGTTCAGGCCGGGCGCGTTGCCCGCGGTGATCGTGCCATCAGGACGGAACGCGGGACGCAGCTTTGCCAGTGTTTCCACGGTCGTTTCCGGGCGCGGCTGCTCGTCGCGCGCGAACTGAACGCTCCCCTTACGCCCTGCAATTTCGACGGCGACGAGTTCGGCATCGAATGCGCCGCGTTCCTGCGCAGCCGCGAAACGCTGCTGCGAACGCGCGGCCCACTCGTCCTGAACACGCCGCGTCAGGTCAGTCTTCGTCGCGAGATCTTCCGTGTGCCAGCCTGATTGCTCACCCGAGAAGGCATCCACAAGACCGTCGCGCAGCATGCTGTCATGCACTTGTGCGTTACCCATGCGAGTGCCCCACCGAGCAGTGTCGAGCAGATACGGCGCGCGCTCCATGCTTTCCATCCCACCGGCAACCGCGACGTCACCATAGCCAAGCGCGATTTCCTGAGCCGCCGAGACGATCGCCTGCGCGCCCGAGCCACAGACGCGGTTGACGGTGAGCGCCGGCACCGACACGGGCACGCCGCCGCCGATGGCGAAGAAGTATTTGAAAAAGAGAATCGGCGGCCATGAACGAGTCGTCGCAAGCGGCTGCAAATTGCCGAGCGCGAGCGATGGCCCGGGCGGACCGAACGGCGCGACGCTGCCTTGTGCGTAAAGCTTGAGCTGCGGCGGGATGCCGGTTGCGAGATCCAGCCCGATGTTGTCCGTGACGAAATACGTCAGCGAGAGTTCCGCGGTGAACGTGTTGTGTATCTGACCACCTGTGCCCGGCGACGTGAACGTACCAGCCGCCGAACTGCTTTGCAACGGCGTTGCGGACGAGCCGCCGAAGTTGAGCCATGTTCCGCCTACGCTGGTGATCAGACTGCCTGCGCTTTGCGCCATCGCGCTCGAACATGTCGCGCCCAGAAGGAGCGCGAGAATTGCGTGTCGGTTCATGATCTATTGATTAGTTCAGCGGGCGCATCAACTCCCATGCGCCGCCGGTCTTTCTTTTAGTCCCGCTTTGCTGCCGCGGCCGCTGCTCAGAATTGCTCGATCGAAAGGCTCGCCGCGCCTGACGCGCCGCTGCGGATCGTCTCCAGAAGCGCGAATCCTTTCGGCAATATCTTGTCGGCATAGAAGCGTGCGGTGGCGAGCTTCACGTCATGGAAGTCCGGGTCTTCTTTCGCGGCGGATTTTTGCGCGGCAGTTCGGTCATCACAAAGCGCATGTCGCGCAGCGGTGCAAATTAAATGCTCATCATCGATTGCTGCGTCAATCCCTGTAGTAAATCGAGCTCAATGGACGGGTTGCTTGGGCGCCGAGCTTCGATTCAAAGCGGCGCGCATGCCTCCTCCTTCGAAGGGTGCTTCGGCGTATGATTTCTTCAGCTAGTGCCGGTCGAATCCGGCCGCCGAGGGCAATCACCGCGGACCAGTTGGCGTGCAGCATCGTGCGCCCGTCTGGTCGCTTCCGTCGTCTTGTTGGGGTGTATGGTCACCCAGCGTGGTGCGCCGCAATATCCCCCTAACAGGGGAGCGCAATCGCGCAGATGGGGAATGGCAGTCAGGGTTAAGCCGAACGCCTGGAGCAGCCGATGCAAGTCATTCAAGCGCCCCCCCCGAAGAGCCCGCCTCTCTTCCTTGCGACGAAAGTTCTTCCGCCGCGCCTGCCCGCAGGGCTGATCGCGCGCCCGCGCCTCGTGTCCCTCGTGGACCAGGCCGAGAACAAGCGACTCACGGTGATCAAGGCGCCAGCCGGCTTCGGCAAGACGTCGCTGGCGCTTTCGTGGCTCGCGCGGGCCGCGGCGGGCAGCGCATGCGTCGCGTGGCTTTCGCTCGACACCGAAGACGACGAGCCCGCGCGCTTCTTCCATCATCTGGGGCAGGCATTGCGCAACGCGTGTCCAGGCGTCGGTGCGGCCGCGATCAGCCTGACCACCGAGGCGTCGCTCGTGCCCGCGCATGCAGTCGTCGCGACGCTGATCAACGAACTGATCGAAGTCGACGATGAGGTCTATCTGTTCATCGACGACTACCACCTGATCAGCCTGCCCGCCATTCACGACGCGATGGCGTACTTCGTCGCGAACCTGTCGTCGAACGTGCATGTCGTGATTTGCACGCGGAGTGACCCGCCGCTGCCGCTCGGCAAACTGAGCGCGCGAAACGATCTGCTGCAGATCGACGCGTCGACTCTGCGCTTCGACTTCGACGAAACACGCCGCTTCGTCGAACACGAGTGCCCAGGCAGATTGCACACGTCGAGCATCAAGTGTCTGTACACGCGCACCGAAGGCTGGGCCGCGGCACTGCGCATCTCGGCGTCGGTGCTCGCGCGCGATGAGAGCCGTCCCGAGCGCGATCTGGATGCGCCGTCGGGCGCATCGCGGCCATTCGCCGTCTACCTCGAAGAGATTCTCGAGCGTCTGCCCGCCGATCTGGTCGGCTTCATGCTGCGCACGTCGATTCTCGAACGCCTGAGCGCGCCACTGTGCGAAGCGGTCACTGGCGTCCCTGCGGAGCAACGCATGCTGGAGACGATCGCCGCTCGCCAGTTGCTGCTGTCGCCGCTCGACATCGACGGCTGCTGGTTCCGCTATCACCATCTGATGGGCGAGTACTTGCGTCGCAGGCTGGAAACCCAGCATCGCGATGAAGTGGTCGAACTGCATCGGCGTGCATGCCAGTGGTACGCCGACCAGACGTTATGGACCGACGCGGTCAAGCATGCGATCGCCGCGGGCGATATAGACCACGCCGTCTCGCTGATGGGCCACTGCGCGATGGCGCTCGTCACGAAAGGCGACCTGCTCACGCTGCTCGGATGGCAACGGCAGTTCCCGGCGCGCCTGATGCGCGGGCAGACCCACGTCACGCTCGCGATTGCGTGGGGCATGGCGCTCGCGATGCGTTTCGACGAAGCGCTCACGATGGTCGATCAGATCGAGCAGGACGCCAGCACGAACACGAGCGCCGCCGCTGACGACATCCGCTGGGAATGCCAGGCGATCCGCTCGGTGATCGCCGCGCTACAAGACGATCCGCCGCGCGCGTTCGCGCTTGCGCAACCGTGTCTCGAACGGCCGTCGACCGATAGCTGGACCCTGAACGTCGCATCCAACGTCGTGCGTTTCGCGCACTGGAAAGCGGGCAACCTCGGCGCGCTGTACGCCACACCGTGGATTCCGGATTCGATCGACGAAGACCAGCGCAACGTGTTCGCGTCGGTCTATCGCCTGTGTCTGCTCGGTCACGCGGAAATGCAGCAGATGCACTTCACGCTCGCCGAGCGCTATTTCAACGAGTCGATCGAGTTGGCCGAGCGCCAGGCGGGTCCCAAGTCGATCGCGGCGGCGCTATGCAAGCCGATGATCGCGCAGATCTGGTACGAACAAGGACGGCTCGATGAAGCGGAGGTGCTGCTGGTCGACCTGATACCGGTGATCGATCTCGCGGTGCCGCTCGACAGCACGTTGATCGCTTATCGTGTGCTGATGCGGATTGCCACCGCGCGTAGTAACGTCAAGCAGGCGTATGCGCTGCTCGATCACGCACAGGCGCTCGGCTATACGCGCGGTTGGGATCGGCTGACTGCCGGCGTCCTCGTCGAGCGTACACGGCTCAATCTCAGGGAAGGGAGAATGGACGAAGCCGCGGCAGGCGTCGCGCAACTGGATCAGTTGGTGAGCGCGCTCGCCGCCGCTTCGAAACCGGTCTCCCCCGAGATCGAGACCTTCCGCGCGATCGCGGTCGCATGGCTGGCCATGGCGCAGAACCGCACGGAAAACGCGATTGAATCGCTGATGTCCGCGTTGCGCAGCGTCGAAAGCCGGCATAACGATTATTTGGCGCTGCGCCTGCGGACCACGCTCGCGCTCGTCTGGATGCGCGCAAACGAAGAGACCCGCGCCATCGGGATTTTCCGCCAGGCGTTGAGCGCGAATCATGAGATCTATCGATCGATTCTCGATCAAGGCCCGGAAATCGGCCGGCTCCTGCAAGCGGTTCGCGACGACACGCGCTCCACGCCGCAAACGAAGGACGCTATTGCCTACATCGATCGGCTTCTGGATGGCTGGCGCGCCCTCTATGAGCCCGACGCGAAACCCGAGCGAGACGCCGAGCGCGAGCCGTTGAGCGCACGCGAGCGCGGCATCGTCGAACTGATCGCTCAGGGGCAGTCGAACAAGGAAATCGCGCGCACGCTGGGCATCGGACCTGAAACCGTCAAGACGCACGTCAAGAACATCTTCATCAAACTCGAAGTTGACAAGCGCGCGCAGGCTGTGGCTCGCGCGCAGACGCTGGGGTTGATCGCCGACGCCTGGCGCAACGAAGGTTCATAGTGCGAAGACGAGCGTGGCCGCATGTAGCAACACGCCAACCATCCCGCCAACCAACGTGCCGTTGATTCGCACATATTGCAGGTCCCGGCCGATTTCCATTTCGATCTTGCGGCTCACTTCGTCGGCATTCCAGCTTTGCACGACCTCCGTAACCAATGCGGAGAACTGATGCCGGTAGCGCACGACGAGTTCGCGCGCGAGCGCAAGCCACCATGCGTCGAGCTTGCGTTGAATCGCGGGCTCACGGGCGATGCGCTTGCCGAGCGAAGCGAGTACGCGCGCCAACGCGTCACGCAGGCTGGATTGCTCGCGCGCGAGATCGTCGATCACACCTGATCGCAAATGCGCGATCAGCACGCGTTGGTAGTTCTCCTCCCTGAAATGTCGAATGCAGTCGCGCATCAACGACTTGCCGAAACGACGGTGCGTGGCCGAAGTCCGCAAGCGCACGATGAGATCCTGCAAGGCCTCATCGAACTGGCGGCGCAACTCGTGCTCGGGGCTTGCCGCCACCTCATGGAGCAGCGCAATGATGCCTTCGATGAATTTCCGCACGATGTAGCCATCGAGCGGTGCAGGCGTGTACTTCGATGCCTCGCTGAACTTCGCCTTGATGATATTCGCGTTGCACGTCAGCCACTTTTCCAACGAGACGAGCCCGTGATCCAGCAGCGGCTGGTGCCGCTCACCTTCCGTCAAGACCTTGAGTGCGTCTCCGGCTACACGGGATATATCGAGCGTGCGCAATTGCGGTATCAGCAGACGATCGAAAAACCACGCTACGTCTGTGTCGTTATTGTCTTCGAGCAAGCCTGCGATGGAATCCGCGATGACATCCGCGACGCCACGGCTGTTCGCCGGCTCCGTCAGCCATCGCGCAAGCGCTTGCGACGCACGATGCTCGCGCAACCTGCCAATGATCAACTCCGGCGTCAAAAAGTTTTCTTCGACGAAATTGCCGAGGCTCTGGGCGATACGCTGCTGGTTTCGCGCAATGATCGCCGTGTGCGGAATGCGCAATCCCAGCGGATGACGAAACAGCGCAACGACCGCATACCAGTCCGCGATCGCGCCCGCCATGCCGGCCGCCGCAAAGGCACGCGGCCACGCGAGCCACGCATGATCGCCCTGCCACGCGCCGCACGCCGCGAGCAACGCAATCATCACCAGAAGCAGGCCCAGCGCGGTGCGCCGCATGCGCTGCAAGCTTTCCGACTTGCTCATATCGCCAGTGCACGCGCAGCCATCGCCGAACACGCTCAATTCGCCTCCTGCCGCAGGAACTTGCGCACGACAGGCGCCACTTCGCTCGCGCGTGCGATCAGGAACAGGTGACCGTCGTCGATCACATACAGCGTCGCATTGCGAATGCGCGCGGCGAGGATTTTCGCGTTGGTCAGAGGCACGATCGGGTCGTCGTTGCCGTGCATGACCAGCGTTTTCTGCCGCAATGCGCCGAGCCACGGCAGGCTCGTCCAGCCCGAAGCCGCGAGCAGTTGATACAGATAACCGCGTCCACGCGGCGGCTGAATGTGCCGGCTGTGCTCCTTCAGCAGCGATGGATCGCGTCGGTAGGCGCCACCGTAGAGTTGCGCCCCAACCTCTTGCAGATAATCGGGATCGGTATAGCGGCGCGGCCAAACCATCTTTGACAGCACCGACAGTTTGGCCGGCACCATGATCACGCCCGGCGACGTGGACGCAAGAACCAGCCTGCGGCAGCGGCGCGGATAAAGTCGCGCGAACTGCTGCGCCAGCGCGCCGCCCCACGACACCCCGAGCACATCGACGGCACCGTCGAAGCCGAGCCGCGTGAGCAGGCGGTCGGCCAGCACCGACAACGTCGAAAAGCGATACGGCACGACCGGCGCGGGCGAACCGCCGACACCGGGCACGTCGAAGATGATCGCGCTCACGTCTTCCAGCGCCGCGACGAACGGCTCCACGAGTTCGAGGTTCGCGCCGATGCCGTTGAAGATCAAAAGCGGCGGCGAAGCATCGCTGCCTCGCCAGGTTGCGACACGCAGCCTCTGTCCGTCCAGATCGATCATCTGGATTTGCATGCGGCAAGCAGTCTGAGGGCTCGTTTGCATTTCACGGTTCCGGCCGATCTTCTGGAAGGACAATTCATTCGAGTTGTCGGCGGCCCGCATTACATCTTCGGCACGTACAGCGACTTCAATTCCTCGACGCGTTCGGCGACGCGCTTCGTGATCACAGCGACGCTGTCCGACTGCGCGCGATACGCGGCGTCCGCCAGTTGCTGCATGTCGACCATTGCCTTGTGCTGGGCTTGCCGTACCGCCTCGCCCGCGTTGGGCGGAGCTTGGTCGCCCGACCGCGCGCCACGCGTGACGAGCGCCTGCAATTCGCTCAGCGTCGAACGGAACATGTCGGCCTGCTTCAGCGCCAGCGACTGCACGCCTGCAAGCGCGGTCGTGTTGGCTTCGACGATCGCCGCGAAGTCTTTGCGGCGCGATTCGAGGATCGCCGCGACATCGATGCCCGGCAGTCTGAACTGCCCGATCACTTTCGTGTACTCGGCGAACATGCTATTCGGCTTGGTTGAATCCATCATCGATACTCCAAAGAAACTGCGTTGAGAAAAAGATGGCCCGCGCGATCTGCTAATGCGGCCAACGGTAGTCGTCATGCCTGCATGACGTAGGTGCCAGGGGCCTTGAGGCCGGCGGGGTGCCGCACGCTGCCGAGCGTCGCTGGCGCGGATCGCCGCTCGCCCGAACGATCTGCGAGCCACGCGCGCCAGTTGTCCCACCACGAATCCTTCTCGGGCCGCCCGTTGGCGAGCCACGTATCCGCATTGGCCGGCAAGTCAGGATTGAGAAAAAACTTCGCCTTCGGATTGCCCGGCGGATTGATCAGACTCTGGATATGGCCGCTCGAACTCAACACGAAGCGCGTCGAGCCGCCGAACATGCGCGCCGAGTTATAGACGCCCTTCCAAGGCGTGATGTGATCCGTCATGCCCGCCACGACGTACTTGTCGCAGGTGACTTCGGACAGATCGATTGGTGTACCCAGCACCGTCAACGCGCGCGGCCGGCTGAACAGATTGTCGGCGAAGATGTCGAGCAACTGGCCGTGAAGACGCGCAGGCAGCCGGGTCGCATCGTTGTTCCAGTACAGAACGTCGAAAGCGGGCGGCGTCTTGCCGAGCAGATAGTTGTTGACCCAGTAGTTCCAGACCAGATCGTTGGGTCGCATCCATGCGAACAGCCGGCCCATCTCCTCGCCCGCGAGTACGCCCTTCGACGTGCTGCTCTGCTTCGCGGCCGCGATCGCTTCCGGTGTCGTAAAGAGACCCAGTTGCGAGTCGGCCGTGTTGTCCAGCACGGCGACCATCAGCGTCGCAGCATTCACGCGCGTGTCGCCGCGGCTTGCGAGGTGCCCTAGCAGCGCTGCGATGGTCATCGCACCCGAGCACGCGCCATGCAGATTCACGTCGCCGCTGGCCGTGATCTCGCGCACCGCCTCGATCGCTTCGAGCAGCGCGCCCACGTAAGTATCGAGATCCCAATGACTTTGCGCCGCGGTCGGATTGCGCCAACTCACCGCGAACACCTGGAACTCGTTCTTTACCAGATAGTCGACCATGCTCTTGCCCTCGGACAGGTCGAACACATAGAACTTGTTGATCTGCGGCGGCACGATCAGTTGCGGACGTCCGTACACGTGCTCTGTGGCCGGCGCGTACTGAATCAGTTCGAGCACGTCGTTGCGAAACACCACGACGCCCGGCGACGTGCCGAGATTCTTTCCCACCTCGAACGCGGCCTTGTCCACCTGCGCGGGCATGCCCTGGTTGTGCAGCATGTCCGTCACGAGATTGCGCATCCCGCCGAGCAGGTTCGCGCCGCCCGAGTCGATCACTTTCTTCAATGCAGCCGGGTTGCCTAGCAGCGTATTGGTCGGCGACAGCGCATCGGTGACGAGCGACAGCACGAACTGCGCGCGTTCCTTGGTCTTCGAGTCGAGCGCCGAGCGGTCGACAAAACCCGTCAGCGCATTTCGCCACGCAACGTAGCTTTGCCGCGCCATCCGATAAATCGAGTTGTCCTGCCACGCCGGATCGGCGAAACGCTTGTCGCTCTGCGGCGAGTCGCCCTGCGCGCTTCCACCCAGCACCGCGAGCAGATCGGATGCGAGCGCCGTCTGGTACTCGACGACCAGCGCGGGTTGCCTCAGCGCCTGCGCGCCCATCTGCTGCACCGTCGCGAGAATGTCGCGCGGGCGCAGTCCCACGAACGGGTTCGGTCCCAACCTGCCTTCCGCAGCTGATGTTGCGATGTCGCCCGGTTGTTCGCTGTGCGCGATGCTTTCGTTAGTCGCCGCCATGTTGCTGCTCCTCCAGCCTCTCTGTGATTCGGTACCGTGCCGCTGCTTACTCGACCAGCATCGCCAACGCTTCGGCCACGAGCGCCGGCTTCTCTTCGCCGTCTATCTGCAATTCGTTCATCGTCTTGACGATGAGCCGGCCGCCCTTCTTCTCCACCGACGTCAGCGTCACGCGGCTTCGCACTCGCGCGCCGGCTTTGACCGGTGTCATGAAGCGCACCTTGTCGAGCCCGTAGTTCAGACCTGCGGCCGCGTCCTTGGGAATAACGCCGATTTCGATTGCGAGCGCCGCCAGCAACGAAAGCGTCAGATAACCGTGCGCAATCGGTCCGCCGAACGGACTCTGGCGTTTCGCGCGCTCGACATCGACGTGAATCCACTGCCGGTCCCCAGTACATGCCGCGAATGCGTCGATACGCGCCTGATCGACCACCACCCACTCCGACACACCTAACTCGTGGCCAACGAGGCTATCGATCGTGGCGATGCTGTATTCCTTGATGCTCATCGTGTTTGCTCCTAGCGAGTGGTCAAGCGAATTGCTCGCGCAACCACTTCTTGTTGGTCTTGCCGACGCTCGTCTTCTCCAGCGACTCGATGAACTTCACGATTTGCGGGACCGCGTACTTTGAAATTCGCCCGCTTTTCGTGAAACCCGTCACGTGCGCCTTGACGTCGTCTTCGGTGATCTGAGCATCGGCCTTGAGCACCACGAGCGCGACGGGGCGCTCGCCCCATTTGTCGTCCTTGATGCCGATCACCGCGGCTTCCGCGACATCCGGAAGCAGCGAAATCAGGCTCTCGATTTCGAGCGACGAGATCCACTCGCCGCCCGACTTGATGACATCCTTGATGCGGTCGGTGATCTGGATGTTGCCGGTCGCGTCGATATTCGCGATGTCCTGCGTATGCAGATAGCCGCCCTCCCACAGTTGGCCCGATGCTTCCGGATCGTTCAGATAGCCCTGCGTGAGCCACGGCGTGCGTACGACGATCTCGCCATAAGCCTTGCCGTCGTGCGGGAGGTGCCGCATGTCTTCGTCGACGATGCGCAGATCGACCAGCGGCACCGGAAAACCCGTCCTGCAACGCAGGCGCACTTCTTCGTCGAGATCGAGCGGACCTGTTCGATGAGGAAGCTGCGCGAGGCTCAGTACCGGACAGGTCTCCGACATGCCATAGCCGGCGAACACGTCGATGCCGCGATCGAGCGCAGCGCGCGCGAGGCCGTGCGGCAACGCGCTGCCACCAATCACGACCTTCCATTTTCCGAGGTCGACGTGCTTCGCTTCATCGCACGCGAGCAGCATGTGCAGGATCGTGCTGACGCAGTGGGAAAACGTGACGCCTTCATCGCGCACCAGTTGCACCAGACGGTCGGGCGCATAGCGGCCCGGATAGACCTGCTTCACGCCGAGCATCGTCGCGATGTACGGCATGCCCCACGCGTGGACATGGAACATCGGCGTGAGCGGCATATACACGTCGCCGCGATGAAAGCGCTGGCCCGACACCGGGCTCGACAGCGCGGCCATCACGGTGATCGTGTGCAGCACCAGCTGACGATGTGAGAAATACACGCCCTTCGGCAGACCGGTGGTTCCCGTCGTATAGAACGTCGTGGCACGGGTATTCTCGTCAAGGTCGGGGAACGCGTAGGTCGTCGCGCTCGCCGCGAGCATCGCCTCGTATTCGGTCGTGAATGGAATGGCGTGCGCGCAGGCATCGCTGCCTGGCTCGTCGATCCACACGAACGTGCGAACCGTTTCCAGCTTGTCCTTGATCGCTTCGACGACGGGCAGAAAATCGGTGTGGACGAACAGCACTTCGGCGCCTGCGTGATTGATCGTGTACGCGATCTCGGCCTGCGACAGCCGCACGTTGACCGTCTGAAGCACGGCACCCATCATCGGGACCGCAAAATACGATTCCAGATAGCGGTGGCTGTCCCAGTCCATCACCGCTACCGTGGTTCCGTGCGTGACGCCCAGCGTCCGAAGGCCGTTGGCGAGCCGCGCGATTCGTTCGCGCAGCGTCGTATAGGTCATCCGCAACTGGCCGCGGTAGACGATTTCCTGGTCCGGCGCCTGGACGAACGGCGTATGCAGCAGATGCTTGATCAGCAGCGGATAGGCATAGGGGAAAAGCGTCGGCTCGTGCGCGGCGTCCTGCATCGAGATCTCCTGAAAGTCGAAAAAGGGATCGGGATGGCGCAGGTCCGTCGTTGCAGTTCGCACACGGTGGCTTCCCGAGTGACGATATCTTCGGATCGTTTGCGGGGGAGAAACATCCCCTGAAGAGGGGACCGCCGGGGGAAGGTGGTGTGTTTCGGAGCGCTGTGCTTGCGCGCGTGCGCTTGCGGGGCATGGCCGGATTTCGGGTCAGCAATGGCCTTTAGCGTCTGGACGGCAAAAGGAGATTGATTCTGCGGCGACATCACTTGCCGCTCAGCGAAGGGACCCGCTGCCTGTGCATGCAGGCGCGCCCAGCGGCGCGACCGGTCTCGTCCACTGAAAGCGCCTTGACTTATTGCTGAAACGAAATAGAAAGCAATGGGTATGGCACTGAGCCCACGCCTTCGGGCTTTTGGCGCCTCCGCGGTAGCGCGGTCCCAAGCAATGCATTCGACGGCGAGGTCCAGATGACGACATCCTCAGGTATTCCCACCTGTAACGATGGGCTCGTGCTTGATCTCAATTCGGTCGTTATGAATGAAAAGGCCGGGACGGTAGACGTTGGCGGCGGAGCCCTGTTGCGCGACCTCGATCGGGCGCTCGTTTGCAGAGGTAAGGTGGTGCCGTCGGGCGCGATCTCCCGCCTCAATCAGAATATCGCGCCCGTGCCGAGACCTGTCTCTGCAAGCTTCATTCCGAAGCTCGAACGAACCATCCCGGCAACCACCTGGAACACGCCGGCAACCCTCACAGCGATCGCATGCGGCCGGATCGAAGATGGCACGGTCGACCTGCTAGCGGCCGATAAACGCCGCGACGCAGCGGTGCGCCAGGCGATCGCCGGTCGTTTGCTGGGCGGCGTGAAGCGGATCGGCCATCCGGTTTCGTACTTTCTGTGGCTTCCGCTGGCCCAGGAAGTGCGCGCAGACGCGATCGCCATGGCCTTGAGGCGGGAGAAGATCGCGGTTTCGACCGCGCACCCGTTCGCCGCGTCGGCGCACGTGCCGCACGCAATCCGGCTCGCACTCGGCTCGGTCAGCTTGACGACGCTCGAACAGTCGCTGCAGACGGTTGCCCGCGTCATTGGCGACCAGAACTACTGAGCGAAGACGGTGCGACGCCGTGCGCCTCACCCTAGCGCGGCCGAGCGCGCATTACGACGTATCGCCTGCGGCGGCTGCCAATCGAAGTGATGCGCGGGGAGAACTGCGGAAGCTACTGCGGCGCGCACCGTCTGCCTGCTGGCAGGACGGCGGCTAAGGAAGGATCCAGGCGGGCGTCGTGCCGGTCAGGCAAAAGCTATTCGAAGGTCGACTACTGCAACTGTCCAAGGCATCTGCCCCTTTCGTGGAAACAGGCGAATTCTGGCGACGACGCGCGAGCCGAGTCAACGACCATTTCAAAGATTTTTCTTTCGAATCCGTTACTTCCATTAGACGCAATTCATTCGCATCCCCTTTTTGTTATGCACTCCACAACGGATCCATTGAGCGTGAGTATAAGAACGATCACAGCATTGACAGCCGATGTCTCCTCGCTCCGACCTCACGCCTAAGCCAGCCTGCGCCGCCGCATCGCTGTTGGTGGCGCTGGGCACCAACATCACCGCTCCGGCCTACGCACACTCGGAGTCAGCCGCGCCCACATCGGCGGACCACGGCTCTGCCGCAACCACGAACACCAATACAAACGTCGCTCCGCACGGGGCCGTCGCGGTTTTGTCGCGTTGAGAATCGAAGGCGAGAGAGGTCGATATGCAGAGTAATGCTCAACTTGCGAGATCGTAGGTTCGAGCGGCGACCGACGAGAGGGTTCCGCGAGAACACTGCATCTGCCCTTTGGCTATCATATTCATCAGCTCGAATCCGGCCAGAAAGATCCGCGCACAGCGAAAAGTCTGGAGCCCCTGCGTGGGCCGCGTGCGTCGCTTGATTGCCCGATGGTCCTGCTCGACCACGTTGTTGAGATGTTTGGACTCGCGGATCTTGATGGGAACTTCACGACCTTAGCCTATCCGCTGAGCCTGCGTGATCGTGAGGAGATGATGGCTGGGCGCGGCGTCTCGGTCGAGCATTCGACCTTGCACCGCTGGGCCATCAAGCTGCTGCCGGTACTCGAGGAAGCGTTTCGGCTGCGTAAGCGCATCTGCGAAGGATGGACAGGCCCCGTGAACTGAAAGATCGCGCCATGGAATACGTTTCCACTTGCCCACAGCCGGCCGGCTGTTATGCCGATCCAGGAGGCCGTTTTACTCCTGGCGGGCGTACTGCAGGAACGCGCTCACCACACGCGAGCGCTCGTGCCGGCGGTGCAGCAGCGCGATCTCCGACGGGATCGGCTTGCCTGCCAGCGGACGGTAGATCACGCCAGGCAGCGAAACGCAATCGCACAGCGTACCTGGCACGATGGCTACTGTGCCGCCAAGCGAAACGCTCGCGAGCACCGCGACCAGCGGGCCGGGTCGCTGCACAATTAGCGGAGAAAAACGCCCACGTCTCGCGACCTCCATCGTGCCGAACTCCTGCTCGGGCACCACGAACTGCGCATCGCGCAGTTGTTTCGGTGTGATCGCACTCTGCGCAGCGAGCGCGGAATCCTCCGGCAGCGCGACCACGAACTCGTCCTGATACACGCCAGTGGCTTGCAACTCTTCCGGGTAAGCCATTGGCGGCCTGACATAGGCGGCGTCGAGCTGACGGTCGACGAGCCGCATCGGGATCTCATCCATCGGCGCCTCCTGCAACCGCACCTGGATTCGTGGATGCAATCGCCGGAATTCCGTCACTGTCTTGCGCATCACCCCGGCGTAGGCAGCCGATGCGACGTACCCGATCCGCACCTCTCCCAACTGCCCGCGCTCGGCGAGTACCCCAAGTTTGCGGGCTTGTTCGAGTTGCTCTAGTACCGCGGCGGCTTCCGGAACATAAGCTTCGCCAGCAGCGGTCAGCGACACAGAGCGCCGGGTCCGGTGAAACAGTCGGAACTGCAGCAGGCGCTCCGCATCCTGGATCTGCTTCGTCAGGGACGGCGGCGCGAGCCCCAAATCGTCGGCGGCCCGTGCGAAATGCTGACGCTTCGCGACGGCGAGAATACAGCGCAGATGACGCAATTCGAGTTCCACTTTTATTCATCCAGAAATGAATGAATATGATTCTATCTGCTATCGATTAGCAACGTGGCCGGCGCTAACATGTCGTTTCGTCTCAACTATGAAACAAGCGTTTATGTCGAACGAAGCTGGTATGAGCACGACTGTAATCGTGACGGCCGCGGCAGCGGCTATCGCAGCGAAGGGCTCCGTCGTGCCGCCCCGTTCGGCCGGGTCCGTGCTCGCGACGGCCGCTGCGACGTGTGCGTTGATCGTGCTCGACACGAATGTCGTCGCGGTGTCGCTGCCCTCGATCGCCCGTTCATTCCACGCGGGATTCGCGGACGTCGAATGGGTCGTCAGTGGGTACATGGTGTCGTTCGCGTCGTGCCTGCTGCCGATGGGCGGGCTTGCGGACCGCTATGGCCGAAAGAACACGATGCTGCTCGGCCTACTCATGTTCGCGATCGCGTCGCTTGGCTGCGGACTCGCACCCAGCGTCATGTTCCTTAACTTCTCTCGCGTCGCGAAGGGCTTCGGGGCGGCGATGCTGCTGACGTCGGCGCTGGCCGTGATCGCGCACGCATTCCCCGCCCCGCGGGAACGGGTGCGAGCGTGGGCGATCTGGGGGATGACGATGGGGATCGCGACGACTGTCGCACCGCTCATCGGTGGCTTGATCGCCCAATGGGTCGGCTGGCGCTGGATCTTCCTGCTAAACCTGCCGGTGTGTGTCGTGCTGATCTTCTGCACACGGCGCGTGGTGACCAACTCGCGCAATCCGCAAGCAGGACGCATCGACTTTGCCGGTAGCCTGTTCTTCGGCATTGGCCTCGCGTGTGGAATCTGGGCGCTGATCGGCGCCCAGGACGATGGCTGGCGTAGCGCGGCGACCGGAGCGCGCCTTGCCGGATGCGTATTGCTGCTTGCCGGTTTTGTCGCGATTGAGCGGCGTGTCGGGAATGCGGTCATCGATCTCGCGCTGTTCAGGCAAGCACGCTTCGTGGCAGCGGTGCTCGGGATGTTTGGCTACGCCGCGTGCGCTCAGGTGATGATGACGTTCCTGCCGCTCTATCTGCAGAATGCGTTCGGATGGACGCCGATTTGTGCGGGATTGGGAATGCTGCCCTTCGCGCTGTCGATGATCGTCGGCCCCTGGCTCGGCGCACGAATTGGACGGCACGCGACGGGTCCGACCTCGATACTGTCTGCCGGGCTTGCCCTTGTCGGTGCCGGCAATCTGCTGACCGCCATCGCCGTGAAATCGGGCGCGTACAGCTGGGTGGCGTTCGGGATGATCGTGACCGGCCTGGGTGCCGGCGTGTTGAACGGCGACACACAGAAGGCGATCATGGCGTGCGTTCCGCCAAATCGGAGCGGGATGGCTTCCGGGATCAGTACGACCACCCGCTTCACGGCGATCGTCACATCCATCGGCGTCCTTGGAGCCGTGCTCGCATCGCGCGCCCGATCCGCAATCGACGCGGCAATGACGTGTCATACATCGGGCAAAGCCTGCGTGGACGCTCAATTCATGTCGGACCTGCTCGCCGGCGATATTAGCCACGCCCTCGCCCGTCTCGCGCCGGACCTCCAACCAGCGATGAGATCCATCGCCCCGGCCGGTTTCGCGAGCGGGTTTGCATCGGCACTGAGTGTTGCAGGCGTTCTTGCTCTCTCGATTTCGGTCGCAATCTGGTTACTCGCCGGTCGGCGTCGGCCCGCATGAAGCGCAATTCCGGGCAAACGCAGAGGGAATAGTCGACGATGCAAACGGCACACAGCCTGACGAAGATCCTGGTCTGCAAAGTCGTTTTGCAAAGCGGACAGCTTTGCAGGATCGGCAGATGAGAATCTCCATCGTGTGGTCGGGAGGCAGTCCCTATAGCCAAAAAATCCCTGCATTATTGACTGCAGTCAATAGGCTCGAAACCACCGCGCTTTACGCGCAGGTGGCCACCGACCTGTTGCACGAAGTCACCAGTCCGCTGGAACGCCTGCCCGCCAGATTTCCCGGCGCACTGCAAGCCGGCTTGGGCCGAACCTTTGCCTCCGGACCGCCCCGTCAGATGCCTTAGTGGCTCGACGGGCGGCTGGAGCCAGGCGGCCGCCCCCGGTCTGCTTGCCGACGAGGGAATCCGACGGGACGTGCAGGCTAGAACTGACCCCCAAGTTGACGCAATAATCGAGTGTTATCACTGCCGTGTTTTCGCAGTCGGGGCTGGACCGGACTTCTGGAATTTGGCCCGGAGACGTCAATGTCAAACCGTCGCTTAACTCAATTATGTAAATTGTCACTGCACCAATTCGCATACAAGAAAATAATCCAGATGAATCCGGGCAGGAAAGACCTATCCTGAGCACCGTCGTGCAGCTTGGGCTTACGTGAATTCGACTCCGTCCACTTCCATGGAAATTGTCTCTCTCATCCTTCATTCAAAGCTCGGTACGACAAAGCGACAAGCACAGGGCGCGTGATCAATCCGGCTAACACGCGAATACGTCTTCCAAATGCTCGCGAGCGCTTCTGGCCGCTCGGAAGCGTTGCGAATCCGCGAGTGGACCTGCCATTGCAAGCCCCGCATGCAGACAGACCCGACAGTGTCCGAGAATGCGGTGAAAGCACATGGCGCCCGCGCCAAAGAAACCGCGCTCCGACCTGGCAAGCTTTTCGCTGCGTTGCAAACAATCACAGTCTCCCTATGTGACCGAGCATCCACTGCCCGAGATAGCTCACCTCTGATACGATCGATGAATCATTTGGAATGACTGCGGAAGTCGCGAGACGCGGAGGCGCTATGCCACGTGTTCTCTCGCGCGGAAGTGCCTTTGCGCTTCTGCTACCATTCGAATCATCGGTCATACGGCATGACCCGAACAAATGTCTGCGGACCACTGTCGCATGGAACGATGCGGCAGCGTGCCGCTAAGGCGAACCGTTCTGGCGACGTTGCGCTGCCAAAAAAAGCGGAATCTATTCGAACACTGAGCGGGCAAGTCACTCGCGCAGGCGATGCCGTCTATCGCCCTCGTATTGCGGTACCCGCGCTGCACAACACGGAAGCCATGACTTTCGCCTCCGTCATGAAAGCGATTCCTCCAGAGCATGTCATCTGAGCCTCGGTCCCACTCGATTGCAGATAGCAGCCAGGTCTTATGGGAGGATGGCGAGCGAATCTTTTCGCGCGCATCGCGCCTGAGCCCGGATGGCGCGCCGACTTCGGTCATGGAGTTGCGGCCTTTAGCTACAGGCTGCACACCCGCGAGCCTCGAACGCCTCGCGCACGAATACCATCTGAAGGAAGAGCTTTCCGGCGATTGGGCCGTACGGCCGCTCGAACTCGTGTCTGAGGGCAGTCAGACCGTGCTGGTGCTCGAGGATTCGGGCGCCGTTCCGCTCGACCGGCTGATAGGCACTCCCATTCCACTGGAACGCTTCCTGCAGCTCGCCATTGACATCGTCACTGCTTTGGGCAAGGCCCATCAGCGCGGCCTCATCCACAAGGACATCAAGCCGGCGCATATCCTGGTGAACGACGCAACGGGCGAGGTTAGGCTCACCGGCTTCGGCATCGCCTCCCGTCTTCCGCGCGAACGCCAGAGCCCGGAACATCCTGAATTGATCGCGGGAACCCTCGCGTACATGGCGCCCGAGCAAACCGGACGAATGAACCGGTCGATCGACTCACGCAGCGATCTCTACGCGCTTGGGGTCACGTTGTACGAGATGTTGACCGGGACCCTTCCTTTCACTGCGCTGGATCCTCTGGAATGGGTGCACTGCCACATCGCGCGACAGCCCGCTGCGCCGCATGAGCGCGTCTCAGGCATCCCTGCCCCGCTCTCGGCCATCGTGATGAAACTGCTGTCGAAACCCGCCGAGGATCGCTATCAAACCGCAGCCGGTCTGGAGTGGGATCTCCGAAAATGCCTGGCTGAATGGGAAGCCGCTCATCGGATCGATCCTTTCCCGCTCGGAACGCACGATACGACGCGACAGCTTTTGATCCCCGAGAAGCTCTATGGGCGCCGCAGTGAAATCGCGACGCTTCTGGATGCGTTCGAGCGCGTCGCCGGGCAAGGCACGCGGGAGCTGGTCCTCGTATCCGGCTACTCGGGAATTGGAAAATCCTCCGTCGTCAATGAGCTGCACAAGGTGATCGTGCTGCCCCGGGGTATCTTTATCTCGGGAAAATTCGACCTGCGCCTGAAAGACGTCCCATACTCCACATTGGCACAGGCATTTGCCGAACTGATCCGACAAATCCTGAACGGCCAGGATGCCGAAATTGCTCGCTGGCGCGACGCGATCGAAGAAGCCGTTGGCCAGCACGGGCGACTGCTGACGGATCTGATTCCCGAACTCGCGAGCTTGATCGGGCTGCAGCCTCCCGTTCCCGTACTCTCGCCACTGGAAACCCAGTTGAGATTTCAATCCGTCTTTCAAAAGTTTGTTGGTGTGTTCGCGCGCGCCGAGCATCCGCTTGTGATTTTCCTGGACGATCTACAGTGGCTCGATCCGGCGACATTAACGGTGGTCGAATATCTGATCACGCATACTGACACGCATCACTTGCTATTGATCGGCGCGTATCGCGACAACGAAGTCGCGCCTGGGCATTCGCTGATGGATATGCTCCGTTCGATTCGCGAGGCCGGGACGAAGGTGCATGAGATCGTACTCGGCCCGCTATCGCCGGAGGACTTCGGCGAACTGCTTTGCGACGCTTTCCGATGCACGCGCGAGAAGGCTTTGCCTCTAGCCAGACTGGTACACCGCAAAACTGGCGGCAACCCATTCTTCGCCGGCCAGCTATTGACCAATCTCGTTGAGGAAGGTCTTCTCGAGTTCGAGCCGGATACAGCCTCGTGGCGGTGGAATCTCGAACACATCGACGCGAAGGGCTTCACCGAAAACGTCGTAGAGCTGATGATCCGCAGACTGCAGAGGCTCTCGCCTCGTGCACAGGACGCGTTGAAGATGCTGGCGTGCCTCGGCAACCAGGCCGACTTCAGCACCCTGGCGAAAGTCTCGGGTGGCTCCGAGGCCACAGTCCATGCGGATTTCCTCGATGCCGTCAGGGCCGGCGCGATCGTTTCCATGGACCGCAGCTTCAAGTTTCTCCATGACCGCGTGCAAGAGGCCGCATACGCACTGATCCCTGCCGAATCGCGCGCAGAGCATCACTTGCGCATTGGCCGACTGCTTTTGTCGAAGCTCGATGACGCGGACATTGCGACCAGGATATTCGATCTCGTGAACCAATTGAATCATGGGTCCCAGCTGATGATCGAACGGTCCGAACAACATCGCTCAGCGACCCTCAACCTCAATGCCGCGAAGAAGGCGAAGGCCTCGACCGCGTATCGTTCGGCTTGCAATTATCTCGCGGCCGCTGCGTCGCTGCTTTCGCAGCAAGGGTGGGACGACTGCTACGAGTTGACCTTCAGCGTCTGGTTCGAACGGGCCGAATGCGAGTTTCTACTCTCCCATTTCAGCGAAGCCACCCGATGGATCGATGACATCTTGCTTCGAGCGCGATCGAAAATCCACCGCGCCGAGGCCTACCGGCTCAGGATGGTCCTGCAGCTGGTGAATGCCGACAATGCGTCCGCAGTCAGAACCGCTCGCGAATGTCTGGAAATGTTCGGCATCGACTTGCCAGATCATCCTACGGATGACGAATTATCCGCAGAGTACGATGCCGTCTTCATGCGCCTCGGCGCGCGCCCGATCGAAAGCCTCCTTGACCTCCCGATGATGGAAGACCCCGAGATGCGGGAGGTCATGCAGATCTACCATATGCTAGGGCAGACCGCCTATTTCACCGATATGAACCTCGCCCAGACGATCGCCTGCCGAATGGTCGTCGTGACGCTGAAATACGGCACGACCGAATCGGCTGTCATCGCCTATGCGTTCATCTCCATTCTTCTAGGTCCATTCTTCCACCGATACCGGGACGGCGAGGCGTTCGCCCGGTTGTCGGTCGCCGTGGCGGAGAAGCATAGTTTCGCCGCTCAACAAGTGGCCGCGCACTTTTTCTTGCAAATGGCGGTTCTCTGGACGCAACCGATCGAGGTCGCATTAGGGTGCGTCGATACTGCCATGCGATATGCGCAAGAAACAGGCGAAGTCATCTATGCCAGCTTCAGCCTCGAACATCGGCTGACGGACCTTCTGGCACGCGGCTATCGCCTCGGTGAGGCGTGGCTCGATTCGATCAACGCAATCGAGTTCGTGAAACGAATCCACTTCCGTCACGTGCACGATATTCTGTCCAGCATCCAACATTTCATCCAGAGGCTTCGCGGGCGCACCCGCGACCCGACGGTGATGGAGGACGCCGCGATCGATGCGCAGATCACGGAAGGCGGCATTGCCGTGGTCAACTGCTTCCACTGGATTTTGCAGATCCAGCGCCACTACCTGATGGGCGACCCTGAGAAGGCGCTCGCGTGCGCCGCCAAGGCCAGACCACTGCTTTGGTCCGGACGCTGCCACATCCAGTTCGCGAACTACTGCCTCTATCATTCGCTCGCGCTCGCCGCGGTTCACGGCTCCGCATCAGCTGATCGACAAGCCGAGATCAAGGCCGAGATCACAGCAAATATCGAGGCGTTCGCAAGATGGGCGAAAAGCTGCCCGATCACGTTTGCACACAAGCATCTGCTGCTGCGCGCCGAACTGGCCCGTCTGAACGGACACGCAATGCAGGCCATGCGGTTCTATGAGCATGCCGCCCGCTCGGCAGGCGAGCAAGGATTCGTCCAGGATCAGGCACTGGCCAACGAGCTCGCTGCGCAATGCTGCTTCGCCGCTGGCCTCGAACGCGCCGCGTACGCTTATTTGCGTGAGGCGCGGGACTGCTATTCCCAATGGGGTGCGCACGGCAAGATCGAACAACTGGATCGGCTCTACTCCTTGAGCGAACCCGAAACTGCGCCTGTCTCACGCGTGACCATCGAGGAACGTGGCGAGCAACTCGATCTCGCGACCATTGTGAAGACGGCTCAGGCGATCTCAGGCGAAATGGTGCTCGAAAACCTGCTCAAGTCCTTGATGACGACTGCAATCGAGCATGCCGGCGCCGAACGCGGTCTGTTGATCCTTCCACAGGGCGCCCTGCAGCACGTCGAGGCCGAAGCCACCATTCAAGGTGGCCGGGTCATCGTGCAATTGCAGCAACCACCGAGACCGGTGGCCTTGCCGGACTCGCTCTTGCGCTTTGTCGCAAGCACGCACGAACCCGTCATCATTGACGATGCCTCAGCCGAAAACCGATTCTCCGGCGACCCCTATATCCGCCAGAAATGCGCTCGCTCCGTCCTTTGTCTGCCGTTGCTCAAGCAGGCCGGGCTGATCGGTGTGCTCTACCTCGAGAACAACCTCGCGCCCGGCGTATTCGCTCCGAAGCGCATCGCCCTGCTGAAGCTGCTCGCCTCGCAGGCGGCGATCGCATTGGAAAACGCGCGCCTGTACCGCGACCTTGCAGAACGTGAAGCGAAAATCCGGCGCCTCGTCGACGCCAACATCGTCGGGATCTTCATTTGCGATCTTGAAGGTCGGATTCTCGAAGCCAATGACGCGTTTCTTCGTATCGTGGGGTACGACCGTGACGATCTCCTCGCTGGGCGTCTGCGCTGGACCGACCTTACGCCACCCGAGTGGCTTGAGCGCGACAGAAAAGAATGGATGCCGGAGCTCAAGATCACGGGTACATTGCACCCCTTCGAAAAGGAGTACTTCAGGAAGGACGGCAGCCGAGTGCCCGTGCTGATCGGTGTTGCGATGCTGGAAGAGCGCGGGACCCAAGGTATCGCGTTTGTGCTCGATCTGAGCGAGCGCAAACGCGCGGAAGCGGAGGCGCGCCAGATGCAGCTCGAGCTCGCCCATGCGAACCGCGTCACTGCCATTGGGCAACTCGCAGCGTCGATCAGCCACGAAATGAAGCAGCCGATCGCTGCGACGACTGTCAATGCGTCGACAGGTCTGCGCTGCCTGGGTCTCGACCCACCCAATGTCGAGGAGGCCCGCCGGGCGTTCGATCGTATCGTCCGTGACGCGAGGCGTGCAGGCGAGGTAATAAAGCGTATTCATGGCCTCGTCATCAAGGCCCCGATGAGCAACGAGATCTTGCAGATCAACGAGGCGATTCGCGAGGTGATGGCGCTCACGTCCGGCGAGGCGAACCGGAACGGCGTTTCTGTGCGGCCGCGGCTTGCGGAGGATTTGCCGCCCGTCAAGGGCGACCGCGTGCAAATCCAGCAGGTGATCCTGAACCTCATTATCAACGCCATCGATGCAATGAGTGCGGTTGACGATGGGCCGCGGGAATTGTCGATCGACACCGCGATGATCGAGCCGGGCGTCGTCCGTGTGGCCGTGCGCGACTCCGGCCCGGGTATCGCCCCGGAGAACATCGAGCGCCTCTTCGAGCCGTTTTATACGACCAAGGCCAGCGGAATGGGCATGGGTCTGCCGATCTGCAATTCGATCGTCGAGGCACATGGCGGCCGCCTGTGGGCGAGCAACGACGCCGACCGCGGTGCGATCTTTCAATTCACGTTGCCCATCGATCCGGCCGTTTCAGCCGCCGTTTCAACATAACCCGGCCCAAACCGACACCAAGGTATATTGACTCCCGGTTCCCAAAAGCCGATCGTTGTATCGTGAGGCACGCCGTAGAACGGGGTCGCGATGGAAAACGAACTCAGTCGTACTGTGGATGCGCTCCCTGGGTTGGTCTGGACGGCCTTTCCTGACGGCCGCATCGAGTTCGTCAATCGACGCTGGTGCGAATATACGGGGCTTTCCGTCGAGCAAGCGTCGGGCGAAGGCTGGCAGACGGCGTTCCATCCGGATGATCAGCCGGGGCTAATCGAAGCCTGGCGAGCCGTCCTCGCCTCCGGCGAACCGGGCGAGGCGGAAGCGCGCATGCGTCGCTTCGATGGCACGTATCGCTGGTTCGCATGCCGAGCCGGTCCGATTACCGATGCTGGCGGTCAAGCCGTAAAGTGGTGCGGAATCAACTCGGACATAGAGGACCGTAAGCAAACCGAAGCTGCGCTGCGCGCGCAAGAACAGCGCTTCGAGCTGATCGTCGATGGCCTCCCCACCCGCGTCATTCTTTTTTCGCCCGACGGTGACGTTTTCCATGCCAACCGTCATACGCTGGAATCTTCCGGCTCGACCCTCGAAGAGTTGCGGGGGTGGAAGACCAACGGCCTGACCCACCCCGATGACCGGGCGGCGGTGATCGCCCGATTCCGTGCGTCGATCGTCACCGGCGAGCCCTATGATGCGGAGTCGCGCCATCGCCGTGCCGATGGCGTCTACCGATGGTTCCGCGTGCAAGGCTTTCCATTGCGCGATAACGAGGGCCGAATCGCTCTCTGGTATTTCCTTCAGACAGATATCGATGATCGCAAGCGTGCCGAGGCGCTGCTCGAGGGCGAAAATCGCCTGCTGGAGATGGTCGCGACAGGGCAGCCTTTGCCGAACGTTCTCTACGACCTATGCCGACTGGTCGAAGAGATCGCGACCGACTGCGTCTGCATGGTCACCTTTCGGGAGACACACGACACCGGGTGCATTCATCTGGGGTCTCCCGGTCTGCCGAAGCGTTTCCTCCCTCGTGCCGGTGCGCGTGCCACCTTCTATGACTCCGGCCCGCTGGGCATGGCGGTGTCCCTCAAGGCGCAGGTGATCGTGCCCGATGTCGCGTCGGACGCGCGCTGGACCAAGGCGTGGCGCGAGCGCAGCCTCGCACATGGATTGCGTTCCTGCTGGGCGACGCCGATCCTGTCGCGTACCGACGAAGTGCTGGGAACGTTCACGGTGTTTCGGTCCGCTCCCGGCGATCCCACGCCTATCCAGCGCGAACTGATCGCACAGTTCACGCACATCGCGAGCATCGCCATCGAGCGGGCACATAGCATCGCTGCGCGTCAGGAGGCGGATGAGCGCTTACGCCAAAGCGCGGCGCTGATGGCCAAAGTGGAGCAGCTCAGTTCGAGCGGAAGCTTCTGCTGGCACCTTGAAACCGGCGCGTTCACATGGTCAGATCAGCTTTATCGCATCTTCGGGATCGAACCGGGGGTGCCGATTACGATAGACACGATCGCCTCCCGCTTCCACCCTGGCGACCGCCATCTACTTGACGAAATGATCGAGCGGGCGCGAGATGGCAAAGATCTGGAGTTCGAAATCCGCCTGCTGCTGTCCAACGGCCCGGTCAGGCACATTCACATACAGGCGCACGCCACGCGCGACCCGCAAGGCTCGCTGGACTACATCGGCGCCGCGCAGGACATGACGGAGCGTCGGGCGTCCGAAGATGCGCTTCTCGCGTTGCGCGCCGAATTGGCCCATCTGAGCCGGGTCAACAGTCAAGGCGCGTTGACGGCCTCGATCGCGCACGAGATCAACCAGCCGCTGACTGGCATCGTGACCAACGCAAACACCGGTCTGCGCATGCTGAGTGCCGAACCGCCCAATGTGGAAGGCGCGCTCGAGACGGTACGACGCACGATCCGCGACGGGCACCGCGCATCCGAGGTGATGAAACGCCTGCGCGCGCTGTTCAGCAACAAAACCATCACGATCGATACAGTCGATCTGGTCGAAGCGACTCGGGAGGTGATTGATCTGCTGCAAGGCGAGATTCGCAACAAGCGGATCGTGCTGCATCTGAAGACGGCCGACGATCTGCCGCCTGTCACCGGGGAAAAGATCCAGCTCCAGCAGGTGGTGCTCAACCTGCTTGTCAACGCCGTGGAGGCGATGAATGGCGTCGACGACCGGCCACGGCAGATATTGGTGAGCATCGAGCCCGACGATAGCGACCATGTGCGGCTCTCTGTGACCGATTCGGGTGTAGGCATCGACCCGCAGCTTGCCGGTAAGCTTTTCGATCCGCTTTTTACGACCAAGCGGGAAGGCATGGGCATCGGCCTGTTCGTGAGCCGTTGCATCATCGAAAGCCTCGACGGCCGCTTGTGGGCCTCCCCGAACAAAGACCGCGGCGCCACATTTACTTTCTCCATTCCGTGTCGGGCGGACAGCGTGTCCGCCGCCGAGCGGTCCGCGCCCACAGGACAGTCCGCGCGCGCGGACGCGGAGCGACCCTAAAGGAATCTGTGATGACAGAGCGCCCGCTTATCGCGGTGGTCGACGATGACGAGTCGGTGCGCGAATCGCTGCCCGACCTGCTGCATATGTTCGGCTTCGCAACCCGGGCATTTGGCTCGGCAGAAGAATTTCTGGCCTCCGGATGCGCCGGCGAAGTGCGCTGCCTGATCGTCGACGTCGCCATGCCAGGCATGTCCGGCGACGAGCTGCAGCACGAGCTCAAGCGGCGCCGGGAAGCCATTCCGATCGTCTTCATCACGGCGCATGGGGACGAAGTGCTGCGCCCGCGCATGCTCGAACAAGGTGCCGTCGATTGTCTGCTCAAACCCTTCAGCGACACCGCCCTTCTGGGGGCGATCAAGGCCGCGCTCAAGGTCGAATGATTCACCCCGGGGCCTGTGAATGGAGTTCAAAATGATACCCGCTCGTGCAGTTGAAGCCGCCTCGAAATCGTCGTCGGCGCAAGCCACGCCGGTCGTCCTCGTCGTCGATGACGATGTCTCGGTGCGTGAGTCGCTCGAAGCCATGATTCGCTTTGCTGGTCTAAGGGCAGAGACCTTTGCTTGCGCCCAGGACTTTCTCGGACGCACGCGCGCGATGGTCCCGAACTGTCTGGTGCTGGATGTCAGCCTGCCCGATCTCAGCGGCCTCGACCTGCAAAATCTGATTGCTTCCGAACGTACCGATATGCCGATCATCTTCATCACCGGCTACGGCGACGTGCCGATGACGGTGCGAGCGATGAAAGCGGGAGCGGCCGAATTTCTCACCAAGCCGTTCGACGACCAGGTGCTGCTCGACGCCATCCGGCACGCGCTCGAGCGCAGCCGCGTGGCGTTGACCGAAGAAGCCGGGATGCAGTCGATCCGTGATCGCTACGCCTCACTCAGTCGACGCGAGCGGGAGGTCATGGCGTTAGTGGTATCCGGCCTGCTGAACAAACAGGTCGGAGCCGAACTGGGCATCAGCGAGATCACAGTGAAGGTGCACCGCCGACACGTGATGCGAAAGATGGACGCGCGCTCGCTCCCCGAACTCGTCAACATCGCGGGACGACTAACCCAGAGCACGCACGGGCGTGAAGGCTAAGTCACCTTACCCGCAATTCAACAGGTGCGTCGTCGCGATAGCCTCCTCCGAGCGCTTTCGACAGCGCAATCGCCTGACTCAGGCGCTGCCCGTCGAGCTCCAGCATGGAGATGCGTTCGAGCAACACTGCCTGGCGAGCGTCCATTGCCGTCAGTCGGCTCGCAACGCCCCTTTCATACTGAGCCTGCGCACTGGCCTCGGCGAACGACACCGCGTCGATTTTCTCTGCCTGCAGCACGGCTTCCTGATCGAGGTCCTGAAGTCTGCTACCCGTTGCGGCTACGTCGCGCACGGCGTTCAGCACGGCCTCGTTGTAATGCGCGATGAGTGTGTTGCTCGCCGTGCGCGCGCCGCTCAGGTTGGCGTTGAGCCGGCCGCCGTCGAAGATCGGCAGATACAGACCGGGAATCAGATTGATCTGCTGACTGGCATGTGTAAAGAGGTCCGCAAGGTGCAGCGCATTGAGGCCAAAAAACGCCTTGATGTCGAAGCGCGGATAAAACGCGGCCTTCGCGGCGTCGATACGGTCGAACGAAGACTGCACATACCAACGCAGCGCTTGCAGGTCCGGACGACGAGCAAGCAGTTCGTATGACAGTGTCGGCGGCAATGCGGACTGCTGCAGCGGCAACGCGACGGGCCTGATGTCGGAAAGATCGTCCGGACCTGCGCCAAGCAACGCACGCAGCGATTCGCGCAATTGCGTGACGCTGGCGCGCGCCGCCACAAGCTGCCTTTGCGTCGCCAACAGTTGCGCACGCGCCAGCTCGGTCTGGGTGACGGGCTCCAGGCCTCGTGCGGCACGTGTCGCGTGTGCATCCACATCGAACGCCGCGACATCCTGCAGGTGCGAGAGCAGATCGATCAGTCGATACGTCGTCTGGATGCCGTAGTAAATCTGCGCGACGTCGGTCGACATCTCAAGTTCAATGGCGGCGAGTTCCGCCAGCCGCGCGTTGTGCACGCCGATCGCAGCTTCAACTTGCGCGCGCTGCTCGCCCCAGATGTCGATGTCCAGGCTCGCGCCGAGCCCAACGATGCCCTCCGTGTACCACGGCCCCGTCGCACCGATCGCAGGTTCGTTCGTCGAATAGGCCCCGAGGAAGCCGTTCGACGACACCCGCTGACGGTCGAGCGCAGCGAGCGCCGTAACCTGCAGATTCGTCCCCGCGCGCACCAGATCGATATCCGATTTCGCCTGCGCGACGCGCGTATGCGCGATCACGATCGTCGGCGAGCTGGTAAGTGCCCGCGCGATCAGCGAATTGAGTTGCGGATCGCCGTAAGCGCTCCACCATTGCCTGGCTGGCCAATCGCCTGGTTCGAGATGAATGTCGCCGCTAATGCGGATTTGTTCCGGGGCGATTACGGCATAAGGTTTTGTATCGTGCCGGATCAGCGCGCAGGCCGACAATGTGCACGCCAATACGGCCACTACGCCTTTGCGCAGCAAACGATACGCTAGCGGATCAGAAGAGCCGGTCGCGATTGCTGTGTTCATGTCGCGATTCCGTTGTCGAAGAACTGATGATCGCGCCATGCCGGCAGGGTCGACACCAGTCCCATCAGACGCGTCGCCCGTGCAGTCAATCGATCGTACGCACGCTTCGCTGCATCCGTGAGCAACAACGCTTCGTCATCGGAGAAAACCGGAGCCGGTGCGTGCACTGACTGCTGGCCCCCGGTCAAGTTGCTTGCGTAGCCTTCCAGCGCTACCGCGACCGTCGTTGCCCAGATCGCTGCGGCGCGCTGCGCACTACCCTCCCCATTCGGCTGCGACCGGCGCTCCGCTTCGAAAGCGCCCGCCGCAAGCAGGATTTCGCGGGTCTGCGCAAGCACCGTCTGGACATGGTGCTGAAAACCTTCCCGCTGCCCTTCGCCCATTTGCCAGCCAGGCTCCAGCGCGACGCGAGCGGCCATCGCCTCACAATCTGCAAGTTCAGCCCAAAGCGCATTGGGCGCCGAGATTGCGTCTTCCTGCTGTCGCAAACTGGCGGCAAGCTTGCGCAGCAGAGCGCCGACACGTTGACGCAGCGCCTCGCCTTCCGCTTCGGGCCATATCGATGCATGCACGACGGTCGATATCGCCACCCCCAGCAGAATGCCGACTATCCGGTCCCTGATCTCGGTGAGATTCGTCGTCGGTGCGAACTGACCGAGCAAGGCCAGCCCGAACGTGAACATGACTTGGGTGCCCGCATAGCTGATCCGCTCCGATCCCGCGCTGATCCATGCACCCAGCGCAATCACCGGCAACGACATCAGCAGCAGGCCGACAATGCCGTCGAGGCGCGGCACCACCCATACCACCATCGCGAGCGCGATCGCGCTGCCGAGCGCCGCACCGCCAATCCGCAGGTTCCCGCGCTGACTCGTCGCGCCGAGACTTGGCTGCGCGACGATCAGCGACGACAGCATGATCGTGTGTATGCCCTGCCAACCGGTCGCCAGGTAAAAGAGGTAGCCGACCATCGCCGCTAGTAGTGTTTTCAACGCGAACTGCAGATAGACCGGGTTCGAGAACGCATCAGGGACAAGAAAGCGCTGTTTTTCCTGTTCCGTTTCCATCGAATCGGGCGCCGCCGATCTGCTGGCAAATGCGAGAAACGCTTCCCGCATCTCCTCAACCGCACCTGGCATGCCGAGGTCCACAATGTTCGTGAGCCGCTCCGGCACGGTGAAGCGCTCCCCCGTGCGAATGGCGTGGGCGAAACGCTCGCATGCGCCGCCCAGTGCATGCAGGACGCCAGCCGGGATATTCGCCATGCTTTCGGGCAAATGAGCCGCCGCCGCATACAACCGCGACACCGTTGCGACACGCGCCAGATGAAACGCCTGCCGGCGCCGGTAATTGGCGTCCCGCATCGTCGCGAACCGCAGCAGACGTTGCAGCGTCAGAGTTCCGTCTTGTATTGCTCGCGCGTTGAGTTCTACAACACCGCGCTCGCCACGCTCGAGGTGCGCGAGAGCCGAGCGCGTTACCGCAAGTTGCCCAAGCATGGCGTCTTCGAGTTGCTCTACAGGCTCCGCAGGCAGACATAACGTGTTGATCAGCAGCGTGATCGCAATCGCGTAGTTCACAGCGACCCACACCCATAGCACAATCCGTATGAGCGCCTCGGCGTGATCGGTCAGGTCCACGAACGACTGGACATAGATCACCACGATGCCGACGACAAAGAAAGCAGCACCGATTTTTGCCACCCGCATCAGATAAGCGCTAACGAAGAACAGTCCTGCCGACAGCAGGATTCTCAGCAACGGGTAATCGAACGTCAGCTTCAGCACAAGAATCGCACTACCGATGGCCACGGTCACACCGACCACGAACACGACGCCGACCAGACGCGTCATCACCACGTTCGACTGTGTGACATAAAACACGACGAGCAACGACAGCGCGAGAAACGGCACCTGTAACGTCATGGATATCGTAATGACGATCGCGCACGCGAATACGCAGCGCAGCATCACGTTTGCACGCCCCGGTTGAGCGCGGTTCTCATCGACGAGAAAGCGGGAGAATTGCCGCAAGCCCGATGAATGTACGTCGGCTGTCGCCATCACGTGGCCCTCAACGCCTGGATGTCGCCGCGTCGCCGCGGTTGAGCGTTGCGACCGCCGAAGTACCGATGCGGAACAGCTCGGGATCGGGATTGCGCACGGCGATCTTGACCGGGAAGCGCTGCGATACATGCACCCAGTTGATGGTGCGCTGCACGCTCGGAAGACCCTGTTCCACTACGCCGCCATCGTCTGGCAGCACGCCATAGCCGACCGAATCGACCACGCCAGTGAAACGTCTGGCGGTGTCGCTCATCAGGTACACGGTCGAAGGCGTCCCTGCATGGACGCCCTTCAACTCAGTTTCCCGAAAGTTGGCGACGACATACCAATGCCGCGTATCGATCAACGTAAAAACAGGCTTCAGTGCCGATGCGAATTGCCCGACCGTCGTGCGCAGCGAGACGACCCGACCGTCGAAAGGCGCGTGCACCTCCGTGAACTCGAGATTCAGTTCGGCAATGGCAATCTGCGCCCGGACTTCCGCGCGCTGCGCGACCAGCGCATCGACGCCGCTAACCGCGGCACTAGCCTGCTGCGCCTCGCGCATCGCGGCATTGAGCTCCGCCTGCGCGGAGCGCTGCGCGGTACGTGCGCGATCGACTTCCTCGGCGGATACATAGCCCTGCGCGAGCAAGGGTTCAGTGCGGCGCAGTGTGTCCGCGGCCTGGTTTGCCACTGCGCGGGCCCGCTCGACGGCCGCCTGCACGGAATCCGCGTTGTATTCCTGCGCATGGACCGAACGCTGCGTCAAAACGATCTGGTTGTTGAGCGTGTCGAGCCGTGCGCGCGCCTGATCCAGCGCAGCCTGATAGGGGCGCGGGTCGATACGCAGTAGCAGATCGCCTTGCTTGACGGCCTGATTGTCGCGTACGGGGAGCTCGATGATCCGGCCGCTGACTTCAGGAACGACGCTGATCGTGTCCGCGTACACATACGCGTCGTCGGTGGACGGTGCGTGATCGAGCCGCCACAGAACCACGACCAGCAAGCCGATGGCAATCAGCACAATCGCAGCGGCAGGAAGCTTCTTCATGTGCCGCGCGGCGCGAGCGTCGTCAGTCATTTTGGCCCACGTCAACGGTGAAAAAACGCCAACCAGGCGGCCATCGCGAGCAGCGCACTCAGCGCCGGATAGCTGACGGCGAGCGGTGCGAGCGCCAGGATCGCACCGCTCCGGCTCAATGCGAGGTGGACGAGAATAGTCCCCGTGATGCCGCCGAGAATGCAGAACAACCAGTCCGGAAAGGCTGCACCCAACAGCGGAATCGATGGCGCAAATGCGCAACCGCTGAGCAACACAGCGGGCATTGTCAGCAATGCCAGACTAACGACACTCGAGCGGCTCATTGCGGGTCGTTGGCCGTAGGGCGGCCTTCGCTCAAACGTTCGCTGACACTGTCTCCGTTCCACGCCGCCAGAGCGAACGCGACAACACATGCGCCTTTACCGAGGCATTCGACCGTCGAGACGAGAGCAAGGGCAATGCTGTGCGTGTACTCGAGAGGTAACGCCGGTGCTACGGCAAATACACTTGCGGCGCAAATGAATGCGAAGACGTGACGGGTCCAGAGCAGGTCGACAATGGCAGCGAAACCAATGAGGCAAACCAGTACCTTCGACGCCACCACAGCGAGCAGTGAGATTGAATCAATCGACCCACTCAGTTCGAGCGGTGCCTCAATCAGTGTCCAGCAACAGACCACAATGATTGATACCTTGAGCAGGCGCTCCGATCTGGGCGCGAGATCGTCGGCATCCACCGAGACTCCCGACACGTAGTGCGCGCCGGGAACGCGCTTCGTCAAATTGCCAAAGCCGTGGTTCATCACACAGCCCTCCACCCGGACATGGCAGGCCGCGCTGGCGCTGGCGGATATACATTCCACGATCCATCGTCGTGACGGAAGAAGAAAATCGACAGCAGACCGCCGGAAAGCACCGTTTCGACGCACACGCAGCGCCGATGCATGCCAGTGCCGCGAACCCGCACGACATGCGCGCGCATCGCGAGCGTAGGCGCGAGCCATTTCTCGACGGCCCAGTGCAGAGTCATTTTGGTCCGGCTCATGGTGGCCTCCTTCGCGCCATTGTCTGTATCAAACTCAACTCAAGGAATTCATGCCGCGGTAACCGCTGCGTGACCGGCTTTGATCCGGATGCCGATGAGGGCGCTCACTAGACACAGCAGCGCGTGGACGCCTGCGCCCGGATGTTTGAGGAAGGCATGGACCTGTTCGCTGCGGCTTTCACCATCCAGACACCATGCGCAGAAGTGCTCGCAATTGTTCGTCAGCAGGCGATACCGATCTTCGCCGAGCCGCGAGCGGGCGCGCAGCACGGTTTGGACGCCGGAATACTTCGGCAACGGACACTGGCGCACATCAACGGCGTGACCATCGGCGAACTGATCGAGCGGGACTTCCTCAATGGGGCCGCGACGCACGGACTTCACGAAACCCGCGTAGTGAATGACCCTGCCGCTACCGACATAAATGCCGTGATGTTCGTAGCCGTGGCGTTTCGTGATCAGGTGGGCACCGAGAGCGGGTTCGTCATTCGAGTCGCCGAGCGCGACGTCGGTCGATGTATAGGCGGCTGCACGTTGTGCGCAGTATTCAGTGCCTGATTGGTGGCGGTTACGATTCATTGCTCAGCTCCAGGTCCTCGGGGGCAAACGGCCGATGCTACAAACGAGCCATGCCAGTGCATGAAAAAGCGGGCTCGTTTGGAGTGGCGGCTTGCGAACCAATCTAGGGCGTCCCCAACGCAGCCGCAATTACACCTTGGGGTGCAAGACACGTATTTGCTGGGATCCGAAGGTGTGACTAACACCATCGTGCAATGGCTCCCCGCTCCGCCGCGGGCCTAACCTCGCCTGGTGTACGAAGACTGTTGGAGATGATCCATGGATAAGAATCGTGGGCGTTCCCCGCCCGCCCCACTGAAGGCTGGCCATGTGTTCGAAGAATTTGCGAGGACTCTGTGGTACCTCCATGCGCCGCTTGCAGCGTTATTTGTGTTGTTTCTTGTGCTTTCGGCGGTGATGTACTACGCCGGCGGTCCAATCGAAACGGCAAGCGAAACGCCATCCTCGTTTGGGAAAGTCCTCTACTTTTGCATAATCACGGCGCTCACGATCGGCTACGGCGACGTGGTGCCCACGACCATCGTGGGTCGGATCGATTCGATACTGATCGGAGTGCAGGGCGTATTGGTGACGAGTATGGTCACAGCCGCGTTCGTGCACGCGGTTCAGGAGGCAGCGCGCCACGTCCGCACGCAAGACGATGCCTAGGTCCGATGCGGCCGCGGCACGTCCGACATTGGCGAAAATCACGAAGCCGCTCCGGCTTCACGAAAACCAGCAGCCCACCCGGAATACGCTGCCAAGTCCAACACGCGCCCAACAGGTCGTCAGTATCGCGGCCAGAAGCATGGCCCCGACCACGAACGCGAGAATCGCGTAACCGGCCGGTGTCATAGGGCCGCCGGCAACGGCAGCCCACTGTCTGGCGCTCGTCGCGATCTGGATGATGCGTCGCACCTGGCCTGTGATGTAAGCGCTACAAAGGCGCGCTGCAATGGCGGTGAAGATTTCGCTTTTCATGATGAAGGGGCGCCGCAAGCACCATCCAGACAGGTCCCAAGACAAAGACCTTGTATAGCGAGCCGATCTGACCGCCATCTCGCTGGCATTCGCGAAGAAAGTATAGGCTGCGAACCAATTTAGGCCTCGCCGGCCACAGTCGCAACTACACTTTGGTAGCAGGTCTCGGTGACCTTCTTTCCTCGGCGCCTCGGTATCGTTATACCTTCGTGCAATTGAGCCGCGCAACATCAACGGCCTAAAGTTGCTCTATACGGGCAACGTCTCCCAGCGCTGACGTCGCTCGAACGTAGCCAATCACACACCGCAATGGGACGGTCATCATGCTCACTGACGTACTCCAACTCTCGCGCGCGCAGTTCGCGATGACCACGATCTTCCACATCGTGTGGCCTATCCTCACTGTCAGTCTGTCGGCATTTCTGCTGCTGATCGAAGTACTGTGGATTCGCACCGGCGACGTGATGTACTACCGGCACGCCCGCCACTGGAGCAAGCTGCTCGCGCTCAATTTCGCGGTGGGCGTGGTGACTGGGATTCCGCTGGAATTTCAGTTCGGCACCAACTGGTCCGGCTTCGCACGGTTCAGTGGCCAGTTCGTCGGCAATATTCTCGGCTTTGAAGGCGCAATGGCGTTCATGCTCGAAGCCGGATTCATCGGCGTGATGATGCTCGGCTGGGGACGTGTGTCACGTGGCGTCCACGTCTTTGCCACGGCGATGGTCGCGCTCGGATCCAGCATTTCCGTATTCTGGATCATGGTCGCCAATTCGTGGATGCAGACGCCCGCCGGTATCACCGTCGTCAACGGCAAGCTCGTCATCACGGACTATGCAGCGGCCATCTTCAACCCCGACATGGTATGGGCCGTCTCTCACATGTGGACAGCCGCGATCGAAACCGGGATGTTTGTGATCGCAGGCATCTCGGCATACCACCTGTTCCGCCGGAGGCACCCTGAGTTCTTTGCGCGTTCCTTCAAGATCGCACTGGGCGTGCTCGTCGTCGTTGCACCGCTTCAGGTCTGGCTGGGAGACTCCAGCGGCACCAGCGTGTTCGCGACTCAACCCGCGAAAGGTGCCGCCATCGAAGGGCACTGGCAGACCAACAAGCCGGGCACAGGCGCCGCATGGTCGCTCGTTGCATGGCCCGATCAGCAAAAGCAGCGTAATGACTGGTCGATCGAAGTGCCGGGACTCCTGAGCATTCTCGGCACGCACTCGCTGCACGGACGGGTCTCGGGGCTCACGGACTTCCCGCGCGCCGACCAACCGCCGATGCTGCCGCTCCTCTACTACGCGTTCCGGGTGATGGCCGGCATCGGCTTCGCGTTCATGCTGCTCGCGCTCTGGAGCGCGTATGCGCTGCACAAAGCGCGCGGCAACCTCCAGCGCCTCCTCGCGCAGCGCAAGCTCCTGCTCGCATGGGTACTGTGCATCCCGCTGCCTTACGTTGCCGTCGAGGCCGGATGGATCGTACGCGAGGTGGGACGTCAGCCATGGGTCGTCTACGGACTGCTGCGAACGAGTCAAGCCGTGTCCGCCGTGCCCGCGTCCTCGGTAACGGCCAGCATGGCGATGTTCTTCGTGTTCGACGTCGTGTTACTCATCAGCTTCTTCTTACTCGCGCGGCGTTGGCTGAAGAACGGTCCCGATCTCGCTGCCACACCGCCCACGACCACGAGCATCACGCCCCAAACGATGGCGGCCGAATACTGAAACTTCCTTCTCAAACTCAAGGGAGATCGTTCGATGGAAAGCACCACTCATTCCCTGCTGGCCCTCACGTGGTTCGGCCTGATCGGCCTGATGCTGGCCTTCTACGTCGTGACCGATGGATTCGACCTTGGTGTCGGTATGCTGACTCTGCTGAGCAGAAATCGCGGAGACCGGGACGTGATGGTTCAAACCATCGGTCACGTGTGGGATGCGAACGAGACATGGCTGGTCGTGGTCGGGGGCGCCCTGTTCGGCGCGTTCCCGGCTGCCTACGCGGCCTTGATGCAAGCCCTCTATCTGCCCGTCATGGCGATGATAGCCGGGCTGATCATGCGGGGTGCAGCCATCGAATTCCGCCATAGTGCGCAGCACGGAAGCCTATGGGACGTCGTGTTCGGCGCGGGCAGCCTCGTCGCGGCCATCTCGCAGGGCATCGTACTCGGCAAGGTGATCACGGGGTTCGTGCCTGGCGGGTCCAGCACGGCGTTCATCACGGTAACAGCCATCGGGGTCGTCAGCGGCTACAGCCTGCTCGGCGCGACGTGGCTCGCCAGGAAGGCGGTGGGTCTGCTCGAACGTAGGGCCCGCCGGCTGGCCCTGTTGAGCGCACAGTTCACCGTCGCGGCCGCGATCGTGCTCACCGCGGCGACCTGGTTCGACAGCGTGGCGGTCCAGGCCCGCTGGTCCGAGCCCGGGGTGTTCGCCCCGCTTGCGGTGCTCGGCGTACTCGCCGTCCTCTCGTACGGCTGGCTCATGGCGTCGCTCTATCGCGGACGCGCCCGCGGGCCCTTCGGGGCGGCGATAACGCTTTTCATCGTGTCGTTCGCGGGCCTTGCGATTAGCCTCTACCCCTACTTCATTCCGGGCAGGCTCACGATCTTGCAAGCCGCGTCGGACACCCTGACCCTCGCGTTCATGTTGATCGGAATCGGCCTCGTGTTCCCGGTGATGATCGGCTACAACCTGCACCAGTATGCGATCTTCCGCGGCAAGGTTATCGAGACGCCCCACGCGTGACAGCACGCGATTCCAGCGAAAAAGCCCCATTCCAGGAGCCGCCAGTGAAAACGTCAGAGTACGCTGCGTTAGACGACGCACGAGTCCAGGTCGAAATTCTCGAACAGTCCGAGACCACACTCATCATTCGCTGGGTGGAGCCCGGACGATGTCACTATGGGGAGCAGCGCTGGCGTCTTCGCCATGCGAGAGCGCCGGGCGTGTGCGTCGTGTCGCGGCGTGCAATCCGCCGCGGCGATGCCGTCTTTCGCCCCGCTGAACGCCCCGCTCCAGCAAATGCATCGGCGATGATCTCTGTTGAAGCGTTTGGCTATTCAAGTCGCGGCGTTGGCTTCAACTCAACGGAATCCGCACGTCGCATGTAATTCCGACTCTCTTCCTCATTAGCGACGCTGCGCTGCAGCGTCGTTCTCAAGTCGCTCGCATCGGAAAGTACCATGCCGCTCCAAAGAGCGGCGAACATGAACAGCTGCTGGACCGCGAAAGCGTGTCAAGCGAGTCGAATCGCCGGTTGAGCCAATCCGTTGATTTGCTCCGCGGTCCAGAGCAGAGTTGCCCGGCGAAAACCGTGCAGCGCCTGCTGATGGCGTCGGTACAACATCGCGTGACTGAGCTGGGCAAGCTTGCCCCGAATGATCCCCCCAGGAAACAATCCAAAACGACCCAGCGTGCCGAACGAGTCGTACTCGCTCAATGAGACGAGCGATCCGAAGTCCCGGAATACGAAGCGAGGAAGAGGCTTGTCGTGAAGGATCCATTCCGGCAAATGGCGCGCCAGGTACTCGGCCTGCTGAGTGGCCACCTGCGCAGTGGGAGGCAGCGGTCGCTGCGCACTTTGCGGCGTGAGCGAAGCGCAATCGCCGAGCACGAAAATATTCTCGTCGCCTAAGGCCTGCAGCGTGCCCGACACCACGATCTGGTTCGACCGGTTGGTCTCGAGGCCAGCAAGCCGGTTCATGAAATCGGGAGCCTTCACGCCTGCCGCCCATACCATCAAATCCGCTTCGGCAAGCTTGGCGTCTCCGTACACAAAGCCTCCCGGTTTCACAGCGGAGACTCCAGTCGAGGTCAGAACGCGAAAGCCAATTCTCTCGAGCCGTTGCTGGCTGGCTGACGAGATCTCCGCAGGGAATGCGGGAAGCACGCGTGGTCCGGCCTCCAGAAGCGTCAAGCGCAGCCTGTCTCTAATCGCAGGATCGCCGTAGCTGGCCGCGAGCTCGAAAAGATGACTGAGCTCGGCCGATAACTCGACCCCGGTAGCACCAGCGCCCACGATCGCAATCCTGAGCTCCTCATCCTTGACCACGGAACGAAGAGAATGCTCGCGCAATGCGACGTTGAATGTCTCTGCCTGCTGTTGACTGTCAATAAGATGGCAATGCTCGAGGACTCCAGGCACGCCGAAGTCGTTCGCGCGGCTGCCTATGGACAGCAGCAGCACATCGTATGGAACTGTTCTCCGCTCGAGCATCAAGCCGCCGTCGTGCGTCTCGATTGCGGCAAGTTGAACTTCACGTCGCTGTCGGTCCAGTCCGCACATTTCTCCCGGCTGATACATGAAGCTGTGTTCGCGCGCATGGGAAAGATAGATCACACGCTGCTGATTCACATCGCGTGTACCTGCCGCAATCGTGTGCAGCATCGGTTTCCAGATATGCGTCGGGCTTCTGTCGATCAAAGTCACGCCTGCTTCACCCGACCGGCCTAACCGGTCGCCGAGCCTGGTTGCAAGCAGAATCCCGGCGATTCCGCCACCTACGATAACGATACGAGTTGGCTTTTTCATAGCAATCACTCAATAAACGAAGAACGATTTCGATTAACCTGTGCCGACGACAATGCACTGGTTGGCAATAGCGGTTCCCCCAATGAGACTCATCGGTACTTTCGCAAAATAGGATATGCAGTAGGACGTCCGCAATTACACCTTGGGCGCAGGATCGAACGACAAGCCTTCCCACCGACACGATGGTGTCGTTACACCATCGTGCAATTGAGTCGATGCCGATCACCACATAGATTGATGTCCATGAACAACGCCCCCGACACCGGCGTCGTTCAAACCCCGGCCAGTCGCTCAACGTCACGGGCGCATCGCGCGCCTCGGCGAGCGAAAATACCGATACCTGTGGCGCTCGCTCTCTGCCCGATGTTCTGCGTTCACATCACCTCCGGCAAAACGTTAAGGATGGCACATGACTACGACTCACACCAATTCAAGCAGCGTTTCTCAGGACACGGTTTGCTCGGGACGATTGTTTCTCCTCGAATTGAGCAGCAACTCGATTTACTCGATGAATCCAGATGGATCCGACCGCAAGACGATCGTCACGGACTGCCACCTCCCCGATGGCATTGCAGTGGACGCGCACGCCGGCCACATTTACTGGACCAACATGGGTCACGCTCTGAGCGCCAATGACGGATCGATCGAGCGCGCCGACCTCGACGGCAACAACCGCGTGGTCATCGTCCCCCAAGGCCTCACGCATACGCCAAAGCAGCTCCAGCTCGACCGCGACGGTGGAAAACTTTATTGGTGCGACCGCGAAGGCATGCGCGTGATGCGCGTCAACTGCGACGGCTCTGATATCGAAACACTGGTCGAGACCGGGCGCGGCGACAACGACCGCCACGATCAGAACCGATGGTGCGTCGGAGTCGCTGTCGATCGCGTGCACCAAAAGCTCTATTGGACACAAAAGGGCCCTGACAACGGCGACCAGGGCCGCATCCTCCGCGCGGATCTGGAGATCCCGAGTGGCGAAGATCCGGCCACCCGCTCCGACATCGAAGTGCTGTTCGACCATCTGCCGGAACCGATCGATCTCGAGTTCGACGAGGAGAACCGCGTCCTCTATTGGACGGACCGCGGCGATCCCCCGCGCGGAAACACAGTTAATCGCGCCCCGGCCGACGAAGCGGCGACGCCCGAGATCGTCATCACGCATCTGCTGGAAGGGATCGGTATCACGCTCGACGTTGCTGGTAGCCGAATGTTCGTCACGGACCTGGGAGGATCGGTCTATTCAGCGCAACTCGATGGCAGCAATCTGCGCAACTTTCTCTACGCCCAGGGCAACCTCACCGGCGTTGCCTACGCCGAAGTCTGACCCGTACATCGGAGAAATCACATGACTGACACCAAGCCCATTCGCCGCGTCGCCATCATCGGCACAGGCGTGATTGGCGCGAGCTGGGCCGCGCTGTTTCTCGCCAAAGGATTGCATGTCGTGGCGACGGACATAGCACCGAATGCGGAAGCGTCATTGAATAAATTCGTGGAGTCCGCGTGGCCAGCGCTCACGAGATTGGGCCTTTCGCCCGAAGCATCGCTCACGAACCTCACATTCACGCCCGTGCTCGAACAAGCACTCGTGAGCGCGGACCTGGTCCAGGAAAACGGACCCGAGCGGATCGATTTCAAGCAGAAGCTCTATGGGCAACTCGACGAGCTGTTGCCTGCCGACGTGATCGTTGCTTCGAGTTCATCGGGGCTCACCATGAGCGAAATCCAGAAGGGGGCTGCGGCGCATCCCGAACGCTGCGTCATCGCCCATCCCTTCAACCCGCCCCATCTGATCCCGCTGGTCGAGATCGTCGGCGGCTCGAAGACCTCGGAAGCGACGATCCAGCGCGCAGCGGATTTTTATACGGCGATCGGGCAGCGTACGGTGCGGGTCAACAAGGAGATGCCGGGCCACGTCGCGAATCGGCTGCAGGCCGCATTGGCGCGCGAGGTGTACTACCTCGTCGCCGAGGGCGTAGTAAGCGCTGCCGACGTCGACACCGCCCTGTGCTGGGGGCCGGGCCTGCGCTGGGGCGTGATGGGCAACATGATGCTCAACCATCTTGGCGGGGGCCCTGGCGGCATCGAGCACTTCTTCCAGCAGTTCAGCGGCCCGATGACGGCGTGGTGGAAGACGCTCGGCGAGCCGGTCCTGAGTCCTGAGGTTCAAAAGAAGCTCGTACACAGCGTCCACGTTGAGGCCGGATCGCGCTCCATCGAAGAGCTGGAGGCGCAGCGTGATGAGGTTCTGCTCGGTCTGCTCGAGCTACGCCGCAAGGTTGGCGGTTCGAAGCAGACGAAATAACTCGCTCCGGTCGCGTGAGCCCAGGCACAACCTTCCGGATTGCTCACCCGACTGACACGTCATTCTTCCGGCTTTCTAGTCATAGCAACAGGAGTCGCAAAATGTCTAGCGCTGCAACAGACAGCATGTCATCGACAACAGTGACAGCCCCAGCTTCACCCGTAGTAGTAGTGCCCGATGATCCGCAGGCGAAAGTCGTCACGCTCGCGAACGTTCTGTACGAAAAGCGCAATGGGATCGCATACGTGACCGTCAACCGTCCCAAGGTCCTCAATGCCCTGAGCACGCAGACATGGAAGGATCTGCGAACGGCTTTCGAGGATGCACGCGAGGACACCGTCGTGCGCGGCGTCATTCTCACCGGCGCGGGCGATAAGGCGTTCATCGCCGGCGCGGACATCAGTGAGCTTGCGCACGCGAGCGCGATCGAAGCGGAGCAGTCGAGCCGTTTTGGGCAAGCCGTGCTCGACCTGATCGAGAACCTCGGCAAACCGGTGGTCGCGGCAATCAATGGCTTTGCGCTCGGCGGCGGCTGCGAGACGGCAATGGCGTGCACCCTCCGCATCGCCGTGGAGCACGCGAAGCTCGGACAGCCCGAGGTAAAGCTCGGGCTGCTTCCAGGCGGAGGCGGCACGCAGCGGCTGCCGCGCCTCGTCGGGAAAGGCCGCGCGCTGCAGCTCATTCTGTCCGCGGAGCTCATCAGTGCGCAGGAAGCATGGCGCATCGGGCTCGTCAACGAGGTGGTTCCCGCGGCCGATCTCATTGGACGCGCTGAAGCCATTCTGAAGATGATCGCCTCGAACGCTCCTGTCGCGGTGAGGCTATCGCTCGAAGCGGTGAACAAGGGCCTGGACGCGAACCAGAGCGAAGGTCTCGCTCTCGAAGCCTCCTACTTCGGGCTGTGCGCCGGGACAGATGACAAGAAGGAAGGCACTTCCGCCTTCCTCGAAAAGCGGGCCCCGCAGTTCGTGGGACGGTGAAGCAGACAACACGATTTAGGAGTGACCCAATGGCAAGCGACAATATTTTTTCCGGACTGAAGGTGGTCGACTTTTCGAGCTTTATCGCGGCGCCCGGCGCCGCCGTCATGCTGTCGGACTTCGGCGCCGATGTGATCAAGGTCGAACCCCCGAGCGGTGACGCCTGGCGACACGGGCACCAGATCCCGTCACAACCGATGGCAGATGAGCCGTATCAGTGGCATCTCGCCAATCGTAATAAACGCGGCATCGCGCTCGACCTGAGGTCGCCCAGCGCCCAGCAAGTTCTCCAGCGGCTTGTCACATGGGCTGATGTGTTCACCGTCAATACGCCACATCCGGCGCGCAAGAAGTTGAATCTCGAGTACGACGATCTGGCGCGCTGGAACCCGCGACTGATCTATGCGGATATCACCGGCTTTGGCGAAAGCGGCCCGGATGCCGATCTGCCTGGATTCGATCTTACTGCGTTCTGGGCGCGTAGCGGCCTGTTGTCGATGACGCGTGACGCCGGCGCGCCACCAACCTGGCCGGTGGCCGGAAGCGGCGACAATGCGACGGCAGTTGGAATCTATTCGGCGATCGTCACCGCGCTTTACCGCCGAGAGCGCACGGGCAAAGGCTCTTACGTCACGACTTCGCTCCTTGCCTCAGGCGTCTGGTCGGCCAGCGTTGCGATCCAGGCCGCCCTGGCCGGCGCGACGTTTCCAGCACCGCACGATCGCACGCATCCCGCGAATGCGGCGCTCAACGTGTACCGCGCCTCAGACGGCACCTGGTTCGTCCTGGTGGTGATGCACGACAAGTTGGCGGCCGTCGCGAAAGCAATCGGACGCCCGGATCTGCTGACTGATGCAAGGTTCGCAGATCCGGCGAAGGTGGCGGCGAACATGCCGCAACTTACGGCCATCCTGGACGAGGTTTTCGGCGCGCAGCCGATGGCGCACTGGCACGAGGCATTCAGCAATCTTCACGTCACGTACGGCGCCGTGCGCGGACCGCAAGAGGTGATCGACGACCCGCAGCTGCGCGCTAACGATGTCATCGTTCCGCTCGAGGGCGCCGGCGGCAAATTGACCTCGACGATCAGCAATCCGATTCGGGTTCATGGCGTCGACAAAGTGCCGGCGCGACGCGCACCCGATCTTGGCGAGCATACCGACGACATCCTCCGCGAGCTGGGCTTCGATGCAAACGACGTCGAAGGCCTGCGCGCGAGCGGCGCGGTGGCGAGCATGAAGGAACACGCCGCCTGACACACGAAGCACAGAGAGAAAGGAGCAAGCATGAGCGACATCATCACCGAGCGTACCGGCAGCGTCCTGCGGGTCGCATTCAATCGCCCCGAGAAGAAGAATGCCATGACCGGAGCCATGTACACGAATCTCGCGGACATCTTCAACGAGGCTGCCGAAGACGAAGAAGTCCGCGTCGTGCTCTGGCAAGGCGTGGGCGAGTCTTTCTGCGCAGGCAACGACGTCGGAGATTTTCTCAAGCATCCGCCCCGGCTGGGTGACTTTCCGCAGGGCCGCCTGATCTCGGCGCTCATCCGGTTCGAAAAACCCATCGTGGCGGCCGTGCAAGGCGCGGCGATCGGCGGCGGAACCACGATGCTGACCCACTGCGATTTCGTCTACGCGGGCGAAAGTGCGAAGTTCCAGTTGCCGTTCATCAACCTTGCGCTGGTGCCGGAATTCGGGTCGAGCTTTTCGATACCAGCGCGCGTAGGACATCTAGGGGCAGCGGACCTGTTTCTGCTCGGGGAGCCTTTCACTGCGTCGCGAGCAGTGGAACTGGGCCTCGCGACTCGCGTGCTGCCCGACGGCGATCTACTCGAGACCGCTACTGCAACAGCACATAAGCTCGCGGCAAAACCGGGCAGCGCGTTGCTCGCTACCAAACGACTCATCAAGCAGGCTGCGCTTCAGCAGCTCCAGGAGGCTGTGAAGAGTGAAAACCAGACGTTTTTTGCACAGGTGAGTTCAGCAGAGGCCAAGGAGGCGTTCTCGGCCTTTCTCGAGAAACGTGCGCCCGATTTTACGAAGAGCCCGAAGGGCTGATGGTATGCCTCGCATCGCCAATCAACCCACTCACCAATACCGCCGAGTCAGCGTGAACCTGCTGCCGTGCAAATGATCCACCGGGCGATGTCCCCAGCGTCTCATAACGGCACAGCGTGCGCCTATATCTGTGTATATGCTCCTCGCGACACGGCCGCACGCTCGCCACGATCATTGCACGGGCACGTTGACGTAGAGGCGTGGATCGTCGGCGGGGTTATTGATCCGCTGAGTTCTCCGCTCGCTGACACTATAGTTGCGTTCCTGCGTAAAGCGTGCATCAGCGCGAGGCGCATAGGCGCAATCTGCACCGGCGGAGTCGTGCTCGCGGAAGCAGGCTTGCTGGCGCAGCGGCGCGCCACGACGCATTGGGCGAGTCTCTAGAACTGATTAAGCCGGCTGCTTTCCTCGAAATTCATAGCAAGGCTTTCACCTACACAGCAAGTTAAGAGAAGCCCAGCGCAGCCGTAATAACACTTTGGGTGCAATGTTCCAATTGAGCAAGTGTATGGTCAGATGTGATTCCAGCAAGGCAACATGTCGGGTAACCGCAGAGGGTGGCATGTCGAACTTTACAATTTCGGGCAAGGCAAGTCCCAACTCCTCAGAAAGAACGGATCGAGTTCCTGAATTTAGACGACCACTTCCTTGATCGCCCGCATCTTCTGGGTAAGTAAGGCCTGCGGGTCGCCGTAAAACATGTTGCATGTTGTCTCATGAAAAGCTTGGCATCTGCACCGGACGATGGCATCAATCGTCCCGATGGATATCGTGCGTAACAAAGCTGAGGTCGTTGATCGGCATATCCAACCAATCCCGATTCTGCAGGGTCCTCCTGGTATCGGCCAATCCGGTTCGCCAATGTTCGCGCATTGTCGAAATACCAAACTGATAGTCCTTGTAGTGGCCTTCGTACTCCTTGTCTCGGTAGATCAAATGAATGATGTTGTAGCGCTTGTCGCATGATACTTCCTGTGCGAGCTCGTACCAGCGATCCTTTTCGCTTCCCGCGGGCAACCTCTCGAGCAACTCCCGCACCACGCGCCGAAAATGTTGAGTTCGTTGCAGCAAGTCCGTCACGAGACGGGTGCGGCTGGAATACTGGACATCTTTGACGCGTCCCATGACTTCGCTTAGATCGCTCGGCACCGGCCCGGTCGCACTCCACAGATCAACCTGAAAAGCGAGCGTGTCGCGACGTGGCGTCGCTTGCAAAACCTCGTATAGCGGAGTGTTCGACATAAGGCCGCCGTCCCAGTAATACTCGTTCTCGATCTCCACCGCCGCGAAGCCCGGCGGTAAAGCACCGGACGCGATGAAATGCTCGGCACGCAACGGTATGCGGGTATTGTCGAAATAGGCGAAGTTTCCCGTGCGGGCGTTCACGGCGCCCACTGAAACCCGTACCTCCGCCGAATTGATTCGGTCAAGGTCGCACAACCGCTCGAGCGTGGCCTTGAGCGGCCTCGTGTCGTAAAAGCTTGCCGTTTGCGGATTCCCGGTTGAGTGGAAAGCGGGCGGCGGAAACCTGGGTACGAAAAATCCATTTTGGCCATTGACGATCGCACTCGCAGCCTGAAATGCCGTAAAGCTCTTGCGCATACCGTCATACAAGTTGAACAACGTGTCCTCGATCGCGGCCGGTATGGGTATTCCGAACGCAGGCTGGCAGATCGTCTCCCAGAATTCAGAGAGCCGTGCCACCCGGTGCTCGGGCGCATTGCCGGCGATGATCGCCGCGTTCAACGCACCGATCGAAATGCCGGCCAGCCAATTCGGGCGAATACCTGCTTCTTCAAGGCCCTGATAGACGCCTGCCTGATAGGCCCCCAGCGCGCCCCCGCCCTGTAACATCAGCGCGATCGTCTCGTACTGGGGCAACTCGATACGCGGACTGGCGACAACGTCCACCGACGCTTGGGCACGCTCACCCACCCCATTCCCGGGGGCGCCGACGCCGACCCGCCTGACGTTGCTTTGCACCATGACGCCTCTCCTTGCGGGCTTACTGCATATACCAGCCATGGCTTACGATGAACGATTGGCCGGTCAAAGCTGCGCTCGAGAACGCGGACAGGAACAGCACCGTCTGTGCGACGTCGTCTACCGTGGTGAACATGCCGTCTACGGTGTTGCCGAGCATCACGCGTTTGACCACTTCTTCCTCACTGATGCCGAGTTCCTTGGCCTGCTCGGGAATCTGCTTGTCGACGAGCGGCGTGCGCACGAACCCTGGGCAAACGACATGGGAGCGTACGTTATGTTTCGCCCCTTCCTTCGCAAGAACGCGCGCGAGGCCGAGCAATGCGTGCTTGGCGGTCACATAAGCGGATTTCAGCGGCGAAGCTTCATGCGAGTGCACGGACCCCATGTAGATCACGACACCGCCGCGGTCGTCCTTGTACATGTGCTTCAATGCGGCCTTGGTAGTCAGGAACGCACCGTCGACGTGAATCGCCTGCATATTTTTCCAGTCGGAAAATGCATAGTTTTCGATCGGATTGACAATCTGGATGCCGGCGTTTGAAATCAGGATGTCGACTGCGCCTAATTCCGCAGCCACCGTGTCGAATCCCTGATTGACGGCATCTTCGTTCGTGACGTCCATCGCCACACCAATGCTTTTGCCGCCAGCCTGTTTGATTTCTTCGGCCACGGCGTTCGCCCCGCCCTGATTCAAATCGGCGATGGCAACCGCCGCGCCCGCAGCCGAGAGCGTCAACGCGATCTGTTTGCCGATGCCGCTTGCGGCGCCAGTAACTAGTGCAACTCTTCCGGTAAGACTCTTGTTCAATATAGACATCAGCATCTCCCAAATTGACTATGACGGCTCGACTGTTCCGCGTTCACGCTTTGCACTCAATGCCCGTTGAGATAGTGGAATACAACTTCGCCAAAGTCCTAGCCTCGGGTCCGCCACGGGACGCGCGCCTTCACGATCTCGAAGGCCCGGCGCAAGTCCCGGCAACACTGCGCCAAGCAGCTTCATCCATCTGCACGGGCAGCTCCACGGGATCGGACTTAGATGTCGGCGTAATCGATACCGGTCAGCACACCCAGATGAGCAACTGTAGTGAATCGCGACTCTTGCTTCGTATCGATGTTCAGCTCGCGAACGTTGCCGCCCAGATCGGTCACAAATGCGCGGCGCCCTCGTGCGTCCAGAGACACGCCAATGCCTTCCTCCAGCGCGCGGGCGAGCACCTGGTGATCAACCAGTCCGGACGCCGTGATTTTTGCGCGATTTAGTGTATTTCCGTCATGCGTATCGTCGCCACGGTCAGTCCAGTACAGAACGCCATCGCGGTGATCGATGTCGAGATCGATCGGCTCGGGCAGATCGGCCAGCAAACATTCGACATCCGGGCGCTGATCGGGTGTCGCACCAGGCGGCAGCTCAATCCCAGCCCTGAAGATGCGGCCCTCTCCGGCATCCGGCGATCCCTTTTGAGTCCAATAGACATGGCCGTTTGCCTTATCCAATGCGATGCCTACACAATGGCGGGTCGCATCGCCCGTATGTTCCGGGAAACTCCCGGTGCGGACGAGTTCCGTCACCTCCGTACCGTCCAGCCGCGCGCGCATGACCCGCATGCCTTCGCGATCGCACCAATAGAGATGACCGCCCTCCTTGTCCAGCGCCAGTTCCTTAGGCGTCCCGGCCAGACCAGAAGGCACCAGTACACGATGCTCCCTTCCATCGAGCTTCGCGCTTTCGATAGTTCCGTCATTGGGGGGAACTGCGCCGGAAGCCGGATCGCTGTCGACCAGATGGATGCCGGTTCCCATGTTAGTCCAGTACACCACCCGGTTTTCAGCATCGACCTTGATGCCGTCGGGCGTGCGCGTAAGATTCGCGATAACGACCTCGTGTGAACCGTCCGGCAACAGAGCGATGATCGCTGGTGGACGTGCCTGCAGGACATATAGCGTACCGCCATTCTTCGTAGCCACAGTAAGTACCCTCCATCTAGTCAAAATAGCTGTCGTCCTACAGCTCCGAGTCAGATCCTTAGTCGCACAGCAGGATGCTTCTCAATGTTCAACGGACATTCGGATTCGATCGTTAAACGCTTTCACCGGGTCGTCTTTTGCCTAACGCATTGCACCGAATCACCCATTCGTCGCGCGGAACCCAGGGACATCTGGATGACCACGAGGGCCGAACTACGGCTCGACTGCCTGGCCAGTCAGCATATAACGTTGCGCTTGACCGAGACATTGCACGTCTCTGCAATACGAAACACGCTCGGGTGCCGGTCCTCGTTGCTGAACAAGCTTCGAGCGCTAATGTGCACCTGCACCTGCATCTGCACCTTCAATAGCATGGAAACACCATGCAGGCGCCTCATTTTGAGCGCCGGCCTTCGAACACAGCTTAGGGTATGCCGAGGACAGTCACAACTACACTTTGGATTAGGTGTTACACGACACTCATTCCATTCGATATGGTGTTGCTAACACCATCGTGCTATTGCATCGCGCCCGCTTGCAACCTAAAGTTCCCGTCCAGAGCAACATCTTTGAGCGCTGGCGTAGACAAAGCGAGAGCAATTGCAGGCCGGCGGAACCAACGGTGAATCTCTCGGCTTCGGATTTACGGGGATGAAACCTGAGATGCGAAATACGGGCTCCGGTATTCCGCTCATTGGCGTCGGCCCATACGAGCCATTTCCGCCGTAGCGAGTGGTAACGCCCATCGCAATTGAGTCAGAGCCCACTACCGTGAACGAGCCATTGAACCAGATACTCTATCCATGCGGAGCAGCCGGGATTAATGTACTGGTCCTGCTTTGGTCGCCCGGCCGACGGCAGCCCATCCTGCATGCGGCACTAAAATGCGCCCTATTCGTGCTTCTGACAGTGTCGATGCTTCGATATGGCATCGTCCCCACCCAAGCCGCGCATCGATTTTCGGACCCATCCGTTCACTTTCTTCACGGAGTCCTTGAAACGGGATGGTGGCTGTTAGCAGCCGCGACGACTATGGCCGTAGTGCGAGCCTACTACGTTGTTGGCTATCGACTGCGTCAGAACCGGTTCACGCTGGACGTAATCGCAGCCCTGCTCTATCTTGGAGCAGTGATCGCAATTGTCGCCGATGTATTCGACATCCCGCTCAAGGGGGTCCTGGCCACCTCTGGCGCTTTAGCCATCGTCCTTGGCCTCGCGCTCCAAAGCACCCTTTCAGACCTTTTTTCCGGTTTGTTGATTAACGCTACGTCTCCCTATCGTGTCGGAGATTCCGTAACGTTAGATGAGATAGCGGACGGTGAAGTTGTTGAAGTTACCTGGCGCGCGACCCACATAGCCAAAGCAAACCGCGACATGGTCGTTGTGCCAAACAGTGTCATCGCCAAATCGCGAATCGTAAACCGCAGCTTCCCTCTCGGTCCTCACGCAACAGTCGGAAGGTTTGAGACCACGACGCAGCTTCGACCGTCTGAAGTTGTTCACGCCCTCGAACTTGCCCTGCAGACCTGTGTTGGCATCTCGCAAGATCCTAAGCCGAGCGTGGCTACGACCTCCATCGGTCGAAGAACAGCCGTGTACGACGTCACCTTTTTCAGAACGGGTGAGCGATCAGAAGTAGAGGTGCTGAACAAATTCTATGACGCAGCTCATCGCCATCTGGAGTCGATTACCGTTCCACTGGAACATGGGAACGAAGTCGCCGACATCCCAGGCGGAACACTCGCATATCGACTAGTTGAAGCTATCGGTATATTCGGGATGCTTTCTAAAGACCAACGGATTCAACTAGCAAAATCTCTGGTTCGTCGCGAATGCGCACCCGGACAAGTGCTGCTTGCCGCCGGAACGTGCTCACAATCCATTTCAATTGTCGGGTATGGAGTCGTCGCGGCATCCACAACGGAAGACTCTGGTGGCCACGACGACATCGTCCGTCTTGGTCCTCGAGAATACTTCGGCGAGAGCGGACCAATCGCGGGTGTTGCTTCAATGGTTACGTTCGTCGCACGGACCTATGTAATCGTCTATGAATTACCAGACCACGCCGTTATGAATCTCCTTAAACAACATGCCGATGTCGCACACGCTTTCGCTGCAAAGCTCGAGGCACGCGAACGAAAAGGACAAGCCCTGATGCAAGTGTCTCCAGAGGTCCACATGGCAGAGAATGGACTGATGCAGTGGCTACATCGCTGTATCGAGGCAATCCATCACAAGTTAGCATGATTTGACGTCTTCCCCGTCCTCAACTCACGGCAGCCGCGCAGATGCACATCATCGCCACGGGGCAGACGAACGCTACTCACGGATCATGAAAACTCGGCCGACGAAATATCAAGGCCTACCAATAAGAGCGATTTGACGACGTTGCCGTCGGCCTCAAGTCGGTAAGCGCGGCGCCTCGTGGGCATCACGATGCCGTTGAAGATCTTGTGCTCATCGCAGTAATGGGCGACGTGCCCCGGGCCCGCCAGAGTCGGGCCATAGTCCAGTCGTCGCAGAAGGCCTTTACCGTCGAAGTAGAAGGTCTGTACACGTGTATGAGTCACAAATCCGGGCGGGTACGTGACGCGGAGTCGACGCCATGTTTCGCCATTTTCCTGCCAGATACCGTCCTCCACGCATTCGAAACCCGGATCTGCAAACACGAAGGGAACGACGAAGTAGTTCCAATTGGCGTATCCGCAGAAATACGCGAGATGCAGATCATCCCACTGGGACATGGCGGTGTGACCTGCAAATGCATCACTCGGATTGATGCGCGCCTGTAACAACGTCCCGTCTGTCCGCTCCAAAGCTACGCGCTCAGGCCTGTACGTCAGGCGTAGGTCGGGTTCTCGGAAGCCCGTCATTCGAAAATACTGTTCGCGGGTGGTTCCCTCGCAGTCAAGATGTGCGAGTTCACCACCGCCATGACCCTTTCGATCAAACAGTTGTCCATAAAGCGACATGCGCACCGAAAACTGCGTCAATTCTCGCCATCTGTTCAATCCGCCGTGGGCAGCAATAGCCTCATCGAGCAATGGTTGCTGTAAGCTGGATTCGCCAGCAACTGAAACCTTCGGTATGCCGGCGGAACCCAAGATGAAACCAATAGAACCGAGGATCCCGGCCTGCAAGAATTTGCGACGTCTACCAAGGTCTTCCATGGAGTCTTCCTCATCTCGATGTTGGCGTGCCGTTGTGGCTGTTGCCTCGGGTACTCGCCCTGCCGAAAGATGCTTCTACCGATGCTGCACTGCGCGAGCCGTGAACGCCACGGCGCAATCCTGCACCCGCCAATGCAACATCCCCCGCTTGCCGGATGACACGTTCACGCCGAAGTCCCCGTGGCGCGTGTGCAGTTCATCTCGACTGTCGCAAACCGAGGAAGTCCGCCGGGCGCTTCTCGAGGAACGCCCGGATACCCTCGACTGCCTCCTCATCGCCCTGCGATTCGACCATAAGTTGCGCTTCGAGGTCCATCTGCGCGTCGAACGTCTGGTTACCCGCCTGCCGGCACAGCGACTTGATGCGAGCCATTGCACGTTGAGGCCCACGTGCGATTGCTTCCGCTACGGCAATGGCGGTCGCCGCGGCATCGCCCGGTTCAGTCAGCCGATTCACCGCACCCAGTGCATGCATTCGCTCGCCCGTGACGCGCTCTCCGGTCAGGCACATCTCGGTCAACAACTGCCTGGAAACATACTCGGACAGAAAGCTCGTTGCACCACCGTCAGGGGAAAGCCCGATCTTCACGTAAGCAAGCGAAAATGCCGCATTGCGTGCCGAGACGAGAAGATCGCATGCCATCGCTAGCGAGAATCCCGCCCCCGCAGCGGCGCCCTCCACGGCCGCGATCACGGGCTTGCCACATTGCTGCACCGCGCGGATGAGACGATGCAGACGTTCGAGTTGCTCCCGACGCTCGTGCGCCGGCGTCGAGCCCAGCCTGGCTAGCCGGTTGACGTCGCCTCCTGCGCAAAATGCGCTGCCCGCGCCGGTGAGCACGATCGCACCGACAGCCTCGTTCGCCTCCGCATCCGCCAGTACACGCGGCATCGCCTCCATGAACTCGGGCGTCAATGCGTTGCGCGCCTGCGGGTTGTTGATCGTCAGCAGCTGAACGGCCCCCTCATGCGAAATCAGCAGCGAATCACTCATCACGCGTGCCCTCGTTCAAGCTCGCAAAGTCCGCGCCGCGCTCGACGAGATCGACGAGGAGCGTAGAGGGACGCCAGAACTGCGGGTCTTCCTTGGCAAATTGGCGAATGTCGTCGAGCACCGATGCCAGGCCTACCGTGTCGGCGTATTTCATCGGGCCGCCACGGAAACGCGGAAAGCCATACCCGTGTAGGAACGTCACGTCTACATCGAGCGGACGCAGCGCGATGCGCTCATGCACGACATTCGCGCCTTCATTGATCATCGCGGCCATATAGCGGCGAATGATCTCCTCGTCGGAGAAGCTGCGCGGCGTGACTCCGGCCCGCCGGCGCTCGGCATCGATGATGGCCTGGACGTCCGGATCCGTCGCGCCGACACGCGAGCCGTTGGTGTACCGGTAGTACCCGCGACCCGTCTTCTGGCCGAACCAGCCGAGTTCGCAAAGGCGGTCGGGGATTTGCACGTAGCGTGCTTTGGGATCGCGCGTGGCCGCGCGGCGCTTACGCGTCGCCCAGCCGATATCGCCTCCGGCCAGGTCGGTCACCTGAAACGGGCCCATCGGGAAACCGAAGTCGCGTACGGCCTTGTCAATCTGATAGGGGGATGCACCGTCCTCCATCATGTGGTCCGTTGCTGCACGGTAGACGGCGAGAACACGGTTGCCGATGAAGCCATCGCAAACGCCTGCTCGTACAGCAACCTTCCGAAGCTTCTTCGCGAGTTCGAAAGCGGTGGCGACGACGTCGGCACTGACCCTCTTCGGCACGACGACTTCGAGAAGCTTCATGACGTTGGCAGGCGAGAAAAAATGCAGCCCGATGACGTCCTGTGGACGGGAAAGCGTCGCGGCAATCGCATCGATATCGAGGTACGAGGTGTTCGTCGCCAATATGGCGCCGGGCTTGGCGACCCTGTCCAATTGAGCGAACACGGCCTCTTTGACCGCCATGTCTTCGAAGACGGCCTCGATGATAACGTCAGCATCGGCAAGCGATTCGTAGGTGGTGCTGCCTCTCCACCGGTTCATGACGCTCGACTTCGCGTCGGCGCTCATGCGCCCCCGCGCGACCAGGCCATCGTAGACGTTTTCGATGTGGGCCCGCCCGCGCGAGAGAGACGCCTCGTCGCGCTCGATCATGACGACAGGCAAGCCCGCGTCGAGCACGGCGACGGCGATCCCCGCGCCCATCGTGCCGCCGCCGATGATCCCGACAGTCTCGATGCGGCGGGGCGCCGCCTGGCGCGTCTCGGGCAGCTTCACGGCTTCGCGTTCGACAAAGAATGCATGAACCAGGCCCGCGCGCTGCGGACTGTCCATACACTCAAGAAAGAACCGTCGCTCGGTGCGCATACCTTCCGCAAACGGCTGTTCGATCGCAGCTTGCGTGGCTTCAAGGATCTTGAACGGCGAGAGCAGTCCACGCGACTTCCTGGTGACCGCGGCGCGAGCATCTTCAATCGCTGCGAGACTTGCCGCGGTGTCCTCGAGACCCTTCGCCTCGCGGGTCGGGCGGGGCTGCGCCTTCAGTGCGAGCAATTCCTGCGTGTAGGCCAATCCCTCGGTCAGCGTTTCCTCACTGGCACCAAGACGGTCGACGAGTCCCAGGTCGCGCGCTTCCTTCGCGTCGACCCGGCGGCCGCTCAATATCAGATCCAGCGCCGCGCGTGCACCGATGAGCCGTGGCGTGCGCTGCGTGCCGCCCGCACCGGGCAGCAGGCCAAGTTCCACTTCGGGCAAGCCGAGCTTCGCGCCCGCGACGGCCAGCCGGTAATGCGCTGCCAGCGCGACTTCGAGGCCGCCGCCGAGCGCTGCCCCATGAATGGCCGCAACGACAGGCTTGCTGCACGATTCGATCCGGTTGCAGACATCGGGCAACGACGGAGGAAGCGGCGGCTTGCCGAATTCGCGGATGTCGGCTCCTCCGATGAAATTGCGCCCCGCTCCGATCAGCATCACGGCTTCGACCTGATCGTCACTTTCAGCTTTATCGATGGCCTCCATGAGGCCACGGCGCACCGCCGCGTTGAGCGCATTGACAGGGGGATTGTCGATCGTGACAAGGAAGATCTTGCCGCGCCGCTCGCACGTCACGGCGCTGGTCTGGCTTTCGAGGTTCATGGTAGATTTCGTGTTCCGATTATTACATTGTCAAGTTTTAGCCGGAGTTGGGCCTCCCCTTCTCCGAGCCGACGGAGCGCGGGGCTCAGCGCGGGCTCAACGCTTTCTGATGACGCTGCGCGAATTCGAATACGCTCGTTGCCGGGCGGCCGGTCAGTTCGGGAATGACGTCCGAGCGACGGTCGTAGCGATTCGCGCGATGCAGGTCAGCCATTGCGCAAAGGTGGTCAACGAGGTGGATGGGGAGGCGCTTCTCGAGCAACGCCGCGCGCCAGCCTTCGAGCGGCACGTCGACGTAGGTGATCGTCCGGCCAAGCGCCCTCGAGTACTCGCCGGCGTAGTAGTGCATGTTCTCCGAGACGGGTCCGGTGAGATGGAGGATCTCGCCTATGTGAGGCGCCGGATTGTCGAGCACGCACGCGAGGACGTGGGCAACATCATCGGCCGACACGGGTGACGTCTTGCCGTCGCCGAACGGAAGCCGCAGCTCGTTGTGCGTGCGCACGTCATGCGCGGCCAACTGCAGGAAGAAGCCCTCGAGGAACACGGTGGGGCGCACGTGAATGACGGGTAAACCAGACCAGTCGAGCGCCTGCTCGGCAAGCCAATGCAGCTTGTGCTGCGGGCTGGCCGTCGTTTCGTCGATGCTCATCTGCGCCACGGTCATTTGCGACATGTTGAGGAACGCACCGACGCCGTGATGTTTGGCGACCGCTGCCGCATTGACAGTTGCCTCGAGATAGCGGTCGGAGACCGACATGCCGAAATAGACGGCGCCGCACCCCGCGATGGCGCGATGCATCGCCTCCAGATCGCACAGATCGCCCACCACGACCTCTGCCCCCATCTCGCGAAGCGCTTGAGCACGCTCGTCCTCTCGCCGTACCATCGCGCGCACCGCATGACCATTCGACAACAACAACTGCGTCAGCGTCCTGCCGATCGCGCCTACGCGCCCTGCTGCGCCCGTCACCAGAATAGGCTGCTTCTGCATCGCTATCTCCGTTGATACCTCATTGGTGCGGCGTGCGCCGCTGCCGTTTCCCGGGCCTCGCCCCCCGCAACGCCGACGACCTGCCGACCCATCACACGGCCAGTGCCAGGATGTCGAGCACTTCGCCAGACGCCTGCACCTTGCGAGGATTGCTATAGATGAAAAACTCCGTCATTGTGTTTCGCGCAATCAGTTCGAACTGGTCCGGGCCAACATTGACATCCCGTAGGCATGTCGGCAGACCCAGACGTTCACACAAAGACTTGAAAGCGTCGGCAGCGGACCCGCCCGTTGCGCCCAGCGCCTTGGCGAGCGCGCGCTGCGCCTCCTGTGTCACCGGCTCGTTGTAGCGCAGTACAGCAGGCATCATGACCGGCGTGCACAAATAGTGCGGGACATGACAGGTGCCACCCAGCACATGGCCGATGGCGTGGCTCGCGCCCATCGGCACACGCGACTGCAGTCCGTACGAACACAGCCACGAGGCGACCTGGCACTTGCCTGCCGCCTCGAGTTCATGACGGTTGGCCCGGCTAAGAGGCAGCCAGTGCGCCATCATCTCCAACCCTTGCAGCACGACAGCATCGACGAGCGGATTGCCGCGGGGCGAGCAAAGCGCCTCGATGGCGTGATCCATGGCACGCGTCCCCGAGCCGAGATAGAGACTTTCCGGCGCGTGCTGGAGGATCGACGGATCGAGAATGATCGAGACCGGCATCATCTTCGGGTGATAAAACGTCTGTTTCAGGTCGCGCTCCGTATCGGTCACGAGACACCCGGCGTTGTACTCGCCGCCCGAAAGCGTGCTCGGAATCGCGATCATGCGCACGGCCGGACCGCGGAATGACGGAGGCTGCGGAACGCCGGCCTCGTTGAGCTTGACCGCAAACGCGTCGAGTCCAGCGGTGTCCGTGATCTGGTGCTCAAGGCAAACGGTTGTGATCTTCGCCGCATCGACGACCGAGCCGCCCCCGATCGCAACGATCAGGTCTGCTTTCACATCGAGCGCGGCGCGCGTCGACGCGATCACGTCCTGCCGCGACGTGTGTTGTGCGAGCCCGTCGATCAACCCCGCAAAGCGAGGCCCGAGTGCGGCTTCGATCTTGCGGACTTCGTCGGTGCCGTGGTTCAACGAACGGCTGGCCATGATGAACACGCGCTGACTACCAAGCCTTTCGACTTCGCCCATCAGTGCCTTCGTGGCCGGCTTGCCAAATACCACGCGCTCCATGCTCGGAAAAACATGAGTGCCCGATTCATGCATCGCTTTGTCTCCAGTGGGTTGTCTCGTGCTGCCACCAGGATCGTGCTCCCGTCCGCAGCTTGCAAGGCTGAGTATCGTTGACTAAGATGACAGTGTCAAGTTATAACCCGATCACTCCCCCTCACGAGCCAGCTGGGCACTCGTTCGGCTCGGCGCCCATTCACTGTCATTCACGAGACCGATCGTCATGCCAACCTATCAAGGGCCGATTCACGATGTTCAGTTCCTGCTTAATGATGTATTCGACTACGACGCGCAGATTTCGACCCTGCCGGGGTTCGATGAAGTCACGCCCGATATCGTCGCCGCCATCCTCAAGGGTGCGGCCGAATTCTCCGAGGACTGTCTCGTACCGATCAATTTGCCCGGCGATCTGACCGGATGCAAATGGGAGAACGGCAACGTCACGACGCCAATGGGCTACAAGGCAGCCTACGACGCCTACCGTAACGGCGGGTGGCCGGCGCTTGCCGCGGAACCCGAGTACGGCGGCCAGGCGCTGCCGGCCTCGCTCGCGCTGATCGTCCGGGAATTCATCGCCTCGGGTTCGCTGTCGTTCGGCATGTACTGCGGCCTGACGCTAGGCGCTTATCGGTCGATATCCGCACACGCCGACGACGCGCTCAAGCGTATCTATCTGCCCAAGCTCGCGGATGGAAGCTGGGCCGGAACGATGTGCCTGACCGAGCCGCAAAGCGGCTCCGATCTGTCGTCGGTCCGCACCCGGGCGGAGCCCGACCAGGATGGCGCGTATCGCATTACGGGCACCAAGATTTTTATCTCGGGCGGTGACCACGATCTGACCGAGAACATCGTTCATCTCGTGCTGGCGAGGTTGCCGGGCGCGCCGTCCGGCACGCGCGGCATCAGCCTGTTCGTCGTGCCGAAGCGCATACCGGTTGTCGAGAACGGCGTGCTCACCGGTACCGTCCCGAACGCCGTGAGTTGCGGCTCAATCGAGCACAAGATGGGCATCCGGGCACAGGCCACCGCCGTGCTGAACTTCGACGGCGCGCGCGGCTGGCTGATCGGCGACCCGAATGGCGGGATGCGCGCGATGTTCACGATGATGAATTCGTCGCGTTTGGGCGTTGCGGTGCAAAGCGTCGGCGCTGCTGAAATCGCCTGGCAGAACGCCCTCGCCTATGCCAAGGATCGCCGCCAGGGGCGCGGCCCAGGCGCGGCGGCGCAAACGCCGGATGGCGGCCCGGAACCGATCATCGTCCATCCCGATGTCCGCAAGAATCTTCTGACGATGAAGGCGTTCGTCGAAGGGATGCGCGGGCTTTATATCGAAGCGGCGATCGCGCTCGATGTGAAAGCGCGCCATCCTGATCGCGCGGTCAGCGACGCGGCCGAAGGGACTCTCGCGCTTTTGACGCCGGTGCTCAAGGCGTTCATCAGCGATTGCGCGCTGCGCGTGACCGAAATCGGCATCGGCATTTTCGGGGGGCACGGTTATATACACGAAAACGGCATGGAGCAGCTCTATCGCGACGCGCGCATCGTGCCGCTCTACGAGGGAACCAACGCGATCCAGGCGCTCGATCTCGTTCACCGCAAACTCGCGCTCGAGGACGGCGCGATCGTCGAGCGCTACTTCGATGCTGTCTCGAAACTGATCGTCGAGCAGCGTGCGAATTCCCGCCTCGACGACATGACGGCGGCCCTCGACAACGGGCTTCAACTGCTGCGCGAAACCACGGCGGCCATGCGCCGCCATGCGAATGACGACGCGCTCGAGGCGGCCTCATCCGCAAGCGACTATTTGCGGATGTTCGGATATGTGGCGCTCGGCGCGACCTGGCTGCGCATCGCAGGTGCGGCCGATGCAGCGCTTGCGGGCTCACCCGAGCGTGCCGATTTTCTGTCCGGCAAGGTGAAGACTGCGCGCTTCTACTTCGAGCGGCTGCTGCCCGAAGCCTGGGTGTGCCATAGCGCGATCATGGCGGGTTCCAGCTCCGTGCTGGCGATCTCGGCGGCGGAGCTTTGAGCGACTCAGCCAGCCCACTACGGAGCTGAACTGAATCAGTTGGAGACATTTCATGAGTACATCAAACAAGGGCCCGCTGTCGGGGATTCGGATACTCGACTTGACGTCGGTCGTATTGGGGCCGCTCGCCACCACGATGCTCGCGGGACTCGGCGCCGAAGTGATCAAGATCGAAGCGCCCGAAGGCGATAACGCCCGCAACGCCGGTGTGATGAAGCATGCCGGCATGGGGCACGTATTTCTCCATAACAACCGGGGCAAGAAAAGTGTCGTCCTGGACCTAAAGCGGCCTGAAGGACGCGAAGCGCTCTTGCGCCTTGCAGCGGACGCCGACGTGCTGATTTCGAACGTCCGGGCCGCCGCGATGAAAAGGCTGGGGCTGCATTACGAGGCGCTCGCCGAAATCAACCGCCGGCTCATCTATGTGACCGCGAACGGCTACAGCAGCAGCGGCCCTTACGCTGATTTGCCCGCCTATGACGATCTCATACAAGGGGCTGCGGGCATTCCCTGGCTCATGCAGCAGTACGGCGCCCCCGAGCCCTGCTATACGCCGATTACAATTGCCGACCGGCTCACCGGCCTGCATGTCGTCTACGCGGTCAGTGCGGCACTGTTCGCGCGCGAGCGCAGCGGAAGCGGGCAGCATGTCGAAGTGTCGATGTTCGAGAGCGTCGCGCATTTCATCCTCGCCGATCACATGGGGGGACGCACGTTCGAGCCTCAACAAGGTCCTGCCGGCTATGACCGCCTGCTCTCACCCCACCGTCGCCCCTACAAGACGGCGGACGGCTATCTGTGCGTGCTCATTTACAACGACAAGCACTGGCGCGGGTTCTTCAAGGGCATCGGGCGAGCCGACCAGTTCGAAAACGATCCGCGCTTTTCCACGCAGCAAAACCGCTCACGCAATATTCGTGAAGTCTACGCGTGGGTGGCGGAGATCATGCTGACGCGCACCACCGCCGAGTGGCAGGTCTTGCTCGATGAAGCCGATATTCCCCATCAAACGGTGCGCTCGATCGACGAACTGATGGACGACCCGCATCTGCTTGCCACAGGGTTCATTGCCGAAGAGACGCATCCGACCGAAGGTCGCATACGGACCCTCGGCACGCCGACGAGTTGGTCGGCAACCCCCACCGGCGGCGCCGCTCCCGCGCCGCGCCTTGGCGAGCACAGCGCCTCGGTGCTGCGCGAGGCGGGATACACGGATGACGAGATCCAGCACCTGGCTGCCCTCGGCGCCACCCGCATCGCCGAACGCGCCTGAAACAGACACGAGCCCTGCCGTCGACGATGGTCGAGGCGGGGCTCGGCCACGAGCGACAGTCTTTGCATAGTAGGCACGGCGCCATTCCATGTTCCGCGGCACGAACCGCTTCCGCAAACGCAAATCAGCGCAACAACGTTGCGCTGATTCGCGTTTCCCGTCACGACAACCGGATTGTCCCGATCAGGCCGCCTTCACCATGTCCTCGATGACCTTCTTCGCGTCGCCGAACACCATCATCGTCTTGTCCATGTAGAACAGGTCGTTGTCGAGGCCCGCATAACCGGCCGACATCGAGCGTTTATTGACGATCACCGTGCGCGCCTTGTAAGCCTCGATGATCGGCATCCCCGCGATCGGCGACTTCGGATCGTTCTTCGCCGCGGGGTTCACCACGTCGTTCGCGCCGAGCACGAGTACCACGTCGACCTGGCCGAACTCGCTGTTGATGTCGTCCATCTCGAACACGATTTCGTACGGCACTTCCGCTTCCGCGAGCAGTACGTTCATGTGCCCCGGCATCCGGCCCGCGACGGGGTGGATCGCGTACTTCACCTCGATGCCCTTCTCGACCAGCTTATCGGTCAGCTCTTTGAGCGCATGCTGCGCGCGCGCCACAGCCAGACCGTAGCCCGGCACGATCACCACCGTCTCGGCGTTGCCGAGCATGAACGACGCATCGTCGGCCGAGCCCGACTTCACGGGCCGCTGCTCGACCGCGCCGCCAGCCGCCGCCGTGCCCGGCTCAGCGCCGAAACCGCCCAGGATCACGTTGAAGAACGAGCGGTTCATCGCGCGGCACATGATGTACGAGAGGATCGCACCCGACGAGCCCACGAGCGACCCGGCAATGATCAGCATCGGGTTGTTCAGCGAGAAGCCTATGCCCGCTGCCGCCCAACCCGAATACGAATTGAGCATCGACACGACCACCGGCATGTCCGCGCCGCCAATCGGAATGATGATCAGCACGCCGAGCGCGAACGCGATCAGCGTCATGATGACGAACGGCAGCCACGATTGCGTGATGAAGAACAGGATGCCGAAGCCGATCATCGCGATGGCAAGTATCAGGTTGATCAGATGCTGCCCCGGATAAACGACGGGTGCCCCCTGGAACAGCCGGAACGTGTATTTCCCGGAGAGCTTGCCGAACGCTATCACCGAGCCCGAGAACGTGATGGCCCCGACGAACGTGCCGATGAAGAGCTCGATGCGGTTGCCATAGGGCAGGAAGCCCTCGGGCGCGCCGGGCTCGATGAGCCCGAACGCAGCCGGCTCGGAGACCACCGCATACGCAATGCACACGGCCGCGAGACCGATCAGCGAGTGCATCGCCGCTACGAGTTCGGGCATCTTTGTCATCTCGACACGCGCGGCAACATAGGCGCCCAACCCGCCGCCCATCACGAGTGCAGCAAAAAGCAACGCGAGCCCGAGCCCGAGGTTCGAGCCGAACTGGGTGGACTCCTTCACGATCAGCGTCAGCGTGGTCAGAATTGCAATCGCCATTCCGACCATACCGAACACGTTGCCCGCGCGCGCGGTCTTCGGGTTCGACAGACCCTTGAGTGCCTGGATGAAACATACCGACGCCACGAGGTACAGCAGCGTCACGACGTTCACGCTCACGAAGTTCAGCCCCATCATGCACCCTCCTTTGCCATCTGCTTCTTAGGCTCTTTCTTCTTGAACATCTCCAGCATTCGCCGGGTGACGAGAAAGCCGCCGAACACGTTGACGGCCGCGAGCGCCACCGCGATCGTGCCGAAGAACTTGCCCGCGTTGCCGACCGTGAGACCCGCCGCGAGCATCGCACCGACGATCACGATCGCCGAGATCGCATTGGTCACGGCCATCAGCGGCGTATGCAGCGCGGGCGTGACGTTCCAGACCACGTGATAGCCGACGTAGATCGCCAGCACGAAGATGATCAGGTTGATCACCGTGTGATTGAGGACTTCCATCTGCGCCCCCTCAGGACTTGCGCGCGACTTCGCCGTCGCGGGCCAAGAGCGTGGCGGCGACGATGTCGTCCGCGAGATCGATGTTCAACTGGCCTTCCTTCGTGATGATCAGCTTCAGGAAGTCGAGCAGGTTGCGCGCGTACAGCGACGACGCGTCGGCCGACACCCGCGCCGCCAGGTTCGTGTAGCCGACGATTGTCACGCCGTGCTTCTGGACGATCTTGTCGGGCTCCGTGAGCGGGCAGTTACCGCCGCGCCCGCCTTCATACTCGGGGCCGCGTCCGGCCGCGAGGTCGACGATAACCGAGCCCGGCTTCATCGCCTGAACCGTCTCGACCGAAATCAGCGTCGGCGCGGCGCGGCCCGGAATCAGCGCGGTCGAGATCACCACGTCGGCCTGCTTCGCGCGCTCGTGAACGAGCGCCGACTGGCGCGCGAGCCACGACGGCGGCATCGGCCTCGCATAGCCGCCGACACCCTGTGCGGCCTCTCGCTCTTCGTCGGTTTCGTAGGGCACGTCGAGAAACTTCGCGCCGAGCGATTCAATCTGCTCCCTCACGGCCGGCCGCACGTCGGACGCCTCGATGACAGCGCCCAGCCGCCGTGCCGTTGCAATCGCCTGCAGGCCCGCGACGCCCGCGCCGAGAATCAGCACGCGCGCGGCCTTCACGGTGCCGGCCGCGGTCATCAGCATCGGCATGAAGCGCGGATACAGCGTCGCCGCGAGCAGTACCGCCTTGTAACCGGCGATGTTCGCCTGCGACGACAGCACGTCGAGACTCTGCGCGCGAGTCGTGCGTGGCGCCGATTCGAGCGCGAACGCAGTGAGCCCCGCGGCGGCAAGGGCCTCGGCGTTCGCGGTGTTGAACGGATCGAGCATGCCGACGAGCACCGTCCCGCGCTTCATCAGCGGCAGCTCGGCTTCGGTCGGGGGCTGGACTTTGAGAACGAGATCGGCGCCGAACGCGGTGGCCGCGTCAGCGACCTCGGCGCCGGCCGCGGCGTAAGCCTCGTCGGGAAAGCTCGCGCCGGTGCCGGCGCCGCCCTGGATCGTGACCCGGTGCCCTTGGGACACGTATTTCCTGGTCGTCTCCGGCGTCGCGGCCACGCGGCTTTCATACGGGCGCGTCTCGGCTGGCACTCCAATGTGCAGGGTATTCAAGCTTGAGACTCCTGGACCGGGTTGGAGGTAAAGGCATCCGCGTGTTGCTTCACGAAATCGCGAACGCTCGCCGGTTGCCGGCCCGTCAGCTTGAAGACATCGTCCGTCATCCGATCATAGCGGCCTGCGCGATGCAAATCGGCCATCGCCGTGAGGTGTGCGATCAAGTGCGGGGCCATGCCGCGCTCGACCAGCGTCTCGCGCCAGGGGCCAACCGGAATGTCCCGGTAAGTGATCGTCCGGCCAAGCGCGGCTGAATATTCGGCTGCGTAGAAATGCATGTCGCCGACTTCCGGGCCCGTCAAATGGTAAGTGGCGCCGATGTGCGGTGCCGGATCGGAGAGTATCGCTGCGACCGAACGCGCGACGTCGTCCGCCGCGACAGGAGACGTCCTGCCCTCACCGAAAGGCAGTCGGATTTCGTTGTTCGCCTTCACCGAAGGTGCGGCAAAGCGCAGGAAGAAGTTTTCGACGAACACCGTAGGCCGCACATGCACGACCGGCAGCCCGGACCAGTTCAATGCCTGCTCTGCCAGCCAATGGAGCTTGTGCTGCGGGCTTGGCGTGGTCTCCATGACGCTCATCTGAGCGACGCTCATCTGCGATATGTTCACGAAGGCCTTCACGCCGTGATGCTTCGCAACCGCGGCCGCGTTGACCGTCGCCGCGAGATAAGCGTCGGAAACCGACATGCTGAAATACACCGATTCGCAGCCGGTGATCGCCCGATGCATCGACTCCAGATCGAGCAGATCGCCGACCAGCACTTCGGCACCCATCTGACGCAACGCATCCGAGCGCTCGTCTTCCGTGCGCACCAGCGCGCGGACCTTCTGACCCTGCTCGATCAGATACTGGGTCAGCGTGCGACCCACTGCACCCATCCGACCCGCAGCCCCTGTAACGAGAATTGGGGTTTTCCCTTCCATGTTCATCTCCTTCGCTCTCTCCGACGGCTAATCACGCTTCACGCGCGGCGCCACGTTTCATGCCGATGAAGGCATCGAGTCCCGAACCAGCGCCGGGTCGTGGAATTCCTGTTGCGCGACCCAGTATCCACAAGTAACATAACACTGTCAAGTTTGAAGACGTGAGCGTGCAGATCGTTCGCGTGCCTGACCGTTCGGCGACCTGCAGGACGCAAACCCCACCTGAATACGCACCGCCAGCGTGTTCCTTTCAGAGGCAAAGGAGAGGCAATGTTTCAAGACAACGTGTTGAAGGGCAAACGGATTCTCGTGACCGGAGGCGGGTCGGGACTCGGCAAGGAGATCGCCGCCAAATACCTGCAGCTGGGTGCGGATCTCTACATCTGCGGTCGCCGCGAAGCGGTGCTGCAAGAGACCGCCGACGAGTTGATGAGCCAGTACGGCGGCAGCGTCAAATGTCACGCCGTCGATATACGCAACGCAGAGGCGGTCGACGAGATGATCGAGTCGATCTGGCAAGACGGACCGCTCACGGGTCTCGTCAACAATGCCGCGGGCAACTTCGTTAGCCGCACGGAAGATCTGTCGTCGCGCGGTTTCGACGCGATCGCCAATATCGTTCTGCATGGGACGTTCTATGTCACCCAGTCGATCGGCAAGCGCTGGATCAAGGGCGGCCATCGCGGCAGCGTGGTCTCGATCCTGGTCACATGGGTACTGAATGGCGGGCCGTTCGTTGTGCCGTCGTCGATGTCCAAGGCCGGGGTCAACGTGATGACGAAGTCTCTTGCCATCGAGTGGGGACGCTTCGGCATCCGCCTGAACGCCATTGCCCCGGGTGTGTTTCCCACTGACGGCATGAGCAAACGGCTCTATCCGGGTCGCTCCGACGCCGGCCGCGCCGACGGCAGCAGTCCGATGGGCCGTGGTGGCGAGATGCACGAATTGCAGAACCTTGCCACGTTCCTGATGGCCGATGGATGCGAATGGCTAACCGGCCAGACGCTGACGATCGATGGTGCAAACAGCCTCGCGACCGGCGGCAATTTCTATCACTTCAAGGACTGGACCGACGATGACTGGGTCAAGGCGCGCGACTCGATCCGCGAACTGAACGACCGCGACCGCGCCGCTCGCACTGTCTGAAGCGCCTGCAAGGTCCGCGCCGCGATACGTCGCCGGCGCGGCCGCCAGCTTTCGTGCTCCCCTCAAGAAAAAGCGCGCCTGAGACCGAAGTCCCGGCGCGCTGATTGTCGACGATGAGTCATCCATGACTCATCGATGAAGCTATCGGCTCGGCACGGTCCCAGGCACGACTACATGCGCCGGATACGGCTCGCGAAACAGCGCGTTCACGTCGCTGGCACGCCTTTCAATCACCGCTCGCCGGTTGAGGCTGCCTTTGTCCGTCACTTCGTATGCCTGCAACGACGGCGGTTCGGATAGCAGCCCCACGCGCTCGATTCGCATCGATGCGCCGGTTTGCCCCGCATTGACCAGTTCGAGACGGCGCGCGAGTTCCGCGATCAATTTCGGATCGCTGCGCAACTGCTCGACCTGCGCGCCGGCCGGTGCGCCCAGGAATTCGCGGCATGCGTCGAGGTCGGGCCAGGCGAGCGCACCGAGTGCGTTATCACCGTCGTGAGCGATCACCGCCTCCTTCAGCAGCGGGAGGCACGAGTCGAGCAGTCGCGTGCGCAGCGCGGCCGTGCGCACCCAGGTACCGTTCGCCAGCTTGAAGTCCTCGGCGAAGCGGCCCGCAAAACGCAAACCGCGTTCAGGGCACTTCGGATCGACGAACCTCACCGCATCGCCAAGCTTGTAGAAGCCCTCTTCGTCGAACGCATCGCGGCTTTGCGCCGGCGCGTTCAGGTACTCGCGAACGATGTTGTCGCCGCGGATGCGCATTTCGTACCGCCCCGGCAACGCGCTGTCCTCGACCAGCTTGAGTTCGACGCCGGGCAGCGGCAAGCCGATGCAGCCGACGTCGTCGACTGCCCAGTACTGGGTGACGGCAGGCCCCGCAGTCTCGGTCGCACCGAATACGGAGGTCAATACCGTTCGGTGCCCGGTCGTCCTGATCGATACGGCCTGGAAGCGGTCGTAAAGCTCCCGCGAGAGGACCGCTCCGCCGTAGTAAGCATACGTGAGCCTCGAAAAGAAATGCTGCGCGAACGCCTCGTCACGTTCGAGCGCGGCGATCAGCAGCGAGAGACCCGCCGGCACGTTGAAATAAAGCGAGGGCGCGACATCGCGCAGGTTCTTGAGCGTCGCGTCGAAGCGGCCCGGCAGCGGGCGCCCTTCGTCAATGTACAAAGTCGCGCCGAAGCGCAGCACGCGATTCATCACGATGTTGCCACCCATCACATGATGCCAGGGCAGCCACTCCAGATACGCGGGTTGCGTCTCGGGATCGCGCTCGAATACCTGGGCCGCCATCTCCTGCGCCGCCGCCATCATGCGCCGCGTGATCACCACTGCCTTCGGGATGCCGGTCGAGCCCGAAGTGAACATGTATTTCGCGGGCATGTCCGGCGTAAGACTCGCGTGGTGTGACGCGAGCTCGAGGTTCGGGGTAGCCGCGAGCCAGTCCGCAAAAGAGAGCATCTGCGGCGCGGGATGACGGGCCGCCAGCGTGCGCTCGGCAGGCACGCGCAAGGCTGCCAGCGCGCCTGCGAAGCGCTCGGCGTCCTGCACGAACACGATATGCGGGCGGACCACATCGAAGGCCGCACGAATCCGTGCGTAGTCGCCGCCCATCAAGGAATACGCGGGCGAAACCGGAGACACGGGGACGCCGGCGTATAGCGCGCCCCAGGTCAGCAGCGCCTGTTCGGTCGAGTTTTCCGAGAGGATCGCAACCGGTTTCTCGCGCGACGCGCCCGACGACAACAGCATGCTTGCGATCGAACGGACGGCATCCCACACCTGCTGGCAGGTCATGGTCCGCCATTCGCCGTTCGCGTCGCGCTCGACCAGCATCGGGGCATTCGGCCGCTTCGCGACCCAGTGCTCGAGCCAGTCGACCGTACACCCGGGTTGCGCGGGAAGCGGATGCCCCGAGCGCAGCAACAGGATCTCAGATGTTCGCGGCTCGACGACGACCGACGGCGTGCGGAATCCCGTCTCGCGAAACGGGTAGTCGGCAATATTGAGGGGCGTTATGGACATAAGCCTTCCTGAAATGTCTCCGTGACTCTTCTGTATCTTGCTACGCACCGGCGCGCAGCCGGCGCGAGCATGCCTAGACGGCTTCGAGGATCGTGGCGATGCCCTGGCCGCCGCCGATGCATTGCGTCGCAAGCGCGAACTGCCCGCCGGTGCGCTTGAGCACCGACGCCGCTTTGCCAACGAGACGAGCTCCCGTCGCGCCGAGCGGATGGCCGATCGCGAGGGCGCCGCCGTCCACATTCGTGCGCGCCGGATCCAGCTTCAGGTCGCGCGCGCAGGCGATCGCCTGGCTCGCGAACGCCTCATTGATTTCAACGATGTCAAGATCTTCCACCGAAATGCCAGCGCGCGCGAGCGCTTTGCGGGACGCTGGAATCGGACCTATACCCATCAAGGCGGGGTCGCATGACGCCACCGCCGCGCTACGGATTTTGGCGAGCGGCTGCATCCCGTTGCGAAGCGCAAACTCGGCGCTGCAGATCAGCACCGCCGATGCGCCGTCTGTCAACGGCGAGGACGTGGCCGCGGTCACGCTGCCGTTTTCGGCGAAGGCCGGCTTGAGCTCCGCAAGCGCCGCGGCGTTCGTCCCGGGACGGATGCATCCGTCCTGCGAGACGATGCCCTGCGGCATCTTGATCGGGACGATTTCCGCGGCCAGGCGACCGTTCTCGCGCGCCGCCGCCGCCTTTTCGTGCGAGAGCACCGCGAGCGCTTCCTGCTCCGCCCGGCTCACGCCGAACTGCCTCGCGACGTTCTCCGCCGTGACGCCCATCGGCAGATAGGCCGCCGGAAAGGTGCCCAGCAACGCCGGATTCGGAGACTTGTTGAAGCCGCCCTGTGGGACCCGCGTCATCGATTCGACGCCGGCGCAGATGAACGCATCGCCCAGGCCGAGCGCAATCTGGCCCGCGGCATAGTGGACCGCCGACATCGACGATCCGCAGAACCGGTTGATGGTAGCGCCTGGCACGAGATCGCCGAAGCCGGCCAGAAAACCGATGATGCGCGCGATATTGTGCCCCTGCTCCGCCTCGGGATAGGAACAGCCCACGACGAGGTCCTCGATCTGCTCCGGCTTGCACCCTGTGCGTTCGAGCAATGCGGACACGACCGCGGCCCCGAGATCGTCGGGGCGCACGTCAATCAGCGCGCCCTTGCGTGCGAAATGAAACGGTGAACGGGCAAACCCTGCCACGACAATATCCGCCATCCTCTATCTCCTGAACTCAAACCATTGGGAAGAGCGCAATTCGACACGTTCGAAGCGCTCCATGAATTCAACGTGCGCCCTCACCGTCTGCCGGCTTTCGCTTGGGCACGCTGCTCAGCGCATACATGCGCATGACGAGATCCCCGTTCTGATTGACGAGGTCCACACGTGCCTTCACCGTGCCTCGGCGCGGCTTGTCCGGCACCTCGAGAATCTCGACGAGCTCACGTTCGACATGGACCCGGTCGCCAGGACGCACCGGCGAATACCAGCGCAATTCATCGACACCGATGCCGACCACGGGCGTGTCTCCGTATGAACGCGCCTCGACGCACAGGCGCATCGCCAGCGACGCCAGATGCCACCCGCTCGCGATCAGCCCGCCGAACGGGCTGGCCTTGGCCGCCTCGGCATCGAGGTGAAACGGTTGCGGATCGAAGCCTCGGCCGAACTCGATGATGTCCTGTTCTTCGATCGTGACTTCCCGACTGCCCCACGATTCGCCAATCGCAAGATCTTCCAGATATCGCCTCGTCATCGCACTCACTCGCGGGACGCGCAGCTTGCGCTGCCGTCCATGGAACAGACTTGCCAAGCCCTCGCATGCTCCGCTGCTGCTGCCCGCAAGGGTTACCGTGAGCTGATTGTTACACTGTCAAGTTTGTTCGTCAACAGGCTGGTGACGACTTTTCCCGCGAGTTGAACAGGTGGAATGCTTGCGCGGAAGGCGCCGCAAGGCGGGGACCAATGCCGCTGTGCGACGCATGGCATACGCCAACAATGCGGCGCCTGATATCAGCATGCCGCGAGGCGGCACGCAGTCAGCGGTTTGCGCCCGTGCCGTACGGGCCGGAGGGTCAGGCGGCGCTTTTCTTCGCGCGGCCCACTGTCTTGCGGGCCGGAGCTGATGCGCTGACGTGAGGCGACAGAAGGCCGCCCAGCAGGACGCCAGTCACCGACAGGCAAACATCGTCGATCCGATCGTCCGGTACCTGGCACAGTCCGCTCTTACGATCGGACAGCAGGGTCGCGAGTCCATGCATGCCGGACCACACCGCGATCGCTGAATACCGTGGCGGCCGTTCATCATTTTTCTGGTCCGCCTGAAATTCCGCAATCGAGTTGCTGAGGAACTGGAACGATGCCGCGCTCGCGTCCATCAGCTCGGCGTGCCGGGTCTTGTCCGCAATCCGCGGGCCGAACATCAAATGAAACAGCTCGGGGCGCCGCAGCGCGAATCCCACGTAGGCGCGCATCACCACGCGCAAGCGCTCTTCCTTCGTCATGCCGTCCTTGAGTGCCGCCAGACGATCAGCCATCAACTGCCGGAATCCTTCCGATGCGATCGCGGCAAGGAGTCCCTCCTTGTCGCCGAAATGATGCGTCGGCGCGGTCTGCGAGACGCCCGCCAGACGTGCGACTTCCCGCAGCGAAAGCTCGGCTGCGCCACGCAGCTCGAGCAACTCGAGGCCGCGCCGAACCATCTCCTCACGAAGGTTGCCGTGATGCCACGTGCTCTTCTTCGTCGGTTTCAGGTCGAGAGGTACTGAAGACATGTTGTCACCGTGTAGTAATTATCCGCCGATACCCGGCCATGATCCGCGAGCGGCCGGAGCAGCCACATTTTACGCCGCCGGGTTCCGACTGGAAGGTATGCCCCCGTACGGATCAGAAAGCGGCCCCATCCGAGATGTCATCAAAGGGAAATCCCTGATTCAAAACAGGTTGCCAGCAACCATGCGCCAAACCTAATATTTACACCGTCATCTTGACGATGACAACTTTAGCAGAGCAACCGGCACCCGCTGAAGTTCTGGGCCGGGCTCCGATACGCCGAGGGCGTCGCGGGGGCTGGAAAGTCCGTTGGGTTCACACTGAGATCACATTTTGGGCAACAGCATGAATGCCTCGATCCCCTCGAGCAGTGAGCACGCCGAAGACGCCGTACTTCGTCTGACGGCAGTACGCAAGGCGTTTGGCGCGACAGAGATCATTCGCGGTGTCGACTGGTCGATCCACCGGGGAGAATGCCATGTGCTGATCGGGCCGAACGGCGCGGGCAAGTCGACGTTGTTCCACCTGATCAGCGGCCGCTACACGGCAAGCTCGGGAACGATCCGTCTGCACGGTAAAGACATCACGAAACACAGCGCGAGCCGGATCAGCCGGGCCGGACTCGGCCGCAGCTTCCAGACCAACAATCTGTTCGACCGTCTGAGCGTCTTCGAGAACGCCCGCATGGGCGCGCTTCGGGCCGTGGGCTATGGGCCGTCATTCTGGCGGCGCCTGCCGCGCGGCGGTGCTGCCGACAGGCGCGCACTGGGCGTGCTGGAGGAAGTCGGTCTTCTCGAGCATTGCCACCAGCCGGCCGGCCTGCTTCCGTACGCCGATCAGCGCGCGCTCGAGATCGCGCTCGCGCTGGCAGGCGGGCAACAGGTACTGCTCCTCGACGAACCCACGGCTGGCATGAACCGCGAGGAGACGCATCGCATCATCCGGATGCTCAGGCGATTGCGGGACGCCGATCCGAACCGGACGATCGTCATCATCGAGCACGACATGGACGTGGTGTTCGAGCTTGCCGACCGGATTTCGGTGCTCGTGTATGGCGAAATCATCGCGTGCGGCGACCCCGCCAGCGTGCGCGCGGATGCGCGCGTGCAGACGGCGTACGTCGGGATCCCACAGTAAGCGCAAAGGAACCGATTACATGTCAGCCATCACGAATCACAGCACGACAATCGTCAGCCCCACGCCGGGCACGCCGCTGTTCGAAGCGCGAGACATCGTCGCGGGATATGGCGACGGCCGGGTGCTCCACGGCGCCACGCTGCGCGTCGCCGAAGGGGAGACGGTCGCGCTGCTCGGTCGCAATGGCTCCGGGCGCTCGACGCTGCTAAAGACCATCATGCGGCTTATCGACGGCACCGGCAGCATCACGATGGGCGGCGTGGCGCTTACGCGCGCGAAGCCGCACGAGGTGGCCCGTGCGGGTATCGGCTATGTACCCGAGAACCGCGCGATCTTCCCCGATCTGACGGTGCGCGAGAACCTGGCGGTCGGCCTTCCCCAGCGCAATCGCGCATCGCGTCCCGGTACAGGCGGTCCGCACTGGACCGAGCAGGAATTCTTCGAGCTTTTCCCGAATCTGCAGCGACGCGCGAACGTCGCCGGCGGTGTGCTGTCCGGGGGCGAGCAACAGATGTTGACGATATGCCGAGCGCTGATGGGCGAGCCCCGCCTGCTGCTGATCGATGAACCGACCGAAGGGCTGAGCCTCGCGATGATCGACCAGGTCGCGGCGCTGATTCGCGAAGCGGCGCGACGAGGCGTCGCCATTCTGCTGGTCGAACAGAAGCTCACTATCGCGCTCGACCTCTGTCAGCGCGTCAATGTGATGGGGCATGGCCAGATCGTTTTCGACGGCAGCGTCCCAGCGTTTCGGAGCGACCCGGCGATTCGCAACGAATGGCTCGAAGTCTGAAGCCCGAAACAAACCTAGGACGCGCGATTGCGCAACGAGCAGGAGAGAGACAAACATGGCAGCTACCCGATACAAACGCCTCGCGGCCGCCGCCGCGATTGCCGCCCCCTTGATGAGCTGCGCTCTCGCGCATGCGGGGCAACCTCTGCGGATCATGCTCATCGATCCGCTTTCCGGCCCGCAATCGGCGACGATGCAGGCCACCAGCCGAAATCTCGAATACGCGGTCAAGCGCGACAACGATGCCGGCGGCCTGCTCGGTCAGAAGATCGAGTTGACGACCTGCGACAGCAAGTTCAATCCCAAGGACGCGAAGAGCTGCCTCGACCGTGCAATCGGCAGCGACATTCACTACATCCTGCAGGGCGTCGGCAACAACGTCACGATGACCTTGCTCGACGCCATCGACAAATACAACGCGCGCAATCCCGGCAAGGAGATGGTCCTGATCAACTGGGCCGGGCTCGACGAGGAAACGACCAACCAATACTGCTCTTTCTGGCAGTTCCGCACCCAGGCCCATCTCGGCATGGAGCTGAAAGGCGCGATCCTGTCGCTCGAGCCTGGCGTGAAGCGGGTCTACCTCATCAACATGGACTACTCGTCCGGACAGGATGCGGACGCCGTCACGAAGCGGATGCTCAAGCAGTTCAGGCCGGACATTCAGGTGATCGGAAGCGAGCTTTTCCCGCCCGATCGCGTTCAGGACTTCACCCCCTATGTGGCGAAGATCAAGTCTGCACACGCCGATGTGGTCATCACCGCGGCCATTGGCACCGACCTGAACCGGCTCATCGGCGCCGGCAACGAGGTGGGGCTCGACGCGCGCTGGTATACGGTCTACGCGTCGCAGCACGGGCAGCTACCCGCAATCGGGCCAAAGGGTGTCAACCGCGTGTATCAGGCGTCCGACTCTGTCATGAGCATGAACCTGCCGACGATCGACAAACTGGTGGAGCAGTCACGCGCCGACGGCTACGGTGACTTCGAAAGCGTGCGCATGTACCGGGCCTATCGGTTCCTGACGAACGCGGTCGGCAAAGCCGGCACCACGCAGCCACTCCCCGTGGCTAAAGCCATGGAGACGACCACCGTGACGTTCGACAACTATAGCGCCACCATCCGCGCGAGCGACCATCAAGCGCAGATGCCGGTCTACCTGTCCGTCATGAGCCCGGACGCCAAGTTCAAGCAGGACGGCACGCCCTGGGGCTTCAAAGTGCTGAAGACGTTCGGCAGCGAGCAGATGAGCGAGCCCACGACCTGCCAGATGAAACGGCCTCCCGGCGCCTGATGCCGAGGTTGCAGCGCCGCCCTTTTTCGCATCGCTCCTTTTCGCCCGGAACCCAACCGCTATGCAATCGATTCTGCTCGGCCTCTTCAACGGGCTCACGTACGGCATGCTGCTCTTCCTGATGGCCTCGGGATTGACGCTGGTATTCAGCATGCTGGGCGTGCTCAACTTCTCGCATACCGCCTTTTATACGCTCGGCGCGTACTTCGCCTATACGGCATCGCAACTGCTCGGACTTGGGTTCTGGGTGGGATTGGTGGTGTCCCCCGCATGCTGCGCACTGCTTGGCGCGCTCATTGAGCGGTTCGGGATCCGGCATGTGCTGCGCTACGGCTTGCTCGGTCCACTCCTGCTCACGTTCGGCATTCATATCGCCCTGATCGAACTGGTCGGCCTGATCTGGGGCAAAAGCCCCGTCGCCTATGCGATGCCCGCAAGCCTCAATGTTCCGCTGTTCTCGCTGTATGGCATCGACTACTCGGCGTATCGCGCGTTCACGCTGGCCATGACACTAGCAGTGCTGGCGCTGCTCGTGGTGACGCTCAAATGCACTCGCATCGGCACGACGGTGCGCGCTTCACTGTCACATCCCGACATCGTGAACACGCTCGGCCACAACCTGCCGCTATTGCGGAACATGGTGTTCGCCGCGGGCGCCGCGCTCGCCGGACTGGCTGGCGCGCTGTCGGGAAATCTGCTCGGCACGGAGCCCGGGATGGCAGGCGAACTCGACGCGATTCTCATGATCGTGATCGTCGTCGGCGGCCTGGGATCGCTGGGCGGCGCGCTCGTCTCGTCGCTTCTGATCGGCGTGCTGCAGACGCTCGCGACATCGACCGAGGCGCCCTGGAGCAGTCTTCTCGGACCCTTTCACGCGCTGTTCTCATGGTCGGGCGCGGCCACCGCCGCACTGGATCAGCCAATCAGCCGTTTTGCGCCACTGGTTCCCTTTGTCATCGTCGTCGTGGTGCTGGGCCTTCGCCCGCGCGGCCTGATGGGCGCCCGTCATTGAACAACCCGGATCATGTCATCGATGAAACGTCAACCCAACACGCTCGCGTGCCATTTCGCCGAACCCTCGTCGGCGAGCACCGCCGGCCACACCGCTTACTCGCGCTATCTGCCTGCCGAGCGACGCCTCTCTCTGCAGGCCACGGCGTGGATCGCCGCACTGGCGCTGCTTGCCGCGTTACCGTTGCTGTTCTCCTCGCCGTTCGCGGTATCGCTTCTGACTCAGATATGCATCGCGGTGACGTTCGCAGTCGCCTATAACATGCTGCTCGGCGGTACCGGTCTGCTCTCGTTCGGCCACGCGCTTTACTTCGGCCTCGGTGCCTACGCGACAGCGCATGCGCTCAATCACTTCGGCGGTGCCTTCCCGCTCGTGCTCGCGCCGCTGGTCGGTTGGGCCGTTTCCGTCGTGGCCGGCGCTTTCCTGGCGTCGTTCACCGTGCGCAGCGGCGCGCTCACCTACGCGATGATCACGCTGGCGATCGGCCAGTTGGCGTTCTCCGCCGCCACCGTCCTGACAGGCTGGTCCGGTGGCGACGAGGGCATCTCGCTGGATCCCGCGAAGTCCAACGAATGGGGCATCGATTTCGGCTCGCCGGTCGCCATCTATCTGCTGATTGCCGGTTGGACATGGCTGTCGACGGTGCTGATGTTCGCTCTGACCCGCTCCGCACTCGGGCAGCTGATGCTCGCGACTCGCGATAATCCCGAGCGGGTCGAGTTCATCGGTTTCAGCCCGGCCCTCGTCCGCGGTATGGCCTCGACGCTTTCCGCGGGTTTCGCAGGCGTTGCAGGCGCCCTCTATGCGCTCGGCTTTCAAGTCGTCACGATGGATTCGCTGTCCCTGCCACAAAGCACGGCAGGACTGCTTCATGCATTCATCGGCGGCTATGCTTCATTCTTTGGGCCCGTTGTCGGGGCGGCGCTCATCACGGTGGCGTCCATCTGTCTTGCGTCACTCACGCATGCGTGGCCGCTCTATCTCGGCGCGTGCTTCGTACTCGTCGTCATGTTCATGCGCAAGGGGCTAATAGACACACCTGCGATCGTGGCACGGTATGCAAGGACGTATCGCGCAGCGCATGGCACTCCGAGGTTGATCGCGCATCTCTCTCTGGTTTGCTTAAGCGGCCTACTGAGCGTTGCCGGCTTCGCCGCAATGATCGAGATGACCAGCGCGCTTTCCGAAAGCACGAGCACTTCGGTGACGCTGTTGAAGGCATTCAGTGTCGCGATCGTCGCCGATCCCCACCGTTCCTGGCCTTGGATAGCGGCGATATTCATCTTCCTGTGCGGCTTCTGCGGACTGCATTTTTCGAGGCGCAGGCCCTCCCTCCAGCGTTAGCGGAATCAACAATGACATGGTTCCAGAGAATTCGTAGCGATATTCAGTATCTCTAGATTAAAACAAGACACTATCCTCGGAGATCTTTATGAAGCGAAGTTCGGTTTTCGCGCTTGGGTTTTGCATCGGTTCGGCAGGGATCGGCGTCGCGCACGCGCAGTCTTCAGTGACGCTCTACGGCGTTGTCGACAGCGGCATTCTGTACAAGACGCATGCCGGAGCTGGCGGCAACTCCTGGCAGGTCGTTTCCGGGGGCGAGTACACGAGCCGATTCGGCTTTATCGGCGCCGAAGATCTCGGCGGCGGATGGCAAGCGACTTTCGCACTGGAGAACGGCTTTCGCGTCAACAACGGTACGTTCATCAACGGGGGGCTGCCGACCAGCACGTCGACCGTGCTGTTCGATCGCGGTGCAACGGTCGGCCTGAAAAGCGGCCAATTCGGCGCCCTGCTCCTCGGTAAGAACCAATCGCCTCTACTCAAGACGCTTGTCGACCTGGACGTTACCGGCTATTCCAATTTCGGCTCGTTGAATAATCTGCTCTACCAGAACCTCACCGGCTACTCAGGATGGCAATACTCCTGGGTCGACAATTCGGTCGAGTATCAGATTCCGGATGCGTACGGATTCCATGGATCGGCAATGTACAGCTTCGGAGGAGCCGCCGGCGACTTCCAGACGAAGCGTGCGCTGTCTGCCGGGCTCACCTGGCACGTCGGCGACCTCCTTGTCGGCGGCGCGTACTTCTCCGGCAATGATCCGACCGGCGTGACCAACAAAGAAGTCGCGCAAGCCTATACAGTCGGCGCAAACTACAAGCTTGCGCAGTTCCGCTTTGCGCTTAACTTCGCCAATTTCAAGAATGAAGCCAAGGGAACGAGCGTCAACTTCTATACGGGCGAAATCGACTACCATTTCAGTCCGGCCGTGGAATTCTCGGCGGTCTGTATCCGCCTCGATGATCGAACCAATGGCGAGATGAGCGGAACCCTCTACAAGATTGGCTCCAACTATTTGCTGTCGAAACGGACCGCGCTCTATGCCGACATTGGCTATGTGAAGAACAACTCGCTCGGCACGTTCGGCATCCAGAACTCAATCCCCGTCGGCGTGGTCGGCAAGAATCAACTCGGGGTGATCGTCGGGATGCACTACGTGTTCTAGAAGCTCTGGATGGAGGCGCTACCGATGGTTTTTGCAGCGGCCTGCCCGCGGGTCGCCTCCAGCTCAGCATTGTTCTCCGGGCGGATATAGCGCAACCCGATCTGCCATTATTAGGGACGTTTTACGAGGCGTTGCACTACAGCAAACAGACGCGACCCAGATCGACGGTACGGCGATAGACGTTTCTGTTCAGCCACGAAACAAACGTGTATTCGTCGTATGCGTTGCTTCCGATGTAAATCCAATTGCTTAATTCCCGGCACATGATTTCCTCTGCGTTTCGTAACTGAAGTTGCGCCCAATCCGGTCCATCTCGCCGTCCATCATCCCGATGCGTCCATACCATCTATATGAACGCGTCCCGTTTGCAACAGTATTCGTGTGCTTCGACAGACAGGATGGGCTGCAGCTCTATATCCGGCCTTGTTGCAGCCGATATTGCCGCTGCGGGCCCCTATGAAATTCGCTGACTCGCACCTCATTCTCCTGGCGAGCTAGTAGCTCGTGATGGTATTCAGGTTTAGCGAGTCCCGGTCCTACCTGGCTTGTCATCACACTCGATTGCTGCGCAACCTTTCGACGTTCACCCTGTGTTAAACGTTGATCTTCAACGTGGCACCCACCGGTCAGGCCGGCTTCACGCTCACGTAATCCCTTTGGTACGGCCGGTCATGGGCCAGTACTGCCCAGATCGTCCGCGCCATCCTGTTGGCCAATGCGACGATCACCACGTTCGGCGGTCGGCGCTTTTTCATCTGCTCGACCCACTCACCGGGCTCTTTCGCATGCGTCAGCACGCTTCGTGCGCCGTGGATCAGTAGCGTGCGCAGATACGTGTCGCCCCTCTTGCTGATCCCGTGCAGGTTCACCTTGCCGCCCGAGCCGGTCTGCTTCGGCACTAACCCGGCCCACGCCGCGAACTCCCGCCCCGAACTGAACGCCTTCGGGTCGCCCATCATTGCTACCGCGGCCGTGGCTGTCAGCAAACCTACGCCAGGTATCTCGCTAATCGCCGTCACTGCCTTGTCTTCCTTCTTCCATTCGCGCATCCGACGTTCGATTTCCGCGATCTGTTCGTCGAGCTTTGCCAACCCGTTCCATTGCTCGCGCAACGTATCGATCAGTGCCGCTGGCAAGCGCTCTGCGATTCGGCCGAGCGCAGCTGGTATTTCCGTGTCCAGCTTCGCTCGTCCCTTGCTCATCACCTCGCCGTATTCGTTCAGCAAGCCACGCAGCCCATTGATCTGCATCGTGCGGAACTTCACCAACTGCTCGCGCATCCGGTGCAGCGCCAGCATCGCCTGCTGCATCTCAGTCTTCACTGCCACCGGCTTGCCCGGCTGCTGTACCGCGAGCCAGATCGCCCGGGCATCCGCCGCGTCGTTCTTGTTCCGGATGTTGAACGCCTTCACGAACTCGGCCGGCATCAGCCTGACCTCATGACCCATCTGCGTGAGTTGCCGAGCCCAGTGGTGGGCTCCACCACATGCTTCCATCCCGATCAGGCAGGCCGCACGGTTCGCGAAGTGCTCCAAAAACTTCCCGCGCCTGATTGCCTTGTTCACGATCTCGCCAGTTTCCCGGTCAACGTAATGCACCTGGAATACCCGCTTGGCGATGTCGACACCTACGGCCATACTATTCATCGTGGATCCTCCGGTTGCCAGAAAATGCGTGCATTTTCTACCTGGGCACATCGATGCCGTTGGCCCGTGAGGATCCACCCTCATTCTTCGCTCACTCGGTCACGGGTGGGACGCGTTCATTTCAATTCTCCTTCAGAAAGATGGTTACCACGGGAGCATTATCAGGGTGGATGTGCCTGAAAGTCGTGAGAAGACGGTGATGTCGAGGTGGAGCTTTGGTGAGGAAGGGACTATCGTCCGATGGAATCTTTCGCGAACCTTTGGCGTGCGCACATCTTCCGGGAACTGCTCGAAGCGCAGCGTTTGGGCGCTGGCTCGCCGAACGTCGACCAGGCCGTCGGTAGCGATTGAAGCACGCTATGCCGGCGTAATGCTCGCCGAAATCCGGGATGCTTGGGCTGCCTCGCACCTGGTTCGGCTACGGGCAACCGATGACTTTGGACGCATCGCGCGCCAAGAGGTCAATTCAACGCGTCACTGCAAATGCACCAAGAGCACCTGCGCCATCGAGACGTCAGCGTGCGGCTGAGGGTGTGTCAAAGCTCAAAATCTCCCGATTTTCGGGCGCCACTGTACCCTTCCGCCAACTTCCGCAACGCCGACATAGAGCATTCAGGCGAGCCATCTTTCGCGCCAAGCATAAACGTCGCATGTTTTTACACCACCTTCTCCAAGCGGCGTCACTTACCGGCAGCGTTACACGAACAGTCATCTGTCATTTTCACGATCGAAAGCGGTTGCTGGGCGCCGCTATGAACCGGCTTCGCAACGAACCAACGCCCTGACGCAACCGACCAGAGATTGATCGCGCCATACGCCGCCATCGCCCCCGCGCCCACCGCGAAAAACAGCGGGAGCGATCCGGTCAGGCGCAACAACAGTGTTCCGAGACCCGCATACAGGGCCAGCCGCAGTGCTCCCGCCCCGAGCGGCCATTGCAGGCGGCCTGCACCCTGCGCCGCGAAATACAGCGAGAACCCGAGCCCCGAAAAGCCGTAGAACGGCCCGATGATGTGCAAGCAGACCGATCCTGTCTGCAATAACTGCTCATTCGTACCGAAGCGTTCCAGCCACGCGTGCGGCCAGAGTGAAGCCGCGACTCCGACCAGTTCGGAAAGGGCAAATGCCATCGCCCCGCCGGTCAGCGCAATGTTGCGCGCTCGTTCGTACTGCCCGGCGCCGATATTGGCTCCCACGAGCGCGACCATTGGCGCGCCCAGACCGAAAGCAATCGGCATGATCAGGTATTCGAGCCGCGCGGCTGTGGCGTAACCCGCGAGCGCGGCCGTGCCGGCATGCGCGCCGACCGCCGCGCCAGTCAACGCCATCAGGGCGTTCGTCAGTATCGGATTCAGGCAGGCGAGCCCGCCGACAACGAGTATCCCCCGCATCGTCGCCCAACGTAGAGGGCCACGTACCAAACGAGCCGGATCACGCCCGCTTACGCAATACCAGCCGAGAATCATCGTACCTGCCGCGTAGTACCCAATAAGCGCCCACGCACCACCTGCGACATCAATTCGTGGCACGGGCCCGAAGCCGAAGATCAGGCACGGCGACAGTGGGATCAAGAGCGCCGCACCGCCGCAGATCACCGCACCGGGCACGATCATGTTGCCGGTACCGCGAATCACGCTCGCAAGTGCATTCATTGCCCACAGGAGCGGCAGACCAAAAAACAGGACATGGCCGTAAGTGCTGGCTGCATCGAGTGCGGCGCCGTGCGCGCCGAGCATCTGGAATAGAGGCTTCGAGATTGCCAGCAAGACCACCGAGAACGCAATGCAGATCAACGCGTTCAGAGCGAGCGCATGGCGCGCGAGCTGAACGATCAGTTCCGCGTCGCCGGAACCCAGCGAGCGCGCAACCGCCGACGAGATGCCGCCGCCCATCGCGCCCTTCGACATGTTCTGCATCAGCATCAATACCGGCACGACCACCGCGACACCCGCGAGTATCGACGTGCCGAGTTTTGCGAGAAACCATGTTTCGATGAGCCCGGTCGATGCCTGAGCGAGCATCATCAGCATGTTCGACCAGCCCATGCGCGCAAGCAATGGCACTATCGGCGTCTCTAGCATCGCTCGAAGGAGCGGATTGAATCCGGGCGCTGCCAGGCCTTGAGGTTGGATCGTACCCATTTGCTTTCCTCGAGTAACGACCAATGTCACCGACCAACCCCAAGGCCCCTCTCGTCTGCAACGGCTCCGCACTGCGCAAGGCCAGCCGGCGACTGTCGCAGCTCTACGATGCTGTTCTGGCGCCATGCGGACTGAGCGCAGCCCAGCGGTCCATCCTTCTTCAAGTCGAACGTGCAGGCAGTCCAACCATGACCGAACTCGCCTACGCGATGGTGCTTGACCGATCGGCGCTTGCACGGAACGTCAAGCCGCTCGAACGCGATGGATATCTCGCGCTGCGGCCCGACGAGGACGATCGCAGAAGCCGGCGCGTCGATTTGACAGCGGCCGGGCGCGCCAAGCTTGCTGAAGCCAATCGCCTTTGGCGGAAAGCTCAGCGTCGTTTTGAGGAGGTATATGGCGAGGAACGAGCGGCAGCGCTGCGCGTTGCGCTCGCGGAGATTTATTCGGATGAATTTGCGGAAGCCTTCGGGCAACCGTGAGGGCTGGTGGCTGAAAAGAAATTGTTATTGGCGAATTTTTCTACCTGTAGCCGACCGTCAGCCGCAAACGCTGCGCACGCCAGCTTCTATGGTGTTGCATCGACCGGGTCAGTCCGCAGAATCCCTCGGACACCCATGCGCTTGTGGCGCCGGACTGCCTGGGGCGGACGGCCAACCTCGCGCATGAAAGCGTCGCGCATATGCTCGCAGTCGCGAAACCCGGCCTCTCTGGCGATAACATCAAGCGGATGCCGGCTCTGTTCGATCATCAGCCGCGCTACCTCCAGTCGAAGTCTTTCAATAGCCTTGGCCGGAGACGCTCCCGTTTCGAGCGTAAACACACGGCTGAACTGGCGCGGACTCAGGTGAGCAATTTCGGCCAACTCATCTACCGTCAGCGAACGCCTCAGATTCTGGCGCGCATAGTTCAGGGCATTCTGGATCCGATCGGATTTCGGTGCGAGGTTCAGCATTTCTGAATGCTGCGACTGGCCGCCCGCCCGCCGCTGAGGCATGACAAGCCTGTGCGCCACTGCACGGGCGGTTTCCACACCCAGATCCTTTTCCACCATCGCGAGTGCCAGGTCAAGGCCAGCCGTCATGCCCGCGGACGTCCAGATCGGACCATCGACAATGTAGATCTGGTCTTCCTCGACGTGAATATCCGGAAAACGTTCCTGCATTGCGCGCCCGTACGCCCAATGCGTCGTGGCGCGCCGCTGCGCCAGCAAGCCTGCTTCCGCGAGCACGAATCCGCCGGTGCAGATCGCGCCTATGCGCCTCGCGCTGATACTCGCTTTGCGCAGGAACGCAACTATAGTGTCAGGAGGCGGCGAACTGAGCGGATCAATGACCCCGCCGACGATCCACGTGTCCACGTCAACGTGCCCGTGCAATGATCGTGTGCTCACTGTCAGGCCTAGTGACGAGCGCATTTCCCCGCCGTCCTCGGAAAACGTTTCGAGCGCGTAGAAGGACTCTCCGACCACGACGTTCGCGCACTCGAACACCGACTGCGTCGCGAGATCCATGGACAGGAAACCGTCGCTAATCAGAAAGCCAATTCGGCACATGTCCGTTCTCCATCACGTCGTGGCATAAGTCATGATCATAAGCGCCGCGCCGGGCGTCTGAAAATATAACCAAGGTATACATACCAAACCCTGGCGCAAACACTTCATGGTACGGCTACTACTACGGGCGGATTGCCGAATCTGCAGCTTGATCACGATTGCGCGGAACCGCGACATCAACAAGCGCTCTGGTATTGCCAGCGTCGAGGCGAATCAGAAAAGCCGAGCCGGTGAATGTCCGGTCTGTGTGGCGGATTCAACCGGTCGATGCAATAGTTCGATGGAATCGTTCAGCCGGTGTTTCATAGTCCAGCGTCTTCCTCGGGCGCTCGTTCAGCCTTCGTGCCACGGCGTTAAGCTTGGCCTGTGAGTAGACCGACAGGTCGATGCCTTTCGGGAAGTACTGTCTCAACAGGCCGTTGGTATTTTCGTTCGAGCCGCGTTGCCAGGGGTGTTTCGGATCGCAGAAATACACGGCAATGTCGGTGGCGATGGTGAATCGTTTATGGTCGGCCGTCTCTGTTCCCCGATCCCAGGTCAGTGATTTATAGAGTTCCTGCGGCAGTTTGCCAGCGTGTTTGATGAGCGTTGACAACCGACTCGCTGAATCCAGGTGGGCCGCCCACTCCGATATGAGCCAGCATCCGATGCTCGACCAGTTTGCCACCTGCCTGAGGTTTCATGGTCTAGGACGAACTGGAATTGACGATTTTAATGCGCACTGATGCGAAGATCGCGGTAGGGATGCTCATTACTGAGCACCCCCCGCACAGATCCCGGCGTGCCCAATTCGGGCACCGGGCTCCTACCTCGGGTGTTTGACGGCAAACCGCTCGCTTGGCCACGGATGAAGAATGCGAGGTCGCGGGAGCCAGGCATTGGCGATCCGCGCCATTCGCTCCCACGTCAAGGCGTCCTTCTGGCTGCGTCGCCGGAGCGTGCGCCGCCAGAGATCGGTGACGTGGGATCGAAATGCGGCCAGTGCCCGCGAGTTGGTAGGCACCGCGTGATACGCGAAGTACCCGCGTACCACCTGCCTGAGCCATTGCCCCTGCATTGGAATCGGGTCATGCATGCGCCTGCGGAGTTCCTCCTTGATCTGCCTGAGCTTCGCCCGCATGCGATCGCCCCGAGTCTTCCGCTGTAGCTGGAAGGCACCACGACGTGACCGCCCGCAGATAAAGATGAACCCCAGAAAGGTGAAGGTCTCCGGCCGGCCAAGGCCGTAGCGCTTTCGTCTGCCCGCTGCATTGCGGCCAAACTCCAGCAGCCTCGTCTTGTCCGGATGTAGCGCAAGCGCGAACTCTTCCAACCTCGCCTGCATCGCTTCCCAGAAGCGCCGCGCGTCAGCTTCGTGCTCGAAGCCGACCACGATATCATCGGCGTACCGCGTGATGATTACGTTGCCTTTGGCTTCCCGCCGTCGCCATCGATGGGCCCAGAGATCAAAGACGTAGTGCAAGTACACGTTTGCGAACAGCGGTGAGGCCACTGATCCCTGTGGTGTGCCAGTCTCACTGACGCTAAGTTCTCCATCTTCCAGAACACCCGCCTTGAGCCACTTACGCACAAGGCGGATGATGCGCTGGTCGCCGATCCGGTGCTCCAGAAATCGGACCAACCATTCCTGGCTTAATCCGTCAAAGAAGCTCCGAATATCTGCGTCCAGAATCCAGTTCACTGGGGTGCGGTCGATGGCCACCGACAACGCATCCATCGCATCATGCTGACTGCGCCCGGGCCGGAACCCGTACGAGAAGCCGAGAAAATCTGTCTCGTAGATCGCGTTTAGCACCTCGACCACCGCACGTTGGACGATCTTGTCTTCCAACGCAGCAATTCCCAACGGGCGCTGTTTCCCATCCGGCTTGGGTATGTACTGCCGCCGAACGGGCAGTGCCCGGTACGCTCCACTTTGTACTTGCGCGTGCGGACGCTGAAGGTTGCCCTCCAGATTTGCTTCGAAGTACCGCCATGTCATACCGTCCACCCCAGGAGCCGCATTGCGCTTTAGCGCATGGAACGACTCTCGAAGCCGGTCGATGGTGACGTGGTGCAGCAGAGCGGTGAACCGCTCCTTCTTCCGCTGCCATGCAGCTTGCCGTACACGTTCCAGCCCCTGTGGCACGCTTGCCCGGTTCTGCGCCCGGCACGTGTTGGACTGACCCGTGTTCCCCTTGGTCCCCGCCCTTCGCTCCACCCACTCCGCGGCCGGTTCCCCGGCGTTGTTCGCGGGCTTCTTCGCTACTATTGCGGAGTCTGACTTCTCCCGTCCGTTCATCATCGGCTACGGCTCCTCGCCTTCCCGATGCGGACCTGCCCTTGCTGCGACAGGCCAGACTGGAGATCTCCCGGTTCCCAAACAAGGAGCGTGCGTGCGTGCCAGGGTCTTCGACCACGCCGAGCCGAACGGAGTGCTCGCAATATCGCGCTCCGTCGTGTTGCCTTCCGCCTTGTCAACAGCGTCGGCACTCAGAATAAGTAAACTATCGCGGCTCAATGGCTGGCCCGCACGTACCCCTGTCAACGCTTCGCCGCATGTCTCGCGACATACTGCGCATGACTCGGGGACAACGTGGTTTGCTAGACCTTCGTTGTAAGAGACTTGCACTCTTTACTCCTTGCCGGTCTCCCGGCGCACTGACAACTTTACTTCGCTCTACGACCACGGCAGTCCTCGCGCTACGCGCATGGGCCGGTGGCTTCTGAATAGCCGGCTGCACAGACGAGCTCATGCAGGCTATGTGCAAAGGCTACCAGAACGTTACGCAGGTCCCATCAACTTTCCGACGAAAACGGTCGCGCAAGCGCGCCGTCATGTGTTGCTGCGCATTGCGGGTGGTGCTGTCGAAACTTTCACGCTTGTGGGCGAATACAAAACTAGCGGTTCGTCTCCTGGTTGCTGGCGGTGGAGTGCTCAGGCAGACAGTCTGTTGCATGCTTGGCTATGAGCCTCTCTCTATAGGCGCGGATGTCGGTCGAAGAATTGTCGGTCGGGGGCTGATAGCCAACCAATTCCAGCTCCGCCAGTTCGCGAACCACGTCCGCCCTCGTAAGCGCGCCCTTGGCGGGCTTGAACGGATAGCTATTGCACTCCTGTGGGGTAAGCTGCCGGGATGCAAAGGCCAGCGAACCTGCCGCCATCAAGGCGAGCGGTATCATGCGCACGATTGCTGTGCTCATGTTTTGTTCTCCATATCACGCGATCGAAACGATCAAATGACGTTCGTTCCGCTGAAACGTGTCGACTCAGCGCAGCTTCGCCACGTCCTTATCCGTGACCTTCGCCGACGGATCACCGAAGTGCGCCGTCACATAGTCGGTGAGCGCCGCAATCTGCGCATCGGTCAGTTCGTGCGAGAAAGCCGGCATGCCCACGTCGTTGCCCGCCGCGTCGCGTTGCACACCGTGCAGGATCACCTGTACGAGGTTGGTCGGGTTGGCCGCACCCACCGTCGAATTGCGCATCAGCGACGGGTAATAGCTGTCGGGAGAACCCTCGCCATGGGCCTGATGGCAGGTTGCGCAATTGCCCAGATAGAGCCGTGCCGGGTCCAGCGTATCGTCGGACGCGACGCCGCGCAGCGTCGCCACTTCCGTGGCCGGCCGGCCCCATCCGTTGCGCGGGCGCGTGCTGCCGTCGCTGACTGCGGGCACCGTGCGGACGTACGTAGTAATGGCCGTCAGATCGGCGTCGGTCATATGCGAGAAGCTATGCTCGACAGCCTCGGCCATCGGACCCGCCGCTTGCGCGACGCCTGGCACGCTGCCCGTGCGCAGGTACTGCTTGAGCTGCGCATCGCTCCAGCGGCCAATGCCGCTATTCGCGTCCGGCGTGATGTTGTAGCCCTGCCAGCCGGCAAGCACGGAGCCCGAGAGGAAACCGCTGCGGCTATCGTCGAGCGCCGTCTCCTGCATCGCAAAGCCGCGCGGCGTATGGCAGGTACTGCAATGCGCGAGCCCCTGAACGAGGTATGCGCCGCGATTCCACTCCACACCGCGCCCGGGCCTGGGCTGGTACGGGCCTGTCTCGAGGAACACCCGGTTCCATAGCGCCAGCGGCCAGCGCATGCTGAGCGGCCAGGGAATATCGCCTGCGCGCTGCAGCTGATTCACAGGCGCGACGCCGTGCTGGAAGTACGCATAGAGTGCCTTCATGTCGTCGTCGCTGACCTTCGCGAACGAGACGTAGGGCATCGCCGGGTACAGGTTGTGGCCGTCCTTCGAGACGCCCTTGCGCACGGCGCGGTCGAAATCCTCGAATGACCACGTGCCGATACCAGTGTCCTTGTCCGGCGTGATGTTGGTCGAATAGATCGTGCCGAGCATCGGGATCTTCATCGGCAAACCGCCCGCAAACGGCTTGCCTTTGGAAGCGGTATGGCACGCCATGCAGTCACCGGCCACGGCGAGGTATTCGCCGCGTTTCACGAGCGTGGCCTCGTCTGCTTGCGGGACCTTGGCCACGTTGGTGGCGCGGGCAGCACCGGTGAGCGCAAAGGCCCCGGCGAGGGTCAGGAAGAGGGTCTTTTTGAGCACGTCAGACTTCCTTTTTGAGCTGGTCCGCTATCCGCAGCGCGAGCGCTGCAATGGTCAGCGTCACGTTGACCGTCGCGACGGTGGGCATCGTCGCGCTGCTCGACACGAACAGGTTCGGATGGTCGAAAGTCCGGCAGTCCTTGTCGACGACGGAATCGCGCGGATCGCTGCCCATGATTGTCGCGCCGGTGATGTGGTTGTTCGGTGCGAACTCGTCATGGAACTCGACATCCGTGCCGCCCAGCACCGTCGCAACGGTCGCATAGACTTCGCGCGTGTGCGCCGCGCCGCGCACCACGTAGTCGTCGATCCGGTAGGTGATTTCCGGACGCGGAATGCCAATGGCATCGGTTTGCGTGCGGCTCGGCACGATGCGGTTTGCGGGTTGCGGCAGGATTTCGTGAAAGCAGTCGTACTGCACGTAGCGGGCCGAGCGGTCACGGATCTGCGCATCCAGCGCAGCCGGCTTGAGCAGCTTGCCCTGCGCGAAGATTTTCTGCGTCTCCTGATCGACGCGCGACATATTCGAAAGGTGGATCTTCTTGGCCGCCTGCTGCGCACGGAACGGGCCGTCGCGAAAGCCGATCAGCGATGTCATTTCCTGCGGCCCTCGGCCCGGCCACAGCTTCTCGTCCGCGTAGAACGACACGCCGGTGCCCGGGTGGTCCATCAGGTTGCGGCCGACCATGTCTGAGCTGTTGCCGACGCCGTTCGGAAAATCGTGGCTCGTCGACATCAGCATGATCTTCGGCGTCTCGATGCCGTTCGCGCCGAGGACGAAGTACTTGCCCTCCACGCGATGGGAGGCGCCCTGCGAGTCCTTGTAGAGCGCCGCGGTAATGCGCTTGTCCGGCCCCACCTCGAGCTTGTACACCACCGCGTTTTCGACGAGCCTGGCACCCGCCTGCTCGGCCTTCTCGACGTGCACGATGCCGTTGTACATGGCGCCGATCGGGCAGATCGGCATGCAGTTGTTGTTGCCGCAGCACGTGGGACGGCCGTCGTACGGCCGGCTGTTACGCGCCACCGGTTCGGTTACCACGTGAAAGGCCGGGTTATAGCTGTTGAGCTTCGACTTGACGGTCGCCTCGTTGTACGAGAGCGGCGGCGGCGTCATGAAATAAGGCTGTTTACGCGGCGAAAGGAGGTCTTCGTCGTTGGGCCCCCACACGCCCAGTTCCTGTTCGGCGCGGTAATACCACGGCTCCAGGTCTTCGTATTGCAGCGGCCAGTCACGCGCCACGCCATACACGGTCTTCATCTTGAAGTCGTTCGGGATAAAGCGCCACGCGGAGGCCGCCCAGTGCCACGTGGTGCCGCCCACGGCACGGATGTACTGCGAGTTGAACTTGTGCTCGCCCTTCAGGATGAGATAGTTGTTAGGCGGGCCGTACTCAGGATGCGGCGCCCACGCGCTCGACGGATACGGCGCCATGAAGTCCATCTTGTCGACCTGATTGCGAAAGCGCTCGACGATCTCCCAGCGCGGCATGCGGGGGCCCGCTTCGAGCATGATCACCGACTTGCCCGCGAGGGCAAGCTGATGTGCGACGAGCGCGCCAGCGACGCCAGACCCCACTACGACGATATCGGCTTGTTGAGTATCGGCCATGGTCAGGATTGCCTCTCGATAGGTTTCGATGCCCAGAAGCCAGGCTGGTTGGGACAATAGCTGGGGACGATCAGCGTGTCGGAGACCACGCTGAACATCAGAGCCTGCTCATACGTGATCACGGCATCGTCCACGATGCCCATGTACCAGCCCGCGAGAATCTTCAACGCGAGTCCTTCGTCGTCCGGCTTGATCGAGCTCGATGCGAGCGCGCCGGCGAGCTGCGGCACGCGCTGCGACAGATCGGACGTCTTCTTTTGCAGGGCTGTCACGAGGCGCTCGCCGACGGCGCGATCGAGCGAGCTTTTGCCGGTGAGCGATTTCGAGAGCGTCATGAATGCGTCGAATGACTGGCCGACGTCGCTCCTACCCGCGGTGCTCTGCGCAAGCGCCTTGAGCGTGGCGGAACCAGTCAGGCCGACGGCCGCGAGGGCGAGTGCACCTTGCAGCCAATGGCGGCGCTCGCGTGACGCGGGCGTCTCGCCGAAACCATTGCTTGGGGATTCATGTTGTGTCACTTGATCGTCCTTTGAGTTGATAACCATCATGAAGTCCTTGGGGTTCATCAAGCAGACGGCTTTCCCTGCATCCTGTTAATGGCGTCCCTTTACGAATCAATCTATGGTGTGCCGAGGGCAGCCGCAAGTGACCTTTGGTGTTAGATCACATGGCATTCCTTAGCGTCGATGCGGAAGTGCCGCTAACACCATTGTGCAATTGACTCGCGCACCGCTTACTGCCTAAAGTTGCTACCAATGAGCAACGCGTCCTAACGCTGGCGTAGATCGAACGAAGCGAGTCGCACAACGTCAGGCAACTTCGTAACAGAGGAAACGCATGAACGATCGGAACGAGTATTGCGTGCAACGCGGGTCGGCGCGGCTCTTCACCCGGCTCATCAAAGGCTTCGTCATCATGGCTTGCGTCGCCGCGACGCATGCGTTTCCTCAAGCCACTTCCACCGCCGCGCCGGCGGACGGCGTCTACGATCTCATCGTCGGCACCTATACGAGCGGCAAGAGCGAGGGGCTCTACGTCTTCCGCTTCGACACGAAGACTGGCGACGCACAGCAGGTGAGCGTCGCGAGGACGGTGAATCCGTCGTTCCTGGAGGTGAGCCGCGACCATCGCTATGTCTATGCGGTGAACGAGCTTCCTGGCGATAACGGCCCCGCGAGTCTGCGCGGCGACGTGAGCGCATTCGCCTTCGACGCCGCGAGCGGCCAGCTCACGTTCCTCAACAAGGTGTCGGCGCAGGGCAACGATCCGTGCTACGTGCGCCTATCGCCCGATGGGCGTTATCTGTTCGTCGCCAACTACTCAGTCGCGGCCGACCCGGGCGGCAGCTTTGCGGTGCTGCCCGTGCAGCAGGACGGCAAGCTCAGCGACGCGGTGCTCACCGTGCATCACGAGGGCGGCGGCCCCGCGAAGGGACACCAGGACAACGCTCACGTGCACTCGACGGTGTTCTCGCCGGATGGGCACTACCTCTTCGCCCAGGACCTCGGCACCGACAAGCTCTGGACCTATCGCTACACACCGGACGGCAGCCGGAGCCCCGTGAGCCCTGCCCAGTGGCGCTATACGGATGTCAAGACAGGTAGCGGACCGCGCCATCTGATCTTCGGCAACGACGGGCGCCACGCGTATCTCACGAGCGAGCTGGCCGCAATCGTGAGCGTGTTCCGCTATCAGGACGGGCGCCTGAAGCTCGAGCAGGTCGAGAAGCTTGCCGAGCCGGGCTTCGAGGGCACGCAGGGCGCGGCGGCGCTGCATCTTTCGCCGGACGGCAAGTTCCTCTATGTGTCGAATCGCGGCGACGCCAGCGACATCTCGATCTTTGCCGTCGATGCGGACTCCGGCAAGCTCAGGCGTGTGGGGCGGCAGTCGAGCCTCGGCGGGTCGCCGCGCGAGTTCGCGATCGATCCGACTGGCCAGTGGCTGATCGTCGGCAATCAGAACAGCGACACCGCCTACGTGTTCCGCCGCGACCGGCAAACGGGCCTGCTCGAGCCGAATCCGAAGCGCATCGATATCGGCTCGCCGGTCGACTTCAAGTTCGTCGCGCGTTGACGAGCGCTGAGCCACAGTCGAATCCGGCCGCGCCGTATTGATACAGAGATCGAGTATGTCCGAGTTCCCTCTCACGTCACGCCGGGGCTTTCTGCGCACGGCGGCGGCGCTGCTTCCCGCAGACGGGCTGGCCGGCTGCGAAGGCGGCAAGCAGCCCTCGTCGGAAATCGCGCAGCAAGGTGGCCAGCCCGCATCGGACGCGGCTCCTCTAGCTGAGGTCGAGTACAAGCCCCGCTTCTTCGACGCCCGCGAATGGGCGTTCCTGCAAGGGGCCGTGGACCGCCTGATTCCAGCCGATGCCTACGGGCCAATTTACGGTGCGACCGGCGCAATCGCAATTGCACTTTTGGGTTAGGGTGCGTCCCACAAAAGTCCTTTCCCCCAATACGAAGGTGTGACTACATCATCGTGCAATTGCGTCGCGCACTGACGAACGCCTAAAGTTGTTATCCATGTGCAATGCCTCTCAGCGCTGGAGGAACTCAGGCGTAGCCAGTCGCACAGCGTCATCGGATCCCCGCGTGCCGCGGGGAACGATCACACGGATACCCGGCGGTACTCGGCTGCGGATTCAGCCGGTCGATGCAACACCTACGCGACGAAAGTGATTGGGGCCCGCATGTGCGGTCCAACTGGTGTCAGCCGAAGCGGTAGTGGTACCAGAAATCGAAAGAGATCACGGAAACTCAATCTTTACGACATGCTCGACAAAAGGCCTTCTTTCACACATCGAGTCATAACAGCCCCTTAGATGAGGATGATCCGGCCGCATCACAGGAAGCTTAAACCAGCGATGCACCAGCGCTCCCATCGAAACATCCGCGAGCGTGAATTTGTCGCCCGCAATGAATCGATGATTAGAAAGCGTTTGCTCGAGTATTGCGAGGTGCGTCGCGTTACGAGCGCGGTGCTGTTCGATGACATCTTCGTTCCGTTCCGCAATCGGAGTACGAACAATACTCTGATACAACAGGACATTTGCCGGGCCAAACGAGGACAGCTGCCAATCCATCCAGCGCTCTACATTGGCGCGCTCGGCGGGATCGTTCGGATATAGCTCCGATAGCCGGAAGACGTTCGCCAAATATCTGAGGATCGTATTTGATTCCCAGATGACGATATCCCCGTGGATGACCGTCGGGACGACGCCGTTCGGGTTCTTGCCAAGGTAGCTCCCCTCCTTCTTTCCACCATATTTCCCACCGACATCGATTCGCTCGCATCCGCGATTGATTTCCGCCAGCAGCCACATCACTTTCTGCACGTTCGAAGACGTATTGCGCCCTGGTACGGTGATCGGCGTGTCCAGTGTCATCACAGAATCTACATAGCGCGCTTGACGGCGCCCCGCGCCCCAGCATTTCGTACCACCGCTTGACGTTCGGCACGGACGGACCATTCAAGATCGTGCAATTCGAACCGCGCGATCCACGGGTAGATTGCGATGTCTGCGAAGCTGTATTCGTCCCCGGCGACGAATTGATTCTTTTCTAGTTGCCCGTCGAGAACCTTATAAAGGCGATGCACTTCTTTCGTGTACCGAGTCAGGCCGTAGGTCTGATCCGCCGCGTACCGCTTGAAGGGGTATCCGTCCTTTTCGTGCCTGTATGGACCCGACGCCTTTTGCAAGCTTCCTGTTCGTGATGTCGAAACGGTCTGCATGCATGTATCCGGCTTACCAGATGGACGGTTGCCGAAGCACGCCCGCAGCCTCGATGAGATCCGCGCACCCGGTCCTTAGCAAAATCGCGGCTCGCCACAAGTGGCAGCGGCACAAAAAACAGGCTTCAGGATGCTGGTTCAACCTATTTCGTCATCGCTTTGAGAAGCTTCGCAAACCTGTGTTGGGGGTAGCGTCTCCTTACAAGCAGTTTTCGGAGGTTATGTTGCCGCGCCTCTCGTCATATAAGTCGCATCGCTGCTGAGCAGTGCCTGGATAATCCGCGCATTCCTGTTGGCCAGTGCGACCGCTGCGCAGTTATACCCGCGTCGAGCCATCAACTCTTGAAGCCAGATGCTCTGAGGATCCGTCTTTTTCGGTGCATCGCGCAGAACAGCCCGTGCGCCATGAATGAGCAACGTCCGTAGGTATATGTCGCCGCGTCGGCTGATACCGTGCAGGTGTAGAGCGAAGCAAAGGTGTCACCAAAAGCGAAGTAATGTTGTCAACAGCCAGTTTTTCGCATCTCTCAGACGAATGCTTCGTTAAGACAAACAGAGGAAGAGCTTCGCGTCACCATAGCACCCGCACTGCTCGCCTTGGTCCGCGAGCTATAGGCCGCAGTCGCCACCGCAGGGTCGTTTTATCCTGCCATGCGATTTCGGAAATGTCGGACGATGGAATGGCAAGGCTTTGCTGACTGCGCGCTTCGTTGCGACTTGCGCTACGCCGATTCCCCACCAGCTGGGCGATGTGCTGCAGCGACTCGCCTTTACGCCAGCGTTCCCACATCAACGCCTTCTGGCTTTCGCTGTAATAGATCCGGCGCCTCTGTTTCATTTGCAACACTCCCGCCGCTCATGCGACGTTCATTGTGTTGCATCGACCGGTTGAATCCGCCGTCGCGCGATGTCCTAAACCATCCCGAATTCCGTCATTTCTGTCGCGCGGAAATGAAGCCAGAATGCAATTGCGAATTCATCAATCACCTTCGAAAAGGCGCTCTGAATTTCCTTTAACAAGGTCGCGGCGACTAATACGCCGTACACGATAGTGCTATTTCAACGGCTTCTTTCATGGAGTGCTCTGTGGTTGGCCTGAACATCAACGACACAGCTCATACCGTCAACGCAACTGATGACATGCCGCTGCTCTGGGTCCTTCGCGATATTGTCGGATTGACCGGCACCAAAGTTCGGCTGCGGGATTGCGCAATGCGGCGCATGCACCGTGCACCTCGACGGCGTCGCGGTGCGTTCGTGCGTGCTTCATCGCGTCGAACCCGTACCCGAGCGACGCCGACATCGACGCGGCGATGGCCGGCAATATCTGCCGCTGCGGCACGTACAACCGGATTCGCGCGGCGATGCATGCATTGCCACGGGTCGAATGGCAGAGCGTTTGCGCCGCTGCTCGCGCCACTGGCGGGCAATCCGGCCGTGCTGGAGCCTAACCCAACATCGATGATCAATGTCATCTTGAACGGGGCGCAAGCACTCGTGATCAACGGGCTACCGGCTGCCTATCCGATGCCGAAATTTTCGAACGTGCTCGTCAGATGTGGCGAAATTGCGCGAGGCAACGGTCCATGCGGTTAGATGATCTTCAGGACGACGACTGCTTCGCCCTCCGTCAGGCTTCTCGACACATCTCGAAGCTTTACGAGCGTTACCTGTCCGAGGCCGGCATCACGCCCACGCAGTTCAGCATTCTCAGGACGCTGGGCCGCTGTCCGGGCTTGACGATGGTCAGGCTCGCCAAGGCGATGGTGATGGATAGAACGACGCTTGTGCGCGCACTCAAACCTTTGCTCCAACGTGGACTTGTGGTGGCTTCCTGCGAAGGGCAAGGGTATCGGCGACTTCGGGTCGTACTTACAAGGAGAGGTTTGACGAAGCTTGACGAAGCGGTCGTTCACTGGGCCACTGCACAGGCCCGCTTCGAGCGAAGCTTTGGGAAGCAACAGGCTGCTCATCTGCGAACCGAACTGTTCCGCATGACTGGCAACGTGTCCGAGGAGTAAAAAAAAGCAACAAACGTTTTGTATCGCGAAGCATTGATGGGCGAACCACCGATGGCTAAGAAGTGCATATGCACAACAAATCTTGCGAACCCAGGTTATGCGGACGAGCGAAAGGAAATGGAAACCATGACGGATCACTACGAATTCCAGCTTCGAGCGAGCACATGGGCCGCGTCGATAGCGGCGGCGGTGGCGGCGCTTGGTCTGGCCGGATGTGTCAACTACGCCGGCATTAAAAGCGATAAGCAGATTGCACCACCTTCGAACTACGAGACGAAGGAGAGTTTGCCCGCCGAGGGCGGACAGTGGCCGGCAATGGACTGGGCCGGCCAATTCGGCGACCCGCAACTGTCCACGTTGATCGACGAGGCACTGGCCGGCAATCCAACGATCGATCAGGCACGTGCCCGCATCGAGAAAGCGCATTCCTATGTCGGCACGGCCAATTCCGCACTGTACCCGAACGTGACCGGCAGCTATTCGTGGACGCGCGAGCGCTATAGCGCCAACAGCATTGTTCCACCGCCGTTCGGCGGCACGTGGCAGAGCGAGAACAACGTGCTCGCCAGTGCGTCGTGGGACCTCGATCTGTGGGGAAAGAATCGGGAGCGGCTTCGTCAGGCCATCTCGCAGGAGAAGGTCGCCAACGCCGAAGCCGAGGAGGTGCGCATTTCGCTCGCCGCGTCGGTGGCAAGCACCTACAACCATCTTGCGCAGCTCTATGCGCTGCGCGATATCCAGGTCCGGGAAGTGAAGAATCGCGAGGGCATCGTGCAAATCACCCATGGACGCGTTGGTGCGGGACTCGACACCAACGTCGAACAGCAGACCGCAAACGGCGAAACCGCAACGAGCCGTTCGAGCGTCAGCGCTCTCGACGGGCAAATCACGACGGTGCGCTACCAACTAGGTGCGTTGCTTGGCAAGGGGCCGGACCGTGGTTTGACGATCGCGCAGCCATCGCCAGCAGACGTTGCCGAGTTCGCCTTGCCGGACAATCTTCCGGCCGACCTCATTTCACGCCGGCCGGACATCGTGGCGGCCTACTGGCAGGTGGATGCAGCCATGCACGATGTGAAGGAAGCGAAGGCCGAGTTCTATCCGGACGTCAATCTTTCCGCAGCTGTGGGACTCGTCGCGTTCGGCTGGGGTCGGTTCCTGACGGCTGGTAGTCGTCAGATTCAGGCGGGACCCGCGATTCATCTGCCCATCTTCGATGCCGGTGCCTTGCGCGCCCAACTGAAGGGCCGCTACGCAGATTTCGATTACGACGTCGCGACCTACAACCAGACTCTGATCAACGCTCTGTCCGACGTGGCCACGCAGGTCACGCAGATCCGGTCGGACGACCGTCAGCTGGTGGACGCGCGGCAGGCGCTCGACGCGCAGACCAAGGCGTATCAGTTGGCATTGGTTCGTTACAAGGCGGGGTTGAATCAGCAGTTGCAGGTGCTGAATGCGGACGACAACCGTCTCGCTGCCGAAACGGCAGTCGTCAACCTCGAGATGGGCCGCCGCGACGAGCAAATAGGTCTGATCAAGGCGCTCGGAGGGGGCTTCAATGCGGCGCGCGAGGGCCTCGCGGCAAACACCGAAACACCAATTCCCGCGCCATCCGTTGACGCCGCTACTCACTGAATCGACCGCCTGGCCGTCGGGCGTGGTGACCGACGGCCTACGTTCAACTTTGCTGGAGCTATCGATGAACACCCCTCAGCCACCGTCGGCCAACGAGCCGGCAAAAAAAGCCGGTAAGCGCAAATTCCTGCTCGTACTGCTTGTCGCTTCCCTGGCGATCGCGGGGGCTGCGTATGGCGCCTATTATTTCCTTGACGCGCGCTATCACGTAGACACCGACGACGCCTACGTGAACGGTAACGTCGTGCAAATCACGCCCCAGATCACGGGCACTGTGATCGGGGTCAATGCGGACAATACGCAAATCGTCAAGAAGGGCGCGCCGATCGTCCAGATTGACCCCGCTGATGCCAGGATCGCCCTGCAACAGGCCGAGGCCAATCTGGGCCAAACCGTTCGCAGAGTCCACGGCCTGTATGTCGACGATGACAAATTTCGTGCAGATATCGCCGAACGCCAGACGGATCTTTCGAAGGCACAGGACGACTTGAAGCGCCGACTTTCCACGGGCATGACGGGGGCCGTGTCCGACGAGGAGATCTCGCACGCCCGCGATGCCGTCAGGTCGGCACAGGCGGCGCTAGACGCTGCCCGGCAACAGCTCGGTGCCAATCGCGCATTGACGGCCAATACGTCAGTCGCAAACCATCCAGACGTACTGGCGAGCGCCGCACGAGTTCGCGACGCCTACCTGGCTTATGCCCGCACCACGTTGCCTGCACCCGTCACAGGATATGTCGCACAACGAACAGTTCAGGTGGGCCAGCGCGTTTCCCCTGGCGCGGCACTGATGTCCGTGGTCCCGCTCGAGCAGGTTTGGATCGATGCCAACTTCAAGGAGTGGCAGCTTCGTCATATCAGGGTTGGACAACCTGTCGAGCTGACCGCCGACGTCTACGGCACCTCTGTCGTCTATCACGGCAAGGTGGTGGGCTTTACGCCGGGCACCGGGTCGGCCCTGGCGCTGTTGCCGGCGCAGAACGCCACGGGTAACTGGATCAAGGTGGTGCAACGGCTGCCCGTGCGGATCGAGATTCCGCCTGAGGAGCTGGAAAAGCATCCGCTGCGGGTGGGGCTGTCGATGAACGTGGATGTCGACGTCAAGGACTCTGCCGGTCCGCAGCTCGACACCGATCCTCCGTCGACCTACAAGACCGACGTATTCGCCAAGTACGGCGACGAAGCGGACTCGGCGATCGCACGCATCATCGCCAAAAACCAATGAGCTTTCTCTCATAGAGCACGGGCACGTGACAGATATCGTGCCTTTCTCTTCAGACACTCAATTGCAGGACGCTCAGCATGACGACCGACCATCAGAATCCACCCCCGCTTGCGGGGGCGACACTTGCCCTGGGCTCGTTCAGCGTGGGCCTTGCGGGCTTCATGACCGTGCTTGACTCATCGATCGCCAACGTCGCCATTCCGACCATCTCCGGAAACCTGGGCGTATCGGTCGACGAAGGCACGTGGGTCATCACCGTGTTTGCCGCCGCGAACTCCGTATCGATACCCTTGACCGGCTGGTTGACCCAGCGGCTGGGACAGGTTCGCCTGTTCGTCGGTTCGATTCTATTGTTCGTCATGGCGTCGTGGCTATGCGGAGTTGCGCCGTCACTGCCGATGCTGCTTTTTGCGCGCGTGCTGCAGGGCGCCGTGGCCGGACCGCTGATTCCGATGTCCCAGGCGCTGCTGCTCAGTTCCTGGCCCAGGGCGAAATCCTCACTGGCACTCTCGCTGTTCTCGATGATCATGGTGGCCGGGCCGATCGTGGGGCCGACACTCGGTGGTTGGATGACGGACAGCTATAGCTGGTCATGGATCTTCTATGTGAATATCCCGGTCGGGCTATTTGCTGCCGCAATGGTGTGGACGCTGTATCGCCATCGCGACACGCCGACCCGAAAGCTTCCCGTCGATGTCGTCGGACTGCTGCTGCTGATCGTCTGGGTGGCGTCGCTCCAGATAATGCTGGACAAGGGTAAGGATCTGGACTGGTTCTCTTCGAACACGATCATTGTTCTGACTATCGTTGCCGCAGTGGGGCTGGCGCTTTTCATTGTCTGGGAGCTGACGGACAAGAACCCGATTGTCGACCTGACGCTCTTCAAGCAGCGTAATTTCCTCGGCGGCACGGTTTCGATTGCTATCGCATATGCCATCTTCTTCGGAACGCTGGTGTTGCTTCCGCAGTGGATGCAGGAGTATCTGGGCTACCGGTCATTGGATGCGGGGCTCGCGACGGCGCCACTGGGCATTTTCGCGGTGATCGGCGCACCGATCATGGGCAAAATACTGCCGCGTTCCGATGCACGCATCATCGGCACGTGCGCGTTCGTCAGCTTCGCGATCGTCTATTACATGCGTTCGTTCTTCTATACGGATATCAGCGAAGGACACATCGTCCTGCCGACCCTGCTGCAAGGCATCCCGATGGCGCTGTTCTTCGCCCCGCTGACCACGATCATCCTGTCGGGGCAACCACCTGAAAGAGTGCCCGCCGCCGCCGGCCTATCCACCTTTGCGCGCATGTTTTTCGGTGGCGTCGGCACATCTATCGCGGGTGTGGTGTGGAACAACCGGACGATCATGCACCATGAAATCCTGACGCAGCAGTCAAGTCCGACCAACCCGATGTTCAACGCGCAAATCGATGCCTACCACTCGTTGCTTGGTCTGGGAAAAGGCGCATCGTATGCCTTGTTCGATCATACGGTGCAGACACAGGCGGCGATGTTAGGGCTGAACGACGTGTTTTATGCCGCAGCGGTCATCATGATCGTCATTATCCCGCTCATCTGGATCACCAAGCCGGGCAAGGCCAACAGTTCGAGCGACGCCGCGGCGGGCGCGCACTGACAACCGCCCGGGCTTTGAGCAGGAAAAAAGCGCCTTCTGTCACGCGATCAGCAAGCCAACTCGCAAAGTAACTTGAAGTGACGCGAGCCATATCGGTGCATGTTCGTTTTCCAGCGGACGATGTCCTAAACACACCCGAATTCCGTCATTTCTGTCCCGACGAAACAAAGCCAGAATTCAATCACGCGTTCATCAATCACCTTCGAAACGGAGTGAAATCATGGCTCAGGCACACCAAGGTACAGCTCTCATTACCGGGGCGTCGTCGGGTCTCGGTGCAGTCTACGCCGATCGGCTGGCACGCCGTGGCTACGACCTGATTCTGGTCGCCCGAAACCGCGACCGGCTGATCGCCCTCGCCGATCGCATCGCGAACGACACGCACCAAAGCGTCGAAATCGTCGACACCGACCTCAACGACCGCGCAGCGCTTGCCGGCGTTGAAGCGAAACTGAAACAGGACGCAAGCGTCACGCTGCTGGTCAACAACGCGGGTGTAGGCACGCATACGCCGCTGCTGGAAAGCGATATCGACGCGATGACCCGGATGATCGATCTGAACGTCACCGCCCTCACCCGCCTCACGTACGCGGCTGTCCCGGGCTTCATTGCGCGTGGCACGGGTGCCGTGATCAACATCTCGTCGATCGTCGCGCTCTCGCCGGAGACGCTCAACGGCGTCTACGGCGGCAGCAAGGCCTTTGTTCTCGCCTTCAGCCAGTCGTTGCACCACGAAGTCGCTGACAAGGGTGTACAGGTGCAAGCCGTGCTGCCGGGCGCGACCGCCACCGACTTCTGGCAGACCGGCGGGCTCCCGATCGAGCACTTGCCAGAAGGAATCGTCATGTCTGCCTCTGACATGGTGGACGCGGCTTTGACGGGCTTCGACCGCCGCGAACTCGTCACCATCCCGTCATTGCATGCCGGCGAAAAATGGGAGGCCTATGAAGCCGCTCGGCGCACGATGTCGCGGCATCTGTCGAACGATGTCCCTGCACCGCGGTATGCAACGGCACTGTAAGTCCCGGAAATCAAACTTCCACCTTATTCACGCTCCCAGGAAAACACCCGGTCGCCCCGAAAATTCTTCGGCGCGGGGGATAGTCCCCGTCGGAGGGACCCGGCACACGGCAGCGACAGGTGTGAACGCGCAGATAATTTTCAAGGACCTAAGCATGAACAGATTCCGGAGTGTTTTCGACGCACAAATACGGCAACTAAGGTGCGGCCGCGAGCTACGCACCGAACTCGCATGGCGAGTGGGCCGAACAGCCGGATCTTCGCGAGCCACCGCTTGCGCTGACCGGCGCTGCATATCACTGGGATCACCGTGTGGACGAAGACCACTATGAGCAACCCGGGATTCTTTTTCGGAGGTTGAATACCGAGCAGCTAAGGCACTATTCGAAAATACTGCCCGCGCGATGCAGGGTGTTTCCCGGCATATCAAGGAGCGGCACATTGCGAATTATACGAAGGCTGATCCTGCATATGGACTCGGGATTGCACAAGCGCTCGGCCTCGTCGAGTAGATATCTACCTCGAGCATCTTGTCCAGTCTGTGGCAGCCATGCCGGGTTGCCACAGTTCGGTGCGCCGTCGAAGAACATCATCATGCTGTTCATGACGTAGGAGTCGCGCGAAAAATTCGTCAACTCGATGATCTGAGCGGCGCTTCGGCATGCGCCAGGGTAAGCGCCCCTATTTGATCCGCCAGTGCATGGCGAAATAGCCACGCGTTCTGTTGCACCGATTTACGTGAACCTAGGGAGGTGGGGATGCGGTATGTAACGCGATCTTTCGCAGAGCGGCGCACTTATGGGGTACGTGGCGTGTGGACGGTGGGGCGGCCGAAGGCGGCAAAGGCTGCTTTGGCGCGGCAGCGCGTTACTGCGCTCGTGCCCGTTGACAAGAATCGGATTCCCGGGAGCATGACTCCGGGTCTTCACACGACCGCGCGCCGGCGGGGTGTTCTGATTCGCGCGATCGACAGCGCCGATGCGAAATACCCGGGAATCGCAATGTGCATCGCGATCCTTACTGCGTTGCTGTATTTTCATCTCGCGAGCGACCCAGGCAATCTCGACCCCGCGGCCGTGCACATGCATGTGAGCTCGCCGACAAACTGATCTCGTCGCTTTCCGGGAGGTCTGCCCAGCAATGCCGATATCGTGCTGCTCCAACCCACTCATGTGCTAGTCGCTTGCTGCCTGTTCGCTATCGATGGCGGCCTACGCGACTACGTTTGGTTTCACCACTACGGAGAAGGCGAATGTGTTTGCGGGCCGCCGTTACCTCGCGGGGTACTCTCTCGTCCTCATTGGCTGCTCCAGGAATCAAGCCGTTTAACTGATTCGCGTCCCTCAAGCGTGGGTCCTGCCGTTCGCCTCGCCACGGAAATCGCGGGTGCTACAGAGCGTAGCCGGCCATCGCCGGGAGCAAGAGGCCAATCCGGACCAGCATGAACGCGAAAGTCACACATCCGATGCCGTCAGTGGACAGCGTGACAAGGCGGAAACTCTAGGTTGCAACAGGTGCACCAGTCCATTGCACAATGGTTTAGCTAAACCTTCGTACCGGTGGCACGAAGTGGCATCTCATACGTAACCCAAAGTGCAATTGCGACCGCGCGGGGCTTACTTTAAATTCATTCGTAGACGGAAGCCTTGTTGTGAACTTCATCAAAGCAGCCGGCTCGGAGTCTCTTCCCCTTCAGAACATGTTTGTTGGGTTCGAGGGCGTGGTCATCGGTGCACCGTTGATTGTGGCTGCCATGCCGAGCCGCGATCTGGGTGAGTAGACCAGATTGGTCTTCTCAGTCCGCGTGAGAAGAGGACGTTGTCCGGCGACATTGTTGCGATACTTAAAATACCTGATCATGCGCGTTGATCTTGAACAGATCAGAAAACAGGCGGAATTGATGACGGGTGAGGTGGCCGATACCCTTCGACAAGTCGCCAACGAGATCGAGCTGCTTCGCAAGCACCTGATCGAGGCCCATACCAGCAATGCGGACAGCGAACGACTCAACTGGTTAAGTGAGCAGGCCCATGACGAGTTTTACCGTGAAATATGCCGCACCTACATAACACTGCCCCGCATCAAGACGCAGAAGAATGGTGTAACCGCCATGACTTTGAGGGAGGCTATCGACCTCGTTCGCAAGCCTCGGGATCGTGACCTCTAGGAAATATTTGTTCGACCGCCGCACTAGCCTGTTGCGCTTTGCGAGCGGCAGTCGACTCGCTGGTCACACCGTCTATGCTCGGTCCAGCCGCTGATCACAAGCCCCGATATCTCGCCTGCCGCATATGTTTCCAGCCAATACCGGGACACCCCCTCAATCAACCGTTCCCCTGCTGCGTCGCCGCCCGGTCATGCTGTTTCTCTATGCAGCTGTATGCATTCTGGTCGGGACCGGCGTTGCACTGTGGCGATACTTCGGCGTCAGTGGAGTAACCAGCTACTCGAATCAGGCTGTTCTCTTCCGGGATTCCGACCTGCGTTTGCCGCCGGACTTGGCAGGCAATACCGGACGCATTCGTGTCGTGCATTTCTGGGACCCCGACTGCGCAAGCTGTAACGAGAATACCGACGCCCACCTGAACTATCTCATCACAATGTTCAGAGGCGCGGTTATCGACTTCTACAGCGTGCGCAAGCCCGGTACCCACGGACAATTACCGGTCTTCCTGCGAGGCAAACTGAATCCTTTACCGGGAATCGAAGGAATGGAGCGCATACCGGCCAGTCCCGCTATCGCCATTTGGGCTGCGGATGGAAAGCTCGCCTACGCGGGACCCTACAGCGCCGGTCTTGTCTGTAGTTCGAACAACAGTTTCGTGGAGCCGATTCTCGACAAGCTGGTCGCGGGGGCACACGTCGAGCCTGCTCCGATGGTCGCCGTCGGCTGCTATTGCCCGTGGAATACCGCCCGCGGCCAACACGCATAGAGGGGTATCGTTGGTCGCGCTAACGACACGCTGTGCTCCGCACGCGACCAGCTTCGCCCCCGCCTCCTTATCATGGAGTTTCAGCATGTCCGAGACCATGAAGCGCCGCCCGTCCCAAAGTGCTCCGTCACTACGTCGCCGCCGTCTGCTCGGTGCTGCGCTCCTGCTCGCTTTGGCGGCATGCGGCAAAAGAATCTCATCGAAGCTGCACGTTGTCGACCTGTCCTCGATGAAGCTGCCGGGGACGTTCCATCTGCGCGATACCAACGGCAATCCGCGAACGCTGGAGGACTTCCGGGGCAATGTGGTGTTGCTTCTCTTTGGATACACCCGGTGTCCAGACGTGTGTCCGGCGACTCTGGCTCGCGCGGCACAGACCAAGCGGCTGCTTGGAGATCAGGGTAACAGGCTGAAGGTGATCTTTATCACGGTCGATCCGGAGCGGGACACGCCGGCGATTCTGGAGGCCTACACTGCTGCGTTCGACCCGACGTTCATCGGACTATACGGAGACGCTCAGCAAACAGCTGAGGCCACCCGATCCTTTGGTGCGTATCGCCGCAGAGTCTCATCCGGCAACTCATATACGATGGAGCACTCGGCACTTGATTACATAATCGACACCACGGGCGTGGTGCGCTTTGCGCTGCAGTATGAGGAAAGTGCCGAGGACATCGCGAAAGACCTGAAACTTCTGCTTTAATTTCTCGCAAGCAGCGCGAGATTGGTCGGCGGTTGGGGCCGGGAACTGTCCACCGACATAGCAGCGCTCAATACGCTCACGATGATGATCGACGCAAAGAAGATCTTGCGTGCCCATCTGCCTTCGTTTGACGCGGTACATCCCGCAACGCACAGCCCGAACCAGTACAACCCCGCCACTAGCGCGGCGAGCATATAGATCTTGCCGGCATAGCCAAGGAAGCCGAGTGTCAGGGTGGCCGCCGTAAAGGCGACAATGTAGGCCAACATGTGGCGCTTCGCGGCCGCAAAGCCCCGGACAACCGGAAAAACGGGAATCGAAGCCGCGCGATAATCCTGGGCCCGGAAGATGGCGATCGCATACGAATGCGGCATCTGCCAGAGACTGAACATGACTAGCAATGTGACGGCGGCGGCGTCGAACCTGGTGCTCGCCGCACAGTATCCGGCCACTGGCGGCATCGCACCGGCAATGCTGCCGACCAGCGTTCCGTAAATCGAATTGCGCTTCATGTAAAGGCTATACAGCCCGACATACACGGCGTAGCCGACGAGTATCAGCGCGAGGGGCAGGACGCACCGCGTGCCCGCGTAGAGCACGTTCATGCCCGCGAGGACGAGTACGACGCCATACAGCAAGGCAAATGGCACTGATACGCTGCCGGTCACCATTGGGCGATTGCGTGTCCGGGCCATCAGGCCATCGATATCCCGGTCGATCACGTTGTTGACCACACACCCGGACGCGACGACCAGCATGACGCCGACGGCCACCAGAGCGCCCCGGAGCCAGTCGACGCTGTCGTGCGAACCCAGCAGAAAACCGCCCGTGACGGCGATAAGATTGCCGATTACGATGCCGGGCTTCGTCAGTTGCAGGTAAAGTCGATACATGGTCCGGGGTGTTCTTCGTCGGATGTGCGCGGTGGATCAGTGGATCATCATGTTGAAGTGCATGCTCCAGATGATCCAGACCGAGAGCGCCACGACAATGAACAGGATCACCAGCGTGAACACGAAGCTGATCAGGTTCCAGCCGCCCTCCGAGGAACGGCTCATGTGCAGGAAGTACACGAGGTGCGCCACGAGTTGCAGAACCGCGAATATCACCGCCACGAGAAGCGTCGTCGCACGAGGCAGCATCGGATGCATGACCAGCGCGAACGGGATGGCCGTCAGGACGATCGAGAGAATAAAGCCCGTGTTGTAGGAATTCGCGCTGCCGTGGGCTTGGCCGGCGCGGGTAGTCGCATCGCTTGCCATGGTCAGAATGCTCCGATGAGATAGATAATCGTGAACACGCAGATCCAGACCAGATCCAGAAAGTGCCAGAAAAGGCTCAGGCATGAGAGGCGTGTCACATTGGTGGGTGTCAGTCCTTTGATCGCCACCTGATGCAGGAGCACCGCCATCCAGAGCAGGCCGGACGCGACATGCAGTCCATGCGTGCCGACGAGCGTGAAGAAGCCAGACAGAAACCCGCTGCGCTGCGGTCCGAAGCCTCGCGAAACTAGGTGATGGAACTCGTGTATTTCCATGCCGATGAAGACGGCGCCCAGAATGAAGGTCAGGGTCAGCCATCGGAGCACGGTGTCCTGATCGCGGCGGTGCACGGCAAGCATCGCGTAGCCGCAGGTGATGCTGGAGAGCAGCAACACGAACGTCTCGGCCAGCACGTACGGTAGCTCGAAGATGTCCTTCGGGCCGGGGCCACCTGCAAACGCGCCGCTCAATACGGCGTACGACGCGAACAGCGAACCGAACAGGATGCAGTCGGACATCAGGTAGATCCACATGCCCAGCACCTTGCGCGAGCCTGTGTCGTGGCCATCATGCGCGTGCGCATCCTCAGTCCCGGTTGTTTCAATCAGTGTTTGCGTAGACATGGTTCAGATCTCGTTTCATGAGAGCAACGGGTGCTTTTTCGATCCGTGCGATTTCGTCGGCCAGAACGTAATAGTCGATATCGTCGTTATAAGAGCGGACGATCACCGTCGCGATTGTGGCAACGAAGCTGGACCCCACCAGCCACCAGATGTGCCAGATCAGCGCGAAGCACAGCAGCAGGATGAATACACCGAGGACGAACGGCACGCCGGTGCTGCGCGGCATATGAATCGGCTCGTACTTCTTCGGGCGCGGCGGAAGTCCGCGTTTCTTCACTGCGTAGAATGCGTCGACGGCATCCACGCGCGGAACCACGGCGAAGTTGTAGAACGGCGGCGGCGACGACGTCGACCACTCCAGCGTGCGCGCATCCCACGGATCGCCTGTGACGTCGAGATTCTGCTTGCGCTCGCGGATACTAACGAGAATCTGCGCGATCAGCAGACCAATCCCCGCAAGGATGAAGACCGCGCCCACCCACGCGACCTGGAGATACGGCGTCCAGGCGGGGTTGTCGTAGTGATTCAGGCGCCGGGTCATGCCCATGAAGCCGAGCATGTAAAGCGGCATGAACGCGAGATAGAAGCCAATCACCCAGCACCAGAACGAATATTTGCCGAGACGCTCGTTAAGCTTGAAGCCGAAGACCTTTGGGAACCAGTAGTTCAAGCCGGCGAAATAGCCAAACAACCCGCCTGCGATGACCGTATTGTGGAAGTGGGCGACGAGAAACAGGCTGTTGTGAAGCAGGAAGTCAGCCCCCGGAATGGCGAGCAAAACGCCGGTCATGCCGCCGATCGTGAACGTTACGAGGAACGCCAGCGTCCAGAGCATAGGCGTCGTGAACTCGACGCGCCCGCGGTATATCGTGAACAACCACGTGAAGATCTTCACGCCAGTCGGAACCGCGATGATCATCGTCATAATGCCGAAGAAGCTGTTCACGTCCGCGCCCGAACCCATCGTGAAGAAGTGGTGCAGCCAGACGAGGAACGACAGGATACCGATTGCCAGCGTCGCGCCCACCATCGACTTGTAGCCGAACAGCTTCTTTCGGGCGAACGTCGAGGTAACCTCGGAAAATATTCCGAATGACGGGAGAACGAGGATGTAAACCTCTGGGTGCCCCCACGCCCATACGAGGTTCACGTACATCGTCGGATTACCGCCGAACTCGTTCGTATAAAAATGGAAGCCCAGGTAGCGATCAAGCGCCAGCGCAGCCAGCGCAACGGTCAGGATCGGGAAGGCGGCAATGATGATTACGCTCGTGACGAACACCGTCCACGTGAAGATCGGCATCTTCATCAGCGTCATGCCCGGCGCGCGCATCCGGAGAATGGTCACGAAGAGGTTAACGCCCGTCAACAGCGTTCCGAGACCCGATGCCTGCAGCGACCATATGTAGTAATCCACCCCCACGCCGGGACTGAACTTTATGTCCGACAATGGTGGATAGGCGACCCAGCCTGTCTGCGCGAATTCGCCGACGCCGAGCGACAGCATGACGAGCACGACACCCACGACGAACAGCCAGAAGCTGAAGGCGTTCAGGTATGGGTACGCCATGTCGCGAGCCCCGATCTGAAGCGGCACGACGATGTTCATCAGGCCCACGACGAACGGCGTCGCCGCGAAGAAGATCATGATCACGCCGTGCGCCGTGAAGATCTGGTCATAGTGATGCGGCGGCAGGTAGCCCAAGTGCCCGGGACCGGCGAGCGCAAGCTGTGTTCTCATCATGATGGCGTCGGCGAAGCCACGGATCAGCATCACGATCGCCACAAAGATGTACATGATGCCAATGCGCTTGTGGTCGACCGAGGTGATCCAGTCGTTCCAGAGCACCGTCCATTTTCTGAAGTAGGTGATCGCGCCCAGAACCGCCACGCCCCCGAGCACGATGCCCGCCAGGGTGACCGCAATGATGGGCTCGTGCAGCGGCACGTCCGCCCATGTCAATTTGCCGAACATGGATGTGTTACTCCTCTCTTTTCGACGAAGCGCTGAGCTCGAGAGCAGCATGCGCCGCGGCGTCTTCTCCCGGGCCAACGTATTGGTCGATCACCGCCTTAAAAAGGCCCGGCTGAACCTGCGAGAATTGCACGATCGCAGTACCCTGGCTGGGCCTTGCCACTTTCTGGAAGGTGTTGAAATCGAGCCTGTTAGGCGACGTCTGGACCTGCTTCACCCAGTGCTGGAAGTCAGCCTCGCTGGTGGCGGTCGCAATGAACTTCATGTCGGAGAAACCGGGTCCATTGAAATTGCCCGACATGCCACGAAATTTCCCCTCCTCGTTTGCCATGAGGTGCAACTGGGTCCGCATGCCTGCCATCGCATAGATCTGGCCGCCGAGCTGGGGAATGAAGAACGTCCCCATTGTTGAGTTGGAGGTGATGCTGAACGTCACCTCGCGATGTGCGGGAAATACCAGTTGATTGATCGTGGCGATTCCCAGCTCTGGATAGATGAAGATCCACTTCCAGTCGGTTGCGATGACCTCGACGTTGATGGGCTGGCCGGGCACGTCGAGCGACCGGTACGGATCCAGCTCGTGTGTCGATTTCCACACGATGATTGCCAGTGTGACGATGATCAGGATCGGGATACCCCACACCACAACTTCGATCCGCGTTGAATGCGCCCACTCGGGCATATACGTGGCGTTGTGATTCGACGACCGGTACTGCCCCGCAAAGACAAAGGTCAGCACGATGGCCGGCAAGACCACGATCAGCATCAACCCAATGCACAGGATGATGAGGTCGCGCTCCTGAAGGCCGACACTGCCCTTCGTGTTGAACAGGACCCAGCTGCAGCCACCGAGGCTTGACAGCCCTGCGATTATTGCAGTTGGACGAAGAACTTTCCGGCAGATTTCTCTCATACAGGCACCTTGCTCTATGGCCGCTCTGAAAGCGGCAGGGAAAGGGTTGAAGGAAGAGGAACTTCATTCGATGGAGCCCTCGATGTACCTGCTCGTCCTACCGAATCATCGAGCCGCCTTGTCACCGCGATTACGCCTCGAGTCGTCCTGATAGTCGCCTTCCAGAGAAGATTAGGTGCAAAGCGGTGCGCAACTCAATTGCACAATGGTGTAGGAACATCGCCGCATCGACGCGAGTGAATCTCTTTCCACTCCTCACCTAAAGTGTCATTGCGGCCACATTGGGCATGGCCTAAATTCGTTCAGAGGCCAACGCTTCAAACGCAGGTCTGCCGCACGCCCACGCATGACACCCCCTAGTCGGCGAAAGATTCCTCGTAAATGCACGCGATATGTATATGCACCGTGCAGTGCCGCTAGAGTCGTGGCAGCAGAACTATCAACCTTTAACCGCAACGCCCGCTTAGTGCGTTGAACGTGACTTTTCTTCATGGCGGGTGCGCCATGAGGACACGTGTCCCGCTCAGAGGAGGATTTCTCGTGCATCCCAAGAAAGCAGCCGACATGATCGACCCGATGGACTACAAGGACGTCTTATCCGAACGTATTCCCAAAGAACCCGTCGAGTTAGCGAAAAAATGGGACCGGCTTTTCAGCGCATCTGTCATCGCGGTATGCGTCTGGGCAGTGATTGAGACACCTTTGGAGCTTGGTGGCGCGCTTGATCCAACCGCGCTGCTTGCCTTGGTGGCGTCGAAGGTACTGCTCGGCCTCACTGGCACGGCTGCCGTAGCCAACCTGCGCTTTGCCCGTCAGTTCTTTACGTTCATCTGTGGCGTGGGCGTATTCGCCTTGGCACCAGCGCTACCCCTTGAGTACACGCGCTACGTCGCGATTGCAATCTTCTCGACAATTGAGTGCATTGCCAAAGCAGCGTGCGTTGCATCATTCGCCATCGCGTCGTTGGCGGGAGACAGCGTTGGCGTTCACTTGAGCGTAAGAAAACGCACCACCAACGAGCAAACATGAGCTTGTGAGCCGGATTGTATCGGCCAAATCAGAGCGCCAGGCGGCCAGCGCCGACCCTTTGTGGGTCAGACGCAAGGCGCTTACGTGCAATCGCTCATACGAACGCGGCGCAGCATCGGTGCTCAACACCCCCGGATCGATGCTCGATTCGTCGCTAGCCGATCGGGAGAAGCGGGAGCTGGCGCGCACACGGCTTCCCGGCGCATGGTCAGGTCGCTCGCGTAGTCTTCCGGCGATTTGCCCACCGCTTTACGCGACTTTTTGCAGCGCGGCGTTGGGCGCGCGGTCATGATGAAGTCTTCGCGCCATGTTGATCAGTTCGGCGAGCGTCCGTGCGTTCATCTTTCGCATGACCTGCCTGCGGTGCATCTTGACAGTGATCTCGGCGATGCCCATCTCGGCTCCCACCTGCTTGTTAAGGAGCCCGGTCACGACCAACGCCATGACCTCGCGCTCGCGCCCACTGAGTGAGGCGTGGCGATCCCGGATCGACTGCATCTCGGCTTCCTCGCTCAATGCCACGCGGCTGCGCCCGATGGCGTGCCGAATAGCATCGAGCATGACCTGGTCGTCAAAGGGTTTGGTGAAAAATTCAAGCGCTCCGGCTTTCATGGCCTGCACCGTCATCGGCACGTCGCCGTAGCCGGTGATGAAGATGATCGGTGTGTCGGTACGCTCGGCGGCAATGAGATTCTGAAGGTCGAGGCCACTGAGATCGGGAAGCATGACGTCCAACACCAGACAACTCGGGACCCTGACGCGTGGACGTTCGAGAAAGTCCCGTGCGCACGCGTACGTCTCCGCCCTAAGACCAGCAAAGTGGATCATGGCTTCGAGCGCCTCACGTACCGAGACATCGTCGTCGACGACGAAGACGACCGGCATGGCTTGCGCCAGCGAGAGTTCCGATTCACGTTCGACTACATATGCTGGTGTCATTGAGAACTCCATTCTTAGGCACCTGGATGAATCATTTGGCGTAGAGCGCGGCCCGGATCGCCCCGAGTAGAGCGGTATCGCTGAATGGCTTGAAGAGACATTCAACGGCGCCCTTTTCTAACACGCGTGAGCGGAGGGCTTCGTCGCCATGCGCCGTGATGAAGATGATCGGAACGGTTTGTTGGCGCTGCTGCAGTTCGCGCTGCAGATCACAGCCGGACATACCGGGCATGCACATATCGAGGATCAGGCAGCGCGCCTCGCCAACACAGCTGGAGGCCAGGAACGCCTCCGCCGAAGAAAAGGTGCGCGACGCGAAGCCGAACTCACGCAACAGGTCAGGTAGAGATTCGCGTACCGACTCGTCGTCGTCGACCACCGCGATAAGCGAGCGTTCGACCATCACGGGTCACTCACGATCTGCTCTATGCCCGAGCGCAGCTGCAGGCCCATGTCGGCAGAACCGTCCGCGGCCGCCATGGGTTCGGCTCGACACGGGATCGAGAATGAAAAGGTGGCACCAAAGCGCTCGTTCGAGGTGGCCCACAAGCGACCACCGTGGCGCTCGATTATGCAGCGGCTTACGGACAGCCCGATGCCCATCCCTTCCCTCTTGGTCGTAAAAAACGCGTCGAAGAGCTTGCTCGCATCCTGCGGGTCGATGCCCACGCCGGAATCAGTCACAGCGAGTCGCACGTGGTCACCATCGTCGCGCTCTATCCTGACCAGCATCTGCCGTGGGCGGTCATCGATGTTATTCATCGCCTCCACCGCGTTGAGAAGAAGGTTCAGCACCACCTGCTGGAGCTGGACCCTGTCGCCTGTGGCCGGCGGCAGGTTGTCGGCCGTCTCCAGTCGTAGCACGATCCGCTTCTTGCGAAGCTCTGCGCGCAGCAGTTCGATGACGTCGTTCGCGGCTTCGACGAGATCGACGGCATCCGTCGCTACCGCCCTCTTCCCGAATAGCGCGCGCAGACGTGTCATCATCTCCGAGGCACGCTGTCCGTCCCGGATCGTGCGCTTCATGGTCCCGAGCGCGCCCTCGACATTCGGTGGCTGTGCGCTCAGCATGCGCAAGCCTGTGTTGGCGTTGGTCATGATGCCGGCCAGCGGCTGGTTGATCTCGTGCGCAATCGAGGCGGTCAGCGCTCCCAGGCTGTTGACCCTGCTTGCGTGCGCCAATTCGGCGCGCAGGCCGTAGAGCGCTTCTTCGGACTCGCGGCGTTCGGTGACATCATGTACGGCGCCGATGTAGTCCAGCCGGCCCTGCGCGTTACGCGTGGCGTGAGCCTGTATGCGCACATACCTGACCGAGCCGTCGGACAGCAGCAGGCGGTGCTCGAACTCCAGGTGCTGGCCGTCTTTCGCCCGCTTGATCATTTCCTGCAGTACATGAAGGTCGCCAGGGTGGACTCGCGCGGCGATCGTGTCCAGCGTGATCCTCACACTTGGCTCGAAGCCGAAGATCCGATAGAGCTGTTCCGACCAGGTGAATGAACCAGTCTCTGGGCGCCAACTGAAGCTTCCGCTCAAGGTGAGCTGCTCCACTTTGGCCATCAACGCCGCGCTCTTGCGCAACTGCTCCTCCGCCTGCTTGCGTGCCGTGATGTCACGTGTGACGCCCAGCTGCACGATCGCGCCGTCGCTGTCGTGCATCGGCGCGGCATGGGTTTCGAGGTGCCGGCGCTCGCAGTGTAGCGAGATTAAGTCGAACTCCAGGACGCCATCGCTTCCCGAGCAAATGTTTCTATTGAACTCGACATACCGCGCGCGATGTTCAGGAGCGACGAAATCGAAGTAACACGCTCCAATTAGACCTTCCGCACGCACAGCTCCCAAAGCGCGGCGTCCAGCCGAATTGACCCACAATATTGTTCCGTCGTTTGCGAGGACCGTCACGCTTTCCGGTGTCGTGTCCACGATCGCACGGAAACGCTCCTCGCTTCGCTTCAGTGCGAGTTCGCTCCGTGCACGCTCGATCGCGATACTCGCGAGGTGTGTAAGCCGTCCTGTGAGATCGGTTTGAAACGGAGTGGGGATTCCAGGCTCCGACCGGAATATCGCGAATGTTCCCAGCACTTCGTTTGTACGCGACAGAATCGGCGTCGCCCAACACGCGCGCAGACCGTGCGCGAGAGTCAGGTCGCGCCATGCCCGTGGCCAGCGTGACTCGGACGCGATATCTGATACGACTATCTGCTCGCTGCGGGACGCTGCTAATCCGCAGGGTCCCATGTCCAGGTGGATGCGGCTGCCACTCGAAGGATAGGTGTAGGTCAAGGCGAGGCCTGGCGCATTCACCCGCTGGAATATCATTTCGCCGGGATCGATCAATGCAATGCTGCAGAAGCAGTCGCTCGCGATCTGTTCGACCAGCCGGCATAAGTCATCGAGAACCGTGTGCAAAGGCAGCCCCATGGCGACCATTTCGAGCAGGCGCTTCTCGCCCGCAAGCAATGCCTCGGCCCGCTTACGGTCGTCGATGTCCGTCTGCAAGAAGTACCAGAGAGCGATTCGCCCCCCCTCATCCCGTAGCGGAAAGCCTTGTACGCGGAACCATCGATAAACGCCGTCGAAGCGACGATGGCGCGACTCAAAATCGTATGGCTCGCCGGTTTTGATCGACGCATAAAATCTGGCAATAGTCGCGTGTCGATCATCCGGGTGGGTAAGATCTCTGCTAGTCCACTGCTTCAGCTCGTCAACCGTCGCGCCTGAATAGTTGAGCGTATGGCGGTTGGCGTGGAACACCTCCCCCTCCGGCGTAAAAAGAATCACACGCGTAGGCAGCCCATCCACGATTAGCCGAAAGCGCGCTTCGTGTGCGCGCAGGGAAGCTTCGGCTAGCTTACGGTCCTCGATATCCGTATTGATCCCACACCACTTCACGATCTTGCCTGCAGCGTCGACGACCGGACTGACGCGGCACAGAAACCAGCGATACGTGCCGTCGAAGCGACGCATTCGCGCTTCTGCCTCGCCCCGCATGCCAGAAGCAACGACGGCTTTCCAAGCTTCAAGCAGCGCGCGCCGGTCTTCGGGGTGGAATGCCGAATGCCAACCCTCGCCGCACGCGTGCTCTGCGGAAAGCCCCGTATATTCGCACCAGCGGTGATTGACGAATTCAATGCGGCCGTCCGGCACTGCGGTCCATACCAGGCCTGGAAGCGCATCCACAGTATGACTAAGTTCATTTTCCATCGCGGTTCTTCTCTGCAGGCGCGCTACCAGCGCGAACTTTTCCAATCTGCGCCCGTGACGGCGCGCGGTGCGTCTGACTGTCATCGATTTCCCGCAGCCAAACCGGGTGGGAGCCGGCCCAAGCATCCAGAATTTCGGCGCGCAATATGACGGCGTGGCGGGCCTCGGTCGGCACCAACAGCCGGGTCGGCGTTCTGCGTACTGGTGCTGCGCTTCTGGATCTTCCCCGAAGAGGTGCGCACGCCTCTAGCTCGAAGAAATATTAAGTGTTCCATTCAGAATAAATCGTTCCGATGGAAACATTGTTAGTGGGAAGCTGCCCGGAAGTCGTGAGGAGACGGTGATGTCGAGGTGGGTTTTTGGTGAGGACGGCTTTCGGCGATCGGAGCCCCCGCTGGCGTAACTCGAATCCAATGCGCGTGGATCTCGCCGTCGATCCCGCACTTGAGGTATTTGCCGACGACGATCATCTCGTACCGCGCGACGCGGCTCGCAACTCCGAACGCGTTCGACATCGCGTAGTATCCGGCTCGCCTTTGACGATTTCAATGGAGTCTTGACGGTGTTTGTCGACATTCGCTATACAGCGCCTCGACGTAGGGGATACTCGTGCGGACGGTATTCAGCAAAGCTATAATCGTGACAACAGACCGGCCGTTGGAGAGACCCGATGGACGACCTCCGAGTGGGGAACTGGATGGTCACCCCCAGCCTCAACAGCATCTCTTCTCTGGGCAGGACCACTCGCGTCGAGCCGAAGGTAATGGAAGTCCTGGTGTGCCTGGCCCAGCACCCAGGAGACACGGTTTCCAAAGAGCAGCTTTTTCAAGCCGTGTGGCCCAGGACCGTGGTGACCGAGGATGTATTGAAGCGCTGCATCGCCGAGTTGCGTCGCGCCTTTGACGACGATGCCCGCGATCCACGCGTCATCGAGACCATTTCGAAACGAGGCTACCGGCTGGTCGCACCCGTAACCGCAGGCAGCGCCACGCCAGCCCCCACCGAGAGTGTGGTAAACGATTCCATCGCGGTGCTGCCGTTCGTCAACATGAGCGCAGATCCGGAGCACGAATACTTCGCCGACGGAATCACTGAAGAAATCATCGACGCGTTAGCCCAGATCCAGGAGCTTCACGTCGTGGCACGAAGTTCCGCCTTCTCGTTCAAGGGTAAACACATCGACCTGCGCATTGTTGGCAAGCAACTTAACGTGCGCACCGTTCTTGAGGGAAGTGTGCGCAGAGCGGATAATCGTCTGCGTATCACGGCACAGCTCGTGTCTGCGGTAGACGGATATCATCTCTGGTCGGAGCACTATGACCGTGAGATGAAGGATGTGTTCGCAATCCAGGAGGAGATTGCCCAGGCGATCGTGCAGCGGTTGAAGATCACGTTCCCGTGGGGTAGGAAAAACCTGGTGAAACCTGGAACCCCGAATCTCGAGGCCTACGAGTCCTACCTGAAAGGTCACGCTCTGCTCTACAAGAGGGGGCCCGCTATTTCCCGCGCCCTCGCCTGTTGCCAGCGAGCAGTGGATCTCGATCCAGGCTATGCATTGGCGTGGGCCGATCTTGCCGATTGCTACTCGATGCTTTGCTTCTACGGGTTTGCGGCTCCTCAGGCTTTCATGCCAAAGGCCATAGAGGCCGCTCGACACGCGGTGGCACTGGATTCATCGCTCGCCGAAGCACACTGCGTCCTGGCTCTCACCTCCCTGCTCTGGGCCTGGAACACGGCGGAAGCCGAGCGTGAGTTTCTTTGCGCACTACAGCTGAACCCGAAGTACATCTCTGCACTCGGATGGTACGGAAGCGCTTATCTCCAGTTCTCGGAAGGGCGGCTGGCGGAGGGAATGGAGCAAGCGAGGTTAGCACTGGCAGCGGACCCGCTATCGGCCTACGCACACGCCTTATACGCACTGACTTGTACTGTCGCAGGCAAAACCGGGGAAGGTGTGGATGTCAGCCGGCGCGCTATCCAACTCGATCCGGAGAGCTTCCTTGCTAACTGGGTGCTGCAGATGGCACTGCTGGTGAATGGTCAGTTCGAAGCGTCCATCGCGGCGGGAGAATCGGCATTGGCGATGTCCGGTCGGCACCCTTGGTCCATGGCCTGGCTTGCCGTGGCCCTCGCAAGTTTGGGTAAAGCCACTGAGGCCGACGCGGTTTACGCGGAAATGCAGGCCCGAGCGCGTCGCGAATATGTTACGCCGACGTCACTCGCTATCGCGGCTTGCGCGGCGGCGAGGGAAGATGAGGCGATTTGCTATGCCCGCGAAGCGTACGAAATCCGCGACACCAATTTATTTTACTTTTCCCGATATTTTCCTTTGTCATATCGGTTGTATCGGTATCCGACGTTTTGCGAAATCATTGCAAAGATGGGGCGCAGTGATTGGTTGCACGACCAACCACCGCTGACGGTTACGCAGGAGCCACGCAGCACAATTTTGCGCGCTGCTCCACCTGACAAGGCTCTTTAGATGGTCATGCAACTGGCTGCTCTACTCAAATAACGGACTTGCTGCCACGGCGCAATGCCCCCCATCGCTCACGAAGCTGCGTTGCAGCACCGCCCGTGGCTCGCATTCAGGATGAAGTCTCCACTCCATGCTTATCAGATCGGCGAGCGAGCGGGCGCTCATCTTTCGCATGACGTGCCTGCGGTGCATCTTCACAGTGATTTCGCAGATGCCCAATTGGCCCCCCACCTGCTTGTTCAGAAGGCCGGTCACCACCAACGCCATCACTTCGCGCTCGCGTTGACCGAGCGCGGCGTAGCGATCCTGGATCGCCAGCAAGTCGGCCTCCTCGCGCATTGCCGCACGGCTGCGCTCGATAGCCTGGCGAATGACATCGAGCAGGACATGGTCGTCAAAGGGCTTGGTGAGAATATCAAACGCCCCGGCTTTCATGGCCCACACCGCCGTGCGCACCTCGTCGTAGCCGGTCATGAAGATGATCGGCATGTCGGTACGCTCGGTTGCAATCAGTTTCTGCAGGTCGAGGCCGCCGAGTTCGGGAAGACTGACGTCCAGCACCAGGCAGTTCGGGACCATCGGGCGCGGGCGCCCAAGAAAGTCCTGCGCGCAAGCAAACATCTCAGGAATGAGGCCGGCAGAGCGGACCATTGCTTCGAGTGACTCACGCACCGAAACGTCATCGTCGACGACAAATACCATCGGCGTGTCGTGCGGCGCCGACGATTCCGATTCACGTTCAACTGCGTGGCAGGGTGTCATAACAAGCTCCATTCACAGGCACCTGGATGAATCATTCGAACTTGCAATCCGATGCGGTCGCGTAGCATCGACCGGTTGAATCCGCGAGGTACCTCGGACTCCCATGCGCGCGTCGCGTCGGACCGTCTGAGGCGGAATGCCAACCCCGCGCATGAAAACGTCGCGCATATGCTCGCAGTCGCGAAACCCGGCCTCTCTGGCGATAACATCAAGCGGATGCCGGCTCTGTTCGATCATCAGCCGCGCTACCTCCAGTCGAAGTCTTTCAATAGCCTTGGCCGGAGACGCTCCCGTTTCGAGCGTAAACACACGGCTGAACTGGCGCGGACTCAGGTGAGCGATTTCGGCCAACTCATCTACCGTCAGCGAACGCCTCAGATTCTGGCGCGCATAGTTCAGGGCATTCTGGATCCGATCGGATTTCGGTGCGAGGTTCAGCATTTCTGAATGCTGCGACTGGCCGCCCGCCCGCCGCTGAGGCATGACAAGCCTATGCGCCACTGCACGGGCCGTTTCCACACCCAGATCCTTTTCCACCATCGCGAGTGCCAGGTCAAGGCCAGCCGTCATGCCCGCGGACGTCCAGATCGGACCATCGACAATGTAGATCTGGTCTTCCTCGACGTGAATATCCGGAAAACGTTCCTGCATTGCGCGCCCGTACGCCCAATGCGTCGTGGCGCGCCGCTGCGCCAGCAAGCCTGCTTCCGCGAGCACGAATCCGCCGGTGCAGATCGCGCCTATGCGCCTCGAGCTGATGTTCGCTTCGCCCAGGAACGCAACTATAGTGTCAGGAGGCGGAGAACTGAGCGGATCAATGACCCCGCCAACGATCCACGTGTCCACGTCAACGTGCCCATGCAATGATCGTGTGCTCACTGTCAGGCCAAGTGACGAACGCACTTCTCCGCCTACTGCGGAAAAGTTTTCAAGCGCGTAGAACGGTTCATCCGCCACGATGTTTGCCCACTCGAACACCGACTGGGTCGCGAGATCCATGATCTGAAAACCCTCACTGATCAGAAAGCCAATCCGGCACATGTTCGCTCTCCATCACGTCAGTTGACGCTCTGTCGGCGCTCGTCCGGCCTCCGACATTTATCGGAAATCGCAGTTTTCTGACTCGCTCCGCCTCATGAAATTCAGTCATCTCCGCGGTACACTTTGCACAACAGACGACCGTCATATTCGAGCAATAGTTCACGCGCTTCTTGGCGTCCTCCTTCAACTCGCAGCATTCATCGCAGCGAGTCAAGGCACGGACCTGCAACGGTCGTGAGCGCCACCGTTCGAGAGCGTTCATGTCAGCAGCCTTCACGTTGATCTCGGGTGCCGGCGGCGATGATGTTCATCGCCATCTTCCGTAGTTCAATCGACGCCGGATCATCTCGGCGTAGTTCAAGCAAATCTCTTGCGTACATGCTCATCATGATCCTTTCGATAAATATGAGGCTACGGTCAACAGTCCGGTCTTGATCATCCCGCCGCGTCCACACCATCTCCTTCAAAAATATGGTTGCGACGGGAGCATTATTGGTGTGGATGTGCCCGAAAGTCGTGAGAAGACGGTAATGTCGCCGTGGAATTTTGGTGAGGACGGTACCATCGTTCGATGGAATCATTCGCCAGCCTTTGACGTGCGCACCTCTTCCGGGAACTGCTCGAAGCGCAGCACGCGCTCGAGGGATGCCCGCTCGCCGCACCCCGACCAGCCCGCTGGCGGCAACCGAGGCGCTCTATGCCGGCGTATTGCTCGCCGAAATCCGGGATGCCAAGGCTGCCTCGCATCCGGATCCGGCTGCTGGCAACCGATGACTTTCAGACGCGTCGCGCTGCAACAGGGGCGCAGATTCCTCTGCGACAACCTGAAGATCAGTGCCCAGCTCGCCAGGGAGCTATGCAAGCGCGTCTCCGTAGCCGCGCATCAGCGCATCGGGAGATGCGCACGGGGAGATCCAGGCGCCTTGCAAGCACGCATTCAAACACCGCTTTAGGGTGTGTGCGCCGGTCTAATCGACCAGCGTGAATTGCATTGCAACAACCGCGACAGACGCGCTCCACGGCGAGATCGCCCTACAGCTCCTCTGCGTCCGCGAATGCCCGTGCGAACGGTATTCAGCAAAGCTATAATTCTGACAACCGACCGGCTGGAGGAGAGACCCGATGGACGACCTCCGAGTGGGGAACTGGGTGGTGACCCCGAGCCTCAACAGCATCTCTTCCCTGGGCAGGACCACTCGCCTCGAGCCCAAAGTAATGGAAGTCCTGGTGTGCCTGGCCCAGCACCCAGGCGACACGGTTTCCAAAGAGCAGCTTTTTCAAGCCGTCTGGCCCAGGACCGTGGTGACCGAGGATGTATTGAAGCGCTGCATCGCCGAGTTGCGTCGCGCCTTTGACGACGATGCCCGCGATCCACGCGTCATCGAGACCATTTCGAAACGAGGCTACCGGCTGGTCGCACCCGTAACCGCAGGCAGCGCCACGCCAGCCCCCACCGAGAGTGTGATAAACGATTCCATCGCGGTACTGCCGTTCGTCAACATGAGCGCAGATCCGGAGCACGAATACTTCGCCGACGGAATCACTGAAGAAATCATCGACGCGTTAGCCCAGATCCAGGAGCTTCACGTCGTGGCACGAAGCTCGGCCTTCTCGTTCAAGGGTAAGCACATCGACCTGCGCATTGTTGGCGAGCAACTGAACGTGCGCACCGTTCTCGAGGGGAGCGTGCGCAGAGCGGATAATCGGCTGCGGATCACGGCACAACTCGTGTCTGCGGTAGACGGATATCATCTCTGGTCGGAGCACTATGACCGTGAGCTAAAAGATGTGTTCGCAATTCAGGAGGAGATTGCGCAAGCGATCGTGCAGCGGTTGAAGATCTCGTTCCCGTGGGGTACGAAGAACCTGGTTAGCCCTCGAACCCCGAATCTCGAGGCCTACGAGTCCTACCTGAAGGGTCACGCTCTGCTCTACAAAAGGGGGCCCGCTATTACCCGTGCCCTCGCCTGTTGCCAGCGAGCAGTGGATCTCGATCCAGACTATGCATTGGCGTGGGCCGGTCTTGCCGATAGCTACACGACCCTTTGCTGGTACGGGTTTGTAGATCCTCGGTCTTTCATGCCAAAGGGCATAGAGGCCGCTCGACACGCAGTGGCACTGGATTCATCGCTTGCCGAAGCACACTGCGCCCTGGCTCTCGCCGCCCTGATCGGGGCCTGGAACACGGCGGAAGCCGAGCGTGAGTTTCTTTGCGCACTACAGCTGAATCCGAAGTACATCCCGGCACTCTGCTGGTACGGAATTCTTTATCTCCAGTACTCGGAAGGGCGGCTGGCGGAGGGAATGGAGCAAGCGAGGTTAGCACTGACAGCGGACCCGCTATCGGCCTACGCGCACGCCATATACGCTCTGACTTGTATTGTCGCAGGCAAGACCGGGGAAGGTATGGAGGTCAGCCGGCGCGCCGTCCAACTCGATCCCGAGAGCTGGCTTGCTAATGGAGTGCTGCAGGCGGCACTGCTGGTGAACGGTCAGTTCGAAGCGTCCGTCGCGGCGGGAGAAGCGACATTGGCGATGTCCGGCCGGCACCCTTGGCCTATGGCCTGGCTTGTCGTGGCCCTCGCAGAATGGGGCAAAGCCACTGAGGCCGACGCGGTTTACGGCGAAATGCAGGCCCGAGTGCGTCGTGAATATGTTACGCCGACGGTACTCTCTATCGCGGCTTGCGCGGTGGCGAGGGAGGATGAGGCGATTCGCTACGCCCGCGAAGCCTACGAAATCCGCGACCCCAATTACCTGCAATTATCCAGATACTTTCCCATGGCGTCCCGCTTGTATCGCTATCCGCGGTTTTGCGAAATCATCGCACAGATGGGGCGCAGCGAATGGTTGCAAGATCGACCGCCACTGACGGCTAGCCAGGAGCCACGTGCACAGGAATGAATTTAGGCTGCGCATGGCTGCCTGCACCACTACAGCAGATGTCATCTCTACGGACAAGCCGAATGTATTTGCCGTCTCTGCCAGTACGCGACGCGCTCGGCTGTCGTGGGCTGGAGCCTATCGAGAGGCGCTCAGCAGCGCCAGTGACTACTGCGCACGACGCGGCACGGCATGCAGGCCAGCACGAAACTCGATCTCATACGCAGCGGACATGAACTGGAAAAGCGGAGAACAGAGTTGGCCTTCGAGTGCCGTCGAAGTCAAGCTATTTCTCACAAACGACGGCCGACATGACAAGCGGCATGACCTCTCTCACTGTCGCCGGGCTTCCAGCTTCACTGATGCGATTGTTGACCACATCTTTCCCGGCCATCACGACGACCCCATAGACCTGGTGGGGCACGTCAGCTCCGCCTCGCCTCTGAATGAACATGTCGTCGTTATGGGCGTAGCCAAAAACAGCCCGCACCCTGAATCCAAAAGCGGTGAAGTTCTGATTCGGTCTCACCCGATAGACGTTGACCGCATTGTCCGACACTCTCATCGGTAGCGGATCGATCTCCTTTCCTTCGACCAACTGTTCAATGAATGTATGCGGACCAGCTCGGCAATCGAAGTTTGCACCGATCTCGTGTGCGTGTATTACCCTCGATACGATGGTTGTTCCGATGGCTGCGCATCGAATGAAATGAGAGACTTTCACGGATACCTACCTTTGGAAGACCGGTTCATTTATTCAGTAGTCCCATCGGCGCACGATCGCGGTTGCGCCGCGAGATCCGCTCACGCGGCGCTTTGTCGGACGTGGCTGGATAGGACACGCTGCGTTTTTGTATCTGCGCGCTGAGGAAGGGAACACCAGACCAAATCAAGGGCATCTCTTCATGCAGAAGATCAAGAACGTCCGTACCTTTTCACAAGGCCGTTCGCTCTTCGGCTTTCGCCTATTCGAGGCTTGAGAGGATCTCCTGGCGCTGGCGCAGATAACGCTCGCCTACAGCCGACACTGCGCGCTGCCTCACTGCTAATCATCTCTTGACTCTCCTGATCGTTCATTTTCAAAACGAAGATTAACCGTTAGCCGGTACGCGTTTCAATTGCACTATGGTATAGCCCAAGTTCACGTCGGACAAAATCAGAGCGCCAATGTAGCCTTCTCGCTACGGCCGGTGAGTCATTCGCCGGAGGTCGCGCGTCCACTGATATTCTCGGGATGCCAAGTCGAATAGCCCAAACGCCTCCACAGATATCATCGCAGACGCGTTCGCCCGAGCAGGGCGTTCGGCGGGACTAAACACGGCATCACCGCGGCGGATTGCACGTTGCGACACAACGCACACACCGGGGGCCCTCGCAAAACGACGACGCCAGCGCTGCTCGCCATAGTGGCATCGCCCTGGCTCCACCCACCGGATGATGAGAGTATTTTCAAACTGTTCAAGAACTTCGATCTGGACACGCGCCACTTCTACTTCAGAGCACTCTCTCGTCATCATTTGCTACTCCTGAAATCGAGCCCGTTTCAATCATTCGCGTATCCACATGTTCGAGACACTTCATCCAATTCACCCTGGAACGGCGAATCATGTGTTCGATGCTGTGAGTGAACAGCGCGACATGACAGCAACTCTAGGATGCAAGCGGTGTGGCGGTCCACTGCACAATGGCTTACCTGCATCTATGTGTCGATGGGAAGTAGCGTCATGTCATATCTAACCCAAAGTGTATTTGCGTCTTCGCGTGGCCTACTCTAGATTGGCTCGTAGGCGGAAAGCCTTCTTGTGGATTTCAGGAAAGCGGCTGACCTGCTCAACCCGAGAGACTAATTTTCTTTAAAGCCATTGACGCGGCGGCGTTGAGTGTCTCCCCGCTTGGTGGCCTGGATCTCCTCGGCCAGCTCGTCATGCACATACCACCGAGATTCGTGGGCAACCTGGTGCCGCAATGGGTATCGTCTCTGTTGCTTCCGGACATTCGGATTGGGTTCGAGGTCGTGCTCATCGGCGCACCGCTGATTGTGACCGCGATCTAACCCTCGTTGCTATCGCTTCCTGATTACCGGAGCAATCGGTGGTCTGCTTCACCAATTGGTGAACTTGAACATCGAGCGTTTACACACCATCGGAGAATGGTATGTCTTGAAATCTCCGATTATCCTTTTGTCTAAGACATCCTAAATGAGTGAGGAAAAGAACAGAAGAGTTTACGAATTGAACACCTCCGAGCGTCTCAGGCAACGCAGGCGCCTGTCGTTAATACTCGTTCCAGGTGTGAGGACGTATGCGGCAGCGAACGCAACATGCATCCACGCGCACGATGCAGCGCCACACGTTGAGCATTTCACGGAGTTCATATGAGCCAGTCTCCGCTTGCCGCCTCAGTCGAAACAGGCCGCGCAGTTTTGATACGGATTTCAACCATGTCAGACTCTCCTCTCACGTCACGCCGCGGCTTCCTGCGCACGGCGGCAGTACTCGTTCCTGCAGGAGCACTTGCCGGCTGCGAACGCGGCTCGCGAGCTTCCCCCGGTACTGCGCAGCAAGGCGGCCAGCCTTCCGAGTCCGCGGGCGTGGCGCATCAAGTCCACGGAGACTACAAGCCCCGCTTTTTCGACGCCCGTGAGTGGGCGTTCCTGCAAGCGGCCGTGGACCGCATGATTCCCGCGGATTCCGAAGGCCCTGGCGCGCTCGAAGCAGGCGTGCCCGAATTCATCGACCGGCAGATGGATACGCCTTACGCGCACGGCGCGCTCTGGTACATGCAGGGGCCATTCCCGCAAGGCGTGCCCGAACTCGGCTATCAGTTGAAGCTCGTGCCGCGCGACATCTACCGGCTCGGCATCAAGGCCGTGAACGTGTACTGCTCGAAGGCCTACGGCAAGGACTTCGACGCGCTCGACGCCAATACGCGCGACAGCGTGCTCACGGCGCTCGAAGCGGGCAAGGTCGACCTGGACGGCGTGCCCGCCTCCGTGTTCTTCGGCCAGTTGCTGCAGAACACGCGCGAAGGCTACTTCTGCGACCCGATCCACGGCGGCAACCGCGACATGGCCGCGTGGAAGATGATCGGCTTCCCCGGCGCGCGCGCCGACTTCATGGATTTCGTGAACCAGAACGGCAAGCCGTATCCGTACGGCCCGGTTTCGATCAACGGGGAGCGTGCGTAAATGACCCAGAAGAAACCGCATGTCGACGCCGTGGTGGTCGGCTTCGGCTGGACCGGCGCGATCCTCGCAAAGGAACTGACCGAAGCGGGCCTGAAGGTGGTGGCGCTGGAGCGCGGCGAGTACCGCGACACCTACCCGGACGGCGCATACCCCAACACAATCGACGAGCTCACGCACAACGTCCGCAAGAAGCTCTTCCTGGATCTTTCAAAGACGACGGTCTCGATCCGCCACGGCGTGAACGACACGGCGCTGCCCTACCGCCAGCTTGCGGCGTTCCTGCCCGGCGAAGGCGTGGGCGGCGCGGGCCTGCACTGGTCAGGCGTGCATTTCCGCATCACGCCGGAAGAGCTGCGCATGAAGAGCCACTATGAGGAGCGCTACGGCAAGAAGTTTATCCCCGCAGGCATGACGATCCAGGACTACGGCGTGAGCTACGACGAACTGGAACCGCACTTCGACTTCGCCGAGAAGGTGTTCGGCACCTCGGGCCAGGCCTACAGGGTGCAGGGCAACGTGGTCGGCGACGGCAATGTGTTCGAGGCGGCGCGCAGCGACAACTTTCCGTTGCCCGCGCAATTGAACACGTATTCCGCGCAGCGCTTTTACGACGCAGCGAAAGCGCTCGGCCTGCATCCCTACCGGCTGCCCTCGGCCAACACCTCGGGCCCCTACACCAACCCCTATGGCGTGCAGATGGGCCCATGCAACTTCTGTGGCTACTGCAGCGGCTACGCGTGCTACATGTACTCAAAGGCCTCGCCGAACCTCAACATCCTGCCCGCGCTCAAGCAGGAGAAGCATTTCGAGCTCCGCTCAAAGTGCCACGTGCTGCGCGTCGAGCTCGACGACACGAAAGAACGCGCCACGGGCGTCACTTACGTCGATCCCGCGGGCCAGGAAGTGTTCCAGCCTGCCGATCTCGTGATCGTCGCCGCGTTCCAGTATCACAACGTGCACCTCCTGCTGCTCTCGGGCATCGGCAAGCCCTATGACCCGATTTCGGGGGAAGGCGTGGTGGGCCGCAACTTCGCATACCAGAACCTCTCGACCATCACGGCTTTCTTCGACAAGGACACGTGGACGAATCCGTTCATCGGCGCGGGCGGCAACGGCGTGGCCGTGGACGACTTCAACGCCGACAACTTCGACCACGGGCCGCTCGGCTTCGTCGGCGGCTCGCCGCTCTGGGTGAACCAGGCGGGCGTGAAGCCGATCAGCGGCATCGCCACACCCGCGGGCACGCCGAACTGGGGCGCCGGGTGGAAGAAGGCCGTGAAGGACCACTATGCGCACACCATTTCGATGGACGCGCACGGCTCCAATATGTCGTACCGCGACGTGTACCTCGACCTCGATCCGACCTATCGCGACTCGTACGGTCAGCCGCTCTTGCGCATGACCTTCGACTGGAAGGACAACGACATCAAGATGGCGCGGTACGTGACGGGCCAGATGCAGAAGATCGCCGAGGCGATGGGTCCGAAGGCCATCAACGTCTACACGCGCGAATTCGGCGCGCACTTCGACTCGCGCCGCTACCAGACCACTCACCTCGTGGGCGGCGCCGTGATGGGCACCGATCCGAAGACGAGCGTCATCAACCGCTATCTGCAATGCTGGGACGTGCCCAATGTGTTCGTGATGGGCGCATCCGCGTTCCCGCAGGGGATCGGCTACAACCCCACCGGCCTCGTCGCCGCTCTCGCCTACTGGTCCGCGAAAGCGATTCGCAGCCAATATCTGAAGAACCCCGGCCCCTTGGTGAGCGTGTGAGAAGCCCATGACGATCATGAAGAAAGACCTGGTCCCCGTGCGATTCGCTCGTAAAAGCGCACGCGGCGCACTGCGCCGCCTGAACCCCGTTTCGAAGGCGGCGATCACGCTCGCCGCCTATGCTGTGTTATCCATGGCGTTTGCGCTGCTCACGGCCCGTGCCGCCAACGCCACTGCTAAGCCCGCAGACCCCGACCTCGTCGCGCACGGCGAATACCTCGCTCGCGCTGGCGACTGTATCGCTTGCCATACCGCCCAGGGTGGCAAGCCCTTCGCGGGCGGGCTGAAGTTCGATACGCCCATCGGCGCGATCTACTCCACGAACATTACGCCCGACGCCGGGAGCGGCATCGGCAAGTGGAGCTACGACGATTTCGCGAAAGCCGTGCGCCAGGGCACACGCCCGAACGGCGAAACGCTCTACCCGGCCATGCCCTACCCGTCGTACGCGCGCCTTTCCGACGACGACACGAGGGCGCTCTACGCGTACTTCATGCAGGGCGTCGCGCCCGTACACGCACAGAACCGCGCCGCGGAAATCCCCTGGCCGCTCTCGATGCGCTGGCCACTTTCGATCTGGCGCACGCTATTCGCGCCCAAGGTGCAGGTGTTTGACGACTCGCACTATAGCGACACCGCCGTCGCGCGCGGCGCATATCTCGTGCAGGGCCTCGGCCATTGCGGCGCGTGCCACACGCCGCGGGCGCGCACGATGCAGGAACTCGCGCTGACGGACCTCGAAGGCGACGACTTCCTCGCGGGCGGCGGACCGATCGACGGCTGGGTGCCGTCGAACCTGCGCGGCAACGCGCGCACGGGCATCGGCGCGTGGTCCGAGGACGACATCGTGCAGTTCCTCAAGTCGGGCCGCAATCTGCACACGGCCGCTTTCGGCGGCATGACCGACGTGGTTCAGCACAGCATGCAGCACATGACCGATGCGGACCTGCTCGCGATGGCTCGCTACCTCAAGACACTGCCCTCGAACCACCCGAAGGAAACGCCCTACGCCTATAACGCCATCGCCGCGAACGCGCTGCAAAGCGGCGACGCGAGCGCACGCGGCGCAGCCGTCTATCGCGACAACTGCATGGCCTGCCACCGCAGCGACGGGCGCGGCTACACGCGCGTGTTCCCGGCGCTCGGCGGCAATCCGGTGGTGCAGGGCAAAGACCCCACATCGTTGATTCATGTACTGCTCAGCGGCAACACGCTCGAAGGCACGAAATCGGCGCCCTCTCCGTTCACGATGCCGGCGTTCGGCTGGCGCCTGTCCGATCAGGACGTAGCCGATGTGGCCACCTTCGTGCGCGTCAACTGGGGCAACACCGGCGCGCCGGTCATCGCCGACGACGTCGCCAAGGTACGCAAGATGGTGGCCGTCAACGCGCCCGAACTGCCGCCGGGCGCCTCGTTCAAGCACTGACGCTAACGCCAATGCGGTAACTCGCTGGCGCCTTCAATCGCGTTTTCTCCCAGCGCCTGCCGCTGGCCGGCTCGGCCGTTCCACTCGTGTAACGGTCCATTGCTAATGGTCGAGATAGCACATGATCAAAAAGCTTCTGATTTCTGCACCAATTCTCTTGTCGCTAGCGGAAACAGCGGCGGCGCAAAGCGCCGTCGCGCTTTACGGCATCGTCGATGCAGGAATTACCTACCGCAGCAACGAACGCACCAGCAACACCGGCGCGGGCCAAGGCCATTCGAATGTGGCAGTGACGAGCGGCAACCTCTCAGGCAGCCGCTGGGGGCTCAGGGGAAAGGAAGAACTCGGCAACGGGCTCGCCGCGATCTTCGTACTCGAAGACGGTTTCGACATCACCAACGGCACCGAGGGCCAGGGCGGCCGCCTGTTTGGCCGCCAGGCATTCGTGGGCCTCGCCGATAAGCAGTACGGCTCGCTCACGATGGGTCGCCAGTACACTTCGCTCGACGACTTCGTCGGCCCTGTCGCTCCGGTCAGCGCGATCGGCGGCTTCGGCGCGCATCCGGGCGATATCGACGATCTCGACCAGACCACGCGCGTCGACAATTCGATCAAGTACACCAGCGCGAACTATGCGGGCTTTACGTTCGGCGCGCTGTACGGCTTCGGCGGCCAGGCCGGCAGTCTCAAGAGCCAGAACACGTGGAGCGTGGGCGGCAGCTATGCGCACGGCCCTCTACAAATGGGCGTGGGCTACGAACACTCGGATAACAGCAAGACCGGCCCCCAAGACCCGACATCCGGCAAGTGGCAAGGCACCTATGACGGAACATTCAATTCGTCGATCAACGAAGGCTTCGCGAGCGCGCAGTCGCAGCAGGTCGCGGCTGCTGGCGTGACCTGGGACTTCGGCCCGGGGATCGTGGGCGCGAACTACAGCGACGTGCAATACAAGGCCGGTGGGAACTCACTCTATTCGGGCACTGCGACGTTCAATATTGCCGGCCTTTTCGGAATGTGGAAAGTGCAACCTCACATGCATCTGTTCGCAGGCTATAGCTACACGCGCGGCAGCCAAGTGGACGGCATCGAAGACGAGGCGCAATACCACAACGTCTCACTGGGCGCGCTGTATGACCTCTCGAAGCGCTCGACGGTGTATCTGCTGGGCGGCTACCAGCACGCTTCGGGCATGACGCTCGATGCACACGGCAACCCGGTGGCGGCCACGGCTTCGGTCTCGGACAAGGGCAACGGCCACTCGGCGGCGACCCAGTCGCAGTCGATTGTGAGCTTTGGATTCCGCCAACGGTTCTAGCTGTTGGCATGTCCGTCGGCATTTGGGCCGACCGTCTCAAAACGTGCCGGCGCCACACCGCCGCCGTATGCTCGGTGCGGCGCTCCTATTCGCCCTGGCGGCGTGCGACAGAATAAGCGACATTGTCGGGCTGTATCTGAGCCAGCAGTCGCTTCCTGCAGGCAAATTGCAGGCAAAAGTTCACGTTTCCATTCAAGAAGCAGCCGCCGATCTCCAACCACTAAGGCTCTGCGCGCCCCTAAGTTGCTCCTGAACAATAACTATCATCTGGTTCATCATGACTTGCCGCAGGTACCGTGGTTTGCGCTTCGGACGGTCTATGAAACGTCCCGCCAGCAATACATAGAACGCTCTGGAGCCTTTCTGGTCAAGGGTTACAGCGAATGGGTCAGACGCGCGGAGCAAGCCCTATAAACTTCGTGATCGAGACTCCATGTATTTGCGGGTCTCGGTCTCGGGCTCGAAAGTCTGGAAATTTGACTACCGGTTGGATGGCAAGGCTGCAGCTACACGCTCGGCCGATTCCCCGATCTTTCGATAGCGGACGCCCGCCAACTTCGCAACGCTGCTGCCAAGCTGGTCGCGTCTGGCATCCATCCGAAGGCATACGAGACGTCTCGAGTCGGCTTTGAAACGGCCCTCGGAAACGCTGTTCCCTGAAGGCTAATGCGAGTTGTGGCGACAACGGATTGAGTCTTCGAAAGCGATCGAACTGCACCGCTGCTGCTGGGAGCAGATGACAGTGAACTACGCTGAGCGCTTTACTGGCGAGACGGTCTGCGACGACCCAGTTGTCGCAGTCGCTCGGCTCTCGATAGCCGCCCGCGTGCGCTGTGAAATTCGCCCCGCTGCTTCCCTTAGGGTTTCGACGAGACGCTCGAGATTTGCGAACTCGAGTCGTTGGGTCGGAATGATCAACGCCAGCGACCCGACCGCTTCACCGGAGTCGTCGGTGAACAGTGGCGACGCTACTGCCGAAACTCCACGTTCCAGCTCGTCTCTTGAAAGATAAAAACCCGCGCGTCGGATTTTGAGCAATGACGCCCGAAACTCTTCGAGCGTCGTCCCAAGGCCGCTTTGCGCAATGTCTTCGGGATACTGTTCGAACAGGGTCGCGAGCTTGGCCTTCGGAAAGCTCGAAAGGATCGCTTTAGGAGCGGCTCCGAGAAACAGAGGCCTCGGACGGCCTCGACCGTACCGGAGGTCAAGAGCCGCGTCGTGCGTCTCCCTATGTGTGTCGACAAGCTCGTTTCCGTACCAGCGCGACATCACTACATCGAAGCCGGAATGCTCACTCAACTCGTGCATGATTGGCTGGCCGACCGCAAGCAATGGATCCGACGCGCGCAGGTGGTAATCCAGCCTGATGATGCGAGGACCGAGACCGTAATCTCCACCTGTAAACCGGACGAGCAGGCCAGCATCCACGAGTTCACGCACGTAGCGATAGGCCGTCGGAGCCGAACAATCGAGTTCGGCAGCAACGTCTTCGGCAGACAAGAACGGCTTTGCCTCCGAAAAAAGTTCGAGTATGGATAAAAGCCGGGTGATGCTCGACATCGCGGCGCTAGCTCCTTCTATGTGAGCGGATTATGCCATCAGCGCGCTCTCCCGCGGCCTTCCCGGCTCACAGTGCGCGGCTGCCCCCTGTTTTACGCAGGGCGCTACGTTGTTGTTGCCGATGCGCAGCCGACCGCTCAAGCAACGAGTTAGACAAGCCCCATACGAACGGCCATCTCGGCCTGCCAATCGGTTCGTGGTCTGAATCCTGGCAGCGCGCTCGCGTGGTGCTCAACGGCCGCCATCAGGTCTGCGTCAGGCAAGTCGAAGTCGACCGGTACCCGCATCGGCTGATCGACGTACCACGGCGTGTCGATGAAGATCTCCAGCCGGTTGCCCTCTGGGTCGCGCGCATAAATCGAAATCGCGTTGCCATGCGTGACGGGGTTGATCTCTTCCAGACCCTCCGAGACAAAGCGCGCGTGAAACTGCCTTAGCGTGTCGAGACTATCCGCTTCGAACGAGATCTGATTGATCGGATTGAACGCCAGGTGCTCGGGCCGACCGCTCGCAAGCACGATCTGGTGATGAACAGCGGGATCACGACTCAAGAACACGAGCCGCACTTCGCCGTGCGGCGTCCGCAGCATGCCGCGGTCCGTTACGGTGAACTCCAGCACCCGCGAATAGAAGTCTTCCACCCGCGCCATATCGCTCACATAGAAGCCCATATGGCTCAGCGACAGCCCGCGTCGCGCTCTCTTCGTACCTTCCATGCTCGCCTCCAGTAGTGATAAACCCTGACGAAAAACACGTTGTGTTCATCGTTAAACATAGCTTATTCTCAAAATACGATAAATGCACGACTTTCTTGTGGTCGTTAGCGTTGATCTTCCTGAATTTCTATCTACCTGGAGCGTCAATGAAACTCGTCAGCTTTTCTACCCATCAAGGCCCCTCCTTCGGCGTCGTTCGCGACGACAGCGTCGTTGATCTCGGCAAGCGCCTGGACAATCGTTATGCCGACCTGAAGGCACTGATTGCCGCCGACGCGCTGGGGGAAGCCGCGCAGGCGGCGCAGGCCGGTAAGGGCGACTACCCGCTGTCGGAAGTGACGCTTCTGCCGGTGATTCCGAACCCCGAACAGATCTTCTGCGTGGGACTCAACTACGCCGAGCACGTCAAGGAAACCAATCGCGAAACCACAGAGCAGCCGGTTATCTTCATGCGGCTCCCGGCTTCGCAAGTGGGTCACGGGCAGCCGATGCTGCGTCCGCCCGAGTCCCGGCAATTCGACTACGAGGGCGAAATTGCCGTGATCATCGGGCGTGGCGGACGGCGCATCGCCGAAGCCGACGCCTGGAATCACATCGCCGGGTACGCCTGCTACAACGATGGCTCCGTGCGCGACTGGCAGCGTCACACCACCCAGTGGGGACCGGGCAAAAACTTTTATCGCACCGGCGCGTTCGGGCCGTGGATGGTGACAAGTGACGAGATCGAACCGAACGCCCTCATGACGCTCGTTACTCGCATCAATGGGCAGGAAGTGCAACGCGCGACCACGCAGATGCTGATTCACGGCATCGCGAAGCAGATCGCCTACCTGTCGACCTTCACGCCGCTCGCTCCGGGCGACGTCATCGTCACCGGCACGCCCGGCGGCGTCGGTGCAAAACGCAATCCGCCGCTGTTCATGAAGCCCGGCGACCGGGTCGAAGTGGAAGTCGACCGGATTGGCGTCCTCTCCAATCCGATTGCCGACGAAGCATAAAGATCGTTGCCGGACGCGCCCCCCGCGCATCCGGCGACTCACCAAGCGGATGTAGACATGTCAGATAAAACCATTTCGTTGCACGCATGCGACTACGATGTCGCCGTCATCGGCCTCGGCCCGACCGGTGCGACGCTGGCGAACCTGCTGGCGATCGAAGGCTTGCGGGTACTCGTGCTGGAGCGAGACAAGGACATTTTTGCGCTGCCCCGCGCGGTGCATTTTGACGGCGAATGCATGCGGGTGTTTCAGAGCATCGGGCTCGCAGACACGCTGCTCCCGAAGTTGTTTGTCGGTCCCGGCATGAAATTCGTGAACGCCGAGGGCAAGCTCCTCATCGACTGGGTACGGCCCACATGCATCGGCCCGCACGGCTGGTGCGCAAGTTATAAGTTTCATCAACCCGATCTCGAGAACGCATTGCGTGACCGTCTGGCCGTTCACGCGAACGTGGATGTACGACTGCGTCACGAAGTGTTTGCGCTTGACGAAACGACCGACGGCGTCCAACTGCGCTTTGAAGACACGAGCTGCGGCAAACTCGGCCGTGCTACCGCCCGCTACGTGGTTGGCTGCGATGGCGCGCGCTCGATTGCGCGGCGTTTCATGGGCACCGAGCTAACCGATCTGAAGTCGCACGAACGGTGGGTTGTGGTCGATGTATTGCTGGACACACCGCGACCCGACCTCGGCGATTTCTCCATTCAATATTGTGACCCGGCGCGCCCGACGACCTATACGCGTGGTCCCGGAAATCGCCGTCGTTGGGAAATCATGGTCATGCCGGGCGACGATGCGACGCAACTCGCGTCCCCCGAATGGCTGTGGGATAAGCTCGCTCGCTGGATTTCCCCGGCGGATGCCCGACTCGAGCGTTCCGCGATTTACACCTTCCACTCGGTCGTGGCGAACGGCTGGCGCCGCGGACGGCTGTTGCTTGCTGGAGATGCGGCGCATCAAACACCGCCCTTCATGGGCCAGGGGATGGCAGCCGGCATCCGCGACGCGTCGAATCTTGCATGGAAGCTCGGCGCGGTCATTCGTGGCAATTCGCCCGATTCGCTGCTCGATACATACGAATCAGAGCGTTCGCCTCATGTGCGCGAGTTCATCGAAACCGCGGTGCAACTCGGCTCGGTCATTCAGACGACCAATCCCGAGGCTGCGACCAGCAGGGACAGCGAGATGAGCGAAGCGATTCGCAACTTTGTCACTCCACAACCGAAGCTCGGCCCGGGAGCCTGTCTCGACGCATCCTCGTCGACCGTGGTAGGACAGATCGCGCCTCAACCCCGCCTGACAGACGGGCGTTTGATGGATGACGTCGTCGGATATCGATTTGTCCTCGTTGCGTTGCCCGAATTACTCGCCGGCGATGACGACATCGCCAGTCGCGCTGCATGGGCGGGCATCCAGATCGTCAGCGACGAAGATGCGGTGAATGCGTGGTTAGCGTCAACGGGCGCCGCAGCAGTGCTGATTCGACCTGACCGCTACGTCTACGGCATTGCACACGACATCGCATCCTTGCACCGCCTGGTCGATCACGCATTCCCCGAACTGCAGGCGGCCAGCGCGTAACCGGCCCGCCATGCAGACAACGTTGAACCGCTGAGACAGCGCGACCACGCACACCTATTGGACGAAGAAGCCAACAATCCCTGGAGGAGTCATGGAAATATCTCGTCACCCGGTCAGCGTCGCTGGCCAGACGCATTCGCCCGGATTATCGCGGGCGCAGTGGAAGATGATTCTGATTGCGAGCCTTGGCGGTTCGCTGGAATTTTACGACTTCATCGTCTACGGTTTTTTCGCGCATCACATCGCGGCCCAGTTTTTCCCGAACGCCTCGTCGTTGATCAGCATGCTGGCCGCGTTTTCCGTGCTGGCAATCGGCTACGTCATCCGGCCGCTCGGCGGTATCGTCCTCAGCAGCTGGGGGGACCGCTATGGTCGCCGTCCGGTCTTCCTGGGTTCGATCATCGTGGTCACCACGGCCACGATCTGTCTGGGTTTGCTGCCCAATTTCCAGAGCTGGGGCATTGCGGCTTCCATCCTGCTCATCCTGTTGCGCATGCTGCAAGGTTTTTGCGTCGGCGGAGAAATGCCCGGCGCCATTACCTATGCAGTGGAAGCGGCACCGCACCGTGCGGGCCTCGCCGCCGGCATCATCATCTGTGCGGTCAACGTGGGCGTCCTGCTCGCCACTTTGGTCAATCTCGGCATCCAGACCTACCTGTCAAGCGCCGACGCAGCGGCCTATGGCTGGCGGATCGCCTTCCTGTTCGGCGGATTCTGTGGGCTCCTGTCCTACTGGATGCGCCGCAACCTGGACGAGTCCCCCGAGTTCAAGGAGATGCATGGCGCCGTCGCCAGGCAACCATTTCGCGAGACGCTGCGACATCATGGCAAAGCCGTCGCAGCGGGAGCGCTCACTATCGCTGTGATGGCCGGCGTCAACGGGATCCTCTACGGTCACATGCCGGCCTTTCTGGTTCAACAATTGCACTATGCGCCTCAGACAGCGGCGATCGCCCAGAATGCCTATCTGGTCGTCAGCTCGTTCGGTCTGCTCGCTGCGGGCTGGCTGGGAGACAAGATTGCGCGCCGATACCTGCTGCGAACGTCAGCGGCTCTGCTGATTGTGCTGAGCTACCCGTTCTATTGGGCGCTTGTGAATCACACTGTCGATCCGGTCGTTTTATTCGTTCTCGCCGCGGTGGTCTTTTCACTGGCAAGCGGTACGTGGCCCTCTGTCCTCGCCGATCAGTTCCCCGTCCAGGTACGATTCAGCGGGATCGCCCTTGCGAACAACATTTCGGTGGTCGTATTCAGCGGCTTTGCACCGCTGCTCGCCACCATGCTGGTTCGTGCGACGGGATCCTTGACAGCACCAGCCTACTACGTCGTAGGAACATGTGCGGTCGCTCTGCTCGCGAGCTTTGCATTGCCCCGGGACAGTCTGCGGCCCATTTCAGCGCGACATCGGCTGAGGGCGCGCGCAGCCGCCCCGGCTGTCTCGCGGGACGACTCGCACGCGCGCACCGATTGACGTGCAACTCGTGAAGACTACTCATGGAGCACCGAGCCCAGCTGACGTGGATCAATGCCGTCGGTCACTTGGTCAGCGATGAACCGTCAACTGGATGAGCACGGCGCGCGATACCGGCACCAGGCAGTGGCTCATTCAAAGTTCAGTGAGTACGATGCGGCCGTCGACCTTGCCTTCGCGCAATGCGGTGAACACTTCGTTAATGTTCTCTAGCCGCTCATGGTGGATATGTGCGCGCACTTTTCCGTCGGCCGCGAATTCGAGCGCTTCCTGCAGGTCGCGACGCGTGCCCACGATGGAACCGCGAACCGTGATGCCATTCAGTACCGTGGAAAAGATCGGAAGCGGAAAGTCGCCGGGCGGCAGGCCGTTCAGCGCGACGGTACCGCCGCGGCGCACCATGCCGAGCGCTTGCGCAAACGCACCGCGCGAGACAGCGGTCACGAGAACGCCATGTGCGCCACCGATCTGTTTCTGGACCTCGCTCGCAGGATCGGACGTCGAGGCGTCGATGGTGATTTGCGCGCCGAGTTTGCGCGCAAGTTCCAGCTTGTCGGGCGCGACATCCACGGCAACGACATGCAGACCCATCGCGACGGCGTACTGGACCGCGACATGACCGAGGCCGCCGATGCCCGAGATGGCGATCCACTGACCGGGCCGGGTGTCCGTGACCCGAATGCCTTTGTATACGGTGACCCCGGCGCAGAGGATCGGCGCGATTTCGTCGAACGCGACCCCGTTCGGTAGATGACCTACGTAGTCCGGATCGGCGACCACATATTCGGCGTAGCTGCCGTTCACGGAATAGCCGGTATTCTGCTGCTCGTGGCAAAGCGTCTCCCAGCCCGTCTGACAGTATTCGCAGTGACCGCATGCGGTATAGAGCCACGGCACGCCAACGCGGTCGCCTTCCTTCACGTGCGTGACTCCTGCGCCAGTCGCCGCGACATATCCGACACCCTCGTGACCAGGGATGAACGGCAGGCGAGGCTTGACCGGCCAGTCACCATCGGCGGCATGAAGATCGGTGTGGCAGACCCCGGACGCCTTCACGTTGACGAGAATCTGACCCGCAGCGGGCGCAGGAACCGTCACTTCTTCTATCCGCAGCGGCTCGCCGAAGGCATGGACTACCGCAGCTTTCATGAATTGAGCCATGAGTCGCTCCTCAGTGAGTTTGTGATTCTCACGAGTATCCTCGCCAGGCCCGCTAGTGTTTTGCGATAGATCAATGAAAACGACCCGCCCTAACGTATTGATCTAAGAGCGTAAGTGGAAGCGGACTATCGCACCGGTTTCATCCAGCGACTCGGGTTTCTCCGGTACCGGACCGGACGAAGTGCAGGAAAACAAGGCCGCCATAATGGCTCGAATCGCCTGGTCCGTCATCTCTTCCGGATTGCACAGCCGGAAGAAACGCAAACCGTCGCAAAGGCTGAGGAGGCCCGCCGCGAGCGCTTCAGGTTGAGCAGGCCGGCCGCCGTCGCCTGGACGCGCGCCTGCGCACAGACACGCGGCCAGCTTCGCCAGCTTCCTTTGCCGCAACCCGGTGACCCGCTCCCGAACCGTGCTATCGCGCGACGAGAGAAGGCCCGCTTCGACCCACAGCGGGAAGCAATCATTGTCGAATTCAGCGCAACTCAGACGCGCGAGTGCGCGAACCTTTTCCTGGTGCGACGCGCCAGGCAATTCGATGATCGCCTGCCAGTCCGCACACGTCTTTTCTACATCGCGTTGCAGCAATTCGAGTAGCAGTTCCTGCTGGCTGCTGAAATTTGAATAGAAGGCGCCACGCGTGTAACCGGCCGCCTCGGCGATGTGTTCCACACTCGTCGCGGCCAGGCCCCGCTCGATGAACGAACGGCGCGCTGCGTCGAGCAGGCGCTCTCGCGTCTGCTCTTTTTTGCATGCGCGTGTCACGCGTACCGGTTTCATGGATGGATACACAGCGCCAGCATCAGTCGACCTCAACCGCATTCGTCGACTGCACGAGGCCGATCTCGCCGACATACACGCTCTCGCCCAACACGCATTCGCGCGACGCATTGCCCAGCGCATGACGAATCTCGATCCGATAATGGCCGCTATCTTTGATGAGCCGCGAGAACCGGAAGTCGCCGAACGCGTCGGTTACGGTTTCGGCCACTTTCCGACCGCACCAGTACAACGCAACGGCCGCATCTGTGACACACTCGACGACCTGCCCCACCTGCGCGCTGACACTGCCGCCGATAAAGCAGGTTTCCCAACGATCGAGGCCGCTGTACCAGACGCGCGGACTGGTTTTTAGTTTCGGTTCCAGAACCTTGAGTCCTTCCCGTCTTGCCTTCTCTGCCATCGCGGCGTCATCGAGCCTGACGGTTTCGAAAACGCCCGTTGGGCAGGACTGTTCGCAACGCGGGTGCTGCCACCCCTGATCCAGCAGATGGGCATCGAAGATCCATGTCTGCGGCAGTTGCAATTCTTCATTCCATACGATTGCCTTGTATGGACAGGCCTTGACGATGTCCTTTCTGCCCCGCGCCTTGTCCGGATCAATGATGACGATGCCGTCGGCGCGCTTGCGGATGGCGTCGCCGCCTACACGCATGCATGGTGCCTCGTCGCAGTGATTGCACATGACCGGCAAGTACGTCGTCTCGACCATGTGCGAATCGCCTTGCACGCGGCGCATGATGCGAATGCTGCTTTCGGCATCGGCCGAAGCCGGTGCCGAGTACCCGGGAAACTCGTTGCCAACGTGCTCGTCGCGCGCGGCGATCACGCAGTTCTGGCAGTTCTCGCAGCGCCCGACCTTGATAACCAGATTCCACTTGCTCATGGCGTTTCTCCTCACGCTGCACGACCGAGCAGGAACGCATCGGCGCCTTTCCATTTTTCGACCTGCACGAGGCATGAGTTCGGACTCATGCTGCTGGTGCCTGCCGTTTGCGAGCGGTCGGGCGTGAGCATGTTCATGCAGCCGCCAATCTCGACACGTTCGCCGTTTACTTCGATCATCTGGAATTCCGCGCTCGCCTCGTATGACTTGACGACGCCTGGGGTCAACAGAGCAGATACATCAGCCGCACAGATTACGGCGCCGCGGTCGTTGTAGACCTTGACGAGGTCACGATGAGCAATGCCCCGCGCGGCCGCGTCTGCGAACCCGAGCCTCAGCAGCCAGAAGCGATGCCCGCCGATCAGCGCACGATGATCCTCGACGCTGTTGACTGACGAATTTTTGCCGTCGCAATGGGTATGAAAACTGTAGCGGCTGTGAGTTGCGATTAATTGCAGCGGATAGCGCCCGGCCCGCTCGCAGCGCAGACCTTCCCACGACGGGATATACCGGTTCAGTGCGGGCCGCTCGGGGTTGTCGGCGGTGTGCCGCTTCAGCAACTCGGGTATGAACTCGAGCTTGCCGCTCGGCGTCTGCAGGCCCATGCCGAATTTTTCGGCATACTGCGACGGCATCGGATGCGGTTCTTGCAGATCCTTGCGACGACCTTCCGCGAACCAGCGCATGTCCACGGAATGGCGCAACTCCGGCTTTTCGGGCGGTACGACGAAGTAGCCCTTGCGGCAGAATTCGCGCCAAGAAACGTGATCGGGCAGATCCGCCGATTCGTATACTCGCTTGACCCAATCGAGTTCGCCGCAGCCCTCGGTGAAGACACCGCCAAGACCAAGACGGGTCAGAATGGCGGCGAAGATATCGTAGTCCGAGCGGGATTCGCCCAGAGGCTCGATGCACTTGTGCTGCATCGTCACCATACGATGATTGACGGTGTTGAAGCCATGATGCGCGTACCCACCCGAATTCGACCACTCGCCGATGTCCCATCGCTCGAGCGACGTGCAGGCCGGCAGAATGATGTCGGCGAACTGCGCCTCCCCTTCCATCCAGATCGACTGGTTCACCACGAACTCGATGCTGGGATGTCGATAAGCATCGGCCCAGCGTCCGGACTTCGTGACGGTACTGAAAGAAGAGCCACCATAGCGATAGATCATGTGGATCGGTGAATAGCCCGGCATCGGGTAGCTGAACGGCGCGAACTGCGCTTCCTGAGACATACCGTCCCACAGGTATCCTGTCGCATGGCCGTTGATGATGGCATCGGGTAGCTGCTGCCGCGGGACCATCTGTTTGACGGGATTCATCGTCAGGATGTGCGGCATGCGCTGATAGTTGTTGACGGCATTGGCGGTCCATGCGAGGTCGCCAGACATCCCACCGTCCGCGTAGCCGGGGAAATAAAAGTGGAGGTCGTGCGGAGCACCCAACTGCAGACACCCAAAATTGACGCCCGGCTTACCCCACCCCTGCATCGCCATCATCATGATCATGCAGCGCGCCCATTGCGCCCCGGTCGCGCCGCGTCCTGCCCCGCCGAAGCCCGCGCCTGTCATGCCGACAGAGAGATAGACCTTCTTTTTTCCCCACAGGCGAGCGAGCGCCCGTACATCCTTCGCGGGCACGCCGGTCTCGGACTGTTGCCATTCGGGCGTCTTCGGCACGCCGTCCGTATCGCCCAGCAGATAGGCGCGCCACTCGTCGAATCCGGTCGTGCGGTTGGCAACGTAGTCCTCGTCGTATAAACCCTCCACGGCCCAAACGTACATGATCGCGGTCGCGAGAGCCGCATCGGTTTGCGGTCGCACGGGAATCCAACGCCCGCCCAGCAACTGCGCGGTCGGATTGCAGTGTGGGTCTATGTGGATGAACTCGATGCCCAGTTCTTTGGCCCACAGGCGCCGCGGCGTACCCTCGAAGCCCGCATACGCCCCGTTAGTGCTTTCCGGATCGGAAGACCAGAAGACGATCATTTCCGCCTCCTTCAGGCAGTCTTCAATGCCGCCATAGCCTGACGGCACACCGACGCGCATCGAATTGCCGAAGTGATGCATCGCACCCCAGTACCAGCCTTCCCAGCTGTCCGGATTCGCGGCAACCCGAGTGAAGCCGATCAGATTGGCAAAGCGGGTGAGCGCGCTGAGGTAGTAGCCGATGTTCCCCCACTGATGATGCGACGACATGGGGAACGTAATCGAGCCGGGACCGTGAACACGCTTCTGCCGGTTGATTTCTTTCGCGACGATGTCCAGCGCCTCGTCCCAGCTGATCCGCACGTAGCCCGACTTGCCGCGGTTCTGCGGATTGCGCTCGCCATCAGGGTCGAAATCAACGCGCTTCAACGGATGAAGAATCCGCTTTTCGGAATAGACAAGCGACTTGATCGCCAATGCGTGCGGTGCAACGAGGCCTCGCCGTGGTGGGCTGAAGCGGCGCCCGCGCGCCTCGATTTCCCAGCTGGCGGCGTCCTTGGCGTCCAGATCGATGGGCGTCACCCGAACGATGCGACCATCCTTCACGTACACGAACAATGGGCCACCGTTCGTGCAGGTCGTGTACCGGCGTGTGCCGTCCCGCATTGGCGTGCCCATCGGCAGTCCAATGGTTTGCATCATACTGAGCGTTTGCATGAACCACACCAGCAGTTCATCGTCGCCTTCCGTCACCACCTTGAAGTTCTTTGCCGCATGAATAATTTCAGCATGGTCCTGCCGTGGGGAAAGGAATTTCAGGGCCGTGCCGACATCTTTGAACAGAATGCTCACGTCGGCTTGCCAACCTGTGCAAGCGCGTGATCGGATGCGACCGTTCCTGATTTCGACGACGCGGCCGAGGCTCCGGTCCATCAGCCCGATCCTGGCGACAATGTTCCGCTCCTTGAGGCGCTGACGATAGGCGGGGAAACGGCGTGCCGTCAGGTCGAGTACTTTGGGCAGCGCGAACAGAATCGATTTGAGCACTTGTCGCTTCATCGTTTCACCCGAATTGGAACATTGAAGCAGGAGATGGCCAGAACGCGTGCGCAACCGTTACTCCCGCGCGCGCCCGGACCCGTACGCCGCAGCGTTACGGCCTTCGGGGCGTCATCAGCGTGTTTCGAAGCGCCGCACTTGCTCACTTTGTTGTGCATTTGAACCTCTAAACTGGTTGAACGTGTTGCACCGTGTCCGGCGCCTGAAACGCTGTCCTTTGGGATTAGAAGGTATAGGCGACATTCAGGAAGACATTTACGGGATTGAGACGGATCGTCGATGTCGAAACGATTCGCGTCCCTTTAGCCGTAGTCCCGTCCAGCGTAAGGTGAGTCTTTACAGGAACGTAACCGACGCTGGCACCCACGGACCAGTGGTTCGTCATCGCGTAATAAGCCCCGATCTCGAATACCGGGTTCCAGGATGAACTGAGGGATCCGTGCGCCGACCCACCTGGACCGAGACTGTCAGTGACAAACTGACTGTTCGTCGCGCGCACCTGGGTGAACCAGGTATAGTTCACGCCTAGCCCAATGAACGGGCGGAACTTCGACTGGGCGGAAAGCAGGTGGTATCGAAAGACAAGCGCGGGCGGAATCGGCCGTGTCGAGCCCAGGGTTCCATACTTCGCGAGCGCGCCATCCCCGACCAGATCCACCGTGAGCGGGAGTCCTATGAGCGTCGCAACGCCGATGTGGTCGGTGACGTAGTACTCGGTCGTGATCCCCATTGTGTCCGTGGACGTCGCGTGCGCCCCAGTACCGGGCAGTTGCTGATTCACTGTCATTCCACCCACGCTTTCCACGGTCAGCGGCGTTGCACTACTCTGTGGCGCGACGTGGAGCCATCCGGTCGCCACGGTGAAGCTCCCTGCCGTCTGCGCATTCGCGTTACCAGCAAGCGCGGCCGCGCAGAGGCACACCGCAAAACCAGCGGATCGAACCGTTCTCCTGTCTTTCATCACGTGTCTTCTCCTGTCTCATTAGCTGAATACTTTTTTTGTCGCCTGCCGGTCAGGGCGCTTCTTGGGGCGCCCGTGACGGCCTAGCGTCGGCATAGCTCTCATTCGATTGCATCGAACCACATCACGCCCGCTTTTTATGCAGTCGTACTAAGTGAAATGACGCGCCTTCGCGTCTCTGCTGATGCCATCCACCGCGCTTCTTCTTCGTGCCTCCAGCAGAAGCGTCCGGTTACATGTCTATACCTGGCGTGAAATTCCGACGCGCTCTCGATAACCCGATATGTCAGTGAAACCGAATTGACGGGCGCGCAGCCTCCGGCGGGAACACCCGCCACGAACCATCGGAGTGCCGGAAGAAAAACAGGCCAACCCTTTGCCCCGGCAGAACCAGTTCGATGTGCACGTAGACTCCCTTATTCGACTGCGCGCGACCCGATCGGGTAATCCGCAGCGGCGTTGCCGAAACTGGTCCGAGCCATTTTTCAACAAGCGATCGCAAAGTCGTTTCCGATTCAATACCCATCTTCCTCTCCAACCCAAAGCCACTGCTCTGGCTCGACAACCCATGCCACTGGCGGTTAGGCGTGACCCGCGTTACCGCCCGGGCTCGCCGCGACGGACAGCGAAAAACCGAATGGAAAGCGCCCGAGCGTCGCGCGCGCCAATCCTTCGAGCTCGGCGCTGTTAAGCTCGATATGAGCCGTCAGCCCGCGAGCGCTGTCTTCGACGATGCTCACCGCTGCATCGTTGATGCCGGCTTCAACGAGTGCGGATCGCAATGCGTCCGCCATTTCTCGCCATTTCAGCGCCGGCTTGTAGATCTTGCCGACGCCTGTCAGCGGCATCGTATCGATGACGCGGATTGCCTTAGGAAGCGCAGCCCGCTCGCTGATGCTGGCGCGCAGGAATGCGGCCAGTTCCGCTTCGGTTGTCGTGACGCCTGGTTTGAGCTGGACATAGGCAACCGGCAACTCGCCCGCATGCGCGTCGGGCCGGCCCACCGCGGCGGCGATCTGTACCGCCGGATGACGATGCAAGGCTTCTTCGATAGCCGCAGGGTCGATGTTGTGGCCGCCCCGGATGATTAACTCCTTTTTCCGGCCCGTTAGCCAGAAGTACCCGTCGGCATCGCGGCGCCCGAGATCGCCGGTATTGAGCCAACGTTCGCCGTCGCCGAGTTCCATCCAGATCCCACTGTTCTGCTCTGGCCTGGAATATCCAACGAACACATTCGGTCCGGAGATCACCAGCTGGCCGACTTCATCTGCCGCGCAATCGCGTATATAGCGGCCGGTTTCATCGGCCACTACGACCTTCATTGCCTGACCCGGAACGCAAAGGCCAATCGAGCCCGCCCTGCGTTCGCCAAGCGGTGGATTAACGCTGCTCACGCAGGCGCCTTCAGTGAGTCCGTAGCCTTCGAGGATTTGGATCCCCGTGCGATGCTCGAAATTGCGAAGCAATTCGACTGGCATCGGCGCGGCACCGCACAGCCCATACTCGAGCGAACTGATATCGTGCTCGCCAATAGGAACCTCGAGCAGTGACCCATAGAGCGTTGGCACCCCGCTGAAGAAATTGATGCGGTAATGTTCAACGATTTCCCAGAAGCGCTTTACAACACCGTCGCCGCGATATCCTTGCGGCGTGCCGAGAACGACATGAGCGCCGCGCGAAAACGCCAGCAGACCTGTCACCATCACGGCATTCACATGAAATAGCGGCAGTCCGCAAAATATCGTTTTACCCAGACCGATGCTTTCGCCGAGAAACCGCCCCGTGTTCCACGCATTGGCAACCTCGTTGCGGTGCCGGCGCATCGCGATCTTCGGCAATCCCGTGGTGCCGCCCGTGCAGAAACAGGATGAGATATCGTCGATCCGCGCCGGGGACGAGTCGTCGAGCGATATTCCGGACTCGTTCGCCATTGCGGTGCCAAAATCATGGACCCGGATCTGCGCTGGAACCGCGCTGCGCACGCCGCCTTTGCCATGCAGGCTTGCAGTTTCGCCGCGTTGCAGGATCCGGGCTTCTAATCCTTTTTCTCCCGGTATCCGATCGGCCAGATTAACGAGCACCAGATCTTTTATGGCGGGGACGAGGTGCAACACCGCTTGCACTTTTTGCCATAGTTCAGTCCCGGGGAACGGCGCGAGCGTTACGAGCACGGTGGCACCCGATGCCTTCAACAGCTCGCCGATGGCTTCGCGTTCAAGCAGCGGATTGATCGCGCAGACAATGCCCACCGCTTCGCCCCCCCAGATCACGAAGTGCGTTTCAGGCAGATTCGGCAGCACATAGGCGATGACGGCGTTCCTTTCCACGCCCAGTCGCGAAAACATGTTTGCAGTGCGCCTGATATCACGCAACAGGTCGCTGTACGTCCAGCACTCCGGGCTGGCATAGTCATCGGCTGTTCGAAAGAAGGAAAGCGCGGGCGCCGATGGATTGATGGCAGCGCCCCTGCAGATCATTTCGTAGGTGCTCGACGGAAGCTCCGGCAGTTGTCCCGATGCTTCGATAGCGAAAACATCCTGTCCTTTTGCGGCGTCTTTCATACTGCCTCTTCAACAACGACGTTTTGCTGCACGCCCAGATTGATGGAGCGGTCGCGGCTGACAATCCATGCCTCGACAACGTCTCCAACCTGAAGATACTGAGGCCTGTCCTCCTGCATCTTCAGGAAAAGCCGCCATTTTTCTTCTTCGGGCAACTGCGCCGCAGCGCGCTGCTTCTCCGGCGAAGGAATGCTCAGCGCACATCCAGATGGTGTGCCGGTTGCGAGCAGGTCACCTGTGCGGAGGTCGTGCACGCGGGAAAGCTCAGTCAGGGTCTCTGCCGGGCCATAGACAAGGCCAGCAGTCGTGTCGTTTTGGCGGACGGTTCCGTTGACCGTCAGCGTCAGCACGAGTTCTTTCAGCTTCGGAATGTCGTGCTTCTCGAGCAGGCAGAGGTAAGGACCGACAGGGCCAAATGTCCGGTAGCTCTTGCCCTTGTAAAACTGCATCTGCGGAATCTGGATATCGCGCGCGGAATAGTCGTTGACGATCACAGCGCCCGCAATGTACTCGTGCAGGTTTTCCTCGGTGACTGTTTCACCGGATGTGATGTCTCGTTTGAGCACGAGACCGAGCTCGATCTCATAGTCGAGGAATCGCACCGCGTGTGGTTTCACGACGGCCGAGTTCGCCGCAACGATGCAGCTCGGTGCCTTCGTGAAAATCATGTTGAACTTCTTGACGTCCGGATCCATGCCGGACTCGATCATATGCTGGCGATAATTCGCGCCCTGGCAGATGAACTGCTGGTTGGCGGTCACGGGCGACAGCCACTGCACCTCCGATTCGGAAATTGACGGCCCGCTGAGTATCATGAGCCGCTCCACAGGATTGGCCTCGATGAACGCGGCGGTCGACTCGTATTCGCCTGGAATCGGCGTGATGGCGCCCTCTGCGACCACGCCCCACTGGGCACGGCCATGATGAAGATAATGCAGGACGTGAAGTGCCATTGTTCAATTCTCCGGATCAGTAGGGATGCCTGGTTCAGGCGAAAATCTTTGCCAGCGTTCGCAGCTTGCTCAGAGTCAGGTCAGGGCTGCGACGCAAGTTTCTGAATAGAATCACAATGCTCACGGGCGTGAATTTGGGCTTCGTGAAGCTGCGCGGCATGGTCGGCCCCCACTGAGCCATTGCTTCCCGACTCACGGCATGGATTCCCGTCGGCTCATCGGACGTGAACAGGTCGCCGTCGCAATAGTGTTCGTGCTTGTCGCCCCACGGGTCTTGCCAGTAGTCGAAAATCTGGCTGCCGAGGATATGTCGGCCGATCCCCCACGCGTGCGTCCAGCCACTGTCGCGCAAAACGCGCTGGCCCATACCGACCGCGTCCGCGTCGATGAGCTCGTAAGCGCTATGGCTGTAGGTCGCGGCGAATCCCTGAGCAAGCGCTAGCGTGTGATGATCGGCCGGGTTGCTGCCAAGATCGAGACGCATGAATGCGACCGCCGGCGAGCCGTCGGGAAGCACTTGTACGTCGCTCGGGATGAACCCGAAGTGCCGCGTGTACCAGGCACAGGTTTCCTGAAAGTCGGCGAGTTCGAGTACGACATGCCCTAGCCGGATGACCTCTGGAGCGCGCTCGGGCGGTCGCTGCGTGTCGTTGACGCGAACGGTGGCGTCGACGGAATTGAATGGCAACGGCAGGCGGTGCGGCAACGCTGACGCGGGTGCCTGGCCCCATATCGCATCGATAGCGAAACCGGAAGGGTCTGTCAGCCGCACCACGCAGCCGCCGGCCGGTAGCGCCGAGTTTTCTACCTCGGACGCGCCCGGCAGCTTCGCCAGCGCATCAAGCTCCTCGCGGCTGCCGACTTGCAGGCCGAACCCTACAAACCGCGCTTTCGACGCCCTACGCACCACATAACAAAAATGCGAAGCGTCTGTCCCGCGCAGAAGGAGCAGCGCCTCGTCCCGCGATACCGTTCGAAGCCCAAAGTTGTTGAGAAAACGCTCCGCTTGTTCGAGGTCCGGTCGCTCGAATACCAGATAGGCCAATGCGGTCGCTTTTGCAGTTGGATGGGGATGACGAGCGGGCTGTGCAGTAGTCAGTTTCATGTCGGAACCTCACTCTGTCGCAATGGCCGATTCGACTTTGAAACCTGCCGCATTGGCGGCAGGATCGAACCGCAATAGATGCTTCGCCGACGCGCTATCGAAAGCGGGTCCGGATGCCCGCATCGGCGCGCGGGCGGCGCAATGCCAACGCCGCGGGGCGGCACCGCTTCTGGCTGCTGTCTCCATGATCACTCCATCGGTTCTGGTGGAATCGGCTCGTCGAGGCCTTTGATGACATTAAACTCATCGATGATGTTTTTGTCAATATAGAGATTCAAATCTATACTGCGCGGTATGTCCAGATCGGCAATCACGATGACCAACACGACAAATCGCCGGGCAGGCAAGCGTTCCACCGTTGCGGCGTGCGTCGCCCCCGTACCCGTTGCCGAAGAACGGGAGCCGCGCGGTGCACGTCGCAAGCGCGAGACGCGAACCCGTCTGCTCGACGCTGCTCTCAGGCTGATGGCCGAAAAGGGCATGGAGGGCGTGGCGATCAACGAAATCACGGAGGCCGCCGACGTGGGCTTCGGCTCGTTTTACAACCACTTTGAATCGAAGGAAGCGATCTATGCGACGCTCGTCGACAACGTGTTTGAAGAATTCGCGAACATGCTCGATCGCCTTACAGGCGGCGTTTCCGACCCCGCAGAAGTAGTCGCCGTCTCGGTGCGCCATACGGTCCTTCGGGCGCGGCATGATCCCGTGTGGGGACGTTTTCTGATACGTGAAGGGTTTTCTGCGCGCGCAATGAGCCGCGGACTTGGTCAGCGACTGCTGCACGACATCGGCAGCGGGATTGCGGCGAAGCGGTTCGTCGTGGCGGACCCGTTTATCGGATTTCTCGCAGTGGGCGGCACGGTTCTGTGTGCCATCGCCGCCGAGTTGAACTTCGTCGTGCCGGGCGCGAGCGCGGCGGGCGTGCTGACAGAACTGGGCTTTAGCGGCGAGCATTTTCCCGAGCGCACGGCAGCGATGTTGCTGCAAACGCTCGGACTGAAGCGCGCGGAGGCGGAAAAGATCGCTACCCGTCCATTGCCCGCCGTCGAGGAAGCCGTCGAACAGGGCTGAGTTGATTGTGTCCCGGCCGTGGTTGTCGAGCGTCTCGCAGTGATACCTCGCTGTTTCGCGAAGCGCTGAACATATGAGCCGGATCGCATTCTGCGTCGACGGAAAAATCAGCGAGGCAACCAGCAGATAAAGCGAAGGCATGCATGTTCCCCCGCCGTACGCACCGACTCATTCCTCAAAGCGCGTAACCGCCCTGTTCCCGTGCAGTGTGCGAATTGCGGACAGCACAGTGCGATCTCATGGTTGTTGCAATCGCAAGCAGCGGCCTCATGGATGGTGTACGCGCACCATGGTGCACGGGCCGAACGGAAACCGCAACGCTTCACCTAAGTTATACCGGGGCCCAGCCTGGACTCGTCCATTAATAAGTCGTATACCTTATTGCTTCACTAGGCCCCAGCTGCAATGCTGTTATTTTGCGACGCCGGACATCGATGCAGCGCGAATAAGCTGGGTCGTTTGCGCGGTAATCAGATGGCCCGACGCCGCCAGATACCTGGGGAAGTCAGGGTGTGTGTCACGGGCTCGACAACGGCGCTCGTAGTCGGCTAGATCCTCATAGCCCCACAAATGGGTGAACTGATTCTGTGGCCCAACCATCGAGGTCCAGAAACCCAAAGGATGGCCCAGCGTTTCGAGCAGAATCGGCATGGCCAATCGATTGAACACCTCCAGAAACTCCGGCATCTTGCGAAGTGCGATCGTGTACGTACGGTGATCGACTAGCGGCTTTGCGAGATTTACCATGCGCCCTTCCCATTCACCTTGTCTGCAATCGTATTGCCCGTGACGTAGCCAAACGTCATGTTCGGACCGTGGGTAATACCAGCGCCCGGATAGGCACCGCCCATCATTGACTTGCGGTCGTTGCCCACTGCGTACAGACCTTCGATCTGCGAACCATCCTTACGCAGCACTTCACCCGTGACCGCAGTTTCGATACCGTCGAACGTACCGAGGTCGCCCATCAGCACCTTGACCGCGTAAAACGGACCGTTTTGGACCGGTGCGACACACGGATTCGGCTTGTTTTCCGGGTCAGCCAGATAGCGGTTGAACGCCGTCGTGCCGCGGCCGTATTGCATATCCTGGCCGACGACCGCGCCCTTGTTGTATTCAGCGACCGTCTTTTCCAGCGTGTCCGCGGTGATACCACACTGTTTCGCCAGATCCCGCAGGGTCTTGCCCTTGATCAGGTAGCCCTTCTTGATCAGACCACCGGTCGGCATCGGTGCAGGCTTGACGTAGCCCAGTCCGTATTTCGCCAGCGCATCCTTGTCGCAGATGAGCCACATCGCGGTTTCACGCTTGCCTTCGCATACACGCATCAGTGCTGCACCAACGTCGTGGTACGAATTTGATTCGTTGGTAAAGCGCTTGCCATTGGACAGCACACCGATAATGCCAGGCTTGTAGCGGTCCAGCAGGTGCGGGAACACGCCGGTACGACCACCACTGAGCGGCACCTTCGACACCGGCATCCATGCGCTGGCGTCGGCATAGCCCATACCCAGTGCTGCACCAGCCTTCTCGGCCATGTTGACGCCGTCACCGGTATTGCTTTCCGGCGTCGGGCTCAAGTGGGTGCCCCCATTCTTGACGTGCGGGTAGACTTGGGCCAGTCGCTTGAGGTCGTGAGGGAAGCCGCCTGCTGCTAGCACGACACCGTGCTTTGCCACGATCTGGACTTCACCGTCCGAGCCCACAGCGCGCACGCCCGTGACCTTGCCATTTTCGGTCAGCAAACCACGAACCGGCGTCGAGGTCATGATCGGAATACCGAGCTTCAGCGCCGAGGCCGCGAGCCGTGCGGCCAGCGCATTACCACTCGTGACGTTGATGCCGCGACGATAGAGCGTCAGTTCCTTGACGTGTGTGGCCAGACGCTTTGCCACGTAGCAGAACGACTTGAAGCTCTTCGTTGCCTGAAAGAAATGCTTGAGGTCGGCATTGCTCGAATTGAACATCATGCCGATGAACGTGATCGTTTCGAGCGGCGGCTTCAGACGATTCATATCCTTGCCGAGGCCACGAATGTCGTACGGTGCTGCCAAAATCGAGCGGCCGATATCCTGTCCACCTGGCTTATGCGGGTTGTAATCGGGATACATCGTGGGTACGAACTTCGTCTCGGTTTCCTTCTCGAAGAAGTCCACCATCTTCGCGCCGTTCTCGATGAAGCACGAGACAGCAGCGTCGTCGTAATTCTTGCCCGCTTCTTCCCGCAGGTATTGCTTGACCTTCTCTACCGAGTCTGCCTGATTCTGCTTACGGCCATAGTGGGAGAGCGGAATCCAGAGAACGCCGCCTGACAGTGCGGTTGTGCCACCGAACACTGCTTCCTTTTCCACGACCACAACATTGAGGCCGCGCTTCTTTGCAGTGATTGCCGTAGCAAGTCCGGCTGCACCGGAACCAACGACCACCAAATCGCAAGTTATCTTCGTCATGTCTGACTTCCTTGTTGTCGTTGTTGATTACTTTGCAGGCACGGCGTTGAAACCAGGACGTGGAACCTGGTCCATGAGCATGCAGTTCAGACCGCCATCGGTGAGAATCTCTGCGCCGTTAACGTAGGCCGCGAGGTCCGAGGCCAAGAACAGTGCGGGTCCTGCCAGATCTTCCGGTTCACCGATACGACGCGAGGCCACGACTTGCGCACGACGCTCTTCGAAACCCGGCTCTTCATAGAACTTGGCCGACAGTGCAGTACGGATCATGCCCGGGAGCACGCAGTTCGAGCGCACACCGCGGGGGCCCCACTCTGCTGCCAGTTGACGCGAGAGCAGGAGCACACCTGCCTTACCCGGCGAATACGAGCCGCTATTCGTTTGCGGATTGAGTGCTGCGATCGAAGCCACGTGAACGATGCTGCCCTTGCCTGCGGCCAGCATATCCTTGCCGAACGAACGAGCGCACAGCAGGTAGCCCGTCAGGTTCACGGACAGCGAGAGATTCCAGTCCTCGATCGAAACCGTTTCCAGCGAACCTGCGCGAAGCAAGCCCGCATTGTTGATCAGGGCGTTGACCGGACCCATCGTGGCACGCACATCGTCAGCGGCAGCGGCTACCGACTTCTCATCCGATACGTCGCAAGCGAAGGGCAATGCAGCCAGACCCTCATCACGCAGCGACGAGGCTACGGCCTTCGCGCCTTCGAAGTTTTTATCCACGAGAGCAACGTGGGCCCCCACGCGCGCGAACGCCTGTGCGATGCCGGCACCGATACCCGAGCCTGCGCCCGTCACGACAACAATCTTGCCATTCAGGTGCAGCCCAGGCTGCACCGGATTCTGGATTTCTTGACTCATATGGATACCCAACTTTTTTGGAAAGGTTACTTCTATAGAGAATCGCTACGCCATTTGACACGCAGGCCAACTATGTGACAATGGACAAACCACTCAAATAACAGGACAAACCGTGAAACAGGAGCAAAATGCGATTTCGAACTTCGTGCTCTACGGAGCGGAGAGCAATGCTCCTCATGACGATATGGTTCATTACGAGCCTATCTCACTACGTGCCAGTCTTTTCGACTTCGAAATCAAGCCTCACGTCCACCGTGCCCTCATCCAGGTTCTATACATCACCCACGGTGGTGGAGAGACCTCGATTGACGGCAGGACCTGGACATTTCAGGCCCCCTGCCTCATCGCGGTCCCTGCACAATCGGTGCATAACTTCCACTTCGCGAACGACATTGAGGGACACGTTGTTACGGCGGCTCAGCCAGCACTCGAATCCGTGATCATGGCCTTGGCCCCAGATCTACTGGAATTCGTTCGAACTCCGGCAGTTCTGTCGGGAATACTCAACCTTGACAAGGGCACCCCGCTAGAGACCGTTTTTCAATCGATCCGACAAGAGACGCTGGTAGACGCGCGTTGGCAGCTCGCTGCGGGTGCTGCACGGATGATCGCTTTATTCGTTAAGGTTGGACGTCTTAGCGAAAGTGCGAAACTGGCTGCGAATCCCGAGCAACGAACGCTGGCCGACAGAATTGAAAAATTCCGCGCCCTACTCGACAAGCACTGTCGGGAACGTCGGGCAGTCGGTGAGTACGCCAAAGACATGGGCGTAACCACCGGCCAACTTTCCCGAATCTGCCATGCTGCATTTGGTACTTCAGCGATCGAGGCTATCGACGCACGTTCTATCCATGAAGCAAAACGACTACTCGGCTATTCAACGATGAGCGTGAAGCAGATCGCCAACGAACTAGGATTCCAGGATGAAGCCTACTTCGGCCGTTTCTTCCGCAAACAAGTGGGAGAACGGCCAACCGAGTATCGTTCTACTGCCCAAGAGCGATTCCTGCTGGGTTAGCGCCCGTGAGCTTGACAAACAACTGCTCCGGTCCCGAGTTCGTCAAGTTGTTGCCACGCACGTACTTGATTTCCTTCGTGGCATCGAGCGAGATCGAACCCACTTTCTGTGCCAGCGCACGCACCGACAGCAGCGTCTCCAGCTTCGCCAGCGGCATACCCAAGCATTTATGCATCCCGTTTCCGAAGCCCATGTGTGCTTCGTTATCGCGGTCGATGTTGAACGTCTCACCGTCCGGGAACTTGCGCGAGTCGCGGTTGGCCGAGGACAGCAGCAGTCGGATGATCGAACCCTTCGGGATGTGAACGCCGGCGACCGTCGTATCAGCGGTCGTCACGCGGGACACGCGTTGAACGGTGCCACGATAGCGTGCCGTCTCTTCCACGAACTTATCGCAGTCGTCCATGTTGGCGCGCAGTCGTTCGAGGTGGTGCGGCTGCTCGGCCATCATACGGAACGCGTTGGCCACCAGGATAGTCGTCGTGTCGTGACCGGCGATGAACACGAACGAGCACAGCTCCTTTGCCTCTTTCTCGCTGAGCAGCCCGTCCTTCCACATGCGTGCGATGTGCGCGCCAATCGACTGGCTGTCCGTGTCCATGAGCTTCAGCATTTGGACGCGGAGGTATTCCCAAAAATCGTTAGCACTCTGCTCATCGGTACCGGTGCCCAGCGCGTTGCGTGCAATACGCCCGAAGTACGAGAAGGTTTCGTCCGACCAGAACTTCATCTTCTCTTCGTCTTCTGCCGGAACATCCAGCATGGCCGAAATCGTGCGAATCGACAGCGGAATCGAGAAGTCCTGAACCACGTCGCCGCCGCCCTTGGCGATCATCGCATCCAGCAGTTCGTTGGCACGTGCGGTCACCGCTTCAACAAACGGATCGATTGCCAGCGGCGTAAACGACGGTTGCAGAATCGTGCGCAGACGCGAGTGTGCTTCACCGTCAAACAGCGTGAGGAACGTGAGCGGCACCGGCTTCACCACTTCCGACGAGAACAGCTTCGTGTTACGGACGGCCTTGAACACGTCTTCGTAACGCGAGATGAACCAGACGTCGGACGTCGTGGACTGGCAGCGCAGAACCGGTGCGTTTTCACGCATCCACTCGTAGTGAGCGTAGGGGTCGCCCTGCGAACCGTCGTCAACGACCTTGAACGGCTCCATACCCTCGGGCCACTTCAATTCATGCGAGTATGGGGGGAGCGCGGTCGCAGGCGCCTGGTCGATCATCGCGTGGAACGGGCAACCACCGGCCTTGGCTTCTTCAGCCAGAGCCGACATAGCCCCGGAATCACGCTTCACGTGCTTGGCCAGCGCCTTCATCACGAAATCGTCTTGTGCGAATTCTGTGTACAGCTTGACCAGTTGATCATCGCCCGTTGCTTGAACCAGCGCCTTCTGTGCCGCAGCGAAGGCCCCGAACTTCTGGATCTGATCTGCGTTCAAGCGACCGAGCAGCAAGCCCAGTTCGAGAGCCCTGGCCGCGTCCGAGGTCGAAACGGGCGCATCCACCGCTTGCGATACGACTACGGAAGCCGCAGCCGGAGCAGCAGCTTGTGCGGGCGCCGCCGTAGCGAATTTTTCATAATGGAAACTCGTGGGATTCACGTTCTGGTCCTTGAGATACTTGCTTACTGCATCGACCATCGCGGGCGGCCCGCACAGGTAGATGTCAACTTCGCCGTCATTGAGTTGAGCGGCCTCGATGTGATCGGTGACCCAACCCTTACGCGGGTGAGCACTCGTCTTGTCCGCGATGACCGTTGCGTACGTGAAACCGGGGATCAGCTTCGCGTATCTTTCGAGTTGATCAACGCACACCAGATCGTTGTCCGTATTCACGCCCAGAATCAGGTGAATCGGATACTTGCTGCCGCCGCTCTTCAGGACCTCGTCAAGCATCGACAGGAACGGTGCGAGCCCCGTGCCACCGGCCAGCATCAGAACCGGACGCCCGATTTCACGCAGATAGAAACCGCCGTATGGACCCTTGAACTCGAGCGCAGCACCGACCTTCGCCTCCTCGGCCAGCCACGTGGACATCAGGCCTTGCGGCACATTGCGCACCAGGAACGAGACGTCACGGTCTTGGGGCCCTGAGGAGAATGAGTAGCTGCGCGTCTGATCCGTGCCCGGAACCGTCACGTTCACGTATTGACCGGCCTTGAATTCGAGACCAACACGGTCTTCGAGTTTGGCGGCGAATGCAATGGTGCTTTCCGAAACGCGCTCGATCGACGTCAGACGGCCTTGGTGCATGCGAGCGCTCTTGCCCGTCGAGCTCGACGCGATCTGGATCACGCAGTCCGACTTCGGGCTCATCTGGCAGGTCAGGACTTTGCGCTGAGCCAGCTCTTCCGCGCTGATGGCTTCATCCGTGCAGTCACCCGTCGTGTATTCGCCGGATTCGCATACGGCCTTGCAGGTACCGCACACGCCGTCACGGCAATCGAGGGGAATATTGAGTTTGGCGCGAATCGCGGCGTCGGTAATGCGCTCGCCGTCTTCGCAGTCGATAAGCCGAGTTACGCCGTCTTCAAAATTGAGGGTGATCTGATAGACCATAGTGCGCTCCGTGTGCTGAACCGAACGGTCAGGCTGTTTTTAGTAGACGCACTCTAGGGCCAAATTGTCACATGCTCAACGGACAGACCTTCTATTTAGCAGGACAAAACCTGCATCCAGGAAAGGGGGGAATGTAAGACGAAAAAGCCACCGGAAGGCCGATATGAAGCCCGCAAGCGGCCCGTCGTCACGCTATGGAGCGGGCCGAATGGGCGTGTTCTGCCCCGCCGCGACCCACCATACTCGGTCCCGGCGCACCAGTACGTAAAGGGCCATCTCGGAGAACGACGCCGCGAGGTCATGGGACGGTTCCGCCACCTGTCCGTCCGGGCCGAGCGCTACGCGCCGGACTTGCGCGACCGCCACGTCCGGAGCCGGCGCAAGAACACCGACGATCTCGAAGCGGGAAGCATTGTCACCCTTTCCGGATCGCTTCAATCGCGCATGGATGGGATGCAGTTCCGCGTAGCCATGAACAGACGCACCGAATGGGCTGCCCCAGATGATGTCCGCGGCAAAGTGGCGGTTCGACAGGTCCGCGTCATGCTGGTCCCAGCCGGCCTGGAGTTCCTCGACGAAGCGCGCGACTGCGTCGCTTGCCTGCCGTGTTGCGGATGCGTCGGCACTCAGTGTCGGCCGGTTCGGTTGATCGCCGGAAATCGTCGCGTGGGAAGTCATGTTGCGTCTCCATTCGTCTGGTTCCTCGACAGAGGTGACAGAGGGCCGATGAGAATGTTCCAGCTCGCACACTGCAACGGACGCCAGATCGGTTGGACTCTCCTGTAGTCGGCAGGCGTCTCGCGTCTCGAGGTCTGCTTTTTGCTGTTCAATCTTCAAGGTCGGGAACCGCCCGTTTTCGATTTGAACAAGGAGATAGGGTCATGAGGGCCAGGTCCGGGCGGCACATATCTGCGCCACGGGCGGTCTACTACGCCCTCGCATCGAATATCGCCGTCGCCGCGTGCAAGTTCGCCGTCGCGTTCTACACCAACTCGGGGTCCGCACTCGCCGAAGCCGTACACTCCAGCGCCGATTGTCTGAACCAGATTGCGCTGCTCGTCGGTCACCGCGCCGCGCGAGCCGAGCCCGACGAGCAACATCCACTCGGCTTCGGTCGCGCGACCTATGTCTACGCAATGCTGGTGGCGATGCAGCTTTTCATCTTCGGCGGCGTTGTGTCGATGGTGATCGGCGGCTTTCGAGCAATCCATCACTCACGGCTCGAACAGCCCTTGCTCGCGATCGGCGTGTTGTGCGTGTCCGGCGTGATCGAGGCAGTCGCTCTCAGAGCCTCCATTCGCACGATCGAGCCCCGGCATCGCGCCGGCGGGCTACTGAACTGGTTCAAGGAAAGCGGCAGGCCGTCCGTGATGCTCTCGGTCAGCGAGGATGCCGCCGCGGTAACGGGCGTGCTCGTCTCCCTGATCGCGATCGGCATTACGGTTCTTACCGGCAATCCGCTTTACGATGCGCTCGGCAGTGTCGGCGTCGGCATCGTGCTGATGGCCACGGCGCTGTTCTCGATGCGCGAGATCCAATCGCTTCTCGTGGGTGAATCGGCGCACCAGCGCATACGCCAGGAGATGCGCGCGTGGCTCAGCGAGCGCCGCGAAGTCCGCCGCATCGTCAGTCTGATCGCCTTGAAGTGGTCGGAGGATCTGGTGATTGCGATTCAGGCCGAACTCGAACCGCACGACAATGCAAACGAGATGGTGCGCACGATCGACCGCATCGAGCACGAATTGAAGGAGCGCTTTCCAACCGCTCGATGGATATTCTTCGAGCCCGAATTGCGAGAACATGGCCGAGCCCCGCTCTAGCAACGATGCACAGCACCGGCGACACGTGGCGCGCCGCTTGCTTGACATATGGATGCGGGCGAGATAGGGATGGTTTGTTCCCCCAATGAACGGCTCGGCCAGGCCGACCCGTGATAGGGCTGAGGGTGGCAATGGATAGCTTGCAGTGTGAGTACGACGATTGCGTGGTGCTGGTTCGCGCACTTCGGAACTGGATTGACCGCCACTGGCCAATCGACCGCGCGCGCGTCAAGGCCGAGATGGGGCAGCTCATCGACATGGTGGAACGGGCCGGACCGCGCGACGCGATGTTTCACGGTCGTATCGATGCGGCGCGCTCGCTGATCGTGCTCGGGCGATTGACGGACGCGCTGGACTGTGTCGACACGCTACTGCCGGTCGTGCAACAAAGCGAGTACAGCCCGAGGCGTTGGCCAATTACCGCCCGACGCTGGAGACCGTAAAACTCGCGAAGGCTTGATCGAACTGATCGTGCCTCTCCGAACGACTCAGGCCGGATAGCCTACCGGGATCAGATAGAGGACGGTCTGGCCGTGAGGCAGCCCGAGCTTGCGCGCCGCCGGAGCCCCGTCGACGGCGCCCACGGGCACGGCGACTAGCCCCAGCGTGACGATCTGCAACAGCATGTTCTGGGTCGAATGCCCGACCTCGAGATCGGCATACAGATTGGCTCTCCCGCCATATCTCGCGGTGAGCCTGCCGGGGTCGGCGGCCACCACGAGCAAGGCCGGGGCCGCCTCGACCGACGCCTGGTTGACCGCAAGCGCTCGCAGTGCGGGGCGCAGGTCGTGGCTGGCGCGCTTCTCGGCCCGATGGCCTTCCGGCAGATAGTGCATCACCTCCGTGGCGGTCACCACGTAAAGTTCGAGCGCATACAAAGCGCCGGCCGCCGGAGCCGCGCGCTTACCGTCCGAGCTGGTGATGCCCTGCCCCGCCCACATCAATTGGCCGATGACTTCGACGGGCAGCGGCTTCGACGCGAATCGGCGCACGGACCTGCGCTTCGCGATGGCTTCCTCGAGGGACACCGTGCCTGTGAGGTTGGGCTTGGGCAACTCGACCTGATCGGTGAATTTCGCCTGGGCGCCCTGCGCCAGGCTGGTAGAACCCTCGGCGAGCGCGCCTGCGGCCAGCGCAACCAACAGTTCACGGCGTTTCATCGGGCACCTCCATCAGCAAAAAAGCAGGCTGGCTGGCAGAGCCTGCAGCCTGCGCGAATCTCAGTGCTGCGCGTTGGCGAACACGGCTAGGCCACGGAACCCGCGACCGGTGTACGCCGCACTTCCGACAGATAGATCAGGATCAGCGAAACCCAGACGATCCCGTACAGGAACATGAAGCAGGTGGAACGCACTCTGAAAAAATCCAGCAGGATGCCGAATATAATCGGCAGCAGGAATCCGCCAAGGCCCCTGCAAGCCCGACGATCCCGGTGACGACGCCCGTGTTCTCCGGTCTATGGTGACATGCATCAAGTCTCCCTCAATCGGACTTTGGTCCTACAAACGCCGCCCGTGCGGTGGTGTAGGTTTGTCATGCGCAACCGACAGGAGACCCATCATGTGCCGCTGGCTCGCTTATACCGGCAATCCGCTTCAGCTCGAAACCGTGCTGTTCAACGCCCGGCATTCGCTGATCGATCAGAGCATGCATTCGCGGCTCGGCGCCACCACCACCAATGGCGACGGCTTCGGGATCGGCTGGTATGGCCATCCCACCGACATTCCGTTTCGCTACCGCTGCATTCAGCCCGCATGGAGCGACCGCAATCTACGCGAGGCCGCCCGGGCGATCCATTCGCCGCTATTCGTTGCTCATATACGCGCGGCGACCGACACGCCGTCGCAGGAAACCAACTGTCATCCGTTCCGCCACGGCCGCTGGCTGTTCGCGCACAACGGGCTGGTGCGCAACTACCCGAAGGTGCGCCGCGATCTGATGGTGCAGATCGACCCCGATCTGTTCCCGTCCATCGAAGGCTCGACCGATTCCGAGGTGCTGTTTTTTCTGGCGCTGACTTTCGGGCTGGAGCTCACGCCCGTCACCGCGCTCGAGCGGATGGTCGGCTTCGTCGAAGCCACCGGCCGCCGGCATGGCGTCGATGAACCGCTGAACATGACCGTGTGCGCGACCGACGGCGAGCAGATCATCGCGGTCCGTTATTCGAGCGAAGGCCAGTCGCGCTCGCTGTTTCACAGCACGTCGTTCCGCCATCTGCGCGAGTTGTATCCCGACGACGAGCGCATCAGGACGGCCGGCGAGAATGCGTTCCTCGTGCTGTCCGAGCCGCTCTCGGACTTGCCGGGCATCTGGGAGGAAATTCCCGAGAGCACGGCGGTGGTCGCACGCGGTGGCGAGATCGAGCAGTATGCGTTCAAGCCGCGAATGGACTGAGCCGCGCCTGGCATTTTGTGCCCTGCCGCCCTATGCTGCGGGAATGAGCAAGGTCTACGGCACAAAACGTGCATACCGGCTCGGGAGAAACGCGGCGTGTCATCTTCGAATCCGGGACCGACCGCAGAAGACAAGCTCGCCTTCTGCGTCGCCTGCACCGCACTGGACCAGGCGACTCGCGATCTGCAACAGTTGAGAAGCAACCCGGCAACATCGCTGAATGCGCTGTCGAAAGCGCAGCGCGACTACGAATTGTCCCGGGTGCAATGGCAGCGCTGTCAGTGGCAACTGCGGGCCGCGACGGCCCATGCGGTGAAGAGACCATCACAATGCATCGGCGCGGTCGTCATCGTTGGGCACGACAAGGCGGTCCGGGATTCTCTGCGGGTTCTGCTCAATGTGAAGGGATATGGGCGCTCCAAAGCGCTCGGTTTCGACCATTGGCATGAAATATGGCTCGAGCCGTCGCGCCAATTGATCATTCTCGACGTTCCCGTCAATTCGATTACGACAGCGTTGTGGTTCGTGGAGAGCTTCGATACAAGCATCGATAAGCCGCACATCATTGCGCTGGCGCGGCCGGAAGACGCGGCCAGTTTCGCTGGCAAGGTCGATGCCGTCGTTGCCAAGCCCATCGTGCTCGAAGAATTGCTTTACGCAATCGACTTGATCCAGTTGCAGACGAAGGCTCCAGCGCATCATGGGTGACGGTGTCCGTCGGCACGGCCCAAGGTTCGTTCCTCCCCTCTAGAAGCCCGGTATTTCCGCGTATTTTCACCGAAGCCGCGCTTCGCATCTGCTTGCCGAAGCCGCGCAACGCCGGCACGAACACCCCGGGCCCACAATTTGCTAAATGTGGCGGCGAGGTGACATATATATGAACGACGATAAATCGATCGAGCCGGAATCCGCCGTACGCGACCCCGTCGAGCGATCCTGGATCAGACGCCTGGGCCCGGGCCTGATCACGGGCGCGGCCGACGACGATCCCTCCGGCATCGGCACTTATTCGCAGGCAGGCGCGCAGTTCGGGTTCAATCTTCTGTGGGTGATCCTGATCACGTATCCGTTGATGACCGCGATCCAGCTGGTGAGCGCGCAGATTGGCCGGGTGACCGGCAAGGGCCTCGCGTCGAACATCCGCGCGCATTATCCGGCGTGGCTGCTGTACAGCGCGGTCGCCCTGCTCGTCGTGGCAAACGTGATCAACATCGCCGCTGACCTGTCGGCGATGGGCGCCGCGGCCGGACTGCTGCTGCCAGGTCCGCAGCACCTTTACGTCGTCGGCCTCGGGACGTTCTCGGTCATCCTGCAGATTTTTGTCCCCTACGAGAGCTACGCGCGGATTCTGAAGTGGACCGCCCTATCGCTTCTTGCGTACGTCGCGGTCGCTCTCATCGTGCCGATCCCTTGGGGCGAAGTCGCGCGCGCGATTGTGTTGCCGCGCATCTCGCTGACGTCGGACTATCTGACCATGATCGTCGCGGTGCTGGGTACGACGATCAGTCCGTATCTATTCTTCTGGCAGGCGTCGCAGGAAGTCGAAGAAATGCGCTCGGCACCTGAACAGGCGCCGCTGCGCCGCGTGCCGCAGCAGGCGCCGGCGCAGTTGCGAAGAATCCGCTTCGATACGTGGGTCGGCATGGGGGTGTCGAACTTCGTTGCATTTTTCATCATGTTGACTGCGGCGGCTACGCTGCATCTGCACCACATCGAAGTAAAAACCTCGGCCGATGCCGCGCGAGCGCTCGAGCCGTTTGCCGGGCGTTTTGCTTACGTCCTGTTTGCGCTCGGCATCATCGGCACCGGCCTGCTCGCACTGCCGGTTCTCGCCGGCTCGGCCGCCTACGCCGCCGCGGGCAGCTTTCGCTGGCGCAGCAGTCTGGCGTTGCATCTGACGCTCGCGCGCGAATTCTACGCGGTGATCGCACTGGCCATCGTCGGCGGTGTGGCTATCACCTTCATGCATTTCGACCCGATCCGCGCGCTGTACTGGAGCGCGGTGATCAATGGCGTTACCGCGGTGCCCATCATGGTCGTCATGATGCTGATCGCGCGAAGTCGGCGGGTGATGGGACAGTTCGCCGTCAAGGGCGTGCTGGCGTGGGGAGGATGGCTCGCGACGCTCGCGATGGCGCTGGCGGCGGTTGGCGTGTTCGTGCCGTCGTAACCAGACGCGTGTTCACCACGAACCCGGCTTTCGTACGGGGAAACCATGCTTAGCAATTCGCGCCGCACCGGTTGCGCAACGGCAACCGTATCTGAACTTCCTCGTTTTACCTTCGTCTGAACGGTGCATCCGGCCACCGACGGCGCCGTCACATGCTGACGGTTTGCCGACAACCGCGTGGCCGCTCCCGTTCCACGACCAAGGAGGATTGCACATGCCGAAGAAGCGTTTAGACGAATCGTCACCCTCACGCGGCAACCGCAGTGGCAGGATTCTCGCCGCGCCGGTTTTCTCGCAGCCGCAGCCCACGCCGGACCCGCAAACCTTCGTGGTCAGGCACGCATCCGATGCCGCGGCCTACAAGGTCATCGACGAACTGAACCGCGAGCACAAGCTGAAGGCGCTGCCGTTTCCGCCGCCGCGCGGCGGCACCGAGCCCCGGCTGACGTTTGCGGAGGTGGTGAACAACAACCAGCAGCTCATCGATACGATTAGCCAGAGTGGACAGATCGTCTTTCACGCCACCGGCGACTGTGGCAGTACGAAGGGTCCGGCCACCCAGAACGAAGTCGCGGACAAGATGGTCAGCGACTTCGACGAAGCCGATCCCGCCGAGGTGCCGCAATTCAACTTTCTGCTGGGCGACATCGTCTACAGCTTTGGCGAGGCGCAGTACTACTACGATCAGTTCTATGAACCGTACCGCAACTACCATGCGCCGATTCTCGCCGCTGCCGGCAACCACGACGGAATGGTTTCGCCGTTAAAGCATGAAAAAAGCCTGCAGGCGTTTCTGAGGAACTTCTGCTCCGACTGCTTCCAGGTCTCTCCCGACGCGGGCCACCTTTCACGGACCGCGCAAATTCAGCCAGGCGTTTTCTTCACGTTCGAGGCGCCGTTCGTGCGCATCATCGCGTTGTACAGCAATACGCTCGAGGACCCCGGTGTGATCGCGGACCGTGACATCGGCAACAGTCAGCTGAAGTTCCTGAAAGCGGCGTTATTGCGGGTGAAGAAAGAGAACTATCGAGGCGCACTGCTGTTCGCGCATCACCATCCGCCGTATGTGGCGCGCGGGCGTCACGGCTGGAGCGTGGAAATGCAACAGCAGATCGATACGGTTTGCGATGAAGTCGGTATCTGGCCGCATGCGGACCTCGCGGGACACGCGCACAACTATCAGCGCTTTACGCGAACCCGTTCCGATGGCACCCACATCCCTTACATCGTTTGTGGCAACGGCGGTCACGCGGTGCAGCAGCTCACCACCAACGGACAGCCGCCGCTTCGCGCGCCGCAGCTGATCCAGGCCGCGTCGAAAGACACCGATGCAGTCGTCCTTGAAAGCTACGACGACCGCAACTTCGGCTATTTACGGCTCGTCGCCAACGCGAGGCAGTTGCGCATCGAATACCATCCCGCGGTCGACGGACCCAACACGAAAACCCCCGACGATCAGGTGACCATCGATCTGGCCACCCGGCAGGTCGCGCACTATGTCGCTCGCGACTCGGGCATACCCGCTCTTGCCGAGCACATTCGTCAATTCGCGCGGGTCCAGCCTCGCGAAGACTGACAGGTGCGCAACTCGCCTCGATCCGATGCGATCCGCGGCTCCCGCTGGTTTTCCCGCATTGCAGATTCGCGAAGATCTACCGTAATCGTAAAAGTGAGGCGGCTCGCAGCGTTCGAGCCGTCGCTCAACCCGGTAGTCGGAGAACAGCGTGAGATTCAAAGCGGCCTCGTGCCCTACAAAACCCGACCCGATTGAGTCTCGGGTCGATAGCGACGCACACGCGAATGGCTGGTCAGCCCGCAACCAGCAGTTTCTTTCCTACTTCCTGTCGCGGTATGGTCAACGCAGGACCATCCAATGCGAGGCGCACTGTTCCTCGCCTATTGGTCGGGACAGATCCGCCCCCTTCTGCCCCGACCATCTTCGATCACCCCTACCGACGACAAGTCTCGCGAGCACCCAAGCGGATCCGTTACTTGAGGGTGTACGTCAACGTGCCATACCCAAGTTGGTCGAAGCCGCCGCTATTCGATCCATAATCACCGCCGCCACCTTCGGGGCGCACACGCTGGGCATATGCGGTCACGCCCGGCGCCTTGAGTTTCTTCAGCACCACGTAGTGGTTGTAGAGCAATTCCCAGATTGGCCGCATATCGCCTCTCGATCCCGGCGAAATACTCGGCTGCGTCGCGAGGCTATCGGAATACAAGGTGTAGGGCATGTCGTGGCCGAGGTTGTATTGCGCAGCGTATTCGGCACCCTTGAGCAGACGGTTGTCGTCGTATCCGAACAGGTCGTCTCCCTGATTCCAGGCCATCTGGCAAAACGCACCCGCCAGCGCGAAGTCGAGCATGGTGTGCCCTTGGTCGCGGCCGCTTTCCTGGACTTGACCGAGCCCGTTCGGATAAAGCTTCCAGACGAGGTGTTCGATCGAGCCATTGCCCGCGCCGTGCTTGAAATACTCGACCGCTTCCGCATAAATGTCCCGACGGTCGGTCAGCACGCCAATCGCCAGCATCGACGCCATGTTGGCGAGATCCCAGTTTGCCCAGTAGTGATCAACCTTAGTGCCGTTGTGCCGGGTCAGGAAGTCGTGGTTCATCGTGTAGAACACGGTGAGCATCATCGACTGGAAGCGCCGGAAATCCGCCGCCTTCCATTGCGGCGACGTGCGCAGGATTTCCGCCGCATTCGCCAGTTCGTAGCCGTAGATGCCCGAGGCGAGGAACTTGTCCGAACTCCCATCGATCATCTTCAGATTGGCCGACCACGCGTTCAGGATGTCGATGGCCTTGCCGGCGTAGGCGTCGTCACCAGAGACTTTCCAGCGCAGTGCGAGCGCATAGGCCGCTGCCGCGTCGTTGAACAGCAGCGAATAGTTTTCGGCATGCTCAGGGTTCTTGCCGCGATAGATGGCATCCTGCGGGCGTGGCGTCCAGTCCAGCGACGCATGGCGGTTGGCGATCAAGCGTTGCCACCCTTGTAGCCAAGGCTGTTTGCCCTCCGCCACGTTGACTCGCATGCGCTCGAAGTCCCGCTCGCTGTGCAGCAGCCCAGGATGTGCGAACGGCTTCGCTTCGATATCGGATGGGGTTTGCACGGCCACCGGAGCGTGTTGCCGGTCTGCGCCAGCGTAATGGTTCGCTGGTTGAGCGACGCAGGCCGAAAGGCTGACCACAGCGATGATTGACACAGTGAGTATCGATTTTCTCGACATGAGCGGATGAGCCTCAGGAATTGAACGAACGGGTGCCTCGTGCTTTGCACCGAAGACAAGCCTCGCATCGGATCAACGCCCGATTGGGAAGAAGCGTTGACGTTGCCGGAATACCGGGAGTTTGTCGAAGCCGTTCTTTGGATTGCTCGCACTGGCACTCCATGGCGCGATCTTCCGGAGGAATTCGGGTGCTGGAACAGCCTGTACAAGCGGTTCACACGATGGTCCCAGGCCGGCATATGGCACGGCGTGTTTGTCGCGCTGGCAGGCGATGCGGATTTCGAGGAAGTTTTCATCGATAGCACCATTGTCCGGGCGCACCAGCGCGCTGCTGGCGGTCCCAAAAAAGGTGACCAATCGCTGGGTCGGTCTCGCGGTGGCTTGAGCACGAAGATTCACGCACTGGTTGACGGGCTGGGCATGCTGGCTAAATTCGGCCTCACGGGCGGGCAAGCCGGCGACAGTGCTGAGGCATTGCCGTTGCTGGGCGAACTAAGGCCAGGCAGCGTCGCGGCCGACAAGGCCTACGATACGGACGCGATCATTGCACACCTGCGTGCGCTTGACGTGCAGGCGGTCTAGCTTCTGCTCCCATTGAGAAACAGATCCGCGACGACCGAGCGCAGCCAGCGATTGCCGGCTTCGTGATGGTATTTCGCGTGCCAGTGCTGGCGCACCGCGAACCTGTCCACCGGGAAAGGACACGAATGGACCACGACGTCATTCGCCCGCGCCAGCGTCTCGCCAATGTGTCGGGGCAAGGTAGCAATCAGATCGGTCGACTTGATGATCGATCCTAGTCCGAGGAAGCCGGGCAATTCGAGCACGACGTCGCGTTCGATGTTCTCGCGCAATAACGCCTGTTCGAGAAGTTGCCCGCCCGTGCCAGCCGCAATGACGACATGCCCCTCGCTGCGGTATTGCTTCAGACTCAACCGCGCACGCACGCGAGGATGATTGCGGTTGGCAAGGCATACCCAGTCCTGCATATAAAGCTGTTGCTGGTACATACCGCCCCCCAGCCAAGGCACGTGCCCGATCGCAAGATCCGCCTCGCCGGATTCGAGCGCCCGCTCCGTATTGCCGTCGATCCTTGCCGCTTCGAGCCGAACGCCTGGCGCCTGCGCCCGCAAATGCGCCAACATTCGCGGCAGCAGCGTAATGTGGCTCGCGTCCGTCATGCAGATTCGAAACCGTCGTTTCGCCGTGGCGGGATCGAACGATATCTCCCACGCAGCGAACCGGCGCAGCGACTCGAGAATTTCCCTGCACGGTCCGATCAACGCGTCAGCCTGCGGAGTGGGCGTCATACCGCCCGGCGTGCGAACGAATAACGGATCCTGCAAATGCTCGCGCAAGCGACCCAACCAGATGCTGACCGTCGGCTGACTTTGCCCGAGTTGCTCAGCGGCGCGCGTGACACTTCGCACGTCGTAAAGCAGGTCGAAAAGCTGAAGCAGCTTGAGGTCCGGAAGCTCAGTGGTACTCATGGCGGTATTGTCATTTGCAATATCGCCATTGTATCCATTGCGCCCACCGCATGCGTCAAATGAGCGGAACGGTCAGCCGGTCGATGATCGCTTGCGTCTGCGGTCGAACGCCGCGCCACCACTCGAACGCTTCGGCAGCCTGCTCGACGAGCATGCCGACGCCGTCGGCGATGCCCTGCACGCCCGCATTTCGCGCGAGCCGCAGGAACGGCGTGAGCCCCTTTCCATACGCGAGTTCGTACGCGGTTCCTGCTGGGCTGAACACGTCCGGGGGAACCGCAGGCAACTGACCGGTCAGGCTCGCCGATGTCGCGTTCACGACGAGGTCGAACTGCCCCATTCCGTCGAGTTCCCGGTAGCCGCATGCGATCAATGGGCGGCTGCTAGCGACTTGCGCGACCAGCGCCTCGGCCTTGCGCACATCCCGATTCACGACGACCAGTTGCGCCGGACGCGCCGCGATGAACGGCAGCAGCGCGCCACGCACCGCTCCGCCCGCACCCAGCACGAGCACGCGCTTGCCCGCCATCGGCTGAGCGAGGTTCACTTCGATATCGCGCACGAGACCGACGCCGTCGAAGTTCTCGGCAACGATCCGGCCGTTTTCGAACTTCAGCGCATTCACGGCGCCGGCGAGCGTGGCCCGTTCGCTGCGCTCGTCGGCGATCGCGAACGCCTGCATCTTGAAAGGCGCGGTGACGTTCATGCCTCTGCCGCCCGCGGCGATGAACGTCTTGACGGTCTCGACGAAAGCGTCGGCGGGCTCGATCGGACCCTGGATCGCCGAGTAGCTGATGTCCTGTCCGGTCGCCTGCGCAAACAGACCGTGAATCAGCGGAGATTTCGTGTGGCCGATCGGATTGCCAATCACCGCGTATTGGTCGCTCATCACGCACTCCTCTTCGAAAACAGCACGCCTTGGGTCTGCATCGCGTCGATTTCCGCGGCGCTGAAGCCCAACGACTGCGCGACTTCCGCGTTGTGCTGACCGAGATCCGGGCCGACTTCGCGGATCGACGTGTCGCAGTCAGAGAAGCGGAACGGCAGGTTAGGCAGGCGCAGCTTTCCGAAGCGCGGATGGTCCTGCTCGATCACCATGCCACGCGCGACGATCTGCGGATCGTTGACCACTTCATCGATGCGCTGCACTTTTGCGCAAGGCACGTCGATGCCATCGAGCAGCGCCAGCACGCCGGCGACCGGCCGCGCCGCAACCCACGGCTTCACGACCGCGAGGATTTCGTCGCGATGCGAGTTGCGTCCGTTCAGGCTGTGAAACCTCGCATCGGTGCCGAAGCCGGCCGGACCGCCGTGCTGTTCGACGAGCGAAGCAAACCGCTTCCACGCATCGTCGACCTGCGCGGCGATCACGAGATCGCCGTCGGCCGCGCGGAACACGCCGTACAGCGTCGACGTCGGCATGTCGTGCCCCGTCTGCTCGGGCAGCACGCCTTGCATCGTGTAGCACTGCACCGCGTATTCGTGCATCGACACCAGCGTGTCGTACAACGCCATGTCGATATGCTGGCCGAGGCCGCTCTTCACGCGGCCGAGCAAGGCCGCGTTGATCGCGGCGACCGCGTGAATGCCCGTGTACATATCGCCGAGCGAAATGCGCATCAGCGGCGGCGGTTCGCCGGGATTGCCGACCATCTGCATGATGCCGCTCTTCGCCTCGGCGATCAGGCCGAAGCCGGCGCGATGCGCGTCGGGGCCGGTGTGACCGTACGCCGAAATCGAGCAGTACACGAGACCCGGATTGCGTTCGGACAACGCGGCATAGCCGAGGCCCAGCTTGTCGAGCGCACCCGGCCGATAGTTTTCGATGAACACATCGGCCGAATCGCACAGACGCCGCATGAACTCCTTGCCGCGCGGGTCTTTCATGTCGACGCTGACGCCGCGCTTGCCCATGTTCAATTGCAGGAAGTAGGCGCTTTGCTGGTCGTCGAGGATGGTCGCGTGCTGCCGGCCGGCATCGCCGCTGCCGGGACGCTCCACCTTGATCACTTCGGCGCCGAGCGCCGCGAGGCAGCGGCCCACGTACGGACCGGCAAGAAAGTGGCTGTAGTCGACGACGCGAATACCTTCGAGGGGGCGGGCTTGCATCAGTTCGCTCCCGGACGGCGCGGCACCATCAGCCGATGTTCGCCGCGCTGGACGACCTGGCCGTCCTGATTGATCAGCTCGGACGGCAGCACGACGATGCCCCAGTCCGGACGGCTGTTGCTCGCGCGCATGTTGCCGACGCGGAACTTGACGTGAAGCACGTCGTTGACCTTGATCGGCAGCAGGAAGTCCCACGTCCAGCCGAGCGACATGCCCGGCAGGAAGCGATAGTCGCTCTGCGTCTTCAGGCCATCGGCGATCGACAGGCCGAACAGCCCGTGCGCGACGATCGAACCGAAGTGGCTCGCGTTTGCATATTCCTCGTCGACATGCACGGGCGTGTGATCGCCGGTCAGATCGGCGTAAGCGAGAATGCGTTCTTTGGTGACGGTATAGGTCGGGCTCACGCACTCGTCGCCTTCGTTCGCGTCGTCCCAGTACTTTTCGATGATCGTGCTCATGCTTTACGCCTCCGCGCGTGGATTGATCGCCAGCGCCTGCGCAACGCACGTGGCGGGTTTGGCCTGAATCAGTTCGACCGCGAGTCCATCCGGCAGGCGCAGCCAGTTGCGCCCTTGCGGCATTTCACTGACGCCGAACGCTTGCGCCGCGGCGAGCGAAGCCTCGAGGTCCTCGCACATCACGCCGAGATGCGCGAGCCGGCCCTCGGGACCTTCGTAGCGCGGATCACTGATGAACTGCAGTCCGCCGAGCGTCCAGTACTGACGCGGCTCGTCGCGCGTGCCATCCACCTCGCGCATGGTCATGCCGAAGACCTGTTCGAAGAAGCGGATATGCCAGTGGATATCCGTCACCCAGATGGCGACGTGCTCCAGATAGGCTTTCGCGCCGCTCATGCCGTCGCTCCTTCTCGCTGACGGTCGGTCATCGCGCGCTCGATGCCCTTGATGCACGCGACCAGCGTCGAATTGACCGGCGTCGGCACGCCGAGGCGCTCGCCCCAGCGCACGACCGCTCCGTTGATGAAGTCGATTTCCGTGACCGAGCCTTTTTCGAGGCTCTGCAGCATCGAGGTTCTGAACGCCGGCGAGAGTCCTTCGGCCGCGAGCGTCCAGGCTTGTTCCGCTTTCGTGATCGAAAGACGGATGCCGGCAGCCTTCGCGGCTGCCATCGCTTCTTCGATCGCCGCCAACGCGGTGGCTTTCAGAACGGGCTCTTCGTACAGTTGCCCATACGTCAGACCGGTGATGCCGGTGATCGCGCCCGTTGCGACGTTGATCAGCAACTTGTCCCACATGGTGCCGAGGATGTTGTCGCTGATCGTGGTCGTCAGACCCGCACTGTTGAACGCGTCGGCGATGGCGCGGACCCGGTCGGTAACCCGGCCATCGAGCTCGCCGACGATGGTCAGCTTTCCGTTCACGCCCGACTGGATGTGCCCGGGCGCCTTCAGCACGCCGCCCACATAGGTCTTGCCCGCCAGCACGCGCTCCCGGCCGACGATTTCGCCGAGCACGTCTTCATGGCCGAGGCCGTTTTGCAGCGACAACACGAGCGTGTCGGGTCCGACGAGATCGAGCGCGCCGCGCATTGCCGAATCGGTGTGGAAGGACTTGACCAGCACGATGACGAGGTCCACCGGCCCGACTTCGGCGGGGTTCATCGTCGCGCGGACTTTTACGCGGCGTGAGCCGTTGGCATCGTCGACTAGCAGGCCGTCGCGGCGCATGGCCTCGACGTGCGCCGCGAAGCGGTCGACCAGCCACGTCTGATGGCCGCCTTCAGTCAGCGCGGAGCCGATCGCGCAACCCAACGCGCCGGCTCCCAGGAATGCGATCTTCATAGATGTCTCCGTGATTTGGAGACGAAGATACGATTCCTACCTCATGCTGGCAATGCAATGAACGCAATATGGTCATTGTGTATTTTAATGTTACATTACGCCAACTGGGATGGATCAACGTTCCAGTCTTTCCCCTCAATGCGCGCGTACCGTCTGACCGCTCTGTCCCGCGTTCATCGCCGCGGCTCTATCCGCTCGATGCATCGCGGCCACCTTCGCTTCCGCGGCCTGAATATCGGCGGGATATGAACCATCATCGCCCATCGACGGGTTGTATCCCGCCGCTTCCAGCTCCTCGAGTTCGTGCATGACCTCCGCGCGCGTGAGTTGATGAGGCTCGGGCTCCGATACAGTTTGCGCATCCGCGCTTGTGCAGCCCGCCATCAACATCGCACCGGCGAACACGCAGCTCAGTAGCGAGCAAACCGCGTATTGTCTCAACGATTCCGATTTCATGATGTGCTCCTTTTGACCTGAGAATGTATTCGCGCATCTGCATTCACTTCGGACCGTCTCGTCAGATCGTGAGTGTTACGCGATGCACATCCGGTAGACGGAGTTTTCTCGTTGGATATTCCCGGTCTTTTCTAAATAGAACTACCACGCAATCTCCGACGTTCGATCCCATTGCGCAATTGACCTGCGACGAACGCGCCGACGATCAGAGACAGATACAAGGCCACGAGATCGTGACGCCATGCGTTCAATGCAAGCTGATGCGCAATCAGTTTTGGATCGGGAGTTGGAAGGACTGCCCGCTTCGCTTCGACGGCTCGCATCATCCTGACAAAGCCTGCTGCGGACAACAATGGCAGCACGATGGCCCATGTCAACAGCACGGGCTTCATGCGAAGCGCCCATCGCATGTGACGCAAGCGAAACCATAGTCCGAGGCATCCGTGTATCCATCCGGGCGCGAGCAGCGCAAGCTGCAAACCCTGCGTACCGGTCGTCAGCAACTGGATCACGACACGCTCGTAGTCCGGTTCGAAGCCATAGAGCGTGGACGCGAGCCGGGTCGTCACCGCATGACGGATCAGCAGCAGCGGCAGGCTGAGGCCTGCCCATAGACGCACCCACTCCGCCAGAGGCAACGCCCAGTGACGGCGCGCATAAATCGTTCGCATCGCCAGCACGAAATGCAGCGCAGCCGCTCCGTATAACGCGATCGTTCCAGGCGCGCTGCGCCAGAGCCGCAGCGCCAGAACCAGACCGCGTCCGGCGAGTTCGAGCGACCAGATTCCGAGTGCGTGATTGAGCAGATGGAGAAAGAGATAGACCAGCAACACCACGCCGGAGCCGAGTTGCAATCGCCGCAGAGCGGCTTGCATCCGCAACGTCATGCGAACGTCCCGTTGATGTCGTATGTCACGTGCGGGGCAAACGCCGCCGCGTCGATCAGGTTCATTTGATCACCCATCCGATGTCAGTCTTACCTGCAAGACCACCAAGATGCGGTGCTTATTCCCGATTCGCTTCGCCGCATCATCGCCCCATCACGCGTTGCGCGCGACATCGCCCGTCACCGCATACCCGACCTGCATGCAGTGAAGGCGGTGCCGGGGAGGCTTGCAGGCCATTGCGGCGGCGGCCTGAGAGCCCGTCAAAGCGTCGCCGTCACCCCACCATCGACATAAAGAACATGACCGTTGACGAAGTCCGACGCGCGCCGTAGACGTCTGGCGGAACGCGAGCGACGCTTCGTGCGGCGGCATGAATTTTGCGGAATCCGCGTGATCGCATCCCGACACGGAGACCGACATGGATACGCGGCAAATCGAAGAACTGCGTCCGACGCAGATGACCCACGGCGCGCGCGAGGTCCGGGAAAAGGCCCGCCAATACCGATCGCTGAGCGCCCATGACCTTCAAATGGCCATTGCCGAAAAGCCGATACCGGTCGTCTGCGGACCGAAGGGCATACCGTTCGCGATCGATCATCACCATGTGGCGGCGGCGCTGTGGCAGGTTGGCGTGCGCTCGGTTCCGGTCGTGCTGGTGCGGGATCTTTCCTCGTACACGTCGGCGTCGTTCTGGCTCAGCATGGAAAACGAACGATGGACCTTTCCGTACGACGCGCAAGGGGTGCGCCGGCCGTTTGCCGAATTTGCCAGGCACGTGTGGGAAATGAAGGACGATGAATACCGAAGCCTCGCGGCGGCGGTCCGCGATGCCGGCGGCTATGAAAAAACCAATGTCCCGTTGGAAGAATTTCGCTGGTCCGACTTCTTTCGCGCGATGTTGCCGCGGCCCGATAACGACGAAAAGTTCTCGGCTTTGCTCAAGGAAGCCTTGAAGCTGGCAAAGAGCGACCGGGCATTGGGACTGCCGGGCTATCTCGGTCGAAAGGATTGAGCCGGTGGCTCACTCAATCGTGGGCCACATTGCCCGCCGTCACCAGAAACTGATCCATCAACGACATCTTCAACGGCTTGTCCGCGTCGAGCTTTTTCTTCTCGATCACATACTTCCAGCCATCCCCGTTGCCGGGATTGCGATAAAACGCGACGATCGCCACATAGTTCGTATCGGCCTGCATCGGTTGCGACAGGCTCGCCGACGCCCCTGGATTCAGCACCGATGCCATGCTCGCCTGCAAATCCTGCGCGAGCAGCGTGCGGTCGTTCTTCAGCAGATCCTCGTACGACGCGCCATCGAACACCTTGCGGTCCTTCAACTGATACACGCGCACCGCTACCGATGTCGCGCGACCGGCGTCGTCGGGGTTCAGCGCTTCGCGCGCGGACAGATCGACGTCGAGCACCTTGATCCGCTTGAAAAACACCGCGTGATACGCGCTCGACGACGCGTCCGACATGGATTGCCATGCGCCGCAGGCGGACAGCAGCGCAACGGCCGCAACCGTGGAAACGGTAGAACGAAGATTCATCGATAGTCCTTTGGGCGCGTTGTTCATCACGCGGATCGAGTCAGGTATGGATTGGCCGCGGGCTTCGGAAACGCTTGATAAACCCCGAGCGCGACGTTGATCAGGCATTCGCTCGCGGCGGGCAGCACGGTCGTCCAGCCGAGGCGCGGCGCGGGTCCTGGCGATCCGCCGTTGATCGCGAAAAGCGGCGCGAGGCGCGACGACATTTCCATCCGCAGATGCACGTCGGCCTTCACCCCGACATACAACTGCACGAACGCCATCAACTCGCGATGCAGCCACGCACCCGGCAACAGATCGTGCGCCTGGGCGGCATCGGCCGGCCGCAACGTCACGCGCACCGCCCGGCTGCGATACGCAAGCCGCTTGCCGAGCACATAGCCGCCGCCGAGGCCGCGGCGCGCGTTGTCGTCGCCGGTTGCACCAGCACGAGCGGCCAACGACGTCAGCCGTTGCGGCCTGCCGGCGCGCGCGAGCGCGGGAAAGAACTCGTCCACCCGTACATCGACGCCCGGAACCGCGAGCGCGACCACGCCCGCGAGCCCCTCGGGCGTGCGCGTGCGCTGGATTAACAGGCCGAGCAGCGCGAGCATGCGCGAATCGGGCAAGCCTGCGCGTTGCGGCTTATCGCCCCAGCCGAAACCGGCGAGGCACAGGAGATTGCGCGAATGCGCATCGCTGCCGCCCGCGCGAAAGCTCTCCGGATAGCGGTACTTCTTCCACGCGCGATACAGCAGCGTGACGAAGCGGTGATTGAACTGATCGAGAAAGGCTTCGACCACTTCGTGCCCTTCCTCGCGCAGCACGATCTCATCGATCATGTGCGACGGCATCGCCGCGTCGACACCGTAGAGCCCCATGAAGGTCGTGCGCACGGTCGGCGCCACGTAACCGACGAAGGCATCCGGATCATCGTCGAATTCGACCGCGGCGATCTCGCCCGCCGGAAAACCGGTGCGCGCGCGTGGCCGGAAGCGCACCGGCTCGTGCGCCGGGGTATCGCACGTGCCGAAGCCAGCATGGTTCGGCGCCCGCAATTCGAGCAGCCGGCACAACTGCATGAAGTTCATCCGTGGCGCACGCGCGAGCAGCGCCGCGACTAGCGGTTCGAGATTCGGCGGTTCGTCGCGCGCCTCGAAGGCGTTCGCGTATGCGCTCATAGCGGAGCCCGTTGCGCCTTGCTGCGCGGCCAATCGGTGCGGGTCCGCGACGGCAGGCTCACGATCGATAGCTTCGTGAACAGATTGATCTCCGCATACAGCGCGAAAAACCGTTGCAGCAATTCGCCGAACAGCATCACGTCGCCCTCGCCCGCGAACGCGTGCGAATCGAGTGTCACCTCGATATGCACGCCGCGCTCGACCGAGCCGCCCGCCACCTCCTCGAGCAATTCCTGCGACACCCACAGAATGCCCGCGAGCCGCCGGCGGTTCAGTTCGTCGCTGGTCCAGTCGTATAGCGCGAGCGCGCCGCGCAGCACTTCCGCGTTCATCATCGACAGGAAATTCGGCGCGAGATGCGATAGCACGCGCCACTGGAAGCGGTCGCCGGTCGGCGGATAGAGCGGCAGCGTCGGCGCGACGAGATTGTTCACGCCGACGACGTTCGGCGTGCTCGCCGCCAACTCGGCGATGTGCGCTTCGCGCAGGCCCTTGCGGGGCAACATGCCGTTCGTGCCGGTTACACGCAGCGACAGGCTTTCCTCGGGCAGCGTGTGCATCGTCTCCCAGGCGTGACCGCCGAGCACGACCCACGTCTCGTACAGACCCGCGACGCCGGGCCGCATGCGCGCATGGAAGTAGCGCTCGGGCGCCTCGTGCCGCAGCATGCCGCCGCGATGCCGAAACGTCGCGAACGGCACGTACTCGTAGCGCTCGGCGGTGTCGTGATCGAACGCCTCGATCGCATCGACCGAATAGGTCTCGACGTGCTCGCCCTGATGACCGGCGGGCAACACGCGGTATTCGGTTTCGTGATGGTCGATCTCGATCGGCTCGGCATCGAGTTCGAACAGGTTGATCACCGGCGTGCAGAAAAGCCGCACGTTTTCCGCACTGAAACACTGATCGGGCGGATATGCGTGCTTCAGAACGATCTCCAGTTCGAAGCGCGTCGAATTGTCCGGCAGCTTCGTCACGTCGAGTCCGTACAGATCGACGAACAGGAATTTCTCGCGGAACGTGAAGTATTCGAGCAGCAACTGGTATCCGGAGAACGCCGCATCGGCCTTCGGCCACAGCCTTTCGTCGGCAGAGAAACCGGCCGGCTCGATCGTCACGTTGGCGAGCGGCAGCGCTTCGCCATCGCGCACTTCCGGAATGCGCCAGTGGATCGCATCGACCTCGCGCGTAAGTGCCAGATGCATCGCGAACGCGGTCGGCAGATCGGCATTCAGATACAGCCGCACGCGCGACAGGTCCATTTCCTTGCGACGCGCGGACTGATGGAGCTCGAAGCCGAGCCGGACGATCGAGCGCCCGTCGTGGCGCACGGTGGGCCCCGCGTGCGTGATCGACAGTGGCTGCAGCGTGACCGGCTGCGTGGTCCGGTACAGACATTGCACGGTCTTCGGCGTCGCCCCCTCGGCGCCTGCCGCGTTCGGCACCGCGATCGGTGCCGAGCGCACCGGCACGCCGGCCGGCACCAGCTCGGTTCGCTGCAGCTTCTCCGCGAGCGGCAACAGTTCGACGATCGACAGCGACGGAATCATCCGCAGATAGTGCGGCCACAGCAGACTCACGAGGCCTTCGGTCAACTCCGGCGATTCATCGTCGAGCTTCTGCTGAAGACGGCCGGTCAGAAACGCAAAACCTTCGTGCAAGCGCTCGACGTAGGGATCGCGATCACCGACGCGATCGAGGTTCAGCATGCGCGCGCGGTCGGGATGCGCATTCGCGAATTCCTTGCCGGCCTCGCGCAGGTAGCGCATTTCGACTTCGTAGTAGCGCAGGATGGGGTCGTCGTGTTTCATGCCTGGTGTTCTTATCAGAAGGTCAACGCCCGCGCCGGGTCCAGCACGGTCAGCTCGGCTTGCAGTTCGCCGATGCGGCGCGCGAGCGCGGGCCTATCGGCGTCCTTGCGGTTGCTCAGCGCGTTCAACGCGCGCAGCAACTGCTGCTTCACCTCGAACACGAGCGCGGGTTCCCAGCGCGTGAGTGGCAGCGAGCGTGCGCTCGTGTCGAGTTCGGTGAGCAGTGCGAGTGCCGTGTCCGCGCGACCCGCGTGATCGGCGAGGCGCGCCATCACCAGCCGCTGCAGGTAGCGATGCCGATCGGTGCGAAGGCCGGGCAACCCTTCGAGCCAGGCGAACGCGGCCTCGATGCCACCCTGCCCCGCGAGATCGCGCGCCTGCGCTTCGATCTCGGGCCAGTCGCCGGTCGCTTCGTGGTCGTTGCCGGCCGCTACCGGCAGCGGCGCGATACTCTCGCCCGCCTCGAGATTGCGCACTACCGCGTGGCGTGCGATCCATTCGAGCGATGCGTCGTCGGCGAACGGCGTGCCGTCGTTGAACGCGAGGCGCTCGATGCCAGGCAAGCGTTCGAGAAACAGCGCGAAATCCGCGCGCAACTGTTCACGCCATGCGCTGTAGGGCGCGCTGACGTGATCGAGTGCGACGTGCTGGAAATACTGCAGATCGAACCACAGGTGATTGACGCCCTCCAGGAATGCGCCCTCGACGCGTTCGAGCAGCTCATGCCACTGCTTTTGCAGCACGAGCCGTTTCATCTGCTGACGCAGCTCGCCACGCGGTGGCATCAGACGTGTGCGTGATGCCGCATCGGCGGGCGGCACTTCGTGCAGCGTGTCCCAGCGAACCGTGCGGACCAGCCGCACCGACGATAGGTAACCGTTCTCCTCGTCGCGTAGCCATAGCGCCATTGAGCGGGCCTGATCGAGCAGGTCGCGCGTCGATGCGATCGAGACGTTCGGGCTGCCTGTAAAAGCTGGGCCCGGCGACGCGGGTGAGGTTGCGGAATCGAGCTCCTTGCCACGCGTCGATGCGTCGTTCTGCTCGAAGCGCGCGATCAGCGCGGCGAAATTCGGCCGAGCTGCGTCGGTCCATGTGGCCGTACGCGTGATAAGCAGATCGAGCGCGGCGATCGCGCGTTCGAGGTCGGCCGCCGCGAACTCGCCGCGACTCTCGAGCAGTTCGATGACGCGTGTGGTGGCAAGCATGTCGAGCGCGCCCTTCTTTGCCTCGGCGCGCGCGGGCAGCACATTCTCGCCGAAGCGCTCGACGAGCGACGCCGCGAGTTCGAGCCCATCCGCGAAGCCGGAAGGACCGTCCGCGCGCAGACGTGCAAACGCGTAGTAACCGGCGACACGCAAATCCTTGCCGGTCTCCTTCAGCAACTGCTCGCACGAACGGACGACCAGGCTGTCGTCGATACCGGAGAGTTTTTGCGTTTCCTCGCGCAACTCGAAGAACAGGTCTTCATAGCCCGGGTCGCGGCCGCAGCCGTGCTCGCCGGGTAGCGGCTGCAGCCATGCGCTCCACGCATCGAGACGCGCGCGTACGCGTTGTTCCTCGTCGCGCGACGGGAACAGCGTCTTCAACAAACTTGACAGCATTTATTCGACCTCCGGCAGCGAACCTTGCGGCAAGCCCACGGTCGCGTGCTTCGCCGCGTTGAGCGCCGCGGGCGGCAATGGTGGCGGCGGGTTCGCCTCGGATAGCTTCGGCGCGCTCTTTGGGTTGCCGGTCACGAAGATTCGCGCGGGTAGCTTGAAGTGACGCAGCGAGAGCACTTCGAGCGGGCCCGCGCCCGTCTCGTTGCGCAGCTGCACGCGCAATGGGATGCCCTCGCTCTGGTCGGGCTGCCACGACAGCACATAGCGCGCAGCGTCCTGTTGCGACACCTGCGCGCGTTCGAGTAGACGGATCAGGCCGAAGCGGCCGTGGGCGTCGAGTGCCGAGCGCAGGCCGCCGTGCTCGGTCTGCCATTCGATATGCGACAGGTTTTCGAGCGAATCGCCGGGCCATAGGAATGGCGTCCACTCTTCCTTCTGGTTGAAGTAATGCAGCTCGCGGCCCGACAGCACGAAGCGCGTGTCGGTGACGCCCGGCGTCGGCACCGCGCGCAATTCGTAGCGCACGTGGGCGTCGCCGGACGGGAACAGCACCGTCGATGCGCGCGTCATTTTGTTCAGTCCGTCGAGGAACGTTGGATCGAGCGTCAATGCGCGGCCGTGGCTCGCGCCCTGCGCGGCGATCCAGCGATCGCTCTGGCGTTCGACCACACCCGCCAGTTGCGTCGTCACGAACTGCGTAATCACGCCGTTGTCGGGGCGCATGAAGCGCGCCATTTCCGGCAGCGACGCGTCATTGTCGGAGTCCGCGAACGGATAGCGGCCACCGAACGCGCCGTTCCAGTCAGCGACAATCGCCGTGCGCCAGATCTCGTTGAGGCTCGCCGCGGCCGGCTGCACCAGCACCTGCCACGTTTGATCGAGCGGCGCCTGGAACAGCCCACCGAAGCCGGCCCACCGTTCGCCGAGACTCGCGGCAAGGCGGCTCGCGTAATCGCGGCTGTCGGCGATGTCCGAGGTCTTGCCCTGCAGCACCGCCTGCGCGGCAATGCGCGACATCGCGTCGGTGTCGGGACTCGACACGATCTGTTCGATCTTCAGACGCATCGCTGTCACGCGTTCGAGATAGCGCGCGACGCTGAGATCACCGGTCGCGGCCAGTTGCGCGGTGGAGTTCGCGTTCGCCCGCGTGGCGCCGGACGCGAGATCGTTGCCGGCAAGCCGCAGGATCGGCCCGAACGCGACCGTGAGCGGTGCAAGCGGCGGCTGCGTTTGCTTCGACGGATTTTCTTGGTCTGCGCGGACCAGTTGCTGCGCTTTGCTGACCAGCGTGTCCGACAGCGATTGCGTGCGCGCGCCCGTGCCCGCCTGATAGACGATCGCGTTCATCAGCATCACGAGCGGCGAGCGCTGTGGGTCGCCGAGCAGCGCCAGCTGATCGGCGGTCGCGGACAGCGTCGGTGCCGATTGCCAGCGCAGGCTGTTCAGGAACAGCCCCCAGGCGCGCGCGTAATCGTCGAAATAGCGCTGACGCAGCCCGGCTTTCAGCGACGACGGCGGCTCGGTTTTATTCTCGACGTCCGACAGCACCCAGTCACCCGCGATCTTGCTCTGCTCGCTCGCGTCGTCGATCGCTTTTGCGATGCGTTCCTCCCACGCCGGGCGCGTGAAGACGCCGGGGACCGTGGCCGTCGTGCTGAACAGACCGTGGCTCGATGTGTCGCCGAGCAGCGTCGCGAGTGACACGGGCGGATACTTGGCTTTGGCGTCGTCGAGGATCTGCTGATAGACCGCGTCGGTCGAGTTCTGGATGCCGCGCACGCCGATGATCGTTTGGCGCGTCGCCGAGATGAGTCCGTTGTTATCGACGATCGCGAGCGACGAGCCGCTTGTCGATGCACGACGGCCTAGATGATTCGCGAAGAAGGTGATGATGTGCTGACGCAGGTCTTCCCATGCGCCCGCCGACAGCGGCGAGTTGGCGGGACGCGTGGGAGCGGACGTCGCGGTGAGCTGTGGTGCGAGGAAGGCAGCGGCCGCGCGCTCGGGCCTGGCGAGCATCATGTAGGTCTTCAGCGTTTCGTAGGCGGCCTGCACTTCGGCACTGCCGCCGCTTGCAATCTCGGCGTCTGTCAGTGAGGCAAGCTGACGCAGACGCGCCTCCAGCTTCTCGCGGATCGGGCCGACCAGGATGCGACCCGCGGCGTTTTCATAGCTGGGCCATAGGGCGTTTAGTAGCGCGGTGTCGCGGTTCAGGCCGAAACGCGCGAGGTGTGGGGCGCCGTCAAGCTGGTGGGATTCGAGTGTGTCGATCTGCTTGTCGAGTGTGTCGAGCGTTTGCATCGATCGGCTTGGGTCGTGTGCTTCCGCGAGCTTCGTTAGAGTGTCGGCGGCGGTTTGGATCGTCCCGCGGTTCGTGAGACCCGAGATCATCGTGCCGGTGATCCATAGTGCGATCGCCGCGGTGGCGGTCCACGCGGCCGTGGTCGATAGCGAGAAGCCGATGCGGTGGCCGTGGAGCTTGCGACTGTGGTCGGCTATTGTTTCCCAGAGGGTGCAGTGTTGGGAGGCGATGTGCTCCGCCTCGGGGTATTCGTGTGCGTTCTCTTTGTCGTCGTCCGGGGTCGCGGGCGGGGCTAGTTCGCGCTCCTTGAAGAGCGGCGCGAACAGAAGGCCGTGGACGGCCTGGCGCCAGTAACGTGAATGCGCGGTCTGCGCGACCAGTCCCGACAACGCGTTGGAAAACCGTTCGATATGTTGCGATAACTCCGCGGGATAGCGATCGTGTTTGTCGTCGGCGAGGCGAAGGACGCCGGCGTCCGCGAGCTGGCGGGTGAGGTTTTGTAGCGAGTCGTCGATGTGGGGGGCATGCACGCGGGCGTTTGACCACGTTAGGCCGATCGCTTCGTCGTCGCTCTTCGGTTCGGTGCTGAAGTCCGTTACGTTGAGCAGATAGGCAGGCGCGGACCAGCGCAGTGCACGCGCGTGGCGCGCGAGGCGTTGGGCGAGCGCTTCGGCGTCAAAGGGGGAGTTGGCTGAGCTGCGGTTGCGGGTTATCGCGACGATCGCGTCGATCGGCCGACGGCGGCGCAGGCGGCGGATTTGGGTGAGCCAGGTGGTGTCGAGGGTCGTGCTGGTGTGGGCTGCGTAGAGCAGGACTGTGTTGCCGGTGATGGCGTAGCCGGTTTCCGCCAAGCCGGGGGCGAGGCGTTTTACCAGGGGGAGGTCGCCGGTTAGCAGGAGCCAGCGGTCGCGGTAGCGCCAGTGGCGGCCGTGGCGGTCGTGGAGCGCTTCGCGCAACGCGACAATTTTTTCCGAGGCCGGGAAAAGCGCTAATGCCGGGTCTTCGCTTTTGCCTCGTGCTTGCTTCTTTTTCGAGTCGTAGCGGGCGAACCACTGCGTCGCGCGCATCGATGCGATCCAGAGCACGACTGCCTCGAAGTGCTTCACGAGCATCAGCGCGATGAGCATGCCCGAGAACAGGCACAACTCGATAATGATTCGTGTCTCTTGCGTCCATCCGCGCGTCAGCCCTTCTATCCAGACGGTCAGACCCAGAGCAACGAATAGAATGCAAATGCCGATGCCTATAAAAAGGGCTACGGGTTCAGACTTGCGTTCATTCATGCTTGTTTTCTGCACACGAGAGTTATCAGGTCACGGTCTGCCTGCGTAAGAACGAGTTGCGGATCGCCGGTTCGCGCGGCGAATTCTGCTGCGAGTGCGGTGGCTAACCATCCCCCCGCCTCTCCGCAATCCCCAACGGTGGTTCTCAGGTCAATCCGGGATTTCTTTCCGTCGAATGTGGGCGATGACCTGATTGCGACCTCCATTTCCGGCGAAATTCCGTGAGTCCAGAAGGCGCCAACATTCGTCGACGCGGTTTCTCCCCAACGCATCGCGTTTTCGAGCGTCTCGCCTATGGTATGGACCTGACCACGTGCGGGACGATGTAACAGCAATGCACTGGCTTCCGACTTCTTCTCAGCGATGTCTGGATGTCCCAGCAGTAGTGCGACACCCGCCTCCGCAGCACCGTCCTGCAAGCGCTCGCTTACAGCTTCGCGCAATTGAACCGCCACCAGCAGATGAACGACATCTGGCCTCATGCTGTCGAGTAGCGCATCGATACGGAACACCGAGGACGGCTCTGTCGACGGTTTTGCGATCATTCGCAAACCTGGGAACTTGCCGATGAGGAGTTTCTCGAGTCTGTCGGAGACGTCGATGCTGCTGAGGGCGCAGTACGAAACTGCTTCAAAATGAAGCGTTGTACCGGCAGAAAGAGCTGCGAACTGCGGAGACAGATCTTCGATCAACTGGGCCAGAAGCCAGTTGCAGACCACACGATGGCGAGAGTATTCCGTGAGTTCGTTTCCGGAATGGACCTCCTGATTCGGGATTTCTATCCAGCGAGCGTCAACATCGGTATTCGGCTTGGCTCCGCTTGTCCGAGTTTTCAACCTAGGGCTGCCATCGACAACGCCCTGGACATCATTCTCATCGCGATTAGCCGAGAAACGCCAGGTATGACCTATCAGCGCGAGTGGCAGGCTGGCAAGGGCGTGGCATCTTTCCATCTCGCAGTCGCTCACGTGATTCACCGCTAGTGCTTCGCTGCGTCGCGCATGTAGATAACCAAGACGGAGGCACAGCAAAAATGTCCATGAAAGCATCGGATAGCCGACTAGACATAACCAAAACCAGATCGGATTGGGTGGTCCGCCTTGCGGCCAAAGAAGGAGAGTTAGTGCCGCACCAAAACAAAGGAGGACGACTAGAAGTGCAGTCCAAACCAGTTTTGATAGTTGCGGAGGCGCAGGTACTGCCATCCGCGGCGGCACGCGAGCGAAGTCGATTGGCATTCGTTTATCTGACTGTCGCGCCGTCCGAAAGGGCAATGAGGACGCTTCCGCACTGAGTCTTGTCTCCATCACGTGAAAGCGGTGTGCCAGCATCCTTGATGCTGCCGCTTCCCTCCACGATTGCGTTGTCGCCGTGAATTGGACAGGAGACGAGATCTCCGACGCAGGCCGCGCGGCGCCCCTTGACTTTGATTCGGTCCGAGCCGGTTAGGATTTTTCCTCCATGAGTCGTGCTGTCGCCTTCGTATGCTAATTTCTTCATTCGATGTTCCTACTCAAGTAATGCCTTGTTAATTCTGCGAGTTGGTATCGTCGATCTATCACGTGCAGAAAGCGCGTGAACAACATGGGCCGGATCATCGTGCTTTACGGTAGCCCCATTCGACGAACTGACGCCTTACCGCTGATGCATTCCTATATTTGTAACTTACTGGTTTCCCTTCACGGGTACCGTCGAAGCCAGCGCCAAAGCGTTCCGCCAGTACCCTGTCCTGCTTCAACTTCGGCAATGAGCCGACCTTTTCGATCTGTTCGTCGTAGACAAACACCTGATAAATGCTTCCGCCGGTCCCCACGGACGGACCATCAGCAGCCCATGTCACTATGATGAAAAGCTTCCTCGGTTCCTTCTCACTCACAAACACACTATTGATTTCCGGTTGACTCCGCCCTCTGCTTCATACAGATCAACCAAAACACTCCCTGTTTCTGTAACACCTGTCAGATATGCCCGCACTCTGTTTCCATCCTGGTTCGGCTCTGCACGAAATCCTATCCGCGTTCCATCATTAAAAAATGGAATGGGGTAGTTCATCTGTTCGACTACGTTCGATATACCTGGCAAGGGAAAAACTAGAAACAGACCCAGAATGAACGCGCGGACAAACGTTGCTAAAACATAACCTCGACAAGTGATATCACCCTTCTCCCGGCCTTCGAACTCCATTCGCACCACCTAGTTATCTATTCCGTCGACCGGCTCGACTGTTCTTATCCCTCTGAATGCTCGAGGATCGGCTGGTACGCTCCGTCGTCGCAAATATGGTTGGAAACCGTCTTTCCATCCCTCTTAATATAGATTCCGCGTGGAAAGCCCTGGTATAGAACGTACCGATAGCGCCCCGCGTTAAACTTTAGATGCGTAAAATTCATGCCTCCTTCGTGGATATCACTTATTGAGAACCATTGTTTAGAAGGAAGTGGTTTTTTCGGGAATTCCATTTCCATATTATCCGCCCTTCCATATCGATACTGAACATATCCGTTGTCGGGCAGACATTTCCTGATGCGCAGACCGACATTATCTTTCCAATGACCCGACAACTGAAATACACCTCCTCATGAGGATAACAAAGCGCAACCTCGTCAGCCCTCAAATCCATGCCAAAGAACATTAATCCCGCAACGAGAAATGCATTCACCAGAAAAATCAGATTACAGCGCATCGTCATTTGAAATTTCCAATATCCAGATTTTATTGAAATTAACAATACGCTCCGCGCAACTATAGGCATAAAGATCAATAATCCCGACCGACCAAGGAATCCACCTGCACGGCAATCTTTCCCTGCGATTTGTTGTGCCCACCTAATGAAAATCCACATCTGAAGGAGGGGTCTGATTTATTCCATCAAATATCTTGTTGGAAAAACTTTTGTATCTTGAATCCTGGCATTTATTATCAAAAATAATCCTCCCGCCCTTCGATACATACACCCCACCAGGCCAAACCGAAGACACAACGTAGGTATACATCTCATTTGAAAACTTTAGATGCAAGCCGCGAATACTCCCCTCCGCGACGTCGGAAATTTCAAATAATCTATTCGGCGAAACGTCTTTTTCTGGATACACGAAGACATCGCCTTTTCTTCCGTATCTATATTTTACGTAGCCTCGATTCGGGCTGGTATTGTTCTTTGCACAAACAGAAATTATGTTCCCATTATTCAGCGGACAACTAAAGTATACATCCTCACCTTCATCACAAAGGGTAGTCTCATCATGCGAAGGGGAAAGCAATTCATTTGCCACAGAAATTTTCATAAAAATGAATAGACTTATGAGAAGTATTTTTCGCATCAACATTATTTCAACCCTCCCCAGGAGTGAATTAAGTCGAAATTGTTTCGACGAGCCACAACATCCTCCATTTTTTCCGCACTTATTGGATGCCCGCGAACATGACTAAAGAGCCCTGGGTTTATCACTTTTGTTATATTATCAACATCATCATCCGATGCGCCTTGATCAGCGATTTCATACATTCTATTGTTTATCCAATAGGCGGCAGCTGATCTTGTTGCGTATTTCGGCTGCCCAACCAATTGGAAATCCTCCAGAAAATCAAAACCGCCCTCACTAGGCCAAGCCTGTGAATTTTTTGCGTGCCATTCAGTAAATTCTCGATATTGCGTTCGGCCCGTTATCTGTATCAGACCTCTCCCACGGTATTTCCAACCATCTCCGCTCGAAACGTCTTTATTTCCATTCCGGTTGGCATAGACTCGGTTTGCAATTTCCTCCTGATTGGCTGGATGACTATTGGTTCGCCCGTAGCATTCCGCCTCTCCCGGATGACGCTGGAAGTAGCCAAATCTCTGCAATAATCTTGACGGCGGATAGTTTAGACTTTCACCGTTATGAACGAACAATGACGGACCGGCTTCTCTCAGTATTTGCGCAAAAAAATGCTCCCGCCTCAGCGAGGTGTCCAGTTTGAATAAATCGATACTATTGTTTAATTCATCTATAACCACTTCCAACGTTGCGGCGTCCGCGCTTGGAAAGATATGACGCATCATTTCCCGCGTGAATTGGAAGCCTCCTCGGAAAAAATTCCCCACCAACCCAATCGGATGAATATGAAACACATTCGACGCAGGGAAGTCAGTAAGCCCGGCCTTGACCGCATCCCACCAGACCAGCTTCTCGATCCGCTTCTGCTCCTCGACGTGCTCCGGCTTCGGCCCCGTGCGCTGCTCAATGGCAGCAATCAACTGCTTCCACTTGTCCGGATTCGCCCACTCGCTCTCGTGCTGAATAATCAGCCTCGACATGCGCAGCGCCGTCCATGGGTCGCTCGATGCGTTACGCAGGTCATCGGCCGCCTGCGCACGGTCACCAGCCAGATTCAGCGCCTGATAAATCGATGTCATTAGCGGACTGAGCTTGCCCAGCGAGCCCGCGTCCGCCACGTCTGCACCGATCGAATAGTCGACAAACCCGTTCGTCGTCGCAAACATCGTATGCGTCGGCTCATGCTCGTCGGCCAGCGTCTTGAAGTCCACCCATTTCTGGGCAAACTCCCGCGTTACCGTCCCGCCCGCAAAGCTCTGTTGCCGCACCCAGCCATCAATCGGCTGGTGGCGGACATCCGCGCTGTCAATCTTCCACCAGTGACGCTTCTCGCCATCGCTCCCAGCCACTGTCTCGACGTACTGACGATCCGCACTTCCCTTCGCAAGCGCAGCTAGCGGAAAGACTTCGATTACGCCAGTTCGTTTGGCTTGCGCCCCTTCCTCACCGTGCTGCTTGTACAAGGTCGTCCCACTGTCGATCCGCTGAATCGTTGGCTCGCTGGGAAGGACCAACTGCTGCCACGCCCTGACATGAGCGCCGTTCTGCCTGATCCAGGCACGACCCGCGTCGATGAATGGCTTGACGCTGTCGTCACAAAAGACCTCGATGTGCACCATCCGCCGGCCAGAAGTCTGCTGGGATAACGAATCGTAGCGCCCAAGATGGCCGATCAGTTCTCCTGCCTTCACGGGGACCACTTCGGACGGGCTAGACAACACCACTACCCGGTCCAGTGAAGAATCTGGCATCACCTCCTTGACGACCGGACCTCCGTGCTCTGCCCCAAGAAAGATCCATCCGTCCACTGCCGGATGAGCGACGCCACCTGCGATCCCCGGATAGGGCGATACACCGCTCGCATCTTTAATCTGCCCCCAGTCGCCCTCGCGTTTTCCAACGCTAACCTTCGCCCCGTGCGGGAGGATGCAGAGCACCTCGCCATGCGGCTTTGATGCCCGGACTCGCAGCCCCCGCTGATCGGCGGGCGCCGACTGGCCACCTGAACCGATTGGGGGACGGTCCTGCGCGTAGGTGGTCACCTCGAAGCGCGTCGCCCAGTACTTCGGCCTGGGAAGATGCGCGTCGTTCTCGTAGTCCGCGAAGTCCTGCAGATGTGCGTACAGGCTGTAAAAGGTCAGTTTCCTGTCTTTGGGAAACTCCATTGAATGACGCACCAACGCGAAACCCGTGCTGTACGGTGCACTGATCGCAGGCTGCCCGTTTCGCGCAGGAATTTCATTTACCGGGTAGACACGATCGATACGCCATGCCACCACTTCGCCATCCGCAATACAACGCACTCCGCCCTTCAGATCCAGCGACGCGCCGGCGCCCGTCTCGGTCACATGTATTCCGCCGTGCCACATGCCTGTGCCACTGACCGCGTAGGCGCCCGAAGGCTCCCGCCTCAACAGTTGGTGAAACTCATGCTCATCTATAAAGTCTGCAGGCGGCCCATCCGTGCCTTGGGCCTTCTTGCGAAACGGATACGCAAAAGCAAGCAGTTTCACGGGCGTGCTGGGTGGATTCGACGGCGGAGTCATATTTGCCATGATTGTGCTTATTCAGAAAACCCGAATTTCATGTTTCCTTCGACGTCTTGAAGAGGAGCACCAGGCCAGCGCGGAAAGGTGAAATTGCCCTGCGCGGGGCCTTCGACATCTAGACCGCCCTTGACCTGGACTTCGCCTGGGCTCGCGATCTCGATCTTCCCGTTTGCGATCTTTAGATACGCGCCTGCCCCATCACCCAGCGTGATGCCCTTCGACCCAGTAATGATCACTTCGCCTGTTGACGAGCTGACAGCCACGTTGGTAAGCGCCATCAATTCCAGCGCATCACCCTGAGCTTGAATCTGGACTTTTCCCTTTGCCGCGAACAGCCGGATGCCGAGCTTCGCGGCAAACAACGAAATCGCCTCCCCCGCCGCCGCAGTGATCCTCTTGAGCACGCCAAGGTCGATTCCTTCACCTGCTGTAACGAACATTTGCTTAGCCGCGGCCAACTGCATGTGCTCGCCACTCACTAGACCGATACCTTCAGGTGCGCTCGCCACGATCACCGGCTTCCGCAGTTTTGCGAGTTTCTGCTCGACGAGCGAACGTTGCTGATCGACTTCGGCCAGAAACGCCTGCGCGGCTCTTGCGGAACGATTGAGAGAGCGCAGGACTTGCTCCGCTTGCTGGAGCGTTGCGTCGGCGTTAGGCATCGTGAGCTGCTCGCCCGTAGCACCGGGCTGTGCTTCGGCGCTAAGCAACACGCCTTTCGCCGCCCGGGCTGACAGATACCCATCTGTCCTCAGCTCGGCGCCGTGACCCCGCTCCCTCCTCTCCCCATCAACCATATGCCCCAGATTGAGTTCACTAGCCTGAAACGGCGTAGCCAGATGGACATGCTCAACCCCTTCCTTATCCTCCATCCGCAACTCATTCTGCGCAGCCGTCCGGACGATATTGCGAGTGTTGTTGAGGTTATTGACGAGGTCCGGATGCAAACTGTCGTGCATCGCCCCGATGATCACCGGCCGATCCGGATCCCCGGCGGTAAACACGATCGCCACTTCCGCCCCATCGATCAACGGAAAGTGATGCCCGTAATCATCTCCGCTATACGGCTTCGCAAACCGCACCGGCCGGCTCGTTCCACCCGGACTCCACTGGTCGAGATCGAACGGCAGCACGATCACATACCAACCTTGCTCGGTCAGATACGCATACTTATAGTTGCCGGGCGACGTAACCCGCGCCGGCAAGATCCCATCGATGGCAGGCCGAGAAATCGACGTCATCGAAGTTCGCCACACGCGATCGGACGGGATCCCCTCGAATGTCACCTGATACGCTTGATCCCGAGCGCCCCGTGACTTCACTGAAGTCACGAAGATTCCGTGCCTCGCATCGGCTGGATTCGGATGGATCGACATGACCTCACCCGCCTCGAGCCAGAACGGATTTCCCGTGCCGGTAAAAGCAACCTGAGCGGCCAGATGCGCCTCATGCCGCAACCGGGCAATTCGCTGCCCCTCTTCAGGTGTTTCGTAGTGCTCGCCCCAGTGGTAGTCGACCGCGTTCGTGGTGCTGTCGCCGCGTACTGTGTTCTCCTCGACAAGCAACGACACATCCGCCTGGCGATGGTTATAGTCGTGCAGCCGCACCGATTCGGTCACCCGCCGCGTTCGCCGTTCGAACGAGGTGATCGCATCCGTGCCGACACTCTCGAGCCCCGAATCGCGCCGCAACGACACCGTTCGCTGCTTGCGTGCGTACGCATCGAGATCGTCGCCGAACACGATCATCGCGCGGTCTTTCTTCTGCTCCCACCGGAACCACATCCCTTCCCGCGCGCACAACCTCTGAATAAATCTGAAGGTCGTCTCGTGATACTGCGTGACGTACTCATGCCGCTTGTACTGCCCACGCAACTGAAACACGAAGTCGACCCCGCTGCGATACCCGTAGTGGCGCAACGCATCGGTAATGATTTCCTCGACCGACTGTTTTTGAAACAGCCTGCTCGTTACACCGCGATCGAGATCGGCGAGTTTCGGTTCCAGTACGACCCGATAGCGCGTTTCATCATCCGACGCGTCGAACTCGTCGAACTGCGTCACGATGCCGTGAATCGTGTGCGCGGGTGGCCTTGCGCTGAACTGCTCGGCGTTCTCGCCAAACATCTTGCGCAGATAGTCGATATGCGGGTCCCCCGGTTCAATGGCGAACCGCGCCGGACGTCCCAGCACCTGATCCATCGGAATACCCGCTACCGGGCTTGTGAATTCGATCTCGTACTTGTACAACTGGCTGACCTGATCGACACCAGTGAATCTCAAGACGGAGAATGGCGCCGGGTGCGGAGCCAGCTTTAATTCATAAGCCTGCAACGGCGATACCATCGACATGAAATTCCTCTTGAATGCGCAAGTGTCAAGACGTGGCCGGAGGCAACCGCTAACGACTGCTCCGGCAACTTCCCCGCAAACTCTTGCAGGAAAACTCCCGCTCAGTTCTTCGCCTTCGGCATCTGCGACACCAGTGACAGACCGATATCCATGCCCTCGACCTGGAAGTGCGGAATGATGAAGAGCTTGATGCGGAAGAAGCCCGGGTTGTCGTCTATGTCTTCGACCGTTACCTTCGCTTCACGCAGCGGGTGCGACGCCTGCAACTCATCGCCCGGGTCCTTCATCTCGGTCACGAGACCCTTGATCCAGTTGTTCAGCTCGATTTCCAGCAGCCGTCGATCCTTGGTCGTCCCAATGTTTTCTCGCTGGATCAGCTTCAGGTAGTGCGCGATGCGCGATAGCAGGAAGATGTACGGCAACCGCGCGTTGATGCGGCTATTGGCGGTCGCTTCCCTGGTCTCGTACAGCGCCGGCTTCTGCGTCGAATTCGCCGAGAAGAAACACGCGAAGTCGTGGTTCTTGTAGAACGACAACGGAAATGAAGCCGAGATTCGCAAACTCGAACTCGCGCGTTTCCGGAATCAGCACTTCGGTCGGGATTTTCGGCTGCACGCCAGTGCCGAGGTCATACAGGTGGACCGGCAGGTCCTCGACTTTGCCGCCCGCCTGCGGACCACGAATCTGCACGCACCAGCCGTTGTTCACGAAACTGCGAGTCATGTTCGCCGCAAACGCGAACGACGCGTTGACCCACAGGTAGCGGTCGTGGTCCGGGCCCTTCACCGCTTCCTCGTAGTTAAACGCGCGCACTGGTGTTGTATCTTTGCCGTAGGGCAGACGACCGAGCACGCGCGGCATCGTCAAGCCGACGTAGCGTGCGTCGTCGGTCTCGCGGAAGTTCTTCCACTTGATGAACTCGGCACGCTCGAAGTAGTTGCCGATGTCCTGGATCGCCGCAACTTCTTCCATCGACTTCTTGCCGAAGAACGCTGCGCCGACCGAGCCGATGAACGGCATGTGCGCCGCCGCCGCGACCTTCGAGATATTGCGCAACAACGCCACGTCCTGCGGCGAATTCGCAAACTCGAAGTCACTGATCACCGCGCTGATCGGCTGGCCGCCCGGCGTGTCGTATTCCTCGATGTACGTGAGGCGATACAGACCGCTCTGGATCAGCTCGGGCGTGTCTTCGAAGTCGCGTTGCAGTGTATCTTTCGACACATCGAGCACCTCGATACGCGCGTTCTTGCGGAAATCCGTGCGCGACGCAAGCATCTTCAGACCGCGCCAGCGGCCTTCGAGCGCCTGGAACTCGGGTGTGTGCAGCACCGCATCGAGCTGGCGGCTGATCTGGCGATCGAGCTGGCCGATATGAAAATCGAGCAGCGATTTGTCGAGGCGCTCGAGCGGCTGGCTCGCTTGCGCAACCAGTTCGAGAAACGCGCCGATGCCGCGCGTGATGCGCTCCTCGGCCGACGCCTCGGACAGCATGTCGTTGTCGCGGAACGCCTCGAGCGGGCGCGCCTCGGAAACGGGTTTCAGGTTGATCTTGTTGCACAGCGACGCGTAGACGCTGTCGCCGGCGAAGGACGCGTCCTGAGCGGCATCAAGCACAACGGTCTGGGTCGCGCCCTGACGCGATTCATTCTGTTCCATTTGTATTCCTGTCTGCGTTTTTTCAGCGATGTAGTTGCGCAATGCTGTGAAGGCCGTCTTCGCCCCTCCCCGCTCAGGCATGGCCTTCCGGCCGGGTCGCGGCCGTCGCGATCTGCGCGAGCTCGCCGCGCAGCCTGTCCGACAGACGCTTGTCCTTCAGGACCTTTTCGAATTCGCGGCGGAACATGCCGTTGTCGAGCAGATTCGACTTCAGGTCGCGCAGCAGATTGCGCATCGCCAGCAGCACCTGCAATTCGGGAATCTGACGCGCCACCTGCTCCGGCTCGAAGTCCTTCATCGAGCGGAACGCGAGCTGGACCGGCAGCTCGGAACCGTCACCGGCGAGCGTGTTCTCGGCGGCGATCTTCAGGTCCGGCGCGTAATCGGCCAACACGGCGTCGAAGTTGTTCTTGTCGATGTTGACCTTCTTGCGCTCGGCCAGCGGCGCCTGCTCGCGTCCCGCGCTGAAATCACCGGCGACCAGCAGCTTCAGAGGCAGCTCGACCTTCTTCTGGGCGCCGCCCGTGTGCAGGTCCAACGTGATTGAGACGCGACTCTTCGGTATTTCGCGCTGAAAGCTGTCCATACGTATTCCCCATGTAGTCCGATTTACCCTTCTTCAAGGCTTCGACGTGCGCGGCTTTTAACTGCACCGATATTAAAGCAGTTTTATTGTCGCGGCGTCAAATCCTATTGATAACTCAAAAACCGACAAAATGTGAAAAATAGTGAAGCAATGCAAATTCGGAGTTATCTGACTACGGTTCCGCTGTCAGCCCATATACTTCGTTGTCCACTTTCCGCGAAGAACCGTTGACCTGAGCGCGACTCAGCGGATTCAGCGCGATCGAACATTTGCCCGAATTTGTTAATTTATCTCGCATAGTTTTTAACACCGTCTCAATTAAATATCGCTTCCCCAGGATAAATGCATCCCATATCTCAATATAAAAATGCTTGAACTTTTGTGATATTTTTAATTTCCCTCGAAATAAAGGTATACGACTTCCAAATACGACGTATAGAATCCGCAGTCCCGGAGTAATCCGGATTAAATGACCAACACGCGAGAGACCAAAACAGCTATGCGGATCGACAAACCGCTCTGGCACGAGGGCCTCATCCTCACGCAGCAGCACTTCCAGCAGCAGGAACGCTGGGCCGGTTTCGCGCTACAGCAGTTCGCTATCTGCGCGCTCGCCGAGCCGTGGGGCACACTTGGCGTCGAGGTCGACGAAGAAGCATTGGCGACGGGCCGTCTGAAGCTCACGAGGCTCAAGTTGCGCTTCGCGGACGGCACACCGATCGACACCGCGCTTAGCGACACTCTGCCCGCCGCGCGCGATCTGACAAAAGGCATGCCCGCCAACCTGCAAAGTGTCGTCGTGCTCGCGGCGCTCGCGTTGCCGGATGCGAACGGCAATAACTGCCGGTTCGACGAAACGTCGCTTGCGCGTCCACGCCGCGCGTATCGCGAGTTCGTCAAGGTCGTGGACCTGAACGGCGGCAGCGAAACCGAGATAGCGTCCGAGCGCCACGCAGTGCGCTTGCTGTTCGACTTCGAATCGCATGCCGACGACACGGTCTGCGCGATCGCACGGCTCACGCGCACTACCAGCGGCCAGTTCCAGGTCGATCACCGTTTCGTGCCGCCGTGCCTGACGCTCGGTAGCCACCCGCTGCACCTCGAGCGCATCAATCGTCTGGCCGATATCCTGCAGGCGAAGAGCGCCGCGCTCGGAGCGCGTCGCAACGAACGGCTCGAGCAGGTCGCCGAATATGGCGTCGCCGACGTGCAGCTGTTCTGGCTTTTGCACTGCATTCACGCGGCGTGGCCACAGTTGCGGCTCTATGCGACGCATCCGCGCCGCTCGCCCGAGCAGCTGTATACGACGCTCGCGCAACTCGTCGGCGCATTGATCACGTTCTCGACGCGCGCGCAGCTCACCGACATTCCCGCCTACGACCACGCGCGCGCCGACGAGGTGTTCACGAAGCTCGAGGCCACGATCCGCGAATTGCTCGACACGATCATTCCGTCGCGCGTCGTGTCGATCGACCTCACGCGCAAGAGTGCGACCACGTGGGCGGGACAGTTCCTCGAAGAGCGCATCGTCGAAGGCGCGGTCGACTGGTATCTGTCGGTCCGCGCGCCGATGCCGGCGTTCGAGCTCGCCGAGCAGTTCCCGCGCCTGTGCAAGATCGGCGCGCCCGACGACGTCGAGCACATCATCAATTCGGCGCTGCCCGGCATTCCACTCAAGGCGGTAGCACGCGTGCCGTCCGCGATTCCGGTGCGCCTCGACAATCAATACTTCGCGCTCGATGCAGCGAACGCGGCGCACGCGAAAATGCTCGCCGCGCGCGCTTGCCAGATCTATCTGCCGGCGTCGGTGCCCGACGCATCGCTCGAACTTTACGCGGTACTGCGCTGATGAACGCCCTGCCCCGAAACGCCACCGAAGCGGCGTTGCTCGATAGCATTGCCGGCGCGCCCCGGGTCACGCGTGAAGGCATTCGCGATCTGCTGCGAGACACCGCGCTGCTCGTCACGACGCTCACACCCGGCGGCCACGTGGAACACGCAACCGACTTCCGCAATCGTTGCGGATCGCTGATCGCGAACTTCTCGACTGCCCTCGAGCGGCGCGGCTATGCGGACGAAGTACGCCGCGAAGCGTTGCTCGCGCAATGCGGGCTGCTCGATGAAGTCGCGCTGCGCTGTCTGCCGGCAGAGAGCCGAGCGGCGTGGGAACTCAAACCGCTGCAAGTCGAGCTGTTCAACCTGCACGACGCGGGCGAGCGCGTGTTCGAACGGCTCGAGGCTCGCATGCGCGAAGCGTCGCCGCACGTCGACCTGCTCGAATGCTACGCGGCGATTCTGAGCCTCGGCTTCATCGGCCGGTTTGCGCGCGACGGCGAAGCGGAGCGCACGGCGTTGACGACCTCGCTGCATGCGCAGTTGGAGAAACTTCGCCCGGCGCCCGCAAGTACCTTCATTGCCGATCGCCCCGGTCGCCGCTTGTCCGACTGGTTCTACCGGCTCTCGCCATGGGCAATCGCGGGGCTCGCATGCGGTGCCGCCGCCATCGTCTGGCTGGTGTGGTCGACCGCGCTCGACGTACAGCTAGCGCAACTCGTGCAAACGAAGGTCACGCGGCCGTGACGTCCGATCTGCGCATCCTGCCCGCGACGCCGGCGCGTACGCCCAAGCGTGCGTACGAGGGGCTTGGTTATCCATTGCGCGCGATGCTCGCGTTCGCGGCCGTGCTGGCACTCGGGGTGATCTGGCTAGTGCTGCCGGGCGGACGTGGCGTTGCTCCGGCGCTGACGACGGTCGTCGCCTTGCTCGTGGGCGTACTCGTCGGACGGCGCACGCTGTGGCTGTCCCGCGCGCACGAATGCAGTGCGCAAGTGTTGGCCGCGCTCGGCGCCGCGACCGCCGAGATTCCGCCGAAGCTGCGAATCTGTATGCCGCTCGTGCTCCTCACCGGCGACGGTCTGCCGGCTCTGTTCGATCGCAACGACGAAGAGCGCTTCGCGTACGTGGGCGACGGCGCTATCTGGTTGCGCGTCGATGATCCGCAGCAGTTGCCGCGTTTGGCGGTCGCGCTCAGGCAGTGGCGCGACGGACGCGCGCCCGATGGCGTCGTGCTGTCGGTGGCGCCCGCGCTGCATGTCGGAACCGACATGCTCACCCAGAAGCTGCGCGTCGCGCGCCATTGCGTCGCCGATGCCGCCCGCACGCTAGGCACGAGCCTGCCCGGCTATGTCGCGGTCTATCAGCGGCTGACCACGAGCCCGCCCGGTCTGTCGGTGCCTGCGTGGCACGGGGTGTCGTCGGCGAAGCGAATCGTCGATGCCGAGCGTTTCGAACTCATGGTCCGCGCGGCCGAAGCCGAGACTCGGCGCCTGCCTGGCGACGCGGGCATTAGCGCGGCTGACACCACTGCCACAGGTGCCGCTCGCGCGGCGGCGCTCGCGTCGCTCGTCGGCTGGACGCAGCGCGTCGTGATCGGCACGTTGACCGACCGGATGCAGCCCGCCGCGCCGTGGGAATTGTTCGGAGCCGGTTGGATCGATTGCGGTCCGGCAAGCGATTCGACCGATCCATGGGAACGCGACGTGCAGAGGCAAACCTGTGTGACACGCGCCACCGTCGGCGCATCGCCGCTGCCGTGGCCACTACCGCAACCGCTGATCGAAGCAACCCCGCGGCGCTACTGGATGTCGCCGCGCCGCATCGCCGGCGCGCATGCGCTCACGCTGCTCGCCTGCGCGGCGGCCGTCGCAACGTGGTCCGCCGCGAAAAACAACGAAGCGCTGCTCGATCGCATCGGCGCCGATCTCGGCCGTTATTCGAGGATTCCGGCCGCGCACGATAACGCGAAACGCGACGCACTGCACGCGCTCGTCGTCGATCGCGATCAGCTCGACCGTTACGCGCGCATCGGTGTGCCGTTGCGACTGGCGTTCGGCATGTATCGCGGTGCGCGGTTGCTGTCGGCGCTCGACACCGCGATCGCATCGTACGTGCCGCCGCCTCCGCCGCCGGCGGTCGTCACGCTCGACAGCATGTCGCTATTCGACAGCGGCCGCGCTGAGCTGAAGCCTGGCTCGACTCGGGCCATGGTCGGTGCGCTCGAAATGATCAAGGCGCATCCGGACAAGCGGATTCTGGTCGCCGGGCACACCGACAACGTCGGCAATCCGCAGAGCAATCTGAAGTTGTCCACGGCACGCGCGCAAGCCGTGCGCGACTGGCTGATCGACGTGTCGGGCACCGCGCCGACGCAGTTTGCGATTCAGGGCTACGGGGATACGCGGCCGATCGCGAGCAACGCGTCGGACGACGGACGCGCGAAGAACCGGCGTGTCGAAATCACGCTCGTGCCGGACGCTCGCACCACCCAATAACAACTACAGTCTTTCGCCCCCGAAGCATCGCGCTTCGGGATTCAGAAGCTCGGGGGCTGCTCCGGGCGATTTTCGCAGTAGAAAAATCAAGGAGTGGAAGGTATGGCAATTCCGGCCTACATGTGGCTCAAGGACGACGGCGGCGCTGATATCAAGGGTTCGGTGACGGTGCAAGGCCGCGAAGGCAGCGTCGAACTCGTCGCGTTCGATCACGGCGTGCATATCCCGACCGACGGCAACACCGGCAAGCTTACCGGCACCCGCGTGCACAAACCCATCACGCTGACCAAGGAAACCGACTCGTCGACGCCGTACTTGTACAAGGCGGTCACGAGCGGTCAGACGCTGAAGTCCGTCGAGATCAGGTGGTACAAGATCGACGACGCCGGCAAGGAAAAGGAATACTTCAACACGAAGCTCGACAACGTGAAGATCGTCGCAGTCAAGCCCAGGATGTTCGACATCAAGAACCCCGACTACGAGAAGCACAACCACCTCGAAGACGTCGAACTGCGCTACGAGACGATCACGTGGTCGTACAAGGACGGCAACATCATCCACAAGGATACCTGGAACGAGCGTTCCTGATTTGCGCGTAATTCGCGAAACCAGCGCGTCGACGCGCCGTTACCGGTTCGCGTGCCGGGCTGGTCCTTTTTCATCGGCGAGTGCATAGCGCGCTTGCCGCCTGCATCCTTGACCGGACTGCCGACATGACCTTGTGCGACGACCGAAGAAGCGCCTTTTGGGACACCACTCAACTGCTGCGCCGACTGAACCCACACTGCGCGCAGGCGCTCGAAGCGGCCGCGAGCCTTTGCCAGACGCGGCTGGCTGACGAGATCACGGTCGAGCACTGGCTGCTGAAGCTGATCGAAGCGGGCGACGGCGACATCCCCGCTGTCCTGCGGCATTGCACGATCGATATCGACGCGCTATGGGATGCGCTGCTCGGCGCCATCGATCGTCTGCCGCGCAATCTGCGCGGCAAGCCCGCGCTGTCGCCGCAACTTGCGGCACTGCTTGCGGATGCATGGCTTCACGCGTCGTCGGGAAGCGAAGACGCGCGAATCCGCTCCGGGAATCTGCTGCAGGCGATCGTCGATGGGCCCCATATACTGCGCGCGCAGCGTGCGTGGCCATTGCTTGCCGTCAGCAGCGCGCAGATCGAGCGTTTGCTGCCGCGAATTGCGCATCGGTCGTGTGAAAGTGGCTTCGAAATCGGAAGCGAAAGCGAAGACGACGAACGGCAACCCGAACGGCCGCAACCTTCGGCGACCGCCTCGGCGCCGAACATCGTCTCTCGCACAAAGGAGACCACGCCCGCCAGCGCCGACGCCCTCGCCCGCTTCGCGCTCGACCTGACCGACAAGGCGCGTCGCGGCGACATCGATCCGGTATTCGGGCGCGACCGCGAGATCCAGCAGATGGTCGACGTGCTCGCGCGCCGTCGCAAGAACAATCCGATCCTCGTCGGCGAGCCGGGTGTCGGCAAGACCGCGCTCGTCGAAGGGCTCGCGTTGCGAGTCGTCGAAGGAAGCGTGCCGAACGTGATCCGCGACGTGCGCATCCTCACGCTCGATCTCGGCTTGCTGCAAGCGGGCGCCGGCGTGAAAGGCGAATTCGAGCAACGCCTGAAGAACGTGATCGACGAGGTGCAGGCTTCGCCCGTGCCGATCCTGCTGTTCATCGACGAAGCTCACACGCTGATCGGCGCCGGCAACGCCGCGGGCGGCGCCGACGCCGCGAACCTGCTGAAGCCCGCGCTCGCGCGCGGCGAATTGCGCATGATCGCGGCGACCACGTGGTCCGAATACAAGCAGTTCTTCGAGCGCGACGCCGCACTGGAACGCCGCTTCCAGATCATCAAAGTCGACGAACCCGACGACGACGCGGCCTGCCTGATGCTACGCGGCCTGAAAGCCCGCTACGCGCAGTTCCATCAAGTGCACATTCGCGACGAAGCACTGGTCGCCGCAGTCAAGCTGTCGCGTCGCTACATACCAGCACGGCGGTTGCCGGACAAGGCCGTCGATCTGATCGACACCGCCGCCGCACGCGTGCGCATGGGCCTCGACGCACCGCCGGCCGAGTGGCAACGCGCGCGTGCCGTGGTCGCCGCGCTGGCGCTCGAACACGCGACGCTCGCAGACGACGAGCGCGCCGGCATCGACGACGGCGAAGCACGCCGCGGCGCGCTGGACGCCGCGCTCGCGAACGCGAAGACCGAACTCGCGGCGCTGCAAACACGTTACGAACAGGAACTCGAACTCGTCCAGGCGCTGCACCGCCAACGCGACAGCGACGCTGTCACGCGCGATCCCACCGCGTTCGCGCAAGCACGTCGCGCACTGACGACCGCCCAAGGCAAGGCCCCGTTGATCTTCGCGGACGTCGACGCCCAGGCGATCGCACGCGTCGTCGCCGAGTGGACCGGCGTGCCCGTTGGCAGCCTCGTCGAAGACGAACTGCAAAGCCTGCTGACGCTGGAAACGCAGCTCGCTACACGCGTCGTCGCGCAGCACGATGCGCTCGCCGCCCTGTCCGAAAGCCTGCGCACCGCCAAGGCGGGGCTCAAGAATGAACATGCGCCGCTCGGCGTGTTTCTGCTTGCTGGACCATCGGGCGTCGGCAAGACCGAAACTGCGCTCGCGCTCGCCGACCTGCTGTTCGGCGGCGAAGCCGCGCTGGTGACGATCAATATGTCCGAGTATCAGGAGTCGCACACGGTCTCGCAATTGAAGGGCTCGCCGCCCGGCTACGTCGGCTATGGACGCGGCGGCATTCTGACCGAGGCGGTGCGGCAGCGTCCGTATTGCGTCGTGCTGCTGGACGAAGTCGAAAAAGCGCACGGCGACGTGCTCGATATGTTTTATCAGGTGTTCGATCGCGGCATGATGCGCGACGGCGAGGGCCGCGAGATCGACTTTCGCAACTGCGTGGTCCTGATGACGTCCAATCTCGGCAGCGCGCAAATCGATGAAACGACCGCGGAAAATCCCGGCGTCTCGCACCACGAGCTGCTCGACGCGATTCATCCGCAACTCGTCGGCCACTTTCAACCGGCGCTGCTCGCGCGCTTCCAGACGCTCGTGTATCGCCCTCTCGATGCGAGCGCGCTGGCCTCGATCGTGCGTCTGAAGCTCACTAAAATCGCGCAGCGTCTACACCGCCAGCACGGCGTCGAACTGAACTGCGACGAAGCGCTGATCGATGCGATGGCCGAGCTGTGTCTCACGCGCGAATCGGGCGCGCGCAATATCGATGCGTTTCTGAATCAGCGCATTCTGCCGACGGTGTCGCGCGAACTGCTCGCGCGCATGGCATGCGGAATAGCGCCCTCCAGGATCTTGCTGACCAGTTCCCCCGAAGGCAATCTGACGATCGAAATTGTCGATCGCGACGAAGCCGTCGCTGAACATTCAGCGCACGGTTGACGGTGCGCCACCCGATGCCGGCGGGACCGTCCCTCTACGACATGCTGCTCGGCCAGATCGGCGGCGAGCCGCTCGGCGCCTACGACGACCGCACGCTCGAATGCCTGAGCGTGCAGCAGAACGTGCAGCGCATTCTGAACACGCGCGCGGGCGCGTTGAAGCACCTGCCCGACTACGGTCTGCCGGACATGACGAACATCTACAAGGCATTGCCGTCGTCGGCGCACGCGCTGAAGCAGCAGATGGAAGCGACGCTGTTGAAATACGAACCACGTATTCGCGCTATCGACATCGACATCCTCGAGGACGATGATCCCGGCGTGCTGGTCAGTTTCGAAATGACGTGTCATTTGAAGAGGGCCGGGCTCGTGCGCTTCGGCACATATTTCGAGCCGCCCGGGCGGCTGCATGTACGACGCCGGATGCAGGAGCGCGGGTAATCAATGCTACGCGCATCCGACTGAGACATTTGTTCACAATTGCTCGACCGACAACTCGCATAGTTGGGGAAGGTCGATCACGGGTCCGATCGACCTTCCCAGACAGACATTGAGTCTGTCCTTCGGCAGCCTCGATCGCGCTTCGCGTTCGAGGCTTTTTTCTTGTGTTTTCTGTTGTCGTGCCGATGTGACAGTGCGTTATCGAGCGCCCGCGAATTCAATCAGGCAAAAAAAATCCCGCACAGGGAAGCGGGATTAAAACAACAGGACGCTGAGGAGACGGGCACGCCCTGTCTGGCGGCGATTTTCGGTTAGGGCTTTCCCTGTTTTCGGCATGCCAATTCCGGCGTCGCACATAGCCAATAGTGGGTGTCATCGGACGACAAAGCGAACTACAAATTGATAATGCCAATTCAGATCAAATTGAATAGATCGTGACGAATCAAGCCGTGCGGAAGATCTCGAAATAAAAAAGCTATATCCCAAAATAAAGACCGGAACTCGCCCGGCGCTTCAGTGGTCCGAACACTATCATTGCCCATCGCGGCACCTTCTGGCGAGCCTGGCTCCAACAGGCTCGCCGTCATCCGCTTGTGGTCCGATAAAGTACTTTGCGTCTGATCGCATCGTCCGTCGAGTTTGAATAAGGCGTCTGTAGCGGTACGTCGCTTTATCGCCAGCGGCAACGATCGTGTCATTGCAAACCGTAGATCGTTTATCGGATTGAATGAGCCTGAATAAGGAATTGCTGGTGAAACATCTCGCTGCTTCAATATCGCAATCGTGGCGGCTTTCTCTGCCTGCCGGTTTTATGCCTCTTCGCGCAAGTTACCTCGCTGCCACGATGATCACGCGTTCGCGCCGCCGCGAAACGTGGGAGCATGCACGATGAGCGTCTTCCAGATTGCCGGCGCGCTGTTGGCCATCGTCGCGCTGTTCGGCGTCCTCAACTATCGGTTCATCAGGTTACCCGACACCCTCGGCATCACCGCAGTCGGGCTCGTCGTCTGCGTCGGCATTTCGGCGCTCGGCTTCTACTATCCGGCGATGGCGATCGCCGCGCGCAAGATCGTCGTGCAGATCGATTTCGCCGACATCGTGTTTCACGGCCTGCTAAGCCTGCTGCTGTTCGCCGGCGCACTGCACGTCGATCTGTCGAAGATGCGCACGCAGCGGCGCGCAGTGCTGATGCTCGCGACGATCGGCGTATTGATTTCGATCGCGGTGGTCGGCTTCGGCTTTTACTACGCGGCGCAATGGCTCGGCCAACCGGTCAGCCTGCTGTGGTGCCTCGCGTTCGGCGCGCTGATCTCGCCGACCGATCCGATCGCGGTGCTCAGCGTGCTCAAGCGGGCGGCGGCGCCCGAAAGCCTCGAAACCAAGATCACCGGCGAATCGCTGTTCAACGACGGCACGGCCGTGGTCGCGTTCGTCACGCTAGTCGGACTCGCGACCGGCGCGAACGAGTTTTCCGCGGGCGCGATCGCGTTCGATCTGCTGCGCGAAGTCGCCGGCGCGCTCGTGCTCGGCGCGGCGCTCGGCTTCGGCGCGTCGCTGCTGCTGCGAGGCATCGACAGCTATCCAGTCGAGATCCTGATCACGCTCGCGCTCGCGACCGGCGGCTATAGTCTCGCTGAAGCACTGCACGTGTCGGCGCCTCTGGCGGTCGTGATCATGGGGCTCGTGATCGGCAATCACGGCGCGTCGACATCGATGTCGGAGAAGACGCGCGAGCATCTGTTCAACTTCTGGGACCTGCTCGACGAGTTGCTCAATCTCGTGCTGTTCGGGCTGATCGGACTCGAAATCATTGCGCTGTCGCTGCGCTTCGAGATCGTTTGGCTTGGGCTCGCGGCGATTCCGGTCGTGCTGTTCGCGCGCGGCGTCAGCGTCGCGATTCCGCTGCTCGCACTGCAGAAGTTCCGGCGGCTCAGTCCGCATTCGGCTGTCGTGCTGACGTGGGGCGGACTGCGCGGCGGCATCTCGATTGCGCTCGCGCTGTCGCTGCCCGAGTTTCACGGACGCGAAATGTTCATCGGCGTCACGTATCTGGTCGTCGTGTTCAGCCTGCTGATTCAAGCGACGACCTTGGGTCCGCTGATCCGCCGGCTCAATTTCTCAGGCGCTCACGTAACCCAGCGGGCCGCGCCGGACTCATCGCCTGCACAAAACGCGCGCTAATCGTAAAGTGGATACCTACGCGGATCTACACCGCGAGGTTGGTGGGAAAATCCCAAAGACAGTCCGAGACCGGCGCGAGCAGTTCGCGCGCCGATTTCAACGTTGGATTGGAGCGCCCGATTTAAGCGTCTTTTGAGCAGTGCCCGCCGTGATTCCGACTCGCGGCGGCCCACCACGAGGCAGGACCGATGGCGAGCGAATCGCCGCGGCCTTCCCTCCGGCCACGGTTCGCGCCGCGGCCCTGGCTCGGGCTTGAACGAGTCCGCCGCCAGTTTCTGGCTTACTTTCCGCCAGTTTCCGGACCGTCGCGCCTGCCGCGGCGCCGGGCATTTGGCCGTCAATGCCGGTTCTCCCACATACCTGGCAGGCGCGGTTTGTCATCCTGTCGATTCAGGCGTTGGAAGGAGTTCGCCATGTCGGTCTATGTCGATGAGGGGTTTCGGCCCTGTGTGACGGAATGCGCGACGGTCGCGTTCCGGGTGTGCTGCGACGATCGCGCGCAGGTTTTTGAAGTCAGCGCCGACGCGCTGGTCGAGTTCTGCGGCGCCGAGAGCCGTCGCAAGGAGGACCTGCTGGCCGCGTTCGAGGATGCGCAGGACGAGATCCTCTCGGTCGCCGCGCAGCGCTGGCAGTACACGCCGAGCGAGCCGGTGCGGCTCGGTCTGGACGATTTCAAATTGGTCAGACATTAGGCGTGCGAGAAACGCCCTTCATGAGCTGGATCGCCGCCCTGCCGATGTACAACGTGACGCCCGCGCTCGACCTCGAATGGCGCGAGTGGCTCGACGACGTGCTGCACCGGGTCAAGCCCGCGTGCCGCATCGTCGAACCGGACGAGGAATTGCACGGCTTCTGGCGGCGCCCGAACCTGCTGATCTCGCAGACCTGCGGTTATCCGCTGATGCACGGGCTTCACGCGCAGGTGCAATTGGTCGCGACACCCTGCTTCGATGCGCCGGGCTGCGACGGCGCGCATTACTCGAGCGTACTGGTCACGCGCGCCGACGCGCGCTTCGACTCACTCGCCTCGTGCCGCGGCGCGCGCGCCGCCTACAACCAGGACGATTCGAACAGCGGCATGAACGCGTTTCGCCACGCGGTCGCGCCGCTCGCTCGCGCCGGCATGTTCTTCGGCTCCGTGCTGCGTACGGGCTCGCATCTTGGCTCGCTGCGCGCGGTCGCGGACGATCGCGCGGACGTCGCCGCGATCGACTGCGTGACCTTCGCCTTCGTTGGCGATGTGCTGCCCGAACTGGCGCGGCGCGTGCGCGCGATCGGCATGACCGCCGCGTCGCCGGGCTTGCCGCTGATCGCCGCGGCCAATGTGCCGCCGGCCACGATCGCCGCGCTGCGCGACGCATTGAACGAGACGCTGAGCATCCGCCCCGAGCGAGCGAGACGCCTGCGTTTGAGAGGTTTTTCGGCGCTGCCGCTAACCGACTACGCGCGCATCGGCGAGCTCGAAAGCGAGGCGCGCGCCGCGGGCTACGCGCGGCTCGCCTGATTCACGCCGTCCTCATCCTCCACTCGGCGCGCTCATCCACCCGCCTGCTGCACATCCAGCACCAGCAGCTGCGCGCCGTCGGTGACCTGATCACCGACCGCATACAGCACCTCGGCGACGGTGCCGGCCGCCGGCGCGCCGATCGTATGCTCCATCTTCATCGCTTCCATCACGATCAGCGGCGCGCCCTTCTCGACCACCGCGCCCGGTTCGACCAGCACCGCGATCACCTTGCCCGGCATCGGCGCGGTCAGACGGCCTTCGCCGTGCTCGGCATCCGCAGCATGCGCGAGCAGGTTCTGCCATTCGAATGCGAGCGTCTCGCCGTGGCAGAACACGTGGAACCTGTCGCCGTCGACAAATACGCGCCCCGTCACGCGCGCATCGCCGATCGTCGCGCGGAATTCGTGGGCGCCCGCGCCGACCGACCAGCTGAAGTCCTCGCGCACGCCGTCGTGTTCGAGGGTTTGCACGAGCGCTTGCGGGTCCCCGTTGCGCGCGAAAACGACCGTGAACGACTCGGGGCTGTCGTCGTTGGCGCGGTCGTCGATCACGCGCCAGCCGAGCGTTTGCGTGTAACCGCTATTGAGCCGCCAGTGCGACAGCGCGTCCCACGGCGATGCGCCGTGCGCGGTGCCGCCCTCGCGCGTCAGCAGCGCGGCGCACGCGAGCGCGAGCGCTTCCTTGAACGGCTTCTGTGCCGGCGCGAACAGCGCCTCGTGATGACGCTCGATCAAACCGGTGTCGAGATCGCCGCTCGCGAACGGTTCGCTCGCAACGATGCGCCGCAGAAACTCGACGTTCGTATGCGGCCCGACCACCTCGCACGCATGCAGCGCGCGTGCGAGCCGCGCCAACGCCTCCTCGCGCGTCGCACCGTGAACGATCAGCTTGGCGATCATCGGATCGTAGAACGGCGTGATCGTGTCGCCCTCGCGCACGCCGCTGTCGATGCGCACCGGCGCCTTGCGTCCCGGCTCGCCGAGTCCGGCCGCGCCTAAGCCGGCCGCGTCGATCGCGAACTCGACGCCTTCGGGCATGCGCAGATGCTTGAGCATGCCGGTGGACGGCAGGAAACCGCGGGCCGGATGCTCGGCGTAGATGCGCGCCTCGATTGCGTGGCCGTCGAGCTTCAACTGCTGCTGCGTGAGCGGCAGTGCCTCGCCCGCGGCAACGCGCAGTTGCCATTCGACGAGGTCCTGCCCCGTCACCATCTCGGTAACCGGATGCTCGACCTGCAGCCGCGTGTTCATCTCCATGAAATAGAACTCGCCGGTCGGCGTCATGATGAACTCGACCGTACCCGCGCCGACGTAATTCACCGCGCGCGCGGCGGCCACGGCCGCTTCGCCCATCGCGCGTTTGACCTCGGCCGACAGCCCCGGCGCCGGCGCTTCCTCGAGCACTTTCTGATGCCGCCGCTGCACCGAGCAGTCGCGGTCGAACAGATAAACGGCGCCGCCGTGCCGATCGGCGAACACCTGGACTTCGACGTGCCGCGGCCTGGTCAGATACTTCTCGATCAGCACGCGATCGTTGCCGAAGCTGCTGGCCGCCTCGCGCTTGCACGACAGCAGCGCGGCCGCGAAGTCCGCGCTGCGCTCGACCACGCGCATGCCCTTGCCGCCGCCGCCCGCGCTCGCTTTCAGCAGCACCGGGTAACCGATCGCATCGGCCTCGCCCTGCAACAACTGCGGCTGCTGGTCATCGCCGTGATAGCCGGGCACGAGCGGCACCGCGGCCGCGTGCATCAGCGCCTTCGCGGCGGCCTTCGAGCCCATCGCGGCAATCGCTTCGACCGGCGGTCCGATAAAGACGATGCCGGCTTCCTCGCACGCATGCGCGAAGTCTTCGTTTTCGGAAAGGAAGCCGTAGCCCGGGTGTATGGCCTGCGCGCCGGTCGCGCGCGCGGCTTCGATGATGCGTTCGATGCGCAGATAGCTTTGCGCCGCCGTCGAGCCGCCAATGTGCACCGCTTCGTCGCAGGCGGCGACGTGTTTCGCGTTGGCATCGGCGTCCGAATAGACGGCCACGCTCGCGATGCCGAGCCGCTTGCAGCTCGCCGCGACGCGGCATGCAATCTCACCCCGGTTGGCGATCAGGATCTTGTTGAACATGAGTGTCTCGATGAAATAGGCGGTACGGGGCGGTTGTTGTCAGCGGGGCACGTCAGTTGCGCCAGCCCGGCGTGCGCTTTTCGAGGAACGACGCGACGCCCTCGCGGCCTTCGGCGCCGGCTCGCGTCTTCGCAATCCGCACTGCCGTGTCTTCGATCAGCGCGTCGCTCAATTCGCGGCCTGCGATGTCCTGCACGAGCCGCTTGCAGGCGCGCACCGCTTGCGGGCCGTTCGCGCACAGCGTCTGCGCGAGCTGCGCGACCGTTGCGTCGAGCTGCTCGGCACTGGAGACCGCTTCGCTGACGAGACCCAGCCGCAACGCGGTCGCGCAGTCGAACGCTTCGGCGGTGACGAAGTAGCGCCGCGACGCCTGCTCGCCGAGCGCGCGAATCACATACGGCGCGATCGTCGCGGGAATCAGCCCGAGCCGCGCTTCGGACAGGCAGAAGTGCGCGCTGTCCACCGCGACGACGACGTCGCATGCGGCTATCAGGCCCATGCCGCCCGCGTACGCGTCGCCATTCACGCGCGCGATCACCGGCTTGTTGCAGCGATATACCGCCGACAGCATGCCCGCGAGACGCATCGCGTCGGCGCGATTCTCGTCGTCCGAGTACCCGGACATTTTCTTCATCCAGTTCAGGTCGGCGCCCGCGCAGAACGCCTTGCCGTTCGCGGCGAGCACGACCGCGCGCACGTCGTCGCGCGTGTCGAGCGCGGTGAATGCGGCGGTCAGCTCGGCGATCATCGTTTCGTTGAACGCGTTGCGCACGTCCGGACGATTGAGCGTGACCGTCGCGATCTGGCCGGCAACCTCGACCTTCAGCGTTTCGTATTGCATGCGTAGCACTCCTTTGGCTGGCTTTCTCGCAGCGCGGCGCCGCGCGCCATCACATTCTGAACACGCCGAAGCGCGTGTCTTCGATCGGCGCATTCATCGCCGCCGACAGGCCGAGGCCGAGCACGTCGCGGGTTTGCGCCGGGTCGATCACGCCGTCGTCCCACAGCCGCGCGCTCGCATAGTACGGATGGCCCTGATGCTCGTATTGCTCGCGGATCGGCTGCTTGAACGCCTCTTCTTCCTCCGCGCTCCAGCTGCCGCCCTTCGCTTCGATGCCGTCGCGCTTGACCGTGGCGAGCACCGACGCCGCCTGCTCGCCGCCCATAACCGAAATGCGGGCGTTCGGCCACATCCACAGAAAGCGCGGCGAATACGCGCGGCCGCACATGCCATAGTTGCCCGCGCCGAACGAGCCGCCGATGATCACCGTGAACTTCGGCACCTTAGCGGTCGCGACGGCCGTCACCATCTTCGCGCCGTTTCGCGCGATGCCTTCGTTTTCGTACTTGCGGCCAACCATGAAGCCGGTGATGTTCTGCAGGAACACGAGCGGAATCTTGCGCTGGCAGCACAGCTCGATGAAGTGCGTGCCCTTTAACGCCGACTCCGAAAACAGAATGCCGTTGTTCGCGACGATGCCGACCGGATGCCCCCAGATATGCGCGAAGCCCGTCACGAGCGTCGTGCCGTAGCGCGCCTTGAATTCGTCGAACGCGGAATCGTCGACGATGCGCGCGATCACCTCGCGGATATCGAACGGCTTGCGGGTATCGACCGGAATCACGCCGTAGATGCTGTGCGTGTCGTAGCGCGGCGGCTTCGGCTCCTGCAACGCGAGCGGCGTCGGTTTAACGCGGTTCAGATTGCCGACGATGCTGCGCGCGATCCCGAGCGCATGCGCATCGTTCTGCGCGAGATGATCGACGACGCCCGACAGACGCGTATGCACGTCGCCGCCGCCGAGATCTTCGGCGCTGACCACTTCGCCGGTCGCGGCTTTGACGAGCGGCGGTCCGCCGAGAAAAATCGTCCCCTGGTTCTTCACGATGATCGACTCGTCGCTCATCGCCGGCACATACGCGCCGCCCGCGGTGCACGAGCCCATCACGACCGCGATCTGCGGAATGCCCGCCGCCGACAGATTCGCCTGGTTGTAGAAGATGCGGCCGAAGTGGTCGCGATCGGGAAACACGTCGTCCTGATTCGGCAGATTCGCGCCGCCCGAGTCGACGAGGTACACGCACGGCAAGCGGTTCTCGCCGGCGATTTCCTGCGCGCGCACGTGCTTCTTGACCGTGACCGGATAGTAGGTGCCGCCCTTCACGGTCGCGTCGTTGCAGACGATCATGCACTCCTGCCCCGCGATGCGGCCGATGCCGGTGATCAGGCCCGCGCCCGGCGCGTCGTCGTTGTACATGCCGTACGCGGCCAGTTGCGACAGTTCGAGAAACGGCGTGCCCGGATCGAGCAGGTATGCGATCCGGTCGCGCGGCAGCAGCTTGCCTCGGCCCGTGTGCTTGTCGCGCGCGGCCTGGCCGCCGCCCTGCGCGAGCTGCTCGATCTTCGCGCGCAGATCGGCGACCAGCGCTTCGAGCGCCGCCGCGTTCGCGCGGAAGTCGTCCGAGCGGGGGTTCAGTTTTGATTCGATGATCGGCATGACGTGGCTTCTCCAGAGGGCCGTTCGTTTTGCATCACAGCGTTTCGGCGAACAGCTCCCGGCCGATCAGCATGCGGCGGATCTCGCTCGTGCCCGCGCCGATTTCATAGAGCTTCGCATCGCGCCACAGGCGCCCGACCGGATACTCGTTGATATAGCCATTGCCGCCGAGAATCTGAATCGCCTCGCCAGCCATCCACGTGGCTTTCTCCGCCGTGTACAGGATCACGCCCGCGCAGTCCTTGCGTACCTGGCGCACGTGGTCGTTGCCGAGCGTGTCGAGTTGGCGGCCCACCGCGTACAGATACGCGCGGCATGCCTGCAAGGTCGTGTACAGATCGGCGACCTTGCCCTGGATCAGCTGGAACTCGCCGATCGACTGGCCGAACTGCTTGCGGTCGTGGATATACGGCACCACCGCGTCCATTACCGCGACCATGATGCCGGTCGGGCCGCCCGCGAGCACCGCGCGTTCGTAGTCGAGACCGCTCATCAGCACTTTGACGCCGCCGTTCAGCTCGCCGAGGATGTTTTCCTCCGGCACTTCGACGTCCTGGAACACCAGCTCGCCGGTGTGCGAGCCGCGCATGCCGAGCTTGTCGAGCTTCTGCGCGACCGAGAAACCCTTCATGCCCTTCTCGACGATGAACGCGGTAATGCCGCGCGAATTCGCTTCGGGATCGGTCTTCGCATAGACGACTAGCGTGTCGCAGTCGGGGCCGTTGGTGATCCACATCTTGGTGCCGTTCAGCACGTAGCGATCACCCTTCTTCTCGGCGCGCAGCTTCATGCTGACCACGTCCGAGCCTGCGTTCGGCTCGCTCATCGCGAGCGCGCCGACGTGCTCGCCCGATACGAGCTTCGGTAGATACTTGCGCTTCTGCGCTTCGGTGCCGTTGCGATGAATCTGGTTCACGCACAGGTTCGAATGCGCGCCGTACGACAGGCCGACCGAGGCCGACGCACGCGAGATTTCCTCCATCGCGACCATGTGCGCGGTGTAGCCCATGTTCGCGCCGCCGTACTCTTCGGAAACCGTCATGCCGAGCACGCCGAGGTCGCCGAACTTGCGCCACAAGTCCATCGGAAATTGATCGGTGCGATCGATTTCTCCGGCGCGCGGCGCGATTTCTTTGGCGGCGAACGACGCAATGCTGTCGCGCAGCATTTCGATCTCTTCGCCGAGCGGGAACTGCAAACCGGGCAGATTGGGCATTGCGGTGTCTCCTGAGTTCGTGGGCGGCCGCTGACGGAACGCGAAGCGGCACGCGAGAGCATGTCATCGCGCATTTCACGCCAGATTGACGTAAGCGTCAATAGGTATTTTTGAGTGTTACTCAGAAAATTCGCAAGGCCGCTCCAGACAGTCGATTCGGTGATAGGATCGCAGTCATCGGGCAAATACGCGGCACTCAAACGCCAGTTTTTCTCCCAATCTGCATCGATAATCTGAATCTGACTCATATGACGGTTGCCGAGAAGGCCGCATTCTCGCGTCGCCAGCCGGCCGGGCGCAAGTCGCAGCAGCGCGTGAAGGAGATCCTTCAGGCGGGGCGCGACGTGTTTTCCGAAAAGGGCTACGAGCGCGCGACGACCGCGGAAATCGCGCAGCGCCTCGGCATTTCCGAGGCGACGGTGTTCAGCTACTTTCGCGGCAAGCGCGAGCTATGCGCCCGGGTCATCGGCGACTGGTACGACGAGATCATCGACGCGATCGAAGCGGGCCTGCCGCGCGACGGCGACGTGCGGCAGCAGTTCGCGTTCATCGTGCGCATGCATCTGCGGCTGATGCTCGTGAACGGCACCGACCTGTGCGCACTCGTGCTGTCCGAAGGTCGCGCGCGGCATCACGAACTCAGCGAAGCGCTGACCGAGTTGCAGCGCCGCTACACCGCGCCGTTGATGCGCGTGCTCGCGCAAGGCCAGCAAAGCGGCGAAATCCGCGCCGACATGCCGCTGCGACTGTTGCGCTCGATGGTGTTCGGCCCGATGGAACACGTGCTGTGGGACGCGACGCTCGCGAACCGGCAGATCGATATCGAGGCCACCGCCGATCAGCTGATCGACGTGCTGTGGGCCGCGCTGACGCCCCCCGATCTTGCGCTTAGTGCATTGCAGCGTTTTCGCGTGGAAGTGGCGGCGGCGAGCCGGCGCTTTGACGAAGCCAGCGCCGCGCGCCGCGAAAAAAGCGGCTAATCTACGAGCTTTCCCGCCGCAGCCCGAAGGAGAGCCCAAGTGCCCGCAGCGAAAAGCGCGAAGGAAAGCAGCAAGCAAAGCGACAAGTCCGGCGAAGAACTCGGCGACAAGCCGAAAGCCACAAAGAAAGCGCCAACGAAAAAATCAACCGAAGCGCCGTCAAAGTCCGCGTCCGCCGCACGCATTCGCATCGGCATCGGCGGCTGGACGTACGCGCCGTGGCGCGGCCCGTTTTATCCGGAAGACCTCGCGCAAAGCCGCGAACTCGAATATGCGAGCCGGCATCTGACCTCGATCGAAATCAACGGCACGTTCTATGGTTTGCAGAAACCGGCCAGCTACGAAAAGTGGTTTCAGGAAACCCCCGACGATTTCGTCTTCTCCCTGAAGGCGCCGCGCTACGCGACCAACCGCAAGGTGTTGGCCGATGCCGGCGACACGATCGAGCGCTTCTTCGCAAGCGGCGTGCTGTTGCTCAAACAGAAGCTCGGACCGATCAACTGGCAGTTCGCGCCGACCAAGAAATTCGACGCCGACGATTTCGAGTCCTTTCTGAAGCTGCTGCCCGCGAGCATCGAAGGACAGAAGCTGCGGCATGCGGTCGAGGTTCGTCACGATTCGTTCAGGACCCCGGAGTTCATCACGCTGGCGCGCAAGTACAAGGTCGCGGTCGTGCTCGCGGCCGACAGCGAGTATCCGCAGATCGCCGACATCACCGCGCCATTCGTGTACGCGCGCATCATGGGCACGAGCGACAAGCAAGCCAAGGGTTATTCGACGAAGGAGCTCGACGCATGGGCCGAACGCGTGCGCCAACTCGCCGCGGGCACTACACCGGACGATCTGGAAACCTGCGCCGAGCCGCCCGCGAAAGCAGCGAAGCGCGACGTCTATCTGTATGTGATCAGCGGCTTCAAGGAGCGCAATCCGGCCGCCGCGATGGCGTTGATAAAGAAGCTCTGAATCCGCCTGCCGCCAGGCCGGCACGAGTGTCATAATCGCGCCAGCGCATCCGTGCGCGGTCGCGGCGGCGTCGCGTCAAGCCGGACGCAACACCTTGCGCCGAACCTCGCCCGAGGCACGCAGCCAGCCCGCCCGCACGGTCCACGTCAAACCCACGCAGCGCCCGCGCGCCCACGTCGCGGCGGCGCTCGCATAGTCAGGCGGCAAGACCGCCTCATCAACCGATTGCGGAGAACATCTTGAGCGCCCTCGACAATCCCCTGCATGATCAGGAAGTCGGTTCGGCCGACGCCACCCAGGACACCACGCGCATCGACGATGTGCGCATCGGCGCGGTCCGTCCGCTGATTTCGCCGGCGCTGCTGCAGGACGAACTGCCGGTGCCGCCCGCGGTGCAGACGCTGGTCGAGAAGACTCGCGTCGAAATCGCCGACATTCTGCACGGCCGCGACGACCGGCTCGTGATGATCGTCGGGCCCTGTTCGATTCACGACCACGACCAGGGGATCGAATACGCGCGCAAGCTGAAGGCCGCCGCCGATCACCACCGCGACGATCTGCTGATCGTGATGCGCGTGTACTTCGAGAAGCCGCGCACGACCGTGGGCTGGAAAGGCTATATCAACGATCCGCGTCTGGACGGCAGCTTCCGCATCAACGAAGGGCTGCGTCGCGCGCGGCAGTTGCTGCTCGATATCAACGGTCTGGGTCTCGCCACCGCGACCGAATTCCTCGATCTGCTGAGCCCGCAATACATCGCCGATCTGATCGCGTGGGGTGCGATCGGCGCGCGTACGACCGAGAGCCAGAGTCATCGTCAGCTCGCGTCGGGACTGAGCTGCCCGATCGGTTTCAAGAACGGCACCGACGGCGGCGTGCAGATCGCCGCCGACGCGATCGTCGCGGCGCGTGCGAGCCACGCGTTCATGGGCATGACGAAAATGGGCATGGCCGCGATCTTCGAAACGCGCGGCAACGACGACGCGCACGTGATCCTGCGCGGCGGCAAGAAAGGACCGAACTACGACAGCGCGTCGGTGCAGGCGACCTGTGAAGCGCTGCGTTCAGCGGGTCTGCGCGAACAGGTGATGATCGACTGCTCGCATGCGAATTCGAACAAGTCGCATCTGCGGCAAATTGAGGTCGCGGACGATATCGCGCGGCAACTGTCGGCGCGCGAAGGCCGCATCATCGGTGTGATGCTCGAAAGTCATCTGGAAGAAGGCCGTCAGGATCTGAAGGCCGGTGTGCCGTTGCGCTACGGCGTGTCGATCACGGATGCCTGCGTGAGCTGGGCGCAGACCGAGCCGGTGCTCGCCACCCTCGCCGAGGCAACCCGCAAGCGCCGCGCTGGCTGACAGCGCAACGCACGAACCGCGCGAGCGCGGTTCGGCGATGGCTCCACTCGCGACCCGCTCGGGGCCGATCGAGGAGGAGAACGCCTGGCCCAAGGAGCCAGGCACACGCGCCGCGCCAGTTGCCAGGGCAAACCGCCTGGCCGGGTTGGGCAGCGCGTGAACCTCACGCCTATCGCATCATTCACGCGTGCGCCTCACAGGAAGCTGCAAAGCGCACCGCGAATGCTCCGGCGTGAAGCGCGTTGCTTACGACGCGTTGACGGCTTCCTTGAACGCCTTGCCCGCGGTGAACTTCACCGTCTTGGCCGCGGCGATCTGGATTTCTTCGCCCGTCGACGGATTGCGGCCCACGCGTGCTGCGCGCGCGCCGGTCGAGAACGAACCGAAACCGACCAGTTGCACCGTATCGCCGCCCACCACGGCCTTGGTCACTGCCTCGACGATCGCGTCGATGGTCTGGCCGGTTGCCGCTTTGCTTTCGCCCGTCGCTGCGGCGACTGCATCAATCAGTTCCTGTTTGTTCATAGCACTTCCCGTATGGTAATCATGGAACCGGCGCCACTCTGAGGCGCCGGGACCGACACACTAACGCATAGGCGCACCTTCGCGCAAACCCTTGGTGTAAGGCTTGTATCAAGGCCGGAGCGCCGGTTTGACGTTTTTCCGTCGCAAACTGCCATAAGAATCGCGGGCTTATGTGCGCGCGCCATCTCATGAGCGTTTGCCGCGCATCACAATCCGTTGCAATTTCAGTACTTTAGGTCGCGTTATGCGAGCCCGCGCGGCCTTCCCGATGACGATAGCCCTTTTCGTGAAGCGCGGGCGCGCTATTTGCGAAACACATCACAAGAAAACTTTCTGCAAGACATAAAAAAGTGAGAATTCGCCACTTTGCAACATGCGCGCTGCTCTGCGCGTTGTCATCGGTGGCTGCGGCTGCCAGCGACAACCCGTGCGCGACCCTCGTCGGCGCAACCAATTCCAGTGCCGCGCAGGGCTTTTCGCTACGCGACGGCGAACCGGTCGACTTCGTCGGCGGCGGAACAACGGTGCACGGCAAGCTGCTCGTGTTCAGCGACGGCGACGTGTTTCGCGCGTACTGGCAGCCGGACGATAGCCCGGAAAAATACGTGCTCGCGAATGCGGGCGCCGACGCGGTCCGGCTCGTCTCGTCAGCGCCGCAAGGCGCCCCTGCTCCAGCCGGCCAGCCCGGCACTGCGATGCGGCCGCAGCGGGTGCTGTCGTGCCCCAACTTCGAGCATGCGCGATAGCCAGCTTTCGTCGAAAGTCCCGCCATCGGCATCCGGCACAAACGCCTGCTTGCACTGCCGCCAGGTACTACTTACCGCACGACGATTCGTAAGCATGCCGTCGGGTTCACGGACCCTTGGCTGCGATGCTATTTACCTCCCGGAACGCTCAAGTTAATCAGCTTTGCGCCGATATAAACAGCTGCGTTTAGCACGCAAACGTTAAAAGGACGGTGATGGTTTGGCTCGCAAGACTGAAGAAGGTACTGTCGGTCGCCGATGGTGACCGTGCGCTGACGCGTGCGCGCTTGCAAGCGTTCAGCCGCCAGGTACCGCTTCTCTACTTCATCCTGCTCGTCAACACGGCGGCGGTCGCGGCGACGCATCTGGACAGCGCGCCGGCCTGGCTGTCGATATATATGCCCGGCGCGCTCGCCGCGCTGTGTGTACTTCGCTGCGTGCGCTGGTGGCGCAAACGCAACCGGCCGATGACGGACGCCCAGGTGGTCCGCGAATTGCGGGGCGTGACGTGGATCGTCGGCCTGTTCGGCGTCGCGTTCAGCGGCTGGTCGCTGCTGTTGTTCCCGTACGGCGGTGCGTATCAGCAGGCGCAGGTCGCGTTCTACATGGCGACGACGCTGGTCGGCAGCATGTTCTGCCTGATCCACCTGCGCAAGGCCGCGCTTCTGCTGCTTTGCATCGTCCTCCTGAGTTTCTCCGGGTTCCTCGTGTCCAGCGGCTCGCCGGTGTTCTTCGCGATGGCCGTCGATATGACGCTGGTCGGCGTCGCGCTCGCGGTGGTCATCCAGCTTTACTGCCGCACGTTTGCGGACGCCGTGCGAGCGCAACGCGAACTACAGGCAAGCCATCAAAACACCCAACGGCTCAGCGACGACAACTACCGGCTCGCCAACATCGACAGTCTGACCGGCCTGCCGAACCGGCGCAGCTATTTCGCGGCGCTGAGCGCAATACTCGAGCAGGCGCTCGAAACCGGCGGCGGCTTCAACGTCGGGCTCATCGATCTGGACGGCTTCAAGCAGGTCAACGACATATATGGTCACGCGAGCGGCGATCTCGTGCTGCAGGAAGTCGGCACGCGGCTCGTGTCGATCAGCGAGACAGGCCTGATGTTCGCGCGTCTGGGCGGCGATGAATTCGGCGTGCTCGTGCGTCACAAGATGTCGAACGAAGCGCTGGTTCAGTTGGGGCAGCGGATCTGCGACGCGCTCAGTCGGCCTTACCAGGTCGCCGACAATGTCGCGGAGCTGTCGGGCACGATCGGCTGGGCCGCGTTTCCCGACGCGGGCTCGACGGTCGCGCAAGTGTTCGAACGCGCCGACGCCGCCCTCTATGTCGGCAAGGAAAACCGCCGCGGCATGCCGGTGATTTTCTCGACCGAACACGAGACGCAGATGCGGCGGCTAAGCCTCGTCACCCAGGAGTTGCGCCACGCGGATCTCGAAGCGGAACTGTTCCTCGAATTCCAGCCGATCTACGATCTGCTCACCCACCGGCCGATCGGCCTCGAAGCGCTCGGGCGATGGCACAACGCGCGGCTCGGCATGGTCAGGCCCGAGGAATTCATTCGGATCGCAGAGCGTACCGAGCTGATTCTCGGCATCACCGATGTGCTGCTGCGCCAGGCGCTCGCCGAAGTCGCACACTGGCCCGCCGATCTGTATCTGTCGTTCAACCTGTCCGCGATCGATATCTCGACGTCGGCACGCGCCCGCCGCCTGATCGACATCGTCGCCGCAAGCGGTGTGTCGCCGCATCGCGTGACGTTCGAAATCACCGAAACGGCGTTGACGCGCGATTTCGAGCAGGCGCGCAGTGCGATGACAATGCTGAAGCAGGCCGGCTGCCGGATGTCGCTCGACGATTTCGGCACCGGCTATTCGAGCCTCAGCTACGTGCACCGCTTGCCATTCGACGCGATCAAGATCGATCGCAGCTTCGTCTCCGACGTCGATACCAACAGCGCATCGAAGAAGATCATCAAATCCGTGATCGACCTGTGCCGCAACCTCGGACTCGAATGCGTGGTGGAAGGACTCGAAACGCCATTGCAGGCCCAGGTCGTGAAGGCGCTCGGCGCGCGCGCGGTGCAAGGCTATCTGTTCAGCCTGCCGATGCGGGCAAGCGCGGTCGGCACGTTCCTATGGACCGCGCTCGCGCAAAGCCATGCGGCGGAGACGCATTCGTAGCGCTCGATCGCTTTGCGGCCGTGCCGCTCAGTACGCCAGCTTCGGATACCAGTCGGTGCCGCGGCCGCCGGGGGTCATGTCGAGGATCGTCCATAGCGGCATCAGATCGGGCGCGCCGCGCGGGTCCTGCCCGGGGTCCGACGTCGATGGCCCCATCTCCTCGGCCCAGAAGTGCCGCACGACACCGCCCGTGCGCGTGAATACGTTGAGCGCCGGAACGTCGTCGCCGGCAGGATCTTCGGCTGCGTAATCGCGATTGAACGTATTGCCGCCCGACGAATAGAGCCGCAGACGCCGCCAGCCGCGCTCCTGCTTGAACGCGACGAGCCTGTCGATCGGCGAGCGGCCGATCACCACGAACGCGACGCGCTGCAGGATATCGGGCATTTCGCCGTCCCACGCACTCAGCAGCGACGTGCACATCGGGCACGGCCGCGCGCGTTGCGGTCCGAACATCCAGTTGTAGGTCACCAGTGTGTCGTGCGCGCCGAACATCTGCGATAGCGTGACCGGGCCGGCTTCGCCGTCGAAGCGGTAATCCTTCGGCACGATGCCGCCCGCCGGCAGCGCGCGGCGCTGCGCGGCGACGCGCTCGATCTGGCGGCGCAGCTCGATCTCTTCGGCGAGCAACGCGTTGCGCGCGCGTCGATATTCGGCGCTCTCGCCGGGAAAGCGTTGAGGCAGGTCGGCCAGTTCGCGGGCCGGTTTTAGCGTATGCATCGATGTGTTTGCGTCGTTCATCAGCCATCTCCTTGTGAGAAGTCGTGCGAAAAACGGACGGAAGACGGGCGGCTGCCTGTGCTTTGCCGCCCTTCCTACAAGCGACGACGGATGAGACCGCGAAAAATCGACACGGCCGCCAATGATTTTTAAGCGGCAGCCTTTTTGCAGCCGCTTTTGCCCACGGTTCGGCAACACACTCGCGAGGCGCCACCGCGAGGTATGCTTGCGCCAAACAGCACGCCCATCACACCCGCCAACACCGCGCGGCACGCGCGCCACGCGACGCGGCCGCCCTGGGGAATGCACATGCCGCTTCGTCTACCACCCCTGCCAGCGCTCCGTTTTTTCGAAGCGGCCGGCAGGCATCAAAGTTTCAAGCTCGCCGCCGCCGAGCTGAACGTCACGCCGAGCGCGATCAGTCATGGCATCGTCGGGCTCGAGGAAGCGCTCGGCGTCGAGCTGTTCGTGCGCGAGCCGCGCGGCATCTCGCTGACGGCGGTTGGCGCGGATTATCTGTCGTACGTGTCCGAGGCCTTTTCGCTGATCGCGATCGGCACGCAGCGTCTGCCCAATCACCGCGCGGATCGGTCGATCACGCTCAGCTGCGCGCCGACCTTCGCGTCGCGCTGGCTGCTGCCGCGCCTCGCGGGCTTTCGCGCGCGCTGGCCGAATATCAACGTGAGCGTGGATACATCGCGTCGCCAGGTGGGTTTCCCGGTCGACGGCTTCGATTTCGCGATCCGCATGAGCCGCGCGCCGGTCGCCGGCACCGCATGGACGCGCCTGTTCGGCGAGCGTTTCGTGCCGGTGTGCAGCCCCGCTCACCTGGCGACGCTGCGCGACGAGCACGGCGTCCCGAGCCTGCGACGCGCGACGCTGATTCACGTGAACGCCGCGAGTGAAGACTGGCAGGCGTGGCTCGATGCAACCGGCACCGGCGGCATCGATATGGACGCCGGCTTGCACGTCGACACGATCCAGCTCGCCTTCGAAGCGGCCAGCATGGGCCTCGGCGTCGCGCTCGGCCGCAAGCCGCTGGTCGATGGCGATCTGGCGAGTGGCGCGCTGGTCGAGGCTTGCGCGCCCACCATCGCATCCGCCACCGCCTACTGGCTGGTCAGCGCGGAGAATGCGGACAGCGCGATCCGGCGGCCCGAGCTCGCCGATTTCAGGCGCTGGCTAGTGGACGAGGCGGCGGCTTTCGACGCGCAAACCGACGCGGCCGCGGACGGCGACCTGGCGGCGCACAGGTGAGCGGCGCTCACCTGTCGTCGAAATCTTTTCCTTTGCCGGCCACGCGGCGGGCTGCGACGATGGTGGCCAAGGAGAAGCCGCCATGTCGACCACCCGCACCGGGCAACCCACCCCCGCCGTCGCTCCGACGACGACCGTCACCACCACGATCGTAATCGTCGCCGCCGCACTGATCCTGAGCGCCGCGATGGGCATCCGCCAGACTTTCGGCCTGTTCATCGGCCCGTTCTCGTTCGACCGCGGTCTGCCGGTCACGCTGATCGCCTTCGCGATCGCGCTGCACAACCTCGTGTGGGGCTTCGCGCAGCCGTTCGCGGGCGCGGCTGCTGATCGCTATGGCTCGGCGCCGGTCGTCGCGTTCGGCGCTTCGACATTCGCGGCCGGCCTCGCGCTGTCGGCGGTCGCGCCGAGCGGCGCGCTGCTGGTGATCGGCATGGGGCTGCTGGTCGGCATCGGCGTCAGTTGCACGACCTTCGGCGTGGTGTTGCCGGCAGTCGGCCGCATGGCGTCGCCGGAGAAGCGCAGCGTCGCGATGGGCCTCGTCAGCGCCGGCGGCTCCGCCGGACAGGTGCTGATGGTGCCGCTCGTGCAAGGCATCCGGCTGCACGCGGGCGTCGCGACCTCGCTGTTCGTGCTCGCGTTCGTGATGCTGCTGATCGCGCCGCTCGGCATCGTGCTCGACCGTCGCGCGCGGATGCATGCGGCGGGCGAGGCCCGGTTCGACGATGCGCCCGCGACTCCGCTGCGCGAAGTACTGTCACAAGCGACGCGCCATCGCGGCTACCGCCTGCTGACGCTCGGCTTCTTCACCTGCGGCTTCCAGCTCGCGTTCATCGCGACGCATCTGCCCGCGTATCTGACGCTCTGTCATATGCCGATCGGGCTGGGCGCCACCGCGCTTGCGCTGATCGGCCTGTTCAATATGGCGGGCAGTTGGGCGTGCGGCTGGCTCGGCGGCCGGTTCCGCCAGCATCATGTGCTCGGCTGGCTTTATCTGATTCGCAGCGCGACGATCGCCACGTTCTTCGCGCTGCCGAAAAGCGCGGTGTCCGTGGTGATTTTCGCGGCCGTGATGGGCCTGACGTGGCTCGGTACCGTACCGCTGACGAGCGGGCTGGTCGCCAAGGTGTTCGGCACGCGTCACCTCGGCAGCCTGTTCGGCGTGTGCTTTCTGAGCCATCAGATCGGCTCGTTTCTCGGCGCGTGGCTCGGTGGCCTCGTGTTCGATCTGACGGGCTCGTACTCGCTGATCTGGGTAGCGACGGTCGCGGCGGGATTGCTCGCGGCGCTGCTGCATTTCCCGATCGACGACACGGCGGTGACGACGCCCGCGCGGCATGCGCCGCGTCCCGCGCAGGCGTGATGCGCAATGCCGGTAGAGACGCTGAAGCAATGCCAGTCGCGGCTATTTCTTCGGCGCCTCCGCGGCGGCTTTCGGCACGCGCCCCATCAGATAGAACTCGTCGTTCGGACGCATCGAGATCACGTTCGCCATCCGGTTCGATAGGCCGAAAAACGCGGTGATTGCCGCGATATCCCAGATGTCTTCATCGGTGAAGCCGTGACCGCGCAGCGTCTGGAAGTCTTCTTCGTCGACCGTGCCGGACGCGCGGCACACCTTCAGCGCGAAATCGAGCATCGCCTTCTGCCGCTCGGTGATGTCGGCCTTGCGATGATTGACCGCAAGCTGATCGGCGAGCAGCGGCGCTTTCTCGTAGATGCGCAGAATCGCGCCGTGCGCGACCACGCAGTAAAGACAATCGTTGACCGCGCTCGTCGCGACCACGATCATCTCGCGCTCGCCCTTGGTGAGACCGCCCTCTTTCAGCATCAACGCATCGTGATAAGCGAAGAACGCGCGAAATTCATCGGGCCGATGCGCGAGCGTCAGAAACACGTTCGGCACGAAACCGGCTTTGTCCTGCACTTCGAGAATGCGGGCGCTGATGTCTTCGGGCCACTCGCTCGGCTCGGGGACCGGGTAGCGGCTGATGGGCTGAAGCGTGGCCATGCGCTGTCTCCGTGATCTTGGTCGGGGGTATGCCGATCATTGTAGCAACGCGTTTTCGCGGTCGCGCGCGCTTCACAAGGTCCGATATTGCCGCCCGTATCGTCTAGACTTTCAGTTCGGCATGCATGAAGCCGCCCGGCACGGCGGCGACGAAAGGAGCGACCATGTCAAACGTGACGCACGACGCGCGGGCCCCTGTGATCAAGGTGCGCCCGGAACGGGAAATGGCGACGATGCAGCGGTTGCCCTATTTCGTCGGCATTTCGGCGGGCACCGCGGGTGCCACCGGACTGTCGATGTATATGGTCGTGGTCCCGCCCGGCGGCCATGCGCAGCCGCACTATCACGCCGACTACGAAACCGCGATCTATATGCTCGAAGGCAAGATCGAGACGCGCTATGGCCCGGGCCTGCGCGAGTCGGTCATCACCGAGCCGGGCGACTTCCTGTTCATTCCGCCCGGCGTGCCGCATCAGCCGTTCAATCTCGATGCGAATGCCGCGGCGCGCGCGATCGTCGCGCGCAATCACGCGGACGAGCATGAGCGCGTGGTGCCCTATGATCCCTCCGAGGATGCGTAAGGCGACAGGCCGCTTTTTGGACCGCCTCGCCTGAAGCGAGGCAAATCCCGCTGCTCAGTCCGCGTTGATCCACTTGCCGCGCGGCGCATGCACGCAGCATGGCGCGGTGCGCCATGCGCATTCGTCGCTCGCGCGCCACTTTGTCGGCGCACTTTCATAACGCCGACTCGCCACCTGTGCTTAAATCCGTCTTTCGCGTCGCCAGAGGCCCGTATCGGCCTCGGCGCAGACGATTCTTTTCCCTTTCTTTGCCTTAATCAGGAGCGCGGTTGTGTGGCATTTCCCGGTCGCTATTCCACCGTCTGCGGGCGTGTGGGCCGTCTTCATGAGCGTGCTCGTCACGCAGCTCGGCATGCCGATTCCAGCCGCGCCGATGCTGATTCTCGCGGGAACGATGGCCGCGGTGGGCGAAGCCTCGTACATCAACATGATCTGCGCGGCGGTCGGTGCGACGCTGATCGCCGACTCGCTGTGGTTTTTCACCGCACGCGCGTATGGCCGCCGTCTGCTCAATTACCTCGTGCGCTTCTCGCTGTCGCTGGACACCACGGTGCGCGTCGCGCGCAATACCTATGAGCGCTATGGCGCGCCGATTCTGACGGTCGCGAAGTTCCTGCCCGGTCTCGGCCTGATTTCCGCGCCGCTGCTCGGCACGACCGCGATCGGCGTCGGCGTGTTCTTGTTGTGGGACATGGTCGGTGCGACGCTGTGGGCGAGCGTCTGGATCATCGGCGGCGCCGCCTTGCACGATGAGATCGTCCAATTGATGCTGTTCGTGCGGCACAACGGCGGCACGATCTTCGATACGTTCGCGGTGATCTTCGCGGCGGTTCTGCTGTATCGCTGGCTGCGCCGTTTGCAGTTTCGCCGCTGGCTCGCGCATGCACGCATTTCGCCCGATCAGCTCGACGCGATGATGAAGTCGAACGAACCGCCGCTGATTCTCGACGCGCGCCCGCACACCGTGCGCGAAAAGGAATCGCATCGCATTGCAGGCGCACGGCCGCTCGATCTGGAATCGCCCGATCCGATTCATCCGGAGTATCTGAAGCGGCCGATCGTCGTCTATTGCGTGTGTCCGAACGAAGCGACCGCGAAGCGCATCGTCAGGCAATTGCATCGCAAGAACATTCATCATGTGCGCGCCCTTAAGGGCGGACTCGACGCATGGGAAAAGCGAGGCTATCCAGTCGAACCACTCCCACCCGACTTCAATACGGCGATGGCGCACATGCTCGAAGACAAGGGCAATGAAGGCGAATACACAGTGCGCGCCCGTCTCGCGGAGTGAACGAATTGCAGACCAGGCACACGGCATCACGCTTGATGCCGTTCTGCCAAAAAACAAAAATAAATTGACGGGATTTTTAGCTCGTATATCCTAGCTATTGGGAGATTGCTTGAGCGGCGCTGCGAATTAAGCCTTTACCGTTTAGTACCGTTTCTTCTCGATCGACCCGCGTCCTGTTTCTTCAATATCCGCTGTGGATTCGAAACAGAGCGTTCAATACCCTCAACTACGCCAGTCGAGTGTCATCGTGAGAGTCCGAGGCCCTTTGGTGAATTGGAATCGCAGTCAGGCGCGTTGTATTTGCGCTGACGGCGCCAGCGCCGACGGCAGCAACGGCAGCCTTGCGTTTCGCCGCTTTCTGTCCGTCATCACAGTCCTGTCGCGTCGCTCCGTTCGACGCCGCAACGTTCTCTCCGCACGCGCGTTCATCGCGGTGCGCACAGACGAAGTCGCCTCGCTGCTGCCGTAGCGCCTCTCTTTTCTAGTCTATTTTCGCTGCTCGATTCGTCCGTTCGCACGCGTTTCGCGAGCTGTCTGCTTGCGTCCGCGCGGCGCTGACTGATTGCCGCGCATTACGACGGATTCAATCGAACCGCTTCTAATCTGATTAGCGCTGCGCGTTATTGCGCGGATTCGCTTTGGCTTCGCCTCGCCTTCGCGTTTTCCCATTTCGTCGCGCGCGCTATTTAACGCCTTTCACGTGGTGTGCGGCGTGGGATCGAAACGCCTATTCATTATGCGAAACCAACCAATAGTAGGCATCACCGCCGATAGAACGATGCTCGGCGCTCATCCATCGCACGTGGCCGGTGAAAAGTACATCGCCGCGATCGTCGAGGGCGACCGCGATATTTCGCGCCTTCGGCGACGCGTGCCGCCAGCGCATGAATACACGCAACCCTGCACGCATGTCCTAGGTCGCGGATCAAAACAGAGAGAACAATCATGTATGACATCGACGATTTTCTGAAAAAGCATCACGTCACCGAAATCGAAGCGATTATTCCGGACATGGCCGGCATCGCGCGCGGCAAGATCATTCCGCGCAGCAAGTTCGAATCGGGCGAATCGATGCGTCTGCCGCAGGCGGTGATGATTCAGACCGTGACCGGCGATTATCCCCAAAGCGATTCGCTGACCGGCGTCACCGACCCCGACATGGTGTGCGTACCCGACGCGAGCACGATCCGGATGATTCCGTGGGCAGTCGACCCGACCGCCCAAGTGATTCACGACTGCGTTCATTTCGACGGCACGCCGGTCGAAATCTCGCCGCGCTGCGTGTTGCGCCGCGTGCTCGATCTATACAAGGCGCGCGGCTGGAAACCGGTGATCGCGCCGGAACTCGAGTTCTATTTGGTCGATATGAACCGCGATCCCGACCTGCCGCTGCAACCGCCGGTTGGACGTACGGGTCGCGCGGAAACCGGACGCCAGGCGTATTCGATCGAAGCGGTCAATGAATTCGATCCGCTGTTCGAAGACATCTACGAGTACTGCGACGTGCAGGAACTCGAAGTCGACACACTGATACATGAGGTCGGCGCCGCGCAGATGGAAATCAACTTCATGCATGGCGATCCGCTCAAACTCGCGGACAGCGTGTTTCTATTCAAGCGCACCGTGCGCGAAGCGGCGTTGCGCCACAAGATGTACGCGACCTTCATGGCGAAGCCGATGGAAGGCGAGCCGGGCTCGGCGATGCACATGCATCAGAGCCTCGTCGATATGGAAACCGGCCGCAACCTGTTTACCGCCGCGGATGGCGAACCGACATCGCTTTTCACCGGCTATATCGCCGGCTTGCAAAAGTACACGCCGGCGCTGATGCCGATCTTCGCGCCGTACATCAACTCGTATCGGCGCCTGTCGCGTTTCATGGCTGCGCCGATCAACGTCGCGTGGGGTTACGACAATCGCACGGTGGGCTTTCGCATTCCGCATTCGACGCCGGTCGCGCGCCGCATCGAGAACCGCATTCCGGGTGTCGATTGCAATCCATATCTGGCGATTGCCGCGACCTTGGCCGCCGGCTATCTCGGCATCACGCAGCGGCTCGCCCCAACCGAACCGCTGGCGAGCGACGGCTATGCATTGCCCTACCAATTACCGCGCAATCTCGAAGAAGGCCTGACGTTGATGAGTGCGTGCGAGCCAATCGCCGACGTACTCGGCGAGCAGTTCGTCCGCGCGTATCTCGCGCTGAAAGAGACCGAATACGAAGCGTTTTTCCGCGTGATCAGTTCGTGGGAGCGCCGGCATTTGCTGCTGCACGTGTGAATGCCGCGGGTCAACCGGTCAATGAGAACTTTGAAAAGACGGAGGCAGTATGAGCTATAAGACTGACGATTTGATGTATGCGGAGAAGGAGACGCCCGAGCTTGGCGGAACGATAGACGCGCCGACCTCGCAAGCCCCGTCGCGCAGCACCGCCGAATACCGCGCGCTCGATGCCGCGCATCACATTCACCCGTTCTCGGATATGGGCTCGCTCAATCGCGCGGGTTCGCGCGTGATCGTCAAGGCGCAAGGCGTGTACCTGTGGGACTCGGACGGCAACAAGATCATCGACGGCATGGCTGGACTGTGGTGTGTGAACGTCGGCTACGGACGCCATGAACTCGCCGACGCCGCCTTCCGGCAGATGCAAGAACTGCCGTACTACAACACCTTCTTCAAGACGACTCATCCGCCGGTGATCGAACTGTCGGCCCTACTCGCCGAGCTGACGCCCGCGCCGTTCAATCACTTCTTCTACTGCAACAGCGGCTCGGAAGGCAACGACACCGTGCTGCGCATCGTTCACCAATACTGGGCGACGCAACGCCAGAGCGCGAAGAAGTTCGTCATCGCGCGCAAGAACGCTTATCACGGGTCGACGATCGCGGGCGGCACGCTCGGCGGCATGGCTTATATGCATGAACAGATGCCGTCGAAAGTCGAGAACATCGTGCATATCGATCAACCTTATTTCTTCGGCGAAGCGGCGAGCGGTCAGACGCCGGAAGAATTCGCGCTGGCTCGCGCGCGGCAGCTCGAAGCGAAGATTCTCGAACTCGGTGCGGACCATGTCGCCGCGTTTATCGGTGAGCCTTTCCACGGAGCCGGCGGCGTGATCTTTCCGGCCGACACTTACTGGCCGGAAATCGAGCGAATTTGCCGCAAGTACGACGTGCTGCTCGTCGCGGACGAAGTGATCGGCGGCTTCGGCCGAACCGGCGAATGGTTCGCGCATCAGCACTTCGGCTTCGAGCCGGACCTGATCACGCTCGCGAAGGGACTCACCAGCGGTTACGTGCCGATGGGAGCGGTCGGCCTGCATGATCGCGTCGCCCGCGCACTGATCGACAATGGCGACTTCAATCATGGCCTCACCTACTCCGGGCATCCGGTCGCGGCGGCCGTCGCGCTTGCCAATCTGAAACTGCTGCGCGACGAGAAGATCGTCGAGCGTGTCAAAGCGGATACCGGTCCGTACTTTCAGAAGAGACTGCGTGAGACGTTCGCCGCTCATCCTGTCGTTGGCGAGATCAGCGGCGCGGGCCTCGTGGCGGGTGTGCAACTCGCCGAGGAGCCGCTCGCGCGCAAGCGCTTTGCGAACGGCGGCGATGTCGGCGCGCTGTGCCGCGACTTCTGCTTCAACGGCAATCTGATCATGCGCGCGAGCGGCGACCGGATGTTGCTGTCGCCGCCGCTCGTGATCAGCCGGCCGGAAATCGACGAAATCGTCGCGAAGGCAAAAGCGGCGATCGATGCGACCGCGCGGCAGATGGGCATGCTATGGTAAGGCGGATGAATGACCATTCGACGATGACGTCGTACAGAGTGTCATTTCTTTTATCCGTTCAACGCATCACAGGACCCCCCATGACCCACCAAATCGTTTTGCTCCCTGGACTGCTCTGCGACGGCGCAGTGTGGGCCGATCAGCGCGGCGCGCTTGGCGCGATCGGCGACTGCTTCGTGCCCGACTACGGCATGCGCGACTCGCTCGGCGCGATGGCCGAACTCGTGCTCGAGTCGGTTTCGGGAGACCGCCTGCTAGTTGCGGGTCATTCGATGGGGGGACGGGTCGCGCTCGAAGTGTTCCGGCGCGCACCGCAACGCATCGCCGGGCTCGCGTTGCTCGACACCGGTTGCACGCCGCGTGCCGCCGGCGAGGCCGGCGAAAGCGAGCGCGCGCAGCGGCTGCGACTACTCGAACTCGCGCGCGCGAAAGGCATGCGCGCGATGGGCAACGAGTGGGCGCCCGGCATGGTCAACGCCGATCGCCACGATTCCGCCGTCTACGAGGCGGTGCTCGACATGATCGAGCGAAGCACGCCAGATAAATTCGCGGCGCAGATCCGCGCATTGCTGGATCGCCCCGATGCGACGGCGCTGCTTCGCGACATCGCGTGCCCGACGATGATCGTGTGCGGACGCGATGACAAATGGAGTCCGTTGGCGCGTCACGAGGAGATGCACGCGCAGATTCGCGGCTCGAAGCTTCGCGTGATCGAACGAAGCGGTCATATGTGCACGATGGAGCGGCCCGCCGATGTGACCGACGTGCTGGTCGAATGGGCCCGGTGTGCGGCCGGGTACGAAACGGCTCTTTGATCTGTTCGACGTTCGCCGCGCCGTCCGCACGACCTTGTTTATCGACGCGTCGCATCATATGCTGGGTGCGAGTCGCTCTCCGTTCATCAACTTCGACAGGGTCATTCAGTCATGAACGAATACTGCATGTTCAAGGGAAAACTGCTGCGCGCGGCGCCTTTCAAAGATTCGTATGTGGGCAGTCCGCACTATGTGATTACGGTTACTGGCAACGACAACACGCCATTCAATATCGTCGTCAATTCGGCATCGACGCAACCGGGCGCAAGCGGTAACGACGACGTGTACTTCTATGCCGATCTGAACTTCGCCGATCCGCTCACCACGAAACTGCAGGCCCTGAACGTCGGCCTCTACACCAGCGGCTTTCCGCGGCTCGACTACTTCCAGGACAGCAGCCTGCTCGACATTCACCGCATGCGGCCGGTCCCCTACGAGGATAAAAACGGCAATCGCGCCGACGTCAACGACATCATCGACGAAATCCTGACCATCGACGAAAGCAAGCCGTCGCAAAGCCTGCCCTACGACAACGGCAGCGGCCAGTTGCATAACCGCGATTTCTGGACACCGACGACCGCAGGCATCGTCGTCTACGGGTTCGGCTTTCTGTTTCTGCCGAAGAAGGACGGTCTTCACGAAACCCACATGAATCAGGGCAATCCGCGCGGTCCGCACTACAACGAAAACGGCGCGTTCCAGGACGGCGCGGTGATCGTGCAGCGCGCCGATGGGTTTGCCGCGATGTTTACCGCGTTTCAGACGCAATATTTGCCGACCGATGCAGCCGGCGATCCGGCCGCAAATGCGGTGGCATTGCCCGTTTATATTCAACGAGGTTGATAGCGTCGCTACGTGAGCCGGGGCATCGCGACGGCCTTTCGCATCGCTCAGCGCACGGTCGCGGCGCCTCGCCGCGGAATATGCCGCCGCACCACCGCCAGCGCGATCAGCACGATGACCATCGCGATACCGAGCATCAGCAGATAGCCCGATGCGCCGCCGGCCGTGATCACCGCGGCGCCCGCGAACGCGCTCAGAATCGCGCCGACGCGGCCGACCGCGAGTGCCGACGCGGTGCCAGTGGCCCGCACGCCGGTCGGATAGACGTAGGCGCACAGCGCGTACATCGTCGATTGCACCGCATTGACGAACAGCCCATGCAAGCCGAGGCCGACGATCATCAACGCCGTATGCTGTGTCGCGCTGACGCCGAGCAGCATCCATGCGCTCGCGACGCCGCCCGCGCAGCACAGCAGCAGCGGCCAGCGCGAGCCGTAGCGCCCGATCGCCAGCGCCCACAGCACCGCGCCGATTACGCCGCCAAGGTTGTACGCGCTCAGGCCATAGCCCGCGAGCGACACGCTCAAACCCTCGCTCGTCAGCATCGACGGCAGCCAGCTGAATGCCGCGTACACCGCGAGCAGGCACATGAAGAACGCGCCCCAGATCGCGACGGTATCGCGCGACCGGCCATCGCGAAACAGCGCGGTGAAGCCCACGTGTTTCTCGGCGCTTTGTTCGCGCACGTCGGTAAAGCTCGCATCGGCCGACACGTCGCGGGCCATGCGCCGCAGCAGCTTCGCGAGTTCTGGCCAGCGATGCGGACGGCGCGCCATAAAGCGCGGCGATTCCGGCAGCGCGGCGACGAGGACGATGCCGAGCACGAGCGGCAGCACCCCACCCGCGACGAACAGACCGCGCCAGCCATAAATCGGCAACACCTGCCCGGCGAACAGTCCCGCGACCATGCCACCGAGAGGCACGCACAGAATGGTCGCCGTCACCGCGAAGGTACGAAAACGCGCGGGCGTGAACTCGGCGGTCAGCGTCGTAGACGTCGGCAGCGCGCCGCCGATGCCGAGCCCCGCGATAAAACGCAGCGCCGCGATGGCCGCGACGTTCGGCGCCAGACTGATCGCGCAGGTCGCGAGACCGAACACGAATACGCTGCCGATCACGGCCCAGCGGCGGCCGAAGCGATCGGCGAACAGCCCCGCGAACGCACTGCCGATGCCCATGCCGATGAGCCCCGACGCGACCACCGGCGCAAACGCATTGCGCGTGATGCCCCACTCCTTGATCAGCATCGGAATCGCAAAGCCGATTAGCTGGCTGTCGAAACCATCGACGACGATCGACAGCGCCGCGAGCACCACCGCGATTTTCTGCAGCAACGTATAGGGGCCGTCGTCGAGCGCATGACCGATGTCGACCGTGTTGCCGCCGCGCGCAATGCCGGCGAGCGCCGCGTCGTCGCGCGCGGTCGAGGTCGAGGGCGAGGGCGCGGCCGAAGCGGGAGGAACGTAGTTCATCGACATGTCTCCGTTGTTTGCGCTGCGCGCGCGTTGTTCGATTTTTTGGTGTCGGCAATTAGAACGGATAGTGACGCGGCGTGGTTTGCACCGTGACCCAGCGCAGATCGGTGAATTCCGCGATCCCCGCCTTTCCGCCGAAGCGGCCGAAGCCACTCGCCTTCACGCCGCCGAACGGCATCTGCGCTTCGTCGTGCACGGTCGGACCGTTCACGTGACAAATGCCCGACTCGATGCGCTTCGCGACGTTCAGCGCACGCGCCGTGTCGCGGCCGAATACCGCCGCCGACAGGCCGTATTCGTTGTCGTTCGCGCACGCTATCGCGGCTTCTTCGCCGCGCACGCGCACGATCGGCTTGGCCGGTCCGAACGATTCGTCGTGATAGATGCGCATGTCCGGCGTCACGCGATCGAGCAGCGTCGCGGGCATCAATGTGGTTTCGCTCTTGCCGCCGCACACGAGCGTCGCGCCTTTGGCGAGCGCGTCGTCGATCAGCGCGTTGCAGCGCTCGACGGTGCTCATATCGACCACCGAGCCGAGCACGACCGGCCCATTGCGCGGGTCGCCGAGCGGCAACGCGCGCGCACGCGCGGCGAGCCGCTCGACGAACGCATCGGCGATGCTGTCGTCGACGATGATCCGCTCGGTCGACATGCAGATTTGCCCGGAATTGGCGAACGCGCCGAACACGGCCGCATCGACGGCGGCGCCGATATCGGCGTCGTCGAGCACGACGAGCGGCGCTTTGCCGCCGAGTTCGAGCACCGAGGGCTTCAGATTGCGCGCGCAGGTTTCGGCGATAAGACGCCCCACGCGCGTCGAGCCCGTGAAGTTGACGCGCCGCACGGCCGGGTGTTCGATCATCGAGTCGACGATGCGTGCGGCGTCGGCCGGCGCATTGGTCACGAAGTTCACCGTGCCGCGCGGCAGACCCGCCTGCTGCATCGCCTCGATGATCAGACCATGTGTCGCCGGGCAGATCTCCGAGCCCTTCAGCACGACCGTGTTGCCGCATGCGAGCGGCAACGCGATCGCGCGCACCGCGAGAATCACCGGCGCGTTCCACGGCGCGATGCCGAGCACGACGCCCGCGGGCTGGCGCACGCCCATCGCGAGACTGCCGGGCACGTCGGACGGAATCAGTTCGCCGGCGATCTGCGTGGTCAGCGCGGCCGCTTCGATCAGCCCGGCCGCCGCGAGATGGACGTTGAAGCCGGCCCAGATGCCCGACGCGCCGGTCTCGGCGGCCATTGCGGCGGCGAACGCGTCGGCCTTCGCTTCGAGGGCGTGCGCGGCCTTCGTCAGCAACGCGCGGCGCTCGCTCGGTCCGAGCGCGGACCACACCGGAAAGGCGGCCGCGGCGGCATCGACGGCGGCGACGGCATCTTCAACGGTCGCGGCCGGCGCGCGCGACGCGACTTCGCCGTCGAGCGGATTGCGGCGCTCGAAGGTCGCGCCGTTGCGCGCCTGTGCCTGTTCGCCGCCGATCAGCATCGATACGTTTTTCATCGTAGGACTCTCTTCTTTTCGTGAATGGGAAGCACCGTTACGCGACGATCGCTTCGACGAGCGTGGGACCGCTTTTGCCGTCAGCGTCGCTCAGCGCGCGACGCAACACGCCGGCAAGCTCAGCGGCCTCGCTGACGCGCACGCCAGGGCAACCCATGCCCGCCGCGATCGTCACGAAGTCGAGCCCCGGCAAATCCGTGCCCTGCACGGTCTCGTTCGGCGCGAAACCGAACACCGGCGCGAATTCCTGCAACGCCGCGTAGCGCGTGTTGTTCAGAATCACGAACGTGATCGGCAGCTGCATCTGCACCGCGCTCCAGATCGCCTGGATCGAGTACATGCTCGAACCGTCGCCGATCAGCGCGATCACGCGCTCGCCGGGCCGCGCGAGCGCGACGCCGACCGCCGCCGGCATGCCGTAGCCGAGGCCTCCGCTGTCCATCGTCATGAAAGTGCCGGGGCGCGCGATCGGCAGATAGGTCTGCATGACGGGCCGCGAGCTCGGCGCTTCCTCGACGACGATGCCATCGGGATCGCGCACTTCGGCGAGTGTCTGCAGCGCGAATGCGACCGACATCCGCTCGCCTTGCGCCGGCGGCAGCGCGCGCGGCGCCACGGCGCGCGGCGCGGGCAACTCGCGCGCTTTGGGCGCGGCGCGCGCAAGCAGGTCCTGCACACCGAGCCGCAGATTGCCGACCGCGGCGATGCCTTGCGGCGTCCATGCCGCGACGCCCGGATCGTCGGTCAACTGACACAGCCGCGCGCCCGGCGGCACATGCGGGCCGCTGCCTTCGACGTGATACGTGAACGCGGGCGCGCCGAGCACGAAGATCGCGTCGTGCGCGCCGAGCAGTTCGACGATGCGCTCGCGCATCGCCGGCAAAAAGCCCGCGAACAGCCGATGCGTTTCGGGGAAGCTGCAACGCCCGGTCATCGGCGCGACGTAGACGCGCGCCGCATGCCGCTCCGCGAGCCGTACCACGTCTGTCGCTGCATTCGCACGATCGACCGCGCCGCCCACCACGAATGCGGGCCGTTCGCACGCGTCTAGCACCGCGCCGATGCGCTCCAGCATCGCCGGATCGGGACGCATGATGTGCGCGACCTCGCGATCGGCCACCCGTTCGGCCGGCTGATCCCAGTCGTCGGCGGGGATCGACACGAACACCGGGCCGCGCGGCTCCTGCATCGCGATCGCGTACGCACGCGCGATCGCGAGCGGCACGTCCTGCGCGCGGGCCGGCTCGATGCTCCATTTCACGTAGGGCTTTGGCAATTCGGTCGCCTGGATCGCGGCAAGGAACGGGTCGAACGGCAGGATCGAGCGGGCCTGCTGACCCGCGGTGACGACGAGCGGCGTGCGGTTGCGAAACGCGGTGAAGATATTGCCCATCGCGTTGCCGACGCCCGCCGCCGAATGCAGGTTCACGAGCGCCGCGTTGCCGGTCGCCTGCGCGTAGCCGTCGGCCATGCCGACCACGACCGCTTCCTGAAGACCGAGCACGTAGCGGAAATCCGCGGGGAAATCGCGGAACATCGGCAGTTCGGTCGAGCCGGGGTTCGCGAAGATCGACGTCATGCCGACGCGGCGCGCAAAGTCGATGACCGCGTCGCGAACGGTCCATTGGGTGCCCTGCTCTTTCGTGTGTGCTGGCTTGTGCTGCGGCGCGCTGCCTGTCATGCGAGGCCTCCTGTGTGATGAGCGCGAAAAATCGACAGGCCATTATCACGGCCGCCGGGGTAACCGAAAATTGCCTAATTCGCTAAAAGGCATTACCTTTTGGCATGACTTACAACCTTCAACAACTGCAGGCATTCGCGGTGATCGTCGAGAGCGGCAGCCTCGGACGCGCCGCCGAAGCGCTGCACATCACTCAGCCGGCGCTTAGTCGGACCATCCGCCGTCTCGAGGAACAGGTCGGCGCGCCGCTGTTCGAGCGGCACTCGCGCGGCATGCATCTGACCGCGGTCGGCGAAGCACTGCTGCCGCACGCGATCCTGTTGCAACGCGAAGCCGAACAGGCGCGCGAGGAAATCGACGCGATGCGCGGCCTCGCACGCGGCACGATCCGCGTCGGCGCGGTGGGCAGCATCGCGAGCCTGCTGTTGCCGCTCGCGGTCAGCGGCGTGTTGACGAAGTGGCCGAACCTGCGCGTGGAGATCATCGAGGGGGTGTGGGACCGGCTCGCGGATGCACTCGTCAAACGTCAGATCGATCTCGCGCTCAGCATGGCCGTGCCCGATACCGACGAGATCACCGCGATCGCCGATTGCCGCTGGGAAGATGCGAGCTACGTGGTCGCCGCGCTCGATCATCCGCTGCGGGGTAAGCCCGACCTCAAGCTCGCCGACACGCTGGGCGAGCGCTGGGCTATTCCGCCGCGCGGCACCGGGCCGTTCGAGCACATGCAGAGCGTGTTTGCGGAGCGCGGGCTGGGACTACCGAACGTCGTCGTCGAAACGCGCTCGGTCACGGCGCTGAAGAGTCTGGTTGCGCGTTCGGGCTTTCTGAGCTGGATGGCGTCGACCATGTACGTGACCGAGAGCAAGGCCGGCGTGTTCGATACGCTCGGCGTGCCGGGCGTGGTCGGGCGGCGCACGTTGACCGCGTTCCGGCGGCGCCAGGGCATCCTGCCGAGTCCGGCGGTCAAGCTGCTGGAGCAGTTGCGGCAGTTGACGTCGGAAGGAATCAACGCGGGCTGAGCGCTTCCGGCACGCGCCGCCGATCGTGCATCAGTTCAACGGCAACCCGGCGATTCTCGGCGCGATCGGCGCGATCAAGCCGAATGGCCGACCGCTTTACTATTGCCGATCGTCAACACCATACTGTCGTACCTGTTCGTATTGCGCTTCTGAGGAGCCGCCGATGACCACCCAGCTCACCCGCGAATTCGCGTCGAAATTCGCCAATGTCGCGCTCGCTCACCTCACGCGCGAATACCCGAACAAGCTCACGCACTCGCTCGCAGGGCCGCAGGACGTGCAGGGTCCGCGCGCCCTGCATCCGATCTTCTACGGCAGCTACGACTGGCATTCGTGTGTGCACGGCTACTGGTTGATCCTGCATCTGCTCGAACGCTTCCCCGATCTGCCCGAGGCCGCGCGCATCGTCGCGGTGGTCGACGATCATTTCACCGAGGCGAACGTCGCCGGCGAACTCGCGTATCTGGGCCTGCCGCACAACCGCGGCTTCGAGCGGCCGTATGGCTGGGCATGGCTGCTCGCGCTCAGCACGCAGTTGCAGTCGATGAAAATCTCCGAAGCCGCGCGCTGGTCGAAGACGTTCGTGCCGCTCACCGAGACGTTCGTCGAACGTTTCGAGGAGTTCCTGCCGAAAGCGACCTATCCGCTGCGCGTCGGCACGCACTTCAACATGGCGTTCGCACTCGCACTGACACTCGATTTCGCACGGCACACCTCGCGCGAATCGCTCGAGGCGCTGATCGTCAGCACCGCGGAGCGCTGGTATCTGGATGACGTCGCTTGTCAGGCGTGGGAGCCGGCCGGCGACGAGTTCCTGTCGCCGTCGCTAATGGAAGCGGAGTTGATGCGGCGCGTGTTGCCGTCCGCGCAGTTCGCCGACTGGTTCGGACGATTCCTGCCGGACCTCGGCGCGAAAAAGCCGGCGACGCTGTTAGAACCCGTCACCGTCACCGATCGCAGCGACGGCAAGATTGCGCATCTGGACGGCCTCAATCTGAGCCGCGCGTGGTGCCAGCGTGCGCTCGCGCGTGCGCTGCCCGCCGGCGACGTGCGGCGCACCCTGTTGTTCGATGCGGCCGAGCGTCATCTGCGCTGCGCGCTGCCGCATGTGGCGGGCGACTACATGGGCGAGCACTGGCTCGCCACGTTCGCGACACTCGCGCTCGAAGCCTGAGCGACCGGAACTGAACTGAACCGGCTTTAAAGAAATAAAGCCGTGCTGCTTGGGGCGCTTCAATGCGAAGCGCCCTTTTCTTTGCCCGCTCAAAGTCGTTGCCCGCGGCGGTAAAATCGCGCAAGGCAATTGCGCCGCGTAAAAGGTGGAAGTTTGACTGAGTTCGAGCAGGGTTTCATTTTGACCCGGCATTGGCGGGACACGCCCGCCGGCACGGAAATCGAGTTCTGGCTGGCGACGAACAGCGGGCCGCGCCACATCCGTCTGCGCCCTCAGCCGTCCGTTGCCTTCATTCCGGCCGAACATCGCGAACGCGCCGAAACGATCCTGCGCCGCGACGCGCCGCTCGATCTGCGTCCGCTCGAATTGCACGACTTCCAGCATCGGCCGGTCAGCGGGCTTTACTGTGCGCAATACCGGCAATTGAAGGGCTTCGAAAAGCGCCTCCGAGAAGGCGGCGTCGATGTCTACGAGGCCGATATCCAGCCGCCCGAGCGCTACATGATGGAGCGCTTCATCACCGCGCCGGTGTGGTTCAGCGGCGTGCCGCGGAACCAGGGCCCCTGGCTCGATGGCGAGCTCAAACCGGCCAACGGATATCGTCCGCCGTTGAAGCTCGTATCGCTCGACATCGAAACGAGCGCACATGCCGAGCTTTATTCGATCGCGCTCGAAGGCTGCGGCGAGCGGCAGGTGTATATGCTTGGGCCGCCCAATGGCAACCCCGCCGCCCCCCTAGACTTCAAGCTCGAATATTGCGAAACCCGCGCGCAACTGCTCGAAAAGCTGATCGAGTGGATGGAGCGGCACGATCCCGATGCGATCATCGGCTGGAACCTGGTGCAGTTCGATCTGAAGGTGCTGCAACAGCATGCCGAGCAGTATCGCGTGCCGCTGCGCATCGGCCGCGGCGGCGCGGTGATGGAGTGGCGCGAACATGGCGTGACACGCAATCATTTTTTCGCGGGTGTGGCGGGCCGTTGGGTCATCGACGGCATCGAGGCATTGCGTTCGGCAACGTGGAGCTTTCCGTCGTTCAGCCTCGAATACGTGTCGCGTTCGGTGCTGGGCGAAGGCAAGGCAATCGACAACCCGTATCAGCGCATGGACGAAATCCAGCGCCGCTTCGACGAAGACAAGCCCGCGCTCGCGCGCTACAACCTGAAGGACTGCGAGCTCGTCACGCGCATCTTCGCGAAGACCGAGCTGCTGCCGTTCCTGCTCGAACGCGCAACCGTGACCGGCCTGCCCGCCGATCGCAGCGGCGGCTCGGTCGCGGCATTCACGCATCTGTACATGCCGCGCATGCATCGGCAGGGCTATGTCGCGCCGAATCTCGGCGACGTGGCCGGCGCCGCGAGCCCCGGCGGCTTCGTGATGGATTCGCGGCCCGGCCTCTACGACTCGGTGCTCGTGCTCGACTACAAGAGCCTGTACCCGTCGATCATTCGCACGTTTCTGATCGACCCGCTCGGCCTCGTCGAAGGCATGCTGCATCCCGACGACGCGCACTCGGTGCCGGGCTTTCTCGGCGCGCGCTTCTCACGCACGCGTCACTGCCTGCCGTCGATCGTCGCGCAGGTCTGGCAGGCACGCGAAGCGGCCAAGCGCGAGCACAACAAGCCGCTGTCGCAGGCGCTGAAGATCATCATGAACGCGTTCTACGGCGTGCTCGGCTCGACCGGCTGCCGCTTCTTCGATCCGCGGCTGGCGTCGTCGATCACGATGCGCGGCCACGAGATCATGCATACGACGCGCGAGCTGATCGAGGCGCAAGGCTACGAAGTGATCTACGGCGACACCGACTCGACCTTCGTCTGGCTCAGGCACGCGCACGACGAGGAAGACGCCGCGCGCATCGGCCGCGCGCTCGTCGAACATATCAACGCGGCGTGGCGGCAGAAGCTGCAGGCGCGCTTCGGTATCGACAGTGCGTTGGAACTGCAATTCGAGCGGCACTACCGGCGCTTTTTCATGCCGACGGTGCGCGGTGCCGAGGAAGGCAGCAAGAAACGCTACGCAGGCCTTACGGTATTGCCTGACGGGCGCGAGGACGTGGTCTACAAAGGTCTCGAAACCGTGCGCACCGATTGGACGCCGCTTGCGCAGCAGTTTCAGCAGGAACTGTATCGGCGCATCTTCAAGCAGCAGCCGTATCAGGATTACGTGCGCGACTACGTGCGCGATACGCTCGCGGGCCGGCTCGACGATCAGCTGGTTTATCGCAAGCAGCTGCGCAGACCGATCGACGCCTACGAGCGCAACGTGCCGCCTCATGTGCGCGCGGCACGCGTCGCCGATGAGTTCAATCGCCAGCAGGGACGTCCGCTGCAATATCAGAACGGCGGCTGGATCAGCTACGTGATTACGGTGGCCGGCCCCGAGCCGCTCGAAACGCTGTGCTCGGCGATCGACTACGAGCACTATGTGACGCGGCAATTACAGCCGGTCGCCGACGCGATTCTGCCGTTGCTGCGCGACGATTTCACGACGCTGATGTCGGGACAGAAACAGTTGTTCTGATGGTGGCGGCGAGCGTGCGGCCGCGGCCATGGACGAATTGCCTACTTCACCACGGACAGCGGCCGAGCCTCTTCATCGGAAGGCGTTTCGTGCCGGAATTGTAACTGTGACGCCACCTCCGGAATGGCTAAATATGTCAATCAGGCATTGGTAATCCATGATTGAAGGCGGAAAAAAACTAATCCTTAGTTTTGATTTGTAATCCTATCAGCGGAATTAGAGCGCCATCGTAATTTGAAGTATTCCAAATCGTCGCTTGTCCGCGCAATTGGCCGGATTTGCATTGTTTCTTGACCTAACCCTTTATTGTCCTATAGTGCCATTTGATCCGCCCCGGAAATTATGGTGGCGTTGTGCGATATACCGGAGTCTGTAGCCCAACGATCTGCAACGACAGGAGAAGATGCATGAAAGCAATCCAAGCCGTCAGACTGGTCAGTACCGCCCTTCTGATTTCGGGTTCGATTCACGCCTATGCGCAGGCGAGCAACGCTAACGCCCCTGAGTCTGCACCGACCACGACGCCTGAAGCCCGATCGCATTACAAGTCGATGAAAGCAGCGAACCGGGCGCTACAACGTCAGGTTCGAAATGCGCTGGTGAAAGATAGGAGCATCTCGACGGCCAATATTACGGTTCGCGCCCGCGATGGTGCTGTCACGCTGCAAGGCAGCGTACCGCTCCAGGCACAGAGCGACCGGGCAACCGAGGTGGCGAAAGGGGTACCCGGCGTAACTTCGGTCAAGAACGCGCTGTCGATCCGTCCGGTCGGGACCTGAAGCGGCCCTGGACCGCACCTTGCAGGAAGACCGACGGTCTGACTGCGCATTCCATCGATCGTATAAGCCAACGCGGCACATGGCGGCGGGCCGGCTCAAAAGCCGGCCGTCGCCATGTCGTATCTGCCCGGGTTCGAGCCCTTTCGTCTTCAGCCCCCGTCAACCCGATCGCCAGCATCACGATCAGCCTCGCGCCCGGACTTTTGAGTGTTGCGGCGCAACAAGCCTGGTCTTTGGCAGACGAAGCATCAAATCTCGACCTTCCGGAGGCGCAATGCGTTCGCGACCACCGATGCGGAACTGAGGCTCATCGCTAATGCGGCGACCATGGGCGACAGCAACATACCCGTCGGGGCGTACAGTACCCCCGCGGCCAGGGGAACGCCGAACGCGTTGTAGACGAAGGCAAAGCCGAGGTTTTGCTTCATGTTCCGGATGGTTGCCTCGGACAATCGCCGCGCGCGAGCAATGCCGCGCAGGTCGCCCTTCACCAGGGTAACCTGAGCGCTGCTCATGGCGACATCCGTACCTGTTCCCATCGCAATGCCCACATCGGCCTTGGCGAGTGCCGGCGCATCATTGATTCCGTCGCCGGCCATCGCGACGACCTTGCCGTCCTGTTGGAGCTTCGACACCATGGCCAGCTTGTCGGCGGGCTTTACCTCCCCATGGAATTCCTCGATGCCCAGTTTGGCGGCCACGGCCATCGCCGTCGCAACGCCGTCGCCTGTGGCCATCACGACCTGGATGCCTTCTTCCTTAAGCCTGGCAACCGCTTCCGGCGTGGTCGCCTTCACTGGATCTGATAACGCGAGAATCCCTGCGAGCTCTCCGTCAACGGCCAGATACATTACGCTGGCGCCCTCGGCGCGTAACGCGTCACCGTCGCTGGCCAGAGCGGCGGTTTCAATCCCCTCCGCTTGCATCAATGCCGTGTTGCCAAGGGCGAGTTTCCTGCCTCCAACAATGCCTCGCACCCCAATGCCGCTTCCGGACTCGAATTGCTCCGCCTTCTCGAGTGCAAGGCCTCGCCGACGAGCCGCCTCGACGATAGTTGCCGCAAGAGGATGCTCGCTGCCCTGGTCCAGGCTTGCCGCCAACCGGAGCACTTCGTCTTCCGCGAAACCGTCTGTGCCGATACCGCGCTCGAACGTCGGTCGCCCCTCAGTCAGGGTGCCAGTCTTGTCAACGATTAGCGTATCGACTTTGCGCAGATGCTCGATCGCCTCAGCATCGCGAAACAGGACACCGTTCGATGCGCCTTTGCCACTCGCCACCATGACGGACATTGGGGTTGCAAGTCCAAGAGCGCACGGACAAGCAATGATGAGGACGGCCACCGCGTTGACAAGACCATACACCCAGCTCGGCTCAGGGCCGAAGAAGCCCCAGACGAAGAACGTGAGTAGTGAAATACCAATCACCGCCAGGACAAAGACTCCCGCAACCTTGTCGGCCATCCTCTGCATCGGTGCCCTGGAGCGTTGTGCCTGCGCGACCATCTGAACGATTTGGGACAGAACCGTTTGAGAGCCGACTTTCTCTGATTTGATGACGAGGCTGCCCGAGGTGTTCATCGTGGCGCCGATGACGTGGTCGCCCACACGCCTGGTCACTGGAATCGGCTCGCCGGTAATCATCGACTCATCCAGCGCGCTCGAACCTTCGGTCACAACGCCGTCGACCGGCACCTTTTCGCCAGGCCTGACTCGCAGCATGTCGCCAACCTGTACGTGGACGAGTGGCACATCTTCCTCGCTGCCGTCCTGGTTGATACGTCGGGCCGTCTTCGGTGCCAGGCCGAGGAGCGACTTGATAGCAGCCGAAGTCTGCGAGCGCGCTTTCAATTCCAGTAGCTGTCCGACCAGCGTCAACGAGATGATGACCGCCGCAGCTTCGAAGTACACCCCGATTCGCCCGTGGGCCGTGAAGGTTGCCGGAAAGAGATCAGGCGCAACCGTTGCGATGACGCTGTAGAGATAGGCTGCGCCCGTACCCAGTCCAATCAACGTCCACATGTTCGGGCTGCGATTGATGAATGACTGCACGCAGCGCTGAAAGAACGGCAGGCCAGCCCAGAGAACAACGGGAGTGGAGAGAACCAATTCCACCCAACTCTGGGTAGACGCTTCCATCCAGCCAAAGAGATGCCCAAACATGGCCAAAAAGAACACTACCGCTGTCAGTGGCAACGTCCACCAGAAGCGATGGCGGAAGTCAACGAGTTCAGGATTCTCTTGCTCGTCCAACCCTGGAATGACGGGCTCCAGAGCCATGCCGCACTTTGGGCAATTGCCCGGGTGGTCCTGGCGAATTTCGGGGTGCATCGGGCAGGTGTAAATAGTGCCTTCTGGGGCGGCTGCCACTTTCACGGGTGCGGGCGCAACGTACTTCTGAGGCTCAGCCTGAAACTTACTCCGGCACGACTCACTGCAAAAGAAGTACTGGACTCCATCGTGTTCGCTGTGGAATCGCGATGCTCCTGTAATCGTCATGCCGCACACCGGATCCTTCAATTGCGTCGCAGTGTCGTGATCATGGGAACATTGGTGCGAGTCCGCGTCCTTACTGCCCTGGTCGCTCATTTTCAATCCTCCAATTCTTACGTCGCACCGTGCATTGAGAATAAGGGAACGGATTTTATGATAGTCCCGTACACCAGTTTGCGCACCCGCCGCGCGCGTGCTCGCCGCCGAATTGGCACCTGAACGCGCGGGCCTGGATGTTCGTGTCGCGCGATTCAGTCGATCGATCCGAGCGCGATCATCACGGCGGATCCGTCAACCCGGCTCGTGCATGTCCAAACCTCCGCGCCGCAAGAACAGATCGGTTCCGCGCTGCGCGAGGCGGGCTTCCCTCCGCGTGCGGGCAAGCCGGAAAGGTGGATTCGATGATGTTCGAGTCAACGCTTGCCGCTGCCGGTCTGTTGCTTGCCCTGGTGACTTCCACTGCTGGCCCACGGAAATGATGAAGCCTTATCCGTCGGCAAACCTGCCCACGCGAAGGACGCTACGCGCACGATCACCGTCACGATGCTCGACTCCATGCGCTTCGAGCCGCCGACGATCGCTGTGAAGAAAGACGAGACGATCCGCTTCGTTGTCAGGAACGCCGGCAACGTGCGTCACGAGATGACGCTGGGCTCGAAACAGGAACTGAAGGAGCACGCCGACATGATGCGTGCGATGCCGGACATGATGGATCACGACGCCAATAGCGTGACGGTCGAACCCGGGCAAACCGGTGATCTGACGTGGCGATTTTCCCACGCTGGCGTCGTCGATTTTGCCTGCCTGCAACCCGGGCATTTCGAGGCGGGGATGAAGGGGACGGTCACCGTCAAGTGACGCAACCGGCGGAAAGAGCGTCGTCTGAAAAGCGGAAGTATCCGGTGCGGTCGCTCGGCTATGCCGCTGAGCGACCCTGTGCTGAGAGATGTTCTTGCCCCTCTATCTCGAGATTTTTTCCAGCTCAAGCCCTTTTGTACGCGGTCCCATCAAACCGATCGCCAGCATCACGATCAACATCGCACCCGCGATGAACACGAACACGCCGGTCGTCCCGAAGTAGCGCAACACAGCCGCGATCAGAAAGGCCGTGAAAATCGCGGAAAAACGGCTCCACGAGTAGACGAAGCCGACCGCGCGCGCCCGGATGCTGGTCGGAAACAGTTCCGTCTGATACGCGTGATAACTGTACGAAATGATGTTGCCGGCCAGTGTCAGGCACACCCCCAAGCTCACCAGCAGCACCGCACCCGATGCTTGACTGAACCACAACCCGCACACGATATTGACGCCGGCCATCACGACGATCACCGTCTTGCGCTCGAAGCGATCGCCGATAAAGAGCCCGATGACCGGACCGGTCGGCGCAGCCAACGCGATCACGCTCGAATACATCAGGCTCGTCGTGATCGTGATGCCCTGCTTGATCAGCAGCGTCGGCACCCAGTTCGCGAAGCCATAGAAACCGACCGTCTGGAAGACATTGAAGATCGTCATCATCAGCGTGCGGCTGCGGTACGGCGGCACCCACATGTCGCGGAAGCTGCCGCGCGGTGCGATCGCCACCGGCGGCGCCGGCGGCGGCAACTCGCGGCCGTATTCGTGGCGTACCTTCGCCTCGAGCGCGTTCATCACGCGGTCGGCTTCGGCGAGACGTCCTTGCTGCGCGAGCCAACGCGGGCTTTCCGGCAACGCGCGGCGAATCCACCAGACGAATAGCGCGCCGTGCGCGCCGATCAGCACGACCCAGCGCCAGCCGTCCAGACCGAACAGCGTGCGCGGCACCAGCAGAAACGACAGAAACGCAACCACCGGCACCGCCGTGAAGCCGACCGCCTGCTCGCACGCGAACGCGCGGCCGCGAATCTGCTTGGGCACCAGCTCGGAGATGTAAGTGCCGATCGTCACCAGCTCGACGCCGATGCCGACGCCGGCGACGAAGCGCCAGAAATTGAGGCCCGCCGCGGTCTCCTGGAAAGCCATCACCACGTTCGCCGCGGTATACCAAAGCAGCGACCAGGTGAACACCGCGCGCCGCCCGAAGCGATCCGCGAGGAAACCGCACGCGATGGTGCCGATAAACAGGCCGCTAAACAGCGCGGCGATGAAACTCGCGACGCCGGTCGAGCCGAACAGGCCGCGCGTGGTCGCGCTCAGCAGGCCGCTTTTCACGAGGCCCGGCGCGACATAGCCGGAGTACAGCAGATCGTAGAGTTCGAAGAAGAAGCCGAGGCTCAGCAGTACCACGAGCTTCCAGATGGAGCGCGTGGCGGGCAAGCGGTCGAGGCGCGCCAAAATGCTGCCGGCATCGAGCGCTGCATGGCCCGCCGCCTGAGCGGCAGTGCTGCGGGCGGCGCTGCGGGCCGCGTCGGTGGAGTGCGCCGCGGTGCCGCCGCTGGGCGCGACGGACCCCGCGTGATCGGGGGATGCCATGTTGTCTGTCTCCTTCTGTTGCGACTGCTTTTGCGGCAACGCTGATCGCTCGCCGCGGCCGGTCCGATGCCGGCCTTGCGTTTGGTCGCGCATCGCACGCGCCACGATGCCCCGGCCGGAGTTGGGCCAGCATTCTAGCCGTGCGCGTGCTGCAATTGTTCGAACGTGGTGATTTTCCCGGCCAGCGCGCTCGCCGCGACCGTATACGGGCTCGCGAGCCACACGTCGCCCGGGCCCGAACGGCCGGGGAAATTACGGTTGATCGCGCTGATCGTCACATCGTTCGCGTTGGCCGATTGTCCCGGTCCGCAGTTCGCACACGAGCCGCAGCCAGGCATCACGAGCGTCACGCCCGCTCGCTCGAACACCGGCAGGTAGCCCTGCTCCTCGCAATACGCGCGCACCGCCATCGTGCCGAATTGCAGATACAGACGCGTGCGCTCGGGCACGCGCAGGCCGTGCTCGACGCCCCAGCGCAGCACCTCGTGATAGAAATCGAAGTCCTCGCGCTTGCCCGCGGTGCACGAGCCGCCGTACGCGATATCGATCGCGACGTCCTGTTCGAGCCGCGGCGCCGGCACGCCGTTGCCGGGGTCGCCCGGCCGCGCGAGCATCGGTTCGATCGCGTTCGCATCGATATGGATCGTGTCGCGATAGGTCGCGCCGGCATCGCTTTTCATCCAGTCTTCCAGCACGAAATCGACGCCGCGCCGCTCCTTCAGGAACGCGACCGTGCGCTCGTCCGGCTCGACGATGCCGGTGAAGCCGCCGAGCTCCGCGACCATGTTGGTCAGCGTCGCGCGCTCGTCGATCGACATCGCGCGCACCGCCGCGCCGCCGTATTCGAATACGAGGCCGATCGCGCCGCCCGAGCGGATCGCGTCCATCCGCAGCAGATGCAGCACGACGTCCTTCGCGGTCACGCCGTCGCGCAACCGGCCGTCGATTTCGATGCGCAGCGTCTCCGGCACCTTGCAGCGCACGTAGCCGTTGACCCAGCTATTGGCGATTTCGGTCGCGCCCGCGCCGAACGCGAGGCAGCCGAGCGCGCCCGAATGCGGCGTGTGCGAATCGGTGCCGCACGCGACCTGCCCCGGCAGCGCGTATTGCTCGGCCATCAACGCATGACAGATGCCCTCGGAGCCGGGCACGCCATCGAGCGCGCCGTGCGAGCGCACCGGGTAGTCGCGCGAAAACGACGCATGGCCTTGCATCAGATTCGCGACGCCCGGCAGCAGACCGTCGCGCACGTGCGGGATGCTCTGCGGCGCGAGCACCAGATGATCCTGGAACGCGATGATGTGATCGGGCGCATGCAGCGGCGCGGGCTTGCCGAACGCGCGATGCATCAGATGCGCGCACATGCCGGTGAAATAGTCGTGGCTGAAGCGCCAGTCGGCTGCGATGAACACGCCGTCGCCGCGCTGCGCGCTGGCGGTGCCGGGGTGCAGATGACGGTCGATGATTTTCTCGACCAGCGTTTTCGGCTCGGCGCACGGCGCGTCGTTCGGGGCAGCGCTCGCACGCTCGCCCGGCGCGGGCCAGTCCGCGAACTTGCTATACGCGAGCAAGCCGCCGCTGCGGATAATCTGCTGGGTGAGCGCGTCGCGGCCCTTCAGGAATTCGTCGATCGGCACCGCTTCGCCCGCTAGCAGGCGATCCAGCACGGAAAAATCCGTCGTGGTCAGAATGCCGATGTTGTCGCAGTTCTGCTGATAGATACGCTCGAAGCTTTCGGCAACGATAAGTCGAATACCTGCGGACAATTCCGCGAGCGGGCTCGATTCGCGCGACGAGCCCTTGCCGTAGCGCCTGCCCGCCACCGTCACGCGAAAGCCGCCGTCCTTCACCGCATTGCGGCCGATCGGCAGAAGTTCGCCCGCCTTGAAGCCGACGTACGGGTACCGCCCAAGGCGCTCGTCATAGGTGAGCATCACGGTGACCGGTGTGATCTCGTCGGTGGACACGTTGTCGCGCAACGGCCCCGCCGTCTCGCGCGTGAAGTTTTCGCCGGCCAGTTGCGCCTCGATCACGGCCGGGTCTTGCGACAGGTACAGCACGCGGCCGTCCAAACGAATCGTATCGCTCATCGCTGCATTCTCCTTGCGCCCACTATACGGCGCGCAAGGCCGATGCCGAAGTGCCGGTGCGGCAACGCTGCCGTCTCGTTTCGCGAATGCTCGACTGTGGAGCCGCGGCGCGGCGTGCGTGTGAGGGATTGTCTAAGGCTGATTGCCGAGGAACGACACCAGCGCGGCCGCGCTCGCGCTCAACTGCTCCCGCGCCTTGAAGATGATGATCAGATGACGCTCCGCCCACGCATCGGCAAGCGGCAGCAGCCGCACGTCGAGCGTGTTCACGTAGAGCAGCCCGACTGGCTCGGGCACGATCGCGATGCCGAGCCCCGCATGCACCATCCGGCACAGCGCATCGAGACTGCTCACGCGCATCCGCACGTCGAGCTGCCGCCCCGCGCTCGCCGCCTGCTGCGCGAGCAGGCGCGTGAGCGCGCTTTCGCTGCGCAAGCCGACGAAGCTGTCGTGCAACAGATCGTCGAAGCTCACCCGTGCGGCGCTAGCGAGCCGATGCCCGCCCGGCACGAGCACCGCGAGCCGGTCCTGCCGGTACGGCACCTGCTCGAACGCCTCGCTGCCCGCGACCGGATTGCAGATGCCGAAGTCCGCGCCATGTTCGTCGACGATACGCAGCACGTCCGCGCTGTTTTCTTCTTCGAGTTCGATCGATACATCCGGGAACGCGCGGCCGAACGCGGCGACGTCTTCGGGCAGAAACTGCACGATCGACGACAGATTCGCGACCACCCTTACGCGCCCTTTGACACCCGTCGAAAAGCGCGACAACTCCGCGCTCATCTGCTCGATATTGCCAATGATCGCGAGCGCGTAGCGCAGCACGGTCTCGCCGACCGGCGTCACGGTAATGCCGCGCGACTGCCGCTGAATCACCGGCAGGCCGATCAGCGCCTCGATCTCGGCGATGCGCCGGCTCACCGCCGACGACGCGATGAACTCGCGCTCCGCCGCGCGCGCGATATTGCGCTCCTGGCAAACGGCGACGAACAGACGCAGCGAAGTGAGATCGAGTTTCTTGAGCAGGTTTTCCATGGGACGAGGTGACGGGTCTTACGACAATGGCGGCGGATCGCTGGAATCGTGGACCTTATCGTCTCACGGGGCACAGTGTTGCGCCATTGCGCCGGCCTCGAACCTCACAGCGCATCATGAAAGATGATGCCGACCGTATGCCGATGCCCCGAACGCAGGCGGCTCACGCCATGCCGCAGATTCACGCGATACGGCCCGCGCGTGCCCTGCACCGGCCGGCTGTTCACGGTGAACACGACCGCGTCGCCCTTCGCGAGCGGCACGACTTCGGCGCGCGACTGCATGCGCGGACGCTGCTCGGTCATCACGAACTCGCCGCCCGTGAAGTCGCGCCCCGGCTCCGACAGCAGCACCGCGACCTGTAGCGGGAACACGTGTTCGCCGTACAAATCCTGATGCAGGCAGTTGTAATCGCCCTCGCCGTATTGCAGGATCAGCGGCGTCGGGCGCACCTGGCCGGCGTCATGGCAGCGTCGAATGAATTCCGCATGCTTCGGCGGATAGCGCACGTCGATGCCCATCGCCCTATTCCAGCGGTTCGCGACCGGCACGAGGTGCGGATACAGCGCACCGCGCAAGCCGTCGACGGGCGGCGGCAGCGGATATGCGAAGTACTTGTATTCGCCGCGGCCGAAGCCGTGGCGCGCCATTACGATGCGGCTGCGAAACAGCGCATCGCGTGGATAAAGCGCGCTCAGCGCGTCGCATTCGTGCGGAGTCAACAGTTGCGGCACGGCGGCGCAGCCGTACTGATCCAGATCGTGTTCGATCCGCGGCCAGTCGAGGGCGTCGACGCGTTGGTCGATCGTTTGGGTAGGAGCGATTGCGTTCATCGTCGATGAGTGCGCGGCGGGGCTCGTTACCCGCGCCGTGAAAGTAGATAGCTCGATGAGCTTAGTGTACGAGCGTGGCGGCGGGAAAACACTCCGGGTCTTGCGGTCAAATTCGGCGGCACTGCACGGGTGCACGATTCACGCTACGCTGTCGGTATCGTTGCAGCCGCATTCGCACGGCCGCAACACGATTCTTTATCTCCAGGGACAACCATGAAACAGCAGCTCACCATCGATTTTGTTTCCGACATCGCCTGCCCGTGGTGCGCGATCGGCCTGTCGTCGCTGCAGCTCGCGCTCGCGCGGCTTCAGGACAAGATCGATGCGCGCATCATCGTGCATCCGTTCGAACTGAATCCGCAGATGGGACCGGACGGCGAAGATATCGTCGAGTATCTCGGCAAGAAATACGGCCGCACGGCCGCGCAGATCGCCGAAACGCAAGCGATGATCCGCGAACGCGGCGCGAGCGTCGGCTTCGATTTCGGTCCGCGCACCCGTACCTACAACACGTTCGATGCGCACCGCCTGCTGCATTGGGCCGGCCTGAAGGGCCAACAGTTGCCGCTGAAGCTCGCGCTATTGCGCGCGTATCACGCCGACGGCAAGAATCCGAGCAATCATGACGTGCTGGTCGAGGCGGCACAGTCGGTCGGACTCGACGCCAGTGAAGCGCGCGAAGTGCTGACGAGCGGCGCGTATGCCACTGAAGTGCGAGAAGCGGAAAAGAACAATCAGGAAATGGGCATTCAATCGGTGCCGTCGATCATTTTCAACCGCCGCTATCTGGTGACGGGCGGCCAACCGGTCGAGCAATTCGTGCAGGTGATCGAGGAGATTCTGGCAAAAGAGACGGCCTGAGATCCTGCCAATTGCGAATGGAGCCCACATTGCACGCGCTGACGGCTTTAACAAAAAGAAACTGGAACGAGGTGCCCCGATGGGGGCTGATAATCGGCGGCGCGGCAATCATGTTTTTCGGGCAGATCGCGCTGGTATTCGCTCAATACGCGCTGTGGGGCGCGCCGGCGCCGCATAAAATCCCGCTCGCCGATAAACCGATCCTGGTTCAGCTGTTCTTTATCGTCATCCTGATGCCGTTGCTGGAGACGATCGTCGGACAATGGCTGCCCATTCGGCTCATTAACGGCGTTTTTCGTTTGTCGTGGCGGGTTGCCGCGGTGGGGTCGATTGCGTTGTTCACGCTGATGCACGGTTACGTCGATCGTGCGGTCGTTTCGATTCTATTGGGTGCGGTGGTGCTGGCGGCGGTGTTCATCGTCGAAGCGCAGCGTAAGGGACGGCCCGTTCTGTGCACCTGGCTCACGCATGCACTCGCGAATGCTTGCGTGTTGTCGCTTCAACACATTTGAGCAGGGATGGCTCGGGCCCATTGCCCAAGCCATCACGCGCGCCTAAAACCGTTTACAGATAGCTGCAAACGTAGTCGAGCGTTTCGACCACATCGATATCGAAGCGGCTCTTGCCCGGCACCGAGAACGATTCGCCCGCGCCATAGGTCTTCCACTCGTCGCTGCCGTCGAGACGGATACGGCACTTGCCCGCCTGCACTTCCATCAGTTCAGGCGCGTCGGTGCCGAAGTTGAGCGTGCCGGGCAGGATCACCCCGAGCGTCTTGCGCGTGCCGTCGGCGAACAGCACGGTGTGCGACACGCACTTGCCGTCGAAGTACACATTGGCTCGTTTGACAACAGAAACCTGGTCGAATTGCGTTGCAGCCGTCATGGCGGTCTTCCTCTGGTTCATCGTGAATGGATGCGTTGCGGCCGGCTGGGGGCGGCAGACGGCGCGCGGTCCGCGCAAGCCGCCCGCGCGGGGCTCCGGTCCGGGCGCGAGCCCGCCATCATACAGGCTATTGATGGCGCCAATACGGTAAAGTCTGCCACAAGCATATCGACACCTACACCGACTCATTCGACCCATGCGCTCTTCCGCTCCTTCCGCCGGCGCCGTACTGCTGCTGATCGATCTGCAACGCGCGATCGATCATCCGAGTTGGGGCGAACGCAACAATCCCGCAGCCGAGAAGCAGGTGAGCCGCCTGCTCGCGCATTGGCGCAGCCGGAGTTGGCCGGTGTGGCATGTGCGGCACGACTCGACGGAGCCTGGGTCGCACTATCGGCCGGGTCAGCCGGGACACGAATTCAAGGCGTCGAACGTGCCGTTGCCCGGCGAGCCGGTGATCGCGAAACGCACCAACAACGCGTTCATCGGCACCGGATTGGAAGACCGCCTGCGCGCCGCCGGCCACACGACCCTGGTCGTGGCGAGTGTCATCACCAACAACTCGGTCGAGGCCACGGTGCGGATGGCCGGCAATCTCGGCTTCGATACCTATCTCGTGGCCGACGGCTGTTTCACTTTTGCACGGGCCGACTGGAACGGAACGCCGCGCAGTGCCGACGACGTCCATGCGATGTCGCTGGCGAATCTCGATCAAGAGTACTGCACGGTCGTCACCACGGACGCGCTATTGGACAACCGGCAACCGCATTAGCCGGAACCCATATACGGCCAATTTCCGGTACAGGAGGAGATGTGAGTAAAGTCAGCGTGAACAGCATAATGGGCGCAATTGCCGCGGCAGCGATTGCGATCGGCACTGCGACCTGTGCGAATGCACAAACCGGTGGCGGCATGCCGAACGATGCTTCCGCGCAAAGCCAATCCATCGCGGCGTCGCCGGCTCGCAACAGGCCCGATAGCGAACTCGCGCGCGACGTGCGGCGCGCTCTCGCACGCACACCGAACCTGCATGCGACGGCGATTCACGTGCAAGCCCGCCGCGGTATCGTGACGCTGACCGGTTGGGTGCCGCAGCGCGCCCAGGTGCAACGCGCGGGCAGCGTCGCGAGATCGGTGCGCGGAGTCCGGCAGGTGATCAACCATCTGAATGTGCGCACCCGAGGAGCCAGCGGTCACTAGCACAAAGCGAATAAAAGAAAGTACTCAGCCCGGCACGAATGCGCCGGGCCGAGTACTTTGTATCGACCATTCAATCGATGCGCGAGTATTCGCGGCAATACTCAACGCCACATACGATAGCCATACACCGGCGGCGCGCGATACGCATAAACGCGCGGCTGCGCCCAATAGACCGGCGGATGATAAACCTGATAAGCGACTGGCGCGACCGGTTGAATCACCGTTTCCACGACCTGCGGCATTTCTTCGTATTGCGCCTGCGGATAAACCGGCACGTACTGCACGGGTGGCTGCGGATAGTCCTGCCGCACATACACCGGCTGGTTGTCGTAGACCGGTTGCATCTGCGCGTAGGCCGGCGCCTGCTGGTATTGCATTGGCGGCGGCGCGTATTGCGGCTGCTGGTAGACCTGCTGATATTGCTGTTGCGGCGGCGGCGGTTGCGGCACCTGACGCTGCGCGTACTGGACCGGCTGCGGCTTCTGAGGCTGCGGCGGAATGCTCGTGTACTTCGAGTTGTCGTCTTCGGGGACGCCCGGCGGCAGCGGCGGCACGTCGACCCGCGCGACGTCGGTCTTCGCGGGTTGCCGCTGACCATGATTGTGCGAATCGATCATTGCCTCGTAGTCGGCCTGATCCTGCTTGCCGCGATTGATATAACCGTTGCGATATGCGCGGGCCACGTCAGACATCTTCGCATTCGGATCTTCTTTCATGCCGTCCGCATTGACCTTGTACTCGTTCGGACTGAGCGAGCCGGCCGGCACCGCATCGTCGGACGCATACGCCGCTTCGGGTCCGTCGGCCCACGCTGGATAACACTGCAGCGTTAGCACCGAAGCGACCGTCGTCACCCCGAGCCCCCAAAGCGCACTTGTTCTCATGATCCACCTCGCGGCCGATTAAGAGTGTATTGAAAGCCGAATTTTTTACTTGCAGGCGTGGCTATTTCTCTGCGCGTGCAATTGTTATTTTCTAGCACATTCCTTTGACGCCGGCATTATTTTTTCTTTGCAAATGAGCGGTGTAGCGCACCACTGACACGGCGGGTCCCAATGCGAGGCAGGACAAACCCTGAGAGTCAAAGTTGCCGAAATGGACGGCCTGCTACGGCGACTCCGCATGCTGCCGCGAAGCAATTCTTTTTGCCATGAATCACGTGGCACCTACACGGCCTTTTAACGCGCCAGCCGGCATCGAGCACTGCGCGACAACTCGGCTTTCCCTATTGCGCGACCTGCCGTTCTCTGCTCGCGCGAAACTCAAACAATATGCATAAAGAACGATCCGCAAATTCAAGTTGAATACCTTCCGAAAGATTCGCGGATTACGATCTACTTTATCGTTGCACGCGGCATTCGCTTTGCTGAGTACGGACGATTCCACTCTGCCCCGGAGGCCGCCCATGAAAGACTCCGTCACGCCACCCGCCGCGGATCGGGTTCCGCTGACCGCCGCGCCTGCATCGAGCACCGGTGACGAGGGCTCGCGGCCGCATCTGCGCGAGATTGCGTCGTTCGGGCATCAGGTGACCGGGGTGGCCGTCGCCGCGGACGGACGCATCTTCGTCAACTTCCCGCGCTGGACAGAAGACGCGCCGATCTCCGTCGGCGTACTCACGCCCGATGGCGACGTTCGTCCTTACCCCGACGATCGCTGGAACGGCTGGCGCAATGCCAGGCGTGACGAGTTGAACCCGCAGGATCGCTGGGTCTGCGTGCAGGCAATGCTGTGCGATTCGCAAAACAACCTGTGGGTGCTCGACCCCGGCGCGCCGGCCCAGTCCTTCGTCGTGCCGGGCGCCCCCAAACTGGTCCGCATCGATCTTGCGACCGATAGCGTCGTCGGCTGCATCGCATTCACGCTCGATGTCGCGCCGCAGGGCAGTTATCTGAATGACGTGCGCATCAGTCCCGACGGCCGGTTCGCCTACATCACGGACTCCGGAACACGCGGCGCGATCGTGGTGGTCGATCTCGGCACCGGTCAAGCGCGCCGCGTGCTCGACGGGCATCCATCGACGCAAATGGACCCGAGCGTCACCGTGCATGCAGGCGGCGCACCATTGCGGCGTCCCGATGGACGCGGCGTCGAATTTTCGGCCGACGGCATCGCGCTGACTCGCGATGGACTGTATCTGTACTGGCAGGCCTTGAAGGGCAAAACGCTTTACCGCGTGCCCACCGAAGCGCTTCGCGATACCGCACTGGCCGCCGACGAAGTCGGCAACCGCGTCGAGAAAGTGCTCGAGCATCGCCCCGCCGACGGGCTGCATATCGACCGCGCGGGACGCCTGCTGATTACCGCGGTGGAGGAACACGCGGTGAAGGTATGGGACGGCACGACCTTGACGACGCTGCTGCACGAGCGCGGCCTGCGCTGGCCGGATACGTTCGCCGAAGGGCCGGACGGCACGATCTACCTGACCGATTCGCGCATTCCCGAGATGAACTGGTTCAAGCCGGGCCATCCGGACGCGCTGCCTTCGAGGTTGCTGATCATCGCCGACGCCGCTCCCTCAGCGTAGCCGGACGCCAAACCGGGCACGCGCAATGCTAGTGGAGGAAATGGAGCTGGCGCGTGCCAGCGCGCCTGCCGTGCATTCACGCGCCAACTGGCGCCGGGGGTCGAGGGATGATCGGCGAAACCTCATTCGCAACGCACTGCCCGCCTGAAATCGGACAGCCGATGGAGAACGTCGCATGACGATCGGCTGCCCCGAATGCGGCGCGCTCGAAGACATCCCGCCGCTCGCCGCACATACCTACGCGCGTTGCCGCGCCTGTCACTTTCCGCTCGAACGGCGTAACGGCCGAAGCCAGACCGCGGCGCTCGCCTGCGCGAGCGCAACCTTCGTGCTGCTGTTTCCGGCCAATCTCGCGCCGCTGATGTACGTGCACATGCTCGGCGCGGAGCACTCGTCAGTGCTGTCGTCGGGCATCGTGCAGATGTGGAACGACGGCTGGTTCATTCTCGCGGTACTGCTCGGCACCTTCGGCATCGTGCTGCCATTCGTACGCTTTGGCGGCCTCGTGGCCGTCCTCGTCGCGCTACGGCTGGGCTGGCGTAGCAGGGCAATCGGCGCGCTGTTTCGCTGGACCACCTCGCTCGATATCTGGGCCATGCCCGACGTCTATCTGGTCGGCTGCTTCGTCGGTTACGCGCGCGTGACGCAGAATCTGACCGGCACGATCGCCCCAGGCGGCTACTGTTTCATCGCCGCGGCGCTATTGTCGATGCTCACGCGCGCGGCGCTCGATCGAAGAACCGTGTGGCGCGCGATTGCCACGGACAACGAGTTGCCGGAACACGAAGCGCCGCTGTCCTGCACGGTTTGCGATCTGGTCGTGCCGATGTCGCAGGAGGGGCGTCCCTGCCCTCGTTGCGCGCTGACGTTGCGCGCTCGCAAAACCGACGCCGTCGTGCGCGCGGCCGCGCTGTCGCTCGCCGCGCTCGTACTGACGATCCCGGCCAACGTCTTTCCGATGACCAGTTCGATGCAACTCGGACACATCGAGTCAACCAGGATCATCGACGGCGTCTACCAGCTGTTCCACGTGGGCCTGTGGCCGCTCGGCATCCTGATCATCTGCACGAGCATCGTCATTCCGGTGGCGAAGATCGTCGGCATGGGCTGGTTCATCGTCTCCGTGCGGCGCCGTTCGCGCCGACATCTGCGGGTCAAGGCGCATCTGTACCGCCTGATCGACGAACTCGGACGTTGGTCGTTCGTCGACGTGTTCACGATCGCCGCGTTCGTGCCGCTGATCCAGTTCGACGGCATCGCGTCGGCCAGACCGGCCATCGGCGCCACCGCGTTCGCGCTGGTCGTGTTCCTGACGATGGCCGCTTCGCGCGCATTCGACCCGCGTCTGATGTGGGACGTCCACCCGCGGAGCAAGCGATGAGCGGCACGCGTCCCCGTCGTTCGCAAGCGCAGGTGCGGCGCAGCCCGTGGCCCGGCTGGATCTGGGCGGTGCCGATCGCAGCCTTCGCGATGGCCGGATGGCTCGGCGTTCGCGCGCTGACGCATCAGGACGAGACGGTCACGGTCACCTTCGACAACGCATACGGCATGAAGCCCGACGATACGATCGTCACGCTGCGCGGCGTGAAGGTCGGCGCCGTCTCGGAGATCACGCTCGCGCCCGATGGCCAGCACGTGCAAGCCGAGCTCAAGATAGATCGCGCCGAAAAAAAGTATCTGCGCAGCGAGACGAAGTTTTTTCTGCGCGGAGCCCACGTGGACCTCAACGACCCAGCGTCGCTCAAAGGCATGCTGTCCGGCCCCGAGATCGTGATGGAGCCCGGACCCGGTAAACCGGCGTCGCGGTTCGACGGAGTCGATCGCCGCCCAGCGCTCGCACCGGGACACGGCCCGGTCGTCACTTACCTGGTGCGCTTCGACGGTGCGGTGGGCGACCTGAAGAGTGGTGCCGACGTGCAATTGCGCGGCTTCGACGTGGGCACCGTCACCAGCGTGCGCCTGAACTACGACGCACGCACGGGCGCGCTGAGCACCCCGGTGCAGATCGCGCTGAACCCGTCGCAGCTCGGCATCGTCGGCGCACCTCCGCCGGCCAACGGCGACTGGCGCCCGCTCGTCGACGGCATGCTCGGCCGTCTCGTCGCCACGGGCTTGCGCGCGCGCTTGTCGCAGGATCCGCCGGTCGTCGGCGCGGACAAGATCACCCTCGACTTCGTGCAAGGCGCGCCGGTCGCGACGCTCGCCAGCGAGGACGGCCTGCCCGTCATTCCGAGTGTCGCCGCCGCGAATCTCGACACGACGATGGCGAAGGCCAACGAGGTGATCCAGAAAATCGACGATCTTCCGATCCGGCAAACCGGCGAACAGGTGCGCAGTATCGCCGCGCATATCAACGCGCTCAGTTCCTCGCCGCAAATCAAGGACAGCCTGACGCACATCGATCACTCCGTCGCGCAGATCGATCACACATTGCAGCAGGTCTCGCCGCAGATCGGTCCGCTCGTCGCGCAACTGCGCGACACAGCGAACGCGGCGGATCGCACCGTTGCCGCGGCGAACCGTACGCTAGGCGGCGATGCGTCGAGCCAGAACGACCTGCCTGCCGCGATGCAGGAGCTAACGGACACCGCGCGCTCGATTCGGGCACTGGCCGACTATCTGGACCGCCATCCCGAGGCGCTGATCCATGGCAGGCAGCAGGAGATTCAATGATGACGAGGTCCACGCTTCGCATCGGACGCGCCGTCGGGGCATCGCTCACGACGAGCGTCTGGACGGCGGCGCTTGTCGTCTGCGTCGCCGCGATGACGCTCGCCGGATGCGGGCACAGCATGCCGACGCGCTATGTGACGTTGAACCCGATGCCCGCCGACGCGCCGCCAGCCACGGCGCCGATGCCGCCGATTCAACTGACCGCCGTGCACATTCCCGCGGTGCTCGATCGGCTCGAAGTCGTCACGCTGGCTTCGCAGAACCGTCTCACGATCGACGATACCGACCGGTGGGGCGCACCGCTCGCTCAAATGATGCGCAAAACGCTTGCCGAGGACTTGCTCACGCGGCTGCCCGCCGGGTCGTTCGTCGTGCCGGATGCGCCCCCGCCACCAGGCACGCGCAGGCTGGTCGTCACCGTGTTGAATGCGACGGCCAAGGCGAGCGGCACGCTGACTTTGCAGGCGGAATGGACCCTGTTGAACGGGCATTCGGATCAGGCGCCGCTGCGGCAGCAAGTGACGCTCGATTCTGCGATCGACGGACACGATGCGCTCGCGCAGGCGGCCGCGTTGAGTCGCATTCTCGCCGACCTGGCCGACCGGATCGCGGCGTCGGTCGTCGCGCATTGACCGAAGGGTTCGAGCTCGCTGCTGCGTCGATCACGCGGTGCCGCTACCGCCCTGCTTTGCGGAAAACCGGTTGAAACGCTGCTCGACGACGCGTGTTCCCCATTGCTCCCCTTCCGATTCGTCGCTCAGCCGAAAGCCGAACGACTCGTACAGATGACGGGCCGCGTCGAGCCCCTGGAAAGTCCATAAATAGGTTTCGTCAAAGCGCTCGTCGACGAAACGCATCGCATGCGCCAGCAATTGCCGCCCGATCCCGGAGCCGCGCAAGCAATCGTCGACGATGAACCAGCGCAAATGCGCGACACGGGTGCCGCCATCCCCATCGATCACGACAGACGCGAGCGTGCGGCCGTTTTCGACGTAAAGCCAAAGCCCTTGCCCTTCTGCCGGCAATGCGCCCGCGAACTCCGCCAGTTCCGTCGCGACCTTCTTTTCGAAGAATGCGCCGAAACCCCAGTGCTGCGCGTAATAGCGCCCATGCAGACTCGCGATATCGCCGATACAGCCGGGTTGGTAGCCTTCCACGATTCCCGCGGACGCCGCTTCCGTCGCAGGAAGCTTGCTGACCTCGCCATGCGCGAGGGCGTCCGCATAAAGCGCGAGAGAACGGACCAGCGCCTGCTGGTCGGCGGGAACCATGCGCCGCAGCGCGCCGGACACGCGATCGGTCGCGAACCGGTCGATCTTCTTGCGCAGCTTCTGACCTTCGGCCGTCAGGTACAACTCGGAAGAACGGGCATCGTCGGCGCAGACCGTACGCTCGACCAGTCCGCTCGCTTCGAGCTTTGCGATCTGCCGGCTCGTATTCGATTTGTCGAGCCGCAGGATGGTCGCGAGATCTTTGGCGCTGATGCCCGGCGACATGCCGATCTCGATTACCGCATGCACGGCCGAGGGCGCCAGGTCGCTGTCGGCGAGCGTCGTACGCATGAATCCGAGTTCGCGAACCAGGCGGCGGGAAAACTCGCGCAGTTCGAGAATCGTCGTGTCGCGAGGCTTGGCGGGGGCTTCGATCAGATCCATGATGGCGCTCACATATCAGTTGCGTTGCGCAATCAATATAGTTGCGAGCCCGCAACTTAAGCAAACGCTAAGTTGCAATCGGAAGCGTTGCAACGCAGCATCGAACCCGGCTTGCTTTTGCGTACAACCTCATCAATAGCGCCGCTCTTCCATCATCCGCTTGACGGTCAACGCCAACGGCACGGTGAAGAAGATGTGCGACATGAACCCGCCGATAATCAAGGCCGGGTCGAAATAATCCGGATGGTTATCCGACGCGATCATGATCGCGGCATGCATGACGATCCACGCAAATACCGCGTAGAACAGCGCGACCAGCGTCGCTTCATAGCCGCGCCGCCGGAAGTACGGCCAGATCGCGGCGAACAGCACGCCCCACGCGATCGCGAAGAAAAAATGAATGCCGGTGCCGACGATATACGCCCAGATGCCGAGCGAGGCCTGCACGTCTTTGCCGAACACGAGCCCCGTCGCATTGCGCGGAATGCCGGCAAGCGGCATCAAATGCTGAGCGCCGACCCAGACGAGCGCTTCGTAAATCCAGATCACCACGGCGCCGACCAGGCCGCCGATCACGCCCGCGCGCAACATCGCCCCGCGTTCCAGTGCACCGGACTCCGCGAGTCTTAGCCGCCGGTCCAAATCCCCTTCGCTGACGCCGAACTTGCCGACCATCTCTACTCTCCTCGAAATGGACTACACATCGGAACTTCAAATCGGAATGCCCAGCGGACAGTGCTGCTTCGTTGCGCGCCTTCGATGCCCGGCCTTTAAACGGCGTCGGGTACCTGGCGGGTCTTCAGAAACTCTTCGAGCGTTTCACCACGCATGCTCGCGTACACGCCGAGATTGGTGATCTTCACCACGCGCGCGAACTTCTCGAGCACGAAGAAAGACACCCCATAGCGGATCAGACCGATCCAGTCGGTATTGTCGACCAGCGCGCGCTCTTCCGGCGTCAGGCCGGCCGCATCGTAAGCGGCGGTGCGATTTTCGAGCCACAGCGAGCGCGCCGACGCTTCGCGCATCTGCCAGAAAAAGCGGTTCAGGCGCATCGCCTTCATGCTCTGGCGGATATCGAACGGATACGTGCCGGTCAATTCTTCGACGCCAACCAGTTGCGGATTCATTACGCCACCTCTCCTTCGTAGATCGTCACGGCCATCGCGGTGCTGGTCGCAAGGTAGTAGCTGCGATGCAACTCGCGGACCTTCTGGCCGAGCGCGCCGCGCATCGCGAGCCACATGATCGTCTCGACGCTTTCCGCGCCGCCGAGGCGCACGTAGTCGACGTGCTTCATCCTGGCAAGACGCTCCGGATCGTTGACGATCAGGTCGAGGAACTCCATGTCCCATTCGGTGTTGTTGAAGCCGCTGCGCTCGCCATGCACCTGGTGCGACAGCCCGCCCGTGCCGACCACCACGACCTTCAGATCCTGTTCGAACGATTCGATCGCGCGACGCAGCGCCTGGCCGAGCCGGTAGCAGCGATTCGCGGTGGGTAGCGGATACTGCAGCACGTTGACTTCGAGCGGCACCAGCGACAACGGCCAGCCGCCCTGATGCGGCAGCATCAGCGAGAGCGGCGAATTGACGCCGTGATCGAGCGCGCGGTCCTGGAAGACGGTCAGATCGAACTCGTCGGCAACCAGTTGCTCGACGATATGAATCGCCAGATCCGGGTGGCCGGCGATGTCCGGCAGCGGACGCTTGCCCGCGCCTTCATCGGCGAATTCGTGATTGGGCGACACGCCGAGCGCGAAGGTCGGATAGCAATCGAAGAAAAAGCTGTTCGCGTGATCGTTGTAGAACATCACCATCACGTCGGGCTTCTGCTCGGCCAGCCACTGCGCCACCGGTTCATAACCCTTGAACATCGGCGCCCATGCCGGTTCATTCTGCTTGCCCTTGTCGTACGCCAACCCGATCGTGGGTACATGGGACGTGCCGATACCACCAATGATCCTTGCCATATTCGTTCTCTTCCGTCACTTCGTGCTGCTGCCAATCGGATAGGTCGCCTGGGTTACCGCGCTAGTCACCGCGACCGTCTTGGGATACAAAGATAGAAATTGTGCCTCGATACGTGAAGTACGGGTATACCTCGAGTTGTGCCGGAATGATGGGTAAAAACCCGGCATGCGGGCGCCCGGCGAGCCGATGAACCCCGCCGCGACCCACGCCGCGCAGGGCTCCCTCGGTATCCCAAGCCCGTGCGGCGTGCCTTCCGCGGCCTCCTCTCGCTCCGGCACGCGATAAATAAAACAGATGACCCGGAAAACAACTCGCAACGCACTTTTTCAAGGCTTGGAGCGGTGCTGCACGCGTGGCTATACTGCGGTGCTTCCGACGAGCGACGAAACGATGAACGAGACGACCCAGCAAGCGATTGTGCAGACCTTACGCGAGAAGATCCTGTCGGGCGAATTGTCGCCCGGGCAGCGGCTCGTCGAAGCGCAGCTTGCGCAATGGCTCGGCGTGTCGCGCACGCCGCTGCGCTATGCGTTGAGCGTGCTGTCGTCGGAAGGCCTGCTCGATCGTTCGGGCTCGCGCGGCTATGTGGTGCGCCGCTTCAGCGTGCGTGACGTCCTCGATGCGATCGACGTGCGCGGCGTGCTCGAAGGACTCGCCGCGCGCTCGGTCGCCGAAAACGGCGTGAGCCCGGCGCTCGCCGCCGCGCTCGACGAATGCCTGCGCGAAGGCGACGAAATCTTCGAGCAAAAGCATCTGAAGCCAGGAGACGACGTGCGCTACGCGCATATGAACGGCCGCTTTCATGCGCTGATCGTCGAAGCGGCGCAGAACCAGGCGATCACGGCCGCGCTCAGCCTGAACGACAAGGTGCCGTTCGTGTCGCCGTCCACGATCGCGTTCGACGAAGCCGCGCGCGAGCGTCAGTTCATGATGCTGATGTACGCGCATCGCCAGCATCACGCGATCGTCGACGCGCTGAAGCAAGGCGAAGGCGCGCGCGTCGATGCGTTGATGAAGGAGCACACGCATATCTCGAAGGAAAGTCTGAATTTGTCGCTGCCATCGTTGCATCTGATCGCGGGCGCGGCATGAGCAACGACGCACTTTCCGCCGAAGCCAGCCAGGCGGCCGCCAAAGCGCCGCTGTCGGTCAGCAGCAAGGACCTGCTCAATCTCGCGCAATTGCGCGCCTTCCGGCTCGTCGCGGACATGGGCAGCGCGACACGCGCGGCGGCCGCGCTGTTTCGCGCACAGTCGGCGGTCACGCGCTCCGTGCAGGAACTCGAGTCGGCGCTCGGCGTGCCGCTGTTCGATCGTGGTCCTTCGGGCATGCTGCCCACGCCGGTCGGCCGCGCGGTGCTGCACCGCTGCGAGCGGATCTTCGCCGAACTCGAAGAGCTCGCGCAATGGTGCGCCGCGCGACAGACGCGCCGCCGGCCCGTATCGGAGGGCGCATTGCCCGCGTACCTGCTCAATACGCGGCGGCTGCAACTGTTCGCGGCGCTCGCGCGGCATCGGCATATGCCGAGCGCGGCAAAAACCTTCGGCATCAGTCAGCCCGCGGTGAGCACCGCGATCCGCGTACTCGAAAGCGGCTCGGGACTGAGCCTGTTCCATCGCAGCCCGCGCGGCATCCTGCTGACGGCCGAGGGCGAAACGTTCCTGCTGCACGTACGCCGCGCATTGAACGAACTACGGCACATCCCCGACGATATCGCCGCATTGCACGGCAAGATTCAGGGCTCGGTGACGGTCGGCGCGTTGCCGCTCGGACGCACGCTGATCCTGCCGAAGGCGATCGCGCGAATGACCTCGGAAAATCCCGGCGTGCGGGTGGTCACCGACGAAAGCGCGTACGAGACGCTGGTGGCCGGTCTGCGCGCCGGCGACATCGACTTCATTCTCGGCGCGCTGCGCGACAACGACGCGACGAGCGGCCTGAAAAACGAGCGGCTGATGTCGGAAAACATGGTGGTGCTGGTGCGCCGCGCTCACCCGCTGACTCAAGTGCACAATCTGACCATCATGGGTCTGCGCGACGCGCAATGGATTCTGCCGCGCAGCAACGCGCCGGCGCGTGCGCTGTTCGAAACGCAATTCAGGCGGATGAAAGTGAAGCCGCCTTTGCCGACCGTCGAGACCGCCGACCTCGCGGTGATTCGCGGGCTGCTGCTCGGCACCGACATGGCGGCGGCGTTGTCGGCGCAGCAGCTGCATCACGAGGTTCAATCCGGGCAACTGGTGGTGCTCGACGTACCGCTGCACAACACGCGGCGCGAGATCGGCCTGACGATGCGCGCGGCGGGTACGCCATCGCCGGCCGCGCGGGCATTGATCGACGCGATCCGACTGTCGGTCGTCGATGTGACGCGCACGGTCAGCATCGGCGCGACCTGAGCGTTGCCATCGATCAGTTTGCTCAACTGTTTCTGTCCAGGTCCGGCAGGCTGTCGAAAAACGCGCCACAGCGTGTCGGCGACGCGGATCTTCGCCGCGCACGCCTTATCTCGCAGTGCATCGCGCCGCAGGTCGAACATCGACACCTGCGCGCCCTTCGCGGCCAATGCCGCACTTAGTATGCCGCCCGCTTCTTCGAAGCCGATGAATGAGATGCGCGTGAGTAGCACTTCTTCACAAACCTGCGAAGACATGCACCGTGCTGGATCACCGCGCAACGAAGCGTGCCAGTTCCGCCGTGAATCGCATGCGGAAAGAGCATAGCGAACGACGTGTAAATGAAGCATCGCCGTATCATCTTCGGCGGCAATTCTCCGACAATAAAAGAGCGCTCAAGTCACCACGCCAAGCCTCATCGACACCCGGAGAAAACGTAATGAACAAACGCCAGTTCCTGACCAGCGCCACGGTGCTGGGCGCGGCGGTCGCGCCCGCATTCGGCGCAAAGCGCGAGCATGCCGAATGCGCGCCGTCTCCAGTTCTCCTGACGATCTCCGGTGCGATCAGGAACAGCAATCGCGGCGCGCTCAATCCGGCTTTCGATCAACTGCTGGCGAAGCACCAGGTGAAGTTTTCGCAAGCGTATGGCGTCGATCTGCCGTTGCTCGCCAGCATGAAATCCGTGACGATCCATCCGACGATCGAATACGATGCGCACCTGCATACGTTCAGCGGCCCGCTGCTGACCGACGTGCTCGCGCATATCGGCGCACCGGATGCAGGCAGCACGCAAATCGTCATGCACGCGGTCGACGGCTACGCGGTGCAGACGACGCTCGACAAGGTGCGTGAGTATCACTTCATCGTCGCGACGCAAATGGACGGCAAGCCGCTGGCGCTCGGTGGCGTGGGGCCGTTATGGGCGATCTACGACGCGGATCAGATTCCCGAACTCGCGGCCAAGCCGCTGAAGGACCGCTTCGAACTCTCGCCGTGGGGCCTGTATCACATGCAGCTCACCGAGGCGTCATAGCGCGCCGCCGAATCGCTCGACGCACGCCTGCCGCACGCGCTGGACCGAGCTCGCCCAGTCTTCCCCTGGCGCGCGCCGGAACAGACGCAGCGTGTGCGGATACCACGGCGCTATACCTGACACTACGAATGAGAGGATCGCGTGGTGATGCTAGAATCGCCCCCGTCTTTTCTTCGACGCTCATGACTCGACGCTCCCGCAACCGCCTGACCGCATGGCTTGGCCTCGTCGCCATGTGGCTCGGCGTGTTCGCGCCGCTCATCAGTCAGTTGCTCGAATCGAGCCGCGGCCACGAGCCGATTGCCGTGCTGTGTTCGGCGCTTCATCCGAGCGGCGCGAGCGATATCAGCGATGCGAGCGTCGTCGCTCAAACCAGTCCCGCCTCCGTGCATCTGAGCCACGACGATGCATTCGGTGCCTGCGGCTACTGTCATCTGCTCGAACATCACGTCGCGATGCCGACGCTCGCCGCCGCCGAGCCGCCGGCCGCGCTGCCGCTGGCCGGCACCGCGCCGCCCACGCTGTCCACCCGCTTCACGCCGCTGGGCGCGTTCCCGTCGGGACGTCCGCGCGCGCCACCTGTCGTTTCCTGATCGCTGCCGGTTCTGATCGCGCCTTCGTCGCTCATGTCGACGAAGCCTGCGACTGCCTGTTCAATGCATCGAGGAAACGCTCATGTTCAACTTCGCGCTGCGAAGGCTGTCTTTTTGCGTCCGTCGTGACGCTGTCTGTTCCGCTCATCGCGCGGCTCGCCGTTCCGTTCGTTGGCCCGCGCTCGTGCCTGCTTTCGTGCCGGCTTTGGTTGCAACACCCGCGCAGGACGCATGGCGCTTTCTGCCGCGCTGGAAGCTCGTCTACGGCGTGCGCTATGAAGACTGGCAAGCCTACGACGGCGCGCAGTCGCTGCCCGGCGCGACGATCGCGTACAGCGACGCCAGCCAGCGTCACTTTTCGCCGAAGGCGTCGCTGTCGTTCGATGCCAGCGACGATTTGACTTTACGCGCGTCGATCGGTCGCGCTTTGCGCTTTCCGACCGCGAGCGAACTGTTCCAGGGGCAAATCAATGGCTCCGCGATCGTGAACAGCAATCCGCATCTGCAGCCCGAGGACGATCTGTCGAAAGAACTGAGCGCCGAATGGGCGCACTGGAATGGCGTGTTCCGCTTGTCGCTGTTTCAGGACGACGTGAAGAACACGATCTTCAGTCAGACCGACACCACCGTGATCCCGAACGTGACGAACTTCCAGAACATCGGCAAGGTTCGCTCGCGCGGCGTCGAAACGAGCTACTCGGGCGAAGACGTGTTCGTGCGCGGACTCGATCTGCTCGCGAGCGTCGCGTACACGCAGTCGAAGATCCTCGAAAACGCTCAGAATCCGGCCTCGGTCGGCAAGTACTTTTACCGCATTCCGCTGTGGCGCGCGAATCTTGCCGCGACGTATCGCTTCGACGCGCGAGCGGCGCTGACGCTCGCCGCGCGTTACTCGGGCCGTCAGTACAACACGCTGACGAATACCGACACGAACCCGAACGTGTTCGGCGGCACCAGCACCTACACGGTCGCCGACGCGAAGTTCACGTTCAAGCCGACGAAGCTCAGCGAACTCGGCATCGGCGTCGACAACCTGTTCGACGCGCGCTACTTCGTCTACCACCCGTATCCGGGCCGCACGTTTTATGTGGAAGCGAAGCTGCATCTCTGAGTAACCCATCGCCCCATTTGCCCGACGAGGATTTCATGTCCACGACTCCAACCGCCGAACCCGTACGCGCGCAGAACAGTACGGCCGCTGCCGCCGCCAGCGGCCCCGCACATCAAGGCTATAGAACACTGTGGCGCTGGCATTTTTATGCGGGCCTCTTCGTGATGCCGTTTCCGCTCGTGCTCGCCATCACCGGCACGCTGTATTGCTTCCAGCCGCAAATCGAACCGCTGCTGTATCGGCAGCACATGGTCGTCGCACCGCAAGCGGTGCCGAGACTGCCCGACAGCGTGCTGCTCGCGCGAGCGCGCGCGGCGATGCCGCCCGGCTCGGTCGCGACGACCGCCGTGATCACACGCGATCCGCAACGCAGCGCCGAATTCGTGTTCCGGCTCGCGGACGGCACGCAGCAGAGCGTCTATCTGAATCCATACAACGGCGATGTGCTGGGCACGCTGAGCGTCGAGCGTCGCTTGATGCAGGTGGATCGCATGATTCATCGCAAGCTGCTGCTGGGCAAGCCCGGCGAGCTGCTGATGGAACTGGCCGCATGCTGGACGCTCGTGATGATCGGCACCGGCATCGCGCTATGGTGGCCGCGCGGCAAAACGACCGCGCGCGCTGTGCTGCTGCCGCGCCTCGCGCTGAAAGGACGTCCGCTATGGAAAAGTCTTCACGCGGTGATCGGCATCTGGCTCGCGCTGGGCGCGCTGGCGTTCGTATGTACCGGTCTGCCGTGGACCGGCTCATGGGGCAAGCAGTTCAAGGCGTTTGCGACCGCGACGAAGCTGGGCGCGCCGCCGGGCGCGTGGGGCGGTTTGCCATTGCGCTCCATCGTGCCAGGAGCCCAATCAGACCAGGCCGACCACGCGAGCGGCACGAGCGCGCATGCCACGCATGCCGACATGGACTCGATGCCCGGCATGGTGATGGACGATCTGCCGTTGCCGCTGACGCCGTGGGCCGCGGGCAACTCCAGCGTGCCCTCTTCCTCGAACAGCGACGCGGCACAGCCTCTGTCAATCGGTCATATCGTTGCGCTCGCCGCGTCGCTCGGCATCTCGGACGGCTACAGCATCGTGCTGCCGAATTCCGCAACCGGCGTCTACACACTTTCCTGGTTCCCCGCGAATCCGCGAGACGAACGCACGCTGTACGTCGACCAATACAGCGGCGCGATCCTGAAGGACATTCGCTACGGCGATTACGGGGCGATCGCGAAGGCCGTGTCGTACGGCACGTCGCTGCATATGGGGCGCTACTTCGGCGTCGCGAATCAGATACTGTGCGCGGCCATTTCGCTCGGCCTTGCCGCGCTCGCTGTGAGCGGCTTCGTGATGTGGTGGAAACGCCGGCCGCAACGCTCGCTCGGCGCGCCGTCGCGCGAGCGCGCCGCGCCGCCGATGCGTGGCTGGAAAGCCGGCCTCGTGCTGCTCGGCGTCGTGTTCCCGCTGATGGGCGCGACGCTCGTCGCGGTGTGGCTGCTCGACCGGCTGGTTTTCGGCCGTGGCTCGCGACCGGAATTGAACGAAGTCGCCTGAAGCCAAGGCAAGCCGCGTCAGGCTCCGCTTGCGCTTCACAAGCGTTTACGATACATTTTGCTCGTTTATGATCGGTTTGCACCGAAACGGAGACGAGACCCATGCAGCGAACCCGGGAAGAAGCGATCAACGGGCTACTGCCCGAGCAGCGCGAAGCGCTGATTCTGGAGCGATTGCGCACGCATGGTCGCGTGCTCGCGGCCGAGCTTGCCGCCGAGTTGCAGATCTCCGAGCACACGGTGCGTCGCCATCTGCGCGATCTCGCGGATCAAGGCCACTGCAAGCGGGTGTATGGCGGTGCGCTGCTGATGTCGCCAGCAGACAAACCCGCGGCGCTGCGCATGCACGAGGCCGTCGATCGCAAGGCACGCCTTGCCGCGGCGGCCGTGTCGATCGTTCGTCCGAAGCAGATCGTGCTGCTCGACGCGGGTTCGACGAACGTCGCGATCGCGGCGGCGCTGCCCGACAACGCCGGCCTGACCGTCGTCACCAATTCGCCCGACGCGTGCGCGCGGCTGCTGAACCGACCCGGGATCGACGTGATACTGATCGGCGGCCGCATCGCCGGGGGCGCAGCGGGCTCGCTCGGCGCGACCGCGCTGCTGCAGGTCCAGCAGATCCGCGCGGATCTCTGTTTTCTCGGCGCCTGCGCCTTCGATCCCGACGAAGGCGTCGCCGCATTCCACGCTGAAGATGCAGAACTGAAACGCGCGATGGTCAAAGCGAGCGGCCAGATCGCCATCGCGCTGACCTCGGAAAAGCTGATCACGGCGGCGCCGTTCGCGGTAGCGCCGGCTTCGTCGGTCGATTATCTGTTCGTCGAAGCGGACGTACCGGGCGCGCGTATCGCGAGCCTCAAGGCCGTCTGCGATAACGTGATGGTGGCACGCCCATGAACTCACTCGCCAGGGAACGCATCGCGACGCTCGCCGTCTTTCTCGCCAACGGTTTCGGCATCGGCGCATGGGCTGTCGAGGTGCCGCGCATCAAGGAAAGCCTGGCGCTCAGCGACACCTCGCTCGGCATCGCGCTGTTCTGCTTCGCACTCGGCGCCATCGTTGCGATGCCGCTCGCGGGACAGCTCGCGCCGCGCGTCGGCAGCGGCCGCGCCACCGCGCTGCTCGGCGCGGCATTCGCGATCGCGCTGCCGTTGCCCGCGGTCGCGCCCGGCATGCTGACGTTGTGCGTGGTGCTGTTTGCGCTCGGCGCGTCGAACGGCGCGCTCGACGTGTCGATGAACGGACATGCGAGCGCGATCGAAACACGCTGGCGCGCGCCGATCATGTCGTCGTTTCATGCCGCGTGGAGCGCGGGCGGCCTGCTTGGCGCGGCGAGCGGCGCGATGCTGCAGAAAGGCGGCGTCGGCGTCCTGGGCGGGCTGCTCGTCCCCGATCTGTTCATCGCGGCCCTGATCATTTTCGCTGCATGGTTTGCGCTACGCGATATCGGTCCGCGCGCGGCCGCCGCGTCGAGCGGCTTCGCATGGCCCGACAGCGGCGTGATGAAACTGGCGCTGCTCGCGTTCATGTGCATGCTCGTGGAAGGCGCGGTAGCCGACTGGAGCGCGGTGTACCTGCGCTCCGCGTTGAACCAGGAAGCGAGCATTGCCGCGATCGGCTACTCCGCGTTCGCGTTTTCGATGGCGGCGTGCCGGATCGCAGGCGATGCGTCGGTGCGACGCTTCGGCTCGAGCAAGGTCGTCGCGCTCGGCGGTCTGATCGCGTTCGCCGGACTCGCGCTGGTGCTGAGCCTGCCGACGGTGCTGACCGCCTGCGTCGGCTTCGCGATGGTCGGCATCGGTCTCGCGAATATCGTTCCGGTGATTTTCAGCGCGGCGGGCCGTTCGAGCGCAACGCCGGCGATCGGCGTGTCGATGGCGGCCACGTTCGGCTATGCGGGCTTTCTGGTCGGGCCGCCGCTGATCGGTTTCGGCGCCGGCGTGCTCGGCTTGCGCGCGGCGTTGGGTGTGCTCGTCATGGCCACGCTGATCGTGTCGCTGCTGGGCGGCAAGGCGGTGCGCGGCGCGCAACCCGCTTAGCCAGTGCTATTTCGCTTTCTTGTCGAGCACGGCAAGCGGCTTGCGAACGCGTAACGCATCGCGTCCCGCATGCTGACCCAATGGCCAGCTGAACGCGCCGAGCAGTGAGCTCGGCTGCGTGCCATCGTCGAGACCGGTGGCGGGCCACTCGTGTTTCGCTGGCACCCAGCGCGTGCCGAACACGTGATCCCACATCGGCAATAGCTGCGTGAAGTTGTGATTGAGATGCTCGGCGCGAATCGAGTGATGCAAACGGTGATACTGCGGATTGTTGACCCACGTGACGTAGCGGCCGAGGTCCACACGCAAATTTAGATGCGCGAAGTAGTTGCCGAACATGAACACGATCGAAGTCGCACCGACGATCCACGGCTCGACCTTGAACAGTACGCCGACGAGCGGATAAAGCAGGCAGCCCTTGATGAGCACTTCGATCCAGTGATGCCGCAACGTGATCGTCACGTTGAAATCCACCGCGCTATGGTGCAGCGAATGCAGCTTCCACAAGATGGGCCACGTGTGCTGCAAGCGATGAAACGCGTATTCGAGGCAATCGATCGTCAACAGTACGATCACGAACGAAGCGAGCGCGCCCCACCCGTGCGACACCAGCACCACCATGCCGCCGCCGAATGCATTCACGATCGCGACGCTGGCGGCCGCGGTCAGCGGCTTCGTGGCTTCAACCAACGCCAGATACAGGCCCGCGTACGCCATGTTCAGACGCTGCCCCGCGCGCGATTGCAGCAATGCGGCCGGCCAGCGGCGCTCGAGCAACGCGCCGAGTCCCATCATGACCAGCACGAGCGCATAGCCTTGCAGCCACAGGCTCGCGTGGTGCAGCAATGCCGGAAACGGACTCGACGCTAACATGGCATTCCCTGATGCAGCGGCTGCATACCGTGTAGAGGAGCGTTAGCATGATCTTCGCAGTCCGCTGGTCCGCGCGCAAGCGCCCTTTCGCTCGGGCCGCCGCGCATTCGGCTGCACCCGCAAGCACGGAAAAAATGGCGGGGTCATCGCTTCACGCCGTCACGATCGCGAGCGGACGTTAAATACAGCCGTATCGTCCGCTTGCGTCGTCGTTGTTTGTCGACATCCGTTTGGTGGTGGCCCCGCCGTACTTCGCATGTTGCGCCAAGCTCCCCGAGCGCGAATCGCGAAGACGTTTGCTGCCGTCGGCATTTATTCACTGCGTGAAATTCCGGCTGCAACATGTGTAGTTCTTGTGCCGGACTTATTGCAACGGCTATGCCATGCTGGGACAAAGCGTTGCCACGTATGGACGGATGCGTACCGATGCACTTTGAGGCGGCCCTGATCGCACGCAATGCATCGGAAATGAAACGCCGCGCGAATGTTCCGACGAGTTCGTGCTTGTGCGCACACGTCGTTCGACGCGCGCGGGAATACCCGAACGCGGATTGACAGGTCAAGGTTTGCGACACGTATCGGCCACGATCGCCGGAGCGCGATGCGACGAAAGAGTACCTGGGTCACGCGGACCGGTCTGTCGCAAAGTTGAGACGACAAATGGCTTACAGCAGCGCGGTCAATTGCGCGACCCGCAACTCGAACTGCCGCAATTCATCGGCGGCAAGCGCCTTCTTCTGCGGCAGGTCGCTCGAACGCGGGCCCGTGCTGACGCCGTCTTTCGAGTAGTAGAGCGGTTGACCTTGCGGATTCTTGTGAAGGAACACGTCGTGCGCGGTCGAGCCTCGTACGATGCGCACCGCGAGCGGTTCGCGCGCTGCGTCTTTGCCGTTGCCGCTACTGGTGTCGAAGACGGCGCTCACGCGGTCGCCAGCTTTCAGATCGCGCGACAGATCGCGGCCGAGTCAAGACAACGAAGCAAGCATGTTCGACAGACGCCGGACATGGGCCTTGAATGCGTCGCTCGTTTCGCGGTTCGTGGTGGGATTCAGATGCGAGCTTTCGGCGAGTTCCGCCTGCTCGTGAAAATCGTTGGCGATTTTGCGCTTGATGTCGTCAGGCAGCGACCGCACGATGGAGACCAGCAAAGCCTCTTCGGCATGCAGCATGCCGAGAATCGAATGTGTGTCCATACGAGAACCTCCGGGGGGAACATCGTCGGTGCCGGCCGGCAGTGGCGCCGGTGCTCTTCATGTTACCCCGTTGATTCGGCGTCGTCGGACGTGCGCGTCACTCGGCGATCGCATAGCGCGACGGGCGGGCGCGCGGCTGTTGTACCTCACGCTCGACGCGCGGACTCGCGCCGCGGATGAACAGGACCGCGCAAAACGCGACCATGGCCCAGATGCAAAGAAAGACGGTCAAAGCGCTCATGTCAGCTTCCGGAACTTCGGGACTGCGGGTTAGTACTGTGTTTGCTGCCGCGTTCGCCGTCAATGCAGCGTGGAGCGCTCGGGCGCACCGAACAGCAGCTCATCGATCAGGGCGGTGGTGAACGTCAGCTGCGTTTCGAGCGATTGGCGCGCGGCTTGCGCACCCGCTTCGTCGCTTCGGGCGACGGCCGCGTGTGCCTGGGTGGCGAGACGCAGGATAGCTTCGGAACCGCGTTGCAGTTCGCGCATTGCGAGGTCGTCAGGACCCAGCGTCGGCTGATCCCATTCCGAGGTGGTGAGTTCAGGCAGGTCGGCGTCGAACCGGCGGGGTTTGTTGTGACGGGAAGACATCCGGGGCTCCTGACGGAAAAGCGCGGTATACGCGACGGGACGAACTCAGTGTGCGCCGCCCCCCGGCGTTTCAATTCGCCGAACAGAAGCCGAATCTGAAGCTAATCCGGGGGGTTCGAGAAAAACGAGGGTTTTTACCGGGCAATCAGCGCTGGCAGGCCGCAAATCCCGTCGCCGGGGCGTCGGAATTTGCGACAGCGGTAGGAAAACGTCTAGCTTGTGGAAGCGGAAAAGACTCGAGCGGCCTTAAGCTGCCGGAACCACGTCGATGCGCAATGCCTCGCCGCCGGCGGCAATCGCCAGCAGGTGATCGACGTTCGGATGGGCGCCCGGACGGTTGCGCGCGTCGGCCGTATGCTCGGCGAACAGCGCGAGGCCGTGTTCGGCCGCCTTCGCGTCGAGCGTGCCGAACGCGCCGCGCAGGTAGTTGTACACCGCGAGCGAGCCCTGCTTGCCCGGTTTGTTCTCGATGCTAGCGACCACGGCACCGCTGCCGTTGACCAGATCGATGCGTGCGATGCCGTCGATTGCCGGCATTCTGGCGAGATTTTCCTTGAAAGCGTTGCTCGGTTCGATCATTTGAAACCACTCCTTCCGTTCTAAAAATGCATGGCGGGCCGTATCTTATCCGATGGACGGCGAGCGGGTGAATTTGCGGCCGTGACCTGGTTTTCCCAGCGAATGTTTCGCACGGGCCATGACCTCGACAAACCAGAGATAGGGGTAGCAGCAATACCGGTAGCAGAAGTTGCGTTGTTAAGGTGCGGTATTGTGCGCGGCCGAATCCGCGCTCGAATCCAATCGGAAACTCTTCAAGCAATATGCGGTAGAACGTTCCGCGTCAGTGGAAATCGTTCACGTGTTGATGGATAAGCCAGCGGGCGGGCAGCAATCGAGCACGAAAAAAAGCCCGCTTGCGCGGGCAACCCTTCTCTGCGCAGCATCGCCACGCGCCAACATCTTCACCCCTTCGTCGCGCCGAACGTCAGTCCCGCGACAAAATGCTTCTGCATCGCAAAGAACATCATCACCGATGGCAGCGCCGCCAGAATCGATCCCGCCGAAACGAGATTCCACGCGGTCGTCCACTGCCCTTTCAGCGCGGCCACGCCGACCGTGATCGGCGCGGCGTCATCGCCTTGCGTCAGACAGAGGGCCCAGAAATAGTCGTTCCACACGAACGTGAACACGAGGATCGCCAACGCCGCGAGCGCAGGACGAATCAGCGGCAGCACGATCCTGAAGAACACGGTCCATTCGTTCGCCCCTTCGATGCGCGCCGCCTCGACCAGTTCGAACGGCAGCTGCTTGATGAAGTTGCGCAGAAACAGCGCGCAAAAGCCGGTTTGGAACGACACATGAAACAGAATCAGCGCGCTCACGGTATTGAACAGCCCGAGTTGCAACGACAGATCGCGCACCGGAATCATCAACACCTGGATCGGCACGAAGTTGCCCGCGACGAACGTCGCGAACAACGTCGAATTGCCACGAAAGCGATAGATTGCCAATGCAAAGCCCGCCATCGCCGCGAGTGCGATCGAGCCCACTACCGAAGGCACCGTGATCAGCACGCTGTTACAGAAGTAATGCAGCATCGGCGACGTCGTCAACGCCTCGCGATAGTTGTCGAACATCGCGAAGTGCTTCGGCCATCCCCAGTAGTTGCCCTCGCTCAGTTCTTCGGTCGAACGCACGGACGTGATCAGCACCGCGATCATCGGCAGCAGCCAGATCAGGAGTGCGATCGGCAACGTCAGTTTGTATGCACGGCGCGTGGCCGGCTTCCATTTGTCGATCGGAATCGGAAACATCAGCGGCTCCTTATTGCTCGGCGCGCAGCATCCGCCGCAGGTGATAGACGATGTACACGAGCATGATGCCGAACAGCACCACCGCGATCGCCGCCGAATAGCCGATGCGGTAATACTTGATTGCCTGGTCGTACATGAAGTAGGCAAGCACCGTCGAGCTTTCGAACGGACCGCCGCCCGTCATCACCGAAATCAGATCGAAGCTGCGCAGCGCGCCGATGATCGTCACGACGATCGCCATGAACGTCGTGGGCCGCAACTGCGGCAGGATCACATGCCACAGCATCGACCACCCCTGCGCGCCTTCCATTCGCGCGGCTTCGATCTGCTCGGCGTTCAACGTGGTCAAGCCGGTCAGATAAAGAATCATGCAATACGCGGTTTGCGGCCACAGTGCCGCGAACACGATGCCGAAGGTCGCATAGCGCGGATCGCCGAGCACCGGCACGCCGCGGCCGAGCATCATCGCGAGCAGGCCGAAGGTCGGATCGTAGAACCACGAAAAGATCAGTCCGACCACCACGCCCGACAACACGAACGGCGCGAAAAACAGCGACTTGACGATGCGGATACCGGCCACCGCCTGGTTCAGATACAGCGCGACGGCGAGCCCCATTGGCGGTGCGAGCAGAAACAGTACGAGCCAGATCAGGTTGTTTCTCAGTGCCGTGTAGAACGTCGGCGTATGGACCAGCTCGATATAGTTCGCGAGACCGATGAAGGTCGGCTCGGTCATCCCGTCCCAGTTGAAGAAGCTCAGGCGGATCGTCGAGAGAATCGGCCACACCACGTACACGGCCACCATGAAACAGGCCGGCGCGAGAAACAGGAACGCGGCGCGGCGCTGCCGCCGCGCGGTCGGCGTCGGGCCGCGCCGGCGCGACGCGACGGGTGCGCCGCCCAGCGCCCCGCCCGGCGCCGGCAAGCTCGGCCCACCGGATTCAACAGGACCGTCGACGCTATGACGGCTGACGGAATGCGACACGATCAATCTCCCGATCCGATCTGATACAACGCAATGCGTCGGACAGCGGCCTTGCGGCCGCCGCCGCTCACTTCTTGTAGATACGCTGACGCGTCTGCTCGAGCTGCGCGAGGATGTCGTCGAGTTTCGACGGATCGGAGACGAACTGCTGCATCCCCTTCATCCCTTCGTCGGCCATTTCCTTCGTCATGTCGCGATCGTAGAACTGCGCGATACCGCCCTTCGTATTCGACAGGATCTGGAAGCCGATCTTCGAAATCGGATCTTCCGGCTCCGGCGACTTGCTGTTCGCCGACAACGAGCCGAGTCCCTTTGCGATTTGCGCGCCGATCTCGGGCGTCTCGACGAATGCAAGGAACGTGTGCGCATCGGCCTTGTTCTTCGCTTTCGACGGAATATGCAGCGATTCGACCGGCCCATCCTCGGCGGTCGGCACCTTGGAGTCGATGATCGGGAACTGGAAGTACCCCATTTGCGGCTTCACGTTGTCCGGGAAACCCGCCGCAATGAACGTCCCCATCAGCATCATGCCGGCCTTGCCCTGGAACAGGAACGGCTGCACCGCGTCGAGATCGTAGGACAGTGAATTGTTGATGAAGTAGCCGTCGTCGATCAGCTGCTTCCACGTCGTATAGACCTTCTTCACGCGCGGATCGGTGTACGGAATCTCGCCGGCCATCAGCTTCTGATGGAACGCATTGCCGTTCAGACGCAGATCGAGGTAATCGAACCAGCCCGCCAGCGTCCACGCATCGCGGCCCGCTACCGCGATCGGCGTAATGCCGGCGGCTTTCAGCTTTTTCGCGGCGTCGAGAAACTCGTCCCACGTTTTCGGCTCGCCCTTGATGCCGGCCTTGTCGAACAGGTCCTTGCGATAGAACATCCCCCACGAGTAGTACACGGTCGGCGCGGCATACTGCTTGCCCTTGTACGACGATGCTTCCTTCGTCGACGCATACATCTCGTTCCAGCCGTTCTTCTGCCAGTCGCCGGTCAGATCCTCGAACAGGCCGCGCTGCGCGTAATACGCCATACGCTCGCCGTCGTGCCAGTTGACGATATCGGGCGCGACAGTCGAAAGCCAACCCGGCAACTGAACCTTGTAAGCCTCCTCGTCGATGAACGACACCTTCACGTCGATCCCGGGATGCGCCTTCTTGAACTCGTCGACCACCTGCTGCCACACCGCGCGCTGGCTCGCGCCCTTGAAAGCGATGTTCATCGCGAGCGTGCTCGCCTGAGCGGTGCTGACGACCGTGGTCCCCGCGGCAACCGCGGCCAGCGCGAGCGCCACCAGAATCTTGCGTGGTTTCAGTTTCATCCTGACTGTCTCCTTCATTCCATGGTTTTTACGTCGTTGTCGCTTCTGTTTCGAATGACTGCGTGGAATTGCCTAGGCCAGACTTCTATCACGAGCGGTAGATCGCTACCCCTTGCGGCGCCACCTCCCGGGAGCCGATCACGAATGCGTCGTCGGAAATATTGTCGAGCGTGTGGCTTCGATCGCCATAGTTGAACACATAGGTCAGTCCGCCGCGACGGCTGACGCGCACGCTGTCGCCGAGTGCCTGGGTTTCGAGGCCCGCTTCCTGCGCGATCCGTGCGAACAGGCGCACGGTCAACGCGTCGTCGAACAGGCTCGCGAGGTAGTGGAACGCGCCGCTTCGCACGTACGCGGGATGACCGTCCGTGAAATGCGCGCGCACGTCGAATGAGGACGATGCATCGCTGTCGATGAAATCGCGCCAGTGTCGCGCGAAGCCATCGGCGGCACCGCCCTGCTGTTCGAGCACTACCGCTTCGGTCACGTTCGGTCGCATCGATTCGACACGCCACACCCGCAGCGGCAACACCGACGTCAATGCGCCAGGCGGCAGATTCGCCGGAATCCGCAGGTCGCGCGTCTTCGATCCGGTGCGCGGGCCGAGCACGACTTGCGCGCCCGAGCGCGCGAGACGTTCGGCGAAATCGTCGGGCACCACCGGCAGCGGCGGCACGACGACGAGGCTATAGCCATCGAACGATGCATCGGCCGGCACGACATCGACGTCGAGTCCGAGCGCGCGCAAAGCCGAGTAGTACTCGAACGCGAAGCGCGGATAGTGAAAATCCGCGCCCTGCGGATGAATCTCGAACAGCCACTTCGCTTCGTAGTCGTAGACGAGCGCGACTTTCGAGCGAATCGACGCATTCGCATCGGCATTCGCCGCGAGCACCTTGTGAATTTCCGATGCCACCTGCGAGGCTTCATTGCCGCCGACGTCGAGCCGGTTATCGGGCGTATTGAGCCCCGCATGCATCTGCTCCTGCGCGAACGGCGCCTGACGCCAGCGGAAATACGACACGCAGCCCGCGCCGTGCGCGAACGCTTCCCAGCTCCACAGCCGCACCATGCCCGGCAGCGGCGCCGGGTTCCACTGCGCCCAGTTCACCGGCCCCGGCTGCTGCTCCATCACCCACAGCGGCAGCTTCGACATGCCGCGATACACGTCGTGATTGAACGACGCGAAATCCGGATGACCGGTACGCAACCAGCGCGCCTTGATGTCCGGCGCGAACCACTGTTCTTCGAGCGCGCCGAGCGGATAGCTGTCCCACGTCGCGACGTCGAGATCGGCCGCGACCTTGTAGTGATCGAACTCGGCGAAAAGCTGCATGAAGTTGTGCGCGACCGGCCGGCCCGGCGAATGCGCGCGGATGATCTCGACCTGCATGCGGTTGTAGCGCGCCACTTCGTCGGATGCGAAGCGCCGGTAGTCGAGCCGATGCGACGGATGCGCCTCGGTCACGGTGCCAACCGGCGCGTCGATTTCTTCGAAGCCGCGGTACTCCATGCTCCAGAACACCGTGCCCCATGCTTCGTTCAACGCCTCGATCGTCTGATAACGCGCCTTCAGCCACTCGCGAAAGCGTGTGACCGCGGCCGGCGAATAGCTGACCACCGTGTAATGACAGCCGAATTCGTTATCGGTCTGCCAGAAAGCGACCGCCGGATGCTTGCCGTAGCGCTCGGCCACCGCCGTGCAGATACGGCGCGACGCCTCGAAATACGCGGGCGACGAGAAGTCGTAATGACGCCGCGAGCCGAACGCGCGTGGGCGTCCATCGGCGCCGACCGGCAGGATATCCGGATGACGATCGATCAGCCACTTCGGCGGTGTCGCGGTTGGCGTACACATGACGACTTTCAGGCCAGCCGCGCCGAGCACGTCGACGGCTCGATCGAGCCAGCCCCAATCGTATTCGCCGGGCGTCGGCTCGATGCGGCTCCACGCGAATTCTGCAATTCGCACCTGCTCGATGCCGAGCGCTTTCATCCGGCGCGCGTCGTCTTCCCACATCGACTCGGGCCAGTGCTCCGGGTAATAACAGACTCCTAAACGCATCCCTGTGTCCCCAATGTTCTTCAAGCGTAGTGTTCGACGGATTCGAGCGACGCGGCCGCGAAGCCGTCCTCGGTAAACAGATGACAGGCGGTACGCGGCACCCGCAAGTTCGCGCGATCGCCTGGAGCCAGGCGCGTGTTGCCCGGCGCCTTCGCGATCAGCACGGCCCCGCCGGGTTGATCGAGGTGCACGTAGCTGTGTTCGCCAAGCTGCTCGACGAGCGATACGGTGCGCGCGAGCACGCCGTCTTGCGACGCGGCCGATGCATCGACGAACTCCAGATGCTCGGGACGCACGCCGAGCGTGACCGGCTGCGCTGGCTGCAAGCCCGCGCTGCTGACCGGCACGCGCACGTCCTCGCCGGTGTGATCGAGCGTGATGAGCACGCCTTGCACATCGAGCGAGGCCACCTTGCCCGGCAGGAAATTCATTCGCGGCGAGCCGATAAAGCCGGCCACGAAGCGGCTTTTCGGGCGGTGATACAACTCGAGCGGCGCGCCGATCTGCGCGATGCTGCCGTAGCGCTCGGTGTCCTTGCCCGAATGCAGCAGCACGATTTTGTCGGCGAGCGTCATCGCTTCGATCTGATCGTGCGTCACGTAGACCACGCTCGCCTTCGCGAACTGCTTATGCAGGCGTGCGATCTCGACGCGCGTTTGTCCGCGCAAGGTTGCATCGAGATTGGACAGCGGTTCGTCGAAGAGAAACACGCCGGGCTCGCGCACGATCGCGCGGCCGATCGCGACGCGCTGCCGCTGCCCGCCCGACAGCGCCTTCGGCTTGCGCTCGAGCAGTGCCTCGAGTTGCAGGATGCGCGCGGCTTCACGCACCTTGCGCTCGATTTCATCCTTCGGGGTCTTCGCGAGTTTCAGGCCGAACGCCATGTTCTCGAACACGCTCATGTGCGGAAACAGCGCATAGCTCTGGAACACCATTGCGACGCCGCGTTGCGCGGCCGGCACGTCGTTGACGATCTTCCCGCCGATCGACAGGTCGCCGTCGGTCACGTCTTCGAGTCCGGCGATCATGCGCAGCAGCGTGGATTTCCCGCAGCCCGACGGGCCGAGAAACACGCAGAACTCGTTTTCACCGATGTCCAGATCGACGTTGCGAATCACTGGCGCACCGTCGCCATACGCCTTCTGCACGCCTCGTAACGAAATGCTCGCCATTGCATCGACTCCGTGATTTAATCGGCGCGAAGTCGGAGATTAAGCGCTTAATCAGCGTGACCGAAAAAATCGACCGCAAGGCGGTCGTTGGGTCTGTCTCCGATATCGTTTTGTACTTGGTTCGAGGGCAGATGTTGCCGCGCCTCGCGCCGCGATGCAAATGCCGGACAGCCATCCCAAATACTGACCTTACCATGCCTACACTCAGCGAAGTCGCGCGTCATGCCGGCGTCACGCCTGCCACGGTGTCCAACGTGCTGCGCAATCGCGGCCGCGTCGGCGCAGCGACGCGGCAACGCGTGCTCGACGCGGTCGCGGCGCTCGGCTATCGCCCGCATCTCGCCGCGCGCGCGCTCGCCGAAGGGCGCGCGCCGACGCTTGCGCTGATGGTGTCGAGCATCGCGAATCCGTTCTATCCGGAGTTTGCGCTCGCGGTCGAACGCGCCGCGCGCGCGAGCGGCCACTTCGTGATCATCTGCAATACGAACGAGGATCCGCTGAGTGGCCGCGCGTACCTCGACCAGATCGCCGGCACGCTTTCCGAAGGTGTGCTCGTGACCAACGCGAACCTGGATTTCGCCGATCTGCACAAGACCGAAGCGCGCGGCACACCAGTCGTGCTGTGCATGTGGGAGCGGCCCAGCGAGCCGCCCGGGTTGCCGTGCGTCGCGGTCGATTTCCGGCTGGCCGGCAAGCTGGCCGGCGAGCATCTGCTCGAACTCGGGCATCGGCGCTTTGGTGCGATCGTCGGCAGCAAGGCGTCGGGCATTCACGCGGCGCGCTACGAGGGTTTCGTCGACGCGTTGCGTGCGGTCGGCGTGACGAGGAATCGCGTGCGGCACGCGGTCGACACGATCCACGGCGGCTACCTTGCGACGCGCGCGCTGCTCGAAGCCGATCCGCAGCTGAGTGCGATCTTCGCGACCAACGACCTGCCCGCGCTCGGCGCGATGCACGCGGCGGCGGACCTCGGCCTGCGCGTGCCGCACGATCTGTCTGTGATCGGCATCACCGACATCCAGCTCGCGCGCGAGTCGCGTCCCGCGCTGACGACGGTGGCAGTACCGACGGTCGAGGTAGCGGGACTTGCGGTGGAACTGCTGCGCGAGCTGATCGAGACGTCGTACGGACAAGCTGGACGCGCCGTGGGGGACGTGCCAGCGCACGTGCCGATGCGGATTTCGTCCGAGCCGAAACTGGTCGTGCGCGCATCGACGGCCGCGCCCCGCTCGCGTTGATGTGGCAGTAGCAGCCACGACGCAACGTGTAGTCGCCGACGCTCAGCCGGCTTGCCGCGCATCAACTCGCGTGACGAGGCACACGCGCACCGACCGCCAACGCAATGCAGGCCAAGCCCGCGGACACCGCCGCGAACGCGACGTTGGCCCACAAATGCCCGACCCGGGTCGACAGCAGCGCTATGCCGACCGCCGGCAACGAGTTGCCGGTGTAACAGCACAGCAGATACGCCGATAGCAATTCGGCGCGTTGGTCCGCAGGCGCGATCCGGTTGACCTCCTGCAAGCTGCCGCGAAACCCGAGCGCGGCTGCGATGCCACACAACGCCGTCGCCGCGCTCAGCACCACGATCGACGCGGCGACCTGCGCCCACAGCAGCAACGCCAGACTCGGCGGCAACAGCCACAGACCGTTGAACATCGCGGTGCGGGCGGCGAGTTTCGACGTGACCATCACGGTGATCGTGCTCGCGGCGAACAGTTCGGCGACGAGCGCCCCGCTCAGTGCGGGGCTGTGCAGATGCATGCTGTTCGCGATCAGATTGGGCAGCAGCGCCGCGAAAAAGCCGAGCAGCGCGAAGGTCGCGAATGCGGTGACGGCAGGCACGACGAATGCCACGCGCAAGCGCGCGGGTACGCCGATGCGTGGCGCGAACGACACCTGTGCAAACGTCCGGGCGCGCTCCTGCACGGTTTCGCATGCGAGCGCCGCCAACGCCGCGGTGACCAGAAGCGTCAACAGATAAACGACGAACACCGTGTGCAACGGCCAGGGCGCGAACTGCGCGAGCAGTCCGGTCAGCAGCGGTCCCACTCCGAGCCCGGCCAGATTGACCGCCGCAGCAAGACGGCTGGCGGGCGCCTTGTCGGCGCCGGCGTGCAATTCCGCGATCCACGCGGTCGCCGTGGCGGCACCGACGCCGATCGCAAGTCCGCTTGCCGCTCGGGCGACGAAGAGCCACGTCGCATGCGTGGCGAATAGAAAGCACATCGTGCTCGCGATCGCGGCTGCGAGCACCAGCAAAGTGACCGATCGACGGCCGGCCTGGTCGGATACGCGACCGAATAAAAACAACGCGCCGAGGTTGCCGATCACGTAGGTCGCGTACACGAGCGTGATCGTCAGCTCGGACAAGCCGAACCGGCGTTGATAGAGCGGATAAAGCGGCGTGACCATCGTGCTGCCCGCGTACAGAACGCCGATCACGAGCGCGGCGGCGCTCAGCGATGCGCGGGAGCCGAGTCGTCGCTGCCACCAATGCGAAGGCATGGGTCTCTCCGACAGGTTCACGTTCTGTCGACGCGAGCAAGTGCCGTTCCGCCGCGACCTCGCCTCTGGATTCAGCGAACCCCGAAAATGCGCGTTACGTGCCGCGAAATGTGTTTAAAAGCCATCGCTCAGGCTTCAAATAGCTTTCAGTCGATCCAGGACTTTCCCGAAGCCCAAACGCGCTGCTTCGCACCGCAACACGCCTTCAAAGCCTTGCCACGCAAGGCTTACAGCCTGCACGCGGTGCGCCGCGCGGCAAATTTCCGCTTTCACATTTCCTTGACGATCGGCTGCGCGCCTGCTGTACTAAATCAACCAAAGTGATTTAGGTGATTTCGTTCGGACCACGTCGAATCGAAGCGTCATCGCCGAACGTCGACCCAGCAACTTTGCAGTTTCGATCTATCAGCAGTCTCACACGTCGTTGCCAATAACTGGAGGAGCGTCTCATGAATCTGAATTCCCACAGGCGTCCTGTCGTCAGGACAATCGTGTCGATGTGTGCCGCGGCAGCGGCGCTGTGGTGCGCGAGCGCGAGTCAGGCCGCCGACCAGCCCGTCATCGGCCTGATCACGAAGACCGATACGAACCCGTTCTTCGTCAAGATGCGCCAGGGCGCGGACGCGACCGCGTCGAAAGACGGCGCGAAACTGATCACGGCCGCCGGCAAGTTCGACGGCGACAACGCGAGCCAGGTCACCGCGATCGAAAACATGATGACGGCCGGCGCGAAAGCGATCCTGATCACGCCGAGCGACACCAAGGCGATCGTGCCGAGCATCAAGAAGGCGCGCGCGGCCGGCGTGATGGTCGTCGCGCTCGATACGCCGACCGATCCGCAAGACGCGACCGACGCCCTCTTCGCGACCGACAACTTCAAGGCCGGCGTGCTGATCGGCAAATATGCGAAGGCCGCGCTGAACGGCAAACCCGCGAAGATCGCCACGCTCGATCTCGCACCGGGCGTGTCGGTCGGCGTGCTGCGTCACAACGGCTTCCTCGAAGGCTTCGGTGTCAAGGAAGGCGATGCGTCGATCGTCTGCAGCCAGGACACGCGCGGCGATCAGGCGAAAGGCCAGACCGCGATGGAAAACTGCCTGCAGAAGGCACCCGATATCAACGTGGTCTACACGATCAACGAACCGGCCGCGGCCGGCGCGTATCGCGCGCTGAAGGCAGCGGGCAAGGACAAGGGCGTGATGATCGTGTCGATCGACGGCGGCTGCGAAGGCGTGCGCAATGTGAAGGCCGGCGCGATCGCGGCGACCTCGCAGCAGTATCCGCTGAAGATGGCCTCGCTCGGCGTCAGCGCCGGCGTCGATTACGCGAAGACCGGCAAGAAGGTCTCCGGGTATCAGGACACCGGCGTCACGCTGATCACCGACAAACCGATGTCCGGTGTCGATAGCAAGGACACGAAGTTCGGCCTCGATAACTGCTGGGGCAAGTAACACGCATTGCACAGCGGCCCGTTGCGCGTCGTAAGCGGGCCGCCATCTGATTCGCCGCGTGACCTTCCACGTCACGCTCATGTACCGAGGACTGCCATCATGTCGACCCCTTCCGCGCCCGCCGGCCGCCCGCGCCCGTCTTTCTCCGAGCATCTGCCATCGCTGACCGAAATCGGACCGTTGATCGCGCTGGTGCTGGCCTGTGCATTCTTTATTTCGCAGAGCAGCCGCTTTCTATCGTTCCAGAACCTGTCGCTGATCCTGCAACAGACGATGGTCGTCGCGGTCATCGCGATCGGCCAGACGCTGATCGTGCTGACCGGTGGCATCGATCTGTCCTGCGGCATGGTGATGGCCTTCGGCTCGATCATCATGACCAAGTTCGCGGTCGTGCTCGGCGTGCCACCCATTCTCGCAATCCTATGCGGCATCGGCGCCAGCACATTGTTCGGCTTACTGAACGGTCTGTTGATCACACGCATCAAGCTTCCCGCGTTCATCGTCACGCTGGGTACGCTGAACATCGCGTTTGCGCTCACGCAGATCTACTCGAACGCGGAAAGCGTGTCGAACCTGCCCGACGCGATCATGTTCTTCGGCAGCACGTTCAGGCTCGGACCGGCGGAAGTCACGTACGGCACCGTGCTGACGCTGCTGATGTATCTGGCCACGTGGTTCGTGCTGCGCGACACGGTGCCCGGCAGGCATCTGTACGCGCTCGGCAACAACGCCGAGGCCGCGCGGCTGATGGGCCTGTCGTCGCAGCGGATTCTGCTGATCGTCTACACGCTCGCCGGCGCGATCTATGGCATCGCCGCGCTGCTGTCGGTAGCGCGCACCGGCGTCGGCGACCCGCAGGCCGGGCAAACCGAGAACCTCGACAGCATCACCGCGGTCGTGCTCGGCGGCACGAGTCTGTTCGGCGGACGCGGGTCGATCGTCGGCACCTTGCTCGGAGCGCTGATCGTCGGCGTGTTCCGTAACGGCCTGACGCTGATCGGTGTGTCCTCGGTGTACCAGGTCTTGATCACCGGCATCCTCGTGATTCTCGCGGTCGCCGCCGATAAACTCTCGCACCGCGGCCGTTGATCCCGCACAGGAGCCTTGTCATGCTGACCTCCACCTCCCCTTCCACGTCCGCCGCGATGCCGGTTCTGCAAGCACGCGGGCTCGTCAAACGTTATGGCAACGTGACCGCGCTCGACGGTTGCGATTTTGAAGTGCTGCCCGGCGAGATCCTCGCGGTGATCGGCGACAACGGCGCCGGCAAATCGTCGCTGATCAAGGCGCTTTCCGGTGCGACGGTGCCCGACGAAGGCGAGATTCTGCTCGACGGCAAACCAGTCAAGTTCCGCAGTCCGCTCGACGCGCGCGCGCAAGGCATCGAGACCGTGTACCAGGAACTCGCGGTCGCGCCGGCGATGAGCATCGCCGAAAACCTGTTTCTCGCCCGCGAATTGCTGAAGCCAGGCTGGCGCGGCTCGCTGTTCAAGATGATCGACAAGCGCCGCATGCTCGACGAAGCGACCGCGGCCATGAAAGACTTGCAGATCGGCATCCGCTCGATGCGCCAGGCGGTCGAAACGCTGTCCGGCGGTCAGCGCCAGGGCGTCGCGGTGGCACGCAGCGCGGCGTTCGCGCGCCACGTCGTGATTCTGGACGAGCCCACCGCCGCGCTCGGCGTGAAGGAAGGCAACATGGTGCTCGAACTGATCCGGCGCGTGCGCGATCGTGGTTTGCCGGTGATCCTGATCAGCCACAACATGCCGCACGTGTTCGAGATCGCCGACCGCATCCATATTCAGCGGCTCGGCCGGCGCGCGGCGCTCGTCAATACGAAGGACGTGCACATGTCGGAAGCGGTCGCGATCATGACCGGCGCGAAGAAAGCCGACGTGAAGGCAATCGCGTGACGCGCCGCTCAACCCGCTGAGCCACGAGGCCGATACACGACGATGGACACCTCCAGCACCAGCCCGCGTTCGCCGGTCAAGCGCACAGTCGGCTCGAACCAGGTCGGCATGCGGCAATTCAACGAGCGGATCGTGCTGCAAACGATCCGCTTGCATGGACCCTTGCCGAAGGCCGAGGTCGGCCGCCTCACGCGTCTTTCGATGCAGACGGTGTCGATGATCGTCGATCGGCTGATCGCCGACGGCCTGCTCGAAAAACAGGCGCGCGTGCGCGGCAAGATCGGCCAGCCGTCGGTGCCGATCGCGTTGCGCGCGGACGGCGCGTACACGATCGGCATCAAGGTCGGACGCCGCAGTCTCGATGTGCTCGCGATGGACTTCGCCGGGCGCATCGTGTGCCGCGACGTGTTCGAGTATGCGTATCCCGACCCGCGAACGCTGTTCCCCGCGCTCGAAAGCAAACTCGCGCGCGTGAACCAGACGCTCGGTGCGAAGGCCGGCAAAGTGGTTGGCGTCGGCGTCGCGGCGCCGTTGTGGCTCGGCGGCTGGCGCGACTTTCTCGGCGCGCCGCCCGGCGCGCTCGAAGCCTGGAACGACATCGATCTGCGCGCGCGCATCGCGACGATAACCGGCCTGCCCGTCGAGTTCGCCAAAGACACCACGGCCGCGTGCGCGGCCGAACTCGTGATGGGCCAGGGCCGCGGCATCCACAACTTCCTGTATCTGTTCGTCGGCACGTTCATCGGCGGCGGACTCGTGATCGACGGCCGTCTGCATGGCGGTCCGCACGACAACGCCGGCGCGGTCGGTTCGATCCCGCTGCGCGAAGGCAGCGCACGCAAACCCGCGCGGCAGTTGCTGCACGCGGCATCGGGCTTCGTGCTCGAACAACTGTTCAGCGATGCGGGCGCGCCGGCCGCCGCGGCGCACGATCATCGCGCACTGTTGCCCGAGTTGTGGCGGCATACCGAGCAATGGCTCGATAGCGCGTGCCCGGCGATCGCAAACGCGCTGACCAACGCGGCCGCGCTGCTCGATCTCGAAGCCGTCGTGATCGACGGCGAGTTCGACCGGCTATTGCTGCGCGAGATCATTCGCCGCACCGAGCGCGTGCTCGATCGTTTCGAATGGGAAGGGATGGTGCGGCCGCAATTGCTGGAAGGCGCGATCGGCGCCGACGCCCGCGCGATGGGCGGTGCGATTCTGCCGCTCTATGGGCATTTCGCACCGGTCCATGAGCTGTTTCTGAAGCCGGCGGCGTCGGAGGCGGGTTTTGACGAGCGCTAAGCGGTTCAGTGCGCGGCAACTTTCGTCGCTGCTTGCGCCGGCACCGTCGTCACGGTTTTCTGAACCGGCTTATCGAGCAACGGCTGCAACGCCGGAGCCATCGACTTCAGCAACTGCACCGCCAGCGCACTCGTGAAGTCGTAACGCGCGGCGTAGGGCTCGTGCACCCACGCTGTCAGCGTGCCATAGAAGCGGTCGCCGAGCGCGAACACGAAGGTCGCGCTGCGATTCACCTTGCGCGACTCGATCAAGCGCGCGCCCTTCGCATACACGTTCAAGCGCTGATCGCCGGTGCCGGTCTTGCCATAGACTTCGAGCGTTTCGCCGTTCGGGAACGTCATACCTTGCGCGAGGCGCCTCGCGGTACCCCCCGTCACGACATCACGCAGCAGCATCCGTACCTCGCTCGCGATCTCCGGCGACACCTGCTGCTGCGGCGCGATCACCGCGCGCCTGAAATGCGTTTCGTACGGCGTATCCTTCGCGAAGTCGATTTGCGTCAGCGTTTCGGTCGGCACCTTGTTGCCGCCGTTCGCGATCACGCCGATCAGTTGCGCGAGCGCCGCCGGACGATCGCCCGACGCGCCGATCGCCGCAGCATACGACGGCGTCAGCGACGCAAACGGATAGCCGAGCGCCTGCCACGATTTGCCGATCGCGTCGAACGCGCGCAGTTCGACCATGCGCTTGATGCGGCGATCCTGAGTCGCGTGATAGCGCGTCTTGAAGAGCCACGAGTAGGTGGACAGTCGCACGTCCTGGCTTGCGGTTTCGATCTGCGCGAGCGTCGCATCGGGATGCTTGCGCAGATAATTCAGCGTCCACAGTTCGAGCGGATGCACGCTGGAGATATAGCCGCGGTCGTTCAGATTGAAACGGTTGATGCCGTACTTGTCGTACAGATTCGCGAGGTCTTCGTCGTCGAGCATCGAAGCCGACGGGGTGTTCTTCAGCGCCGCGTACATCATCTTGTTGAACCAGGCGTTCGATTGATCCGGCGCGACGCTGCGCAGAGCGGTTGCCACTTTCGGCGGCGATTTGCGTACGCCGAGAAGCAAGAGCGTGATCTGCTGATCGGGCGTCTTGCCGTGATACTTCGTGTAGAAACGCTTCATATACACGCGGCTTTCCTGATCGGCGAAACGCGTCAAATACATCTTGCGGGTCGCTGTATCGCCGAGCCATTCCGACGACGGCCCGGTGGTCTGCACCATTTCATAGTGCACGATATCGCGCATCAGCCGCACGAACACGAGGTTCACCGAATGCTGGAACGCACGATGCACGGTCAGGATGCGGCTGTTGTCGTCGGACTCGAAGTTCGTGAAGGTCTGCGCGCCGCCGCCCGTAAAGAACGTTTCGCCGGGGCTCGCCGAGTATTTACGCTCGACGGCGGCGTCGAGCATCGGCTGCAGCGAGTGATCGCGCGTGTGCAGCAGATAGTCGATCGCCCAGTGCGTCAGCCGATCGTTCGGATCGGGCGTGACTGCTTTCAGCTCGGCATTGCTCAGCGAGGCGTAACGGGCGTGCAGGTCGGTGACGATCTGCAGATACGTGATGACGGTGCGCAGTTTCGCGGTCGAACCCAGGTTCAGGCGCGCGCCCGAATTGATGTCGAACGGCTGGTTCACGCTATCGGTCTGCACGCGCACGAGGTTCGCGTCGCCGTGCCGTTCGAAAAGCGTGAAGCTGTAGGCGATATGCGTCGGATCGTCGGACCCGCGCAGCATTTCGTAGCCGACGAGCCCCGCGGCCTTCGCGCCGTCTTTGGTCGCGGCGGCGGCGAGGCGCTCGGCGACGGCCTGTTGCACGTCATTGTTCAGCGTGCCCGTCGCCTGCACGTCGAGGCGGTCCAGTTCATAGAAGCTGCGCACGCCGAGCGCGGCGAGCAGATGCGAGCGCATCGACGTCACGGCCTTGCGCGACACGAACGAACCGAGATCCGGCGTGCTGCGCGGCGCGCGGTGCAGTTCGACATGCGCCGCCAACGCCGCGTCGCGCAACTGCGCGGTGATCACGCCGCCACTCGCGAGCAGCCGCAGATAGCTGTCGGTCAGCCGTTCGAGCTCCGGATAGCCGCGCTGCAGGAAAAACGACGGCGCGCGCTGCGCGATCATCAGCGACAGCACTTCCCGAAACGCCAGGCCCTGGTCGGGCAGATTCGCGTCGGTCGACGGCGCCTTCAGCAGACGGTTGGTCTCCCGGAAATCGCGCCCGTACCAGGCGGCGAGACCATCGCCGATCCCGTTGATTTCGCCGACGCCGGGCTGCGCGGCGAGCGGCACCGAGTTCAAATAGTGCACGACGATCTGTTCGCGCGCGGGCAGCGTTTGCGGTCCGTTCAGATAAGCGCGCACCGACGCAGACGCGATTTGCCGCAGCTTTTCCGGCGGCGTCGCGGTGCGGCCGCCCGCCGAGTGACGGAATTTCTCGATCTGCGTCGCGAGCGTGCTGCCGCCCGGCGTCTGCTGATGACGATTGAAAACGCGCGCGCCCTGGTCGACGAGCGCGCGGCTGAAGCGCCCCCAGTCGATCGCTGGATTGCGGTTCGGCTGACCCGGATCGAGCAGATAGCGGTCTTCGATGAACAGCAGCGAGTTCACGACGAGCGGCGGAATCGCGTCGAAGCTGTCGTACACGCGGCCCGGAAACTGAGCGCTGTATAGCGGCACGCCAGTGCCGTCGAACAATTGCAGGCCTGCCGTGTCTTTTTCGTCGTAAGGCAGGAACAGGCCGTCATCGGCCAGCGACAGCATGCGTTCTGAATCGCGCGCCTGCGAGCTGATTTCGAAGCCATGCTGCAACAGGCGCTGCTGAATGGCAGGCAACAGCGCGTAGCCGAGGCGCGCGTCGTACGGGCCCTTGTCGGCTTGCGGAAAGCGGATGGAATGACTGGGACCATCGGCGACCGAGAAACCGACGTCGCGGGTCAGCTCGGAAAGGTAGCGCGCCTGCAGCCGCGAGGTCTCAATCTCGATCTGCGCGAGCCGCGCAATCAGCGCCATCGCGAGCAGGAAAAACGCGGCCAGGCCCCATTTGAGCCAACGCCAACTCCGCACGGTCACGGTGCTGGTCGCGCGAAGCGGAAACCGAAGCGGTGGCCGATTCATGGCTGCTCTCCCCGAGCGATGGCCAGGATGTCCAGCCTGGCTCAGTTCATATAAACCAGTGTAGCTCGGAACGAGAAACCGTCATCGGCTCAGATTGACGCGACAGTGTCGCGGCTACAACACCCGCTGGCGTCGAATGACAAAACGCGAACCGGCATGAGATATTGAAGGTCTTTTCACCCGAATACCAAACCGCCTTTTCGGGCGGTTTTGCCGTCTCTGGCGGCCCTTGCCGAAATAAAGTCGCTTTTTGGCTGGCATTCTTACCGGCAACCGGGCGAACGGCCGAGCAGCCGGTGGCGCTGCGGCTAAGCTCGTGTTTTCGTCTGCGTCGGTTGTGTCTGCGCGCGCAATAGCGCGATGAACCGCTCCGCCGGCGGCGACAGCACGCCGCCCTTGCGCGTGACGATGCCGAATGTCTGCGATGGCGATTTGAGCCTGACCGGCACGACGCGCAGCATCTTGTGCCGCACGAACGGCCCGGCAATCGCGCTCGGCAGCAGCGAAACGAGTTCGGCGCTGCTTTGCAGCAGCGCGACTGTCACGAAAGTGGAAGCCGTCGAAATCGGATTGTCGGGCATGTCGAGGCCGGCGAGATCCAACTCGCGTTCGAGCAGCGCATGCAGCGGCATATGTGACGGATACATGACCCAGCGATGCCCGCCGAGCTCGCTCAACGTCATCTCGCGACGCGGCAACGGCGCATGCTGATACCCGACCACCACCGCCAACGGCTCGTCGCCGAGCGGACGATACTGATACTTCGACGGATCGGCCGCGACCGCCGCGCGGCCGACCACCAGATCGAGCCGGCCGTCGTCGAGCTGCGCGAGCATCCGCGCGCTGGTGTCTTCGACCACCTCGATCGACAGACCCGGTTGCGCCGCATGCAACTGGTTCAGCGCGGGCACCACGCAGTCGGGAATCGCGCCCATGATCGCGCCGAGCGCGAGCCGCCCGCCACGCCCCGAACGTATTTCCGCGACGTCCTGACACAGCGCGGTGAGGTCCGACGTCACGACGCGCGCATAGCGGATCACGCAATGGCCGAGCTGGTTCGGGATCATGCCGCTTTTCGAGCGCTCGAAAAGCGGCGCGTCGAGCATCGATTCGAGCTCCTGCAGCGCCTTGCTCGCCGCCGATTGCGTCATCGACATCACGCCGGCCGCTTTGTGCAGCGATTTGTGATCGTCGAGCGCGATCAGCAGATGCAGCTGCTTCATGCGCAGCTTCGACAGCAGGACGTTGAGCGTGTCTTTCATTGTGCGGGTGAGTCGCAAAAGCGATCACGATATGGAAACAATTCAATATACCTGCGAGGCCCGGCGCCGTATAGTCGGCGCAGGAGACATTCATCCAGTTGCGCCGCTCGTTCGCGGGCTCGAGCGCAATCCTTCCATCCCAGCACGGACCACATCGCCATGAGCCAAGCGTCACACTCCCCTGCCCTGCGCGGCGTCTTCCCCGTCGTGCCGACGATCTTCGACGACGCCGGCCGCCTCGATCTCGAAGGCCAGAAGCGCTGCCTCGATTTCATGATCGATGCCGGCTCGAACGGCCTGTGCATTCTCGCGAACTTCTCCGAGCAGTTCGCGCTGTCCGACGACGAGCGCAGCACATTGATGCATGTCGCGCTCGAACACGTCGCGGGCCGCGTGCCGGTGATCGTCACTACCACGCACTTCAGCTCGTACCAGTGCGCAGAGCGCAGCCGCGCCGCGCAGGCCGCGGGCGCCGCGATGGTGATGGTGATGCCGCCGTATCACGGCGCGACGATCCGCATCGGCGAACGCGGCATCTACGAGTTCTATCGCACGGTGTCCGATGCGATCCAGATTCCGATCATGATCCAGGATGCGCCGGTCAGCGGCACGCCGTTGTCCGCGCCGTTCCTCGCCCGCATGGCGCGCGAGATCGACAACGTGTCGTACTTCAAGATCGAAACGCCGCAGGCCGCCAACAAGCTGCGCGAGCTGATCGAACTGGGCGGCGACGCGATCGTCGGTCCGTGGGACGGCGAGGAAGCGATCACGCTGATGGCCGATCTCGATGCTGGCGCGACCGGCTCGATGACGGGCGGCGGTTATGCCGATGGCATCCGCCTGATCATCGATGCGTATGCGGCCGGCGATACCGAGGCCGCCGCCGCGCACTATCAGCAGTGGCTGCCGCTGATCAACTACGAGAACCGCCAGGGCGGCCTCGCATCGTGCAAGGCGCTGATGAAGGAAGGCGGCGTGATCGCTTCGGACGCGGTGCGTCATCCGCTGCCGCAGATGCATCCGGCGACGCGCGAAGGGCTGTTGAAGATCGCGCGCCGGCTCGATCCGCTGGTGTTGCGCTGGGGTCGATAACACACGTTTAAATGCAGCGGGGCGCCCGCCGACGTGCGGGCTTCCGCGGGCTGGACGCCGACACGCGATTGCCGCTAACCTAGGGCGTGTCCACGAGCTCGCGCCCCATGCAAAGTTTCTACGAAGCCACCGTCACCCGCTCCTCGGCCTATGCGCCGCTCAACGGTCGACGCAGCGCGCACGTCTGCATCATCGGCGGCGGGCTCGCGGGACTCTCCACCGCGTTGGGACTCGCCGAGCGCGGCGTCGAAGACGTCGTCGTGCTCGAGGCGCAGCAGGTTGGCTTCGGCGCATCGGGACGCAACGGCGGCTTCGTGTTCGGCGGCTATAGCCTCGATTGCGCCGACCTGCTGAAGACGCTCGGCCCGACACGCGCGCGTGAACTCTATGCGCTGACCACCGACGCGGTCGAGCTGATGCGCAAACGCATTACGCGCTATCGGATCGATTGCGACGCAACCGATGCCGGGGTGATCCTCGCGAACTGGTTCGACGAACCGGCACGTCTCGAAGCGCAACGGCGTCTGATGCGCGATTCGTTCGGCGTCGACTGGGAACCCATCGCTGCCGACGAACTCGCCGCGCAACTGAAAACGAACCGCTATCACGGCGGACTGTTCGAGCGCAACGCGTTCCATTTTCATCCGCTCAAGTACGTCGTCGGCGTCGCCGCGGCGGCCGCGCAAGCGGGCGTGACGATCCACGAGCGCTCGGCTGTCGTCGGCTTGCGGCGCGACGGCGCGGGCTTCGTCGTAGAAACACCGCAAGGCGCGCTCGACGCGCGTCATGTCGTGATGGCGGGCGGCGGCTATGCGCGCAACGTGTACGCGCGCGTCGAGCGCGCGGTGCTGCCCATCGCCACCTATGTGATGGCGACCGAGCCGCTCGGCGAACGCTTGCACGACGCGATCGCGACGCGCGCCGCGGTCTACGACACCCGCTTCGCATTCGACTACTACCGGCCGCTGCCCGACACCCGCATCCTGTGGGGCGGCCGCATCTCGGTGCGCGATCGCGAGCCCGAGGCGATCGTGCGTCTGTTGCGGCAGGACCTGCTGAAGGTCTATCCGCAGCTGCGCGACGTACGCATCGGGCATGCGTGGGGCGGGCTGATGAGCTACGCGCGGCACAAGATGCCGCAGATCGGCCAAAGCACGGACGGCGTCTGGTACGCGGTCGGTTTCGGCGGACACGGCATGGCGCCGACCACGGTGTCAGGTGAACTGCTGGCCGCGGCGATCTGCGGTGAACGGCCGGTACCCGATGCATTCGCGAGCTTCGGCCTCACGCGCACATACGGCGCGCTCGGTCTCGCGGCCGCCCAGCTCACGTACACCGCGATGCAAACACGCGACGCCCTCGCCGCGCGCCGCCGGCCCGCGCGACCGGTCGCGTAAGCGCCACCCAGGCCCCTCCGAAATACCTGCACCGATGCCCGAGACCCGCGCCAGAGGCCCATTTCGCCATGCTAGAATGCGCCGTCACTGCCGCTCGAAACCACAATGAAAAAGGGAAGCAAGGCCGCCGAGCCTGATACCAACGGCATCGTGTCCGGCGCACCGCACGCCGACGCGCGACGTACCGACACCAAGCGAGCCGACGCCCGGCGTGTCGAAGCCCGGCGTGCGGACGCCCCACGCAAATACGATCCCGAGCAGACGAAGCGCAACATCCTCGACGTCGCGACCCAGGAGTTCTCCGCGATGGGACTGACGGGCGCACGCGTCGACGCGATCGCGGAACGCACGAACACCACCAAGCGCATGCTGTACTACTACTTCGGCAGCAAGGAAGGGTTGTACCAGGCGGTGCTCGAAAAGGTGTATGGAGACATTCGCGCGCTCGAACAGGATCTGCACATCAGCGAACTCGATCCGGTCGAGGGCATGCGCGCGCTGGTCGAATTCACGTTCGACTACCACGACCGGCAGCGCGACTTCGTGCGCCTCGTGACCATCGAAAACATTCACGGCGCGAAGTACGTCGAGCAGGTCAAGACGTTCAAAGGACGCAACGTCACTGTGATTCACACGATCGAGGATCTGCTCGCGCGCGGCATCGCGTCCGGCCAGTTCCGCAGCGACATCGATCCGATCGATCTGCATCTGATGATCAGTTCGCTGTGCTTTCATCGCGTGGGCAACCGGCATACGTTCGGCACCGCGTTCGGGCGCGATCCGTCGCATCCTCGATTGCGCGCGAGGCATCGGGCGATGATCGTCGATGCGATCTTGCGGTTCGTGAAGAAGGACGATTGAGGCCGCTTGCGTAGCGACCGGCTGAAAATGAAAAACGGGATGTGGCTTTCACCACATCCCGTTTTTTTCGCTTCGACACCCGTCACCTGAAGCGACGTCTCAACAGGAAGCCTCAATCCGCCAGCACGATCCGCTTGATATCGCCGACGATGAAGATATACGACAGCGCGCCGATCAACGCGATGACACCGATGAACACCAGCGCACCGACGAACGAACCGGTCGCCGCGACGATCAGGCCCACCACCAGCGGGGTCACGATACCCGCCAGATTCGCGGCGAAGTTGAAGATGCCGCCGGTCACGCCAAGCAGGCCCTCGGGCGCGATATCCGACACCAGCGTCCAGCCGAGCGCGGCCATACCTTGCGCAAAGAATGCCACCGACAGAATCGCGATCACGACCACGTTGCTCTCGACATAGTTGGCGAGAATGATCGTCGACGCGAGCAGCAGACCGGCGATGATCGGCAGTTTGCGCGCGACGTTCGGGGACTTGCCACGACGCAGCAGCCAGTCGGAGAACACGCCGCCGAACATCACGCCGATCGACGCGGCAATGAACGGCATGATCGCGAAGAAGCCGATCTTCAGCCACGCCATGTGACGCTCGGTGGCGAGATACGTCGGGAACCACGTAAGGAAAAATACCAGCGTCGAATTGCCCGCGAACTGGCCGAGGCAGATGCCGGTCAGCTGACGATGCTTGAGCAGTTGGCCGATCGTGCGCCATTGAAAGCCGCTCGTCTTCGATGCCGCCGTATCGGCCGCACCCGCGACGTCCTTGTGGCGTTGCGTGAGACCGCCGCCCGCCTCGATATAGTCGAGCTCTTCCTGATTCGCCGACGGATGATCGCGCGGCTCGCGATACATCAGCCACCACACCACGCCAAACGCGATACCGACGCCGCCGACCACGAGAAACAGCGAGCGCCACCCAAACGCGCCCATCAGCATGAACAGGAACGGGCTGAAAAACGCGAGGCCGATATATTCGCCGACCGTGTAGGTGCCGGTCGCCATCGCGCGTTCGCTTTGGGGAAACCACGTGGCGACCACGCGGCTATTGGTCGGGAAGCACGGTGCTTCCGAAACGCCAAGGCCGAGACGGAACGCGAACAGGCCGGCGATGCCACCCACGAGCCCCTGCGCGAGCGTGCACAGGGACCAGAACGTCATCGACAGGAAGTACGTGAGCTTGCTGCCGAAGCGGTCGAGAAACAGGCCGCCCGGAATCTGCGAAGCCACGTAGCTCCATGAAAACACGGAGAACAGCAGGCCCATCAGCGCGGCGTTGATGCCAAGCTCCTTCGTCAACTGCGGCGCGGCGATGCCCAGAATGGTGCGGTCGAGATAGTTGATCATCGTGCCGACTGCGAGCAGTCCGAGGATCTGATAACGGGCTTTCGAACGGCGCGCGGGGCTGGCCGACTTGCTCTGCGCGGGCGAGCCCGCGGAACTGGATTGGAACGATTGCGTCATGTCGTACTGGTCTCCTCGATCAGCTTGGATGCCGGTCTCTACGCGGCCGGTTAGCGTTGCAACAGCGATTGAAAATGGGTGTAGACGCGCTCGGCGTCCGGCTCGAGCCCCGTAAAAATGCGCATCGCGTCGACCGCCTGGTAGACCGCCATGCCGCCGCCGCTCAGCGTGCGGCAGCCGAGCGCCTCGGCTGCCTGCAGCAGCGCCGTGCGAATCGGGAAATAGACGATGTCGGCAACCCATAGGTCGCGGTGCAGCAATTCGGCCGGCAGCGGCAGGCCGGGCATTTTGGCCATGCCGGTCGGCGTCGCGTGAATCAGCCCTTGGGCGGCGGCGAGCGATTCTTCGAGCGAGGTGCCCGCGCTGACCTTGGCTTTCGGGAAACGCGCCTGCAATTCGTCGGCGAGCGATTGCGCGCGGGCGGCATCGACGTCGAACAGCGTCAGCGACTGCGCGCCCATGTTCAGCGCCGCGTGCGCGACCGCCGCGCCGGCGCCGCCGGCGCCCAGTTGCACGACGCGTTCCAGCGACACGTCCGGCAGGCCGCGCTGAAACGCGCGCGCGAAACCGGACCAGTCGGTGTTGTGACCGATACGCTTGCCGTCCTTGAACAGCACGGTGTTGACCGCGCCGAGCGCGCGGGCGTCGTCGGACAGTTCATCGAGCAGCGGAATCACCGCCTGCTTGCACGGATAGGTGATGTTCAGGCCGTTGTAACCCATCCGTTCGGCCGCGGTCAGCAGCTCCGGCAGCGCGGCGGTATCGAGCTTCTGCGCATCCAGATCGATGCGTCGGTACACGTAATGCAGACCAAGTTTGCTGCCCTCTTCCTCGTGCATTGCGGGCGTGAGCGAACCGCTGATGCCCGAGCCGATCAGTCCGACCAGAAAGGACTGGGGCGTGGCCCGCAAACTCGCCTGCGCATTGGCCAACGCGGCGATCTGCGCGTCGGTCCGGGGCTTTTCCTGAGTGTTCGCTTGAGTGTTCGCTTGAGTGTTCATTTGGCCGCCCTATTCTTAAGAATCGTCGCCATCCGTTCCAGCGCGAGCACATAGCCCTGCGTGCCGCAGCCGACGATGATCGCGTCCGCCACCGCCGACACGTATGAGTGATGCCGGAACGCTTCGCGCCGATGCACGTTCGAAATATGCACCTCGACGACGGGCTTTTCGATCGCCGTCAGCGCGTCGGCGATCGCGACTGACGTGTGCGTGTACGCGGCCGGATTGATCACGATGCCGTCGACCTTGGTGCGCGCCGCGTGCAGCCAGTCGATCAGTTGATGCTCGGCGTTCGACTGGCAGAAGTCGATCGCGAGGTCGAGGCGCTCGCCCGCGTCGCGGCACAGCTTCGCGACGTCGTCGAGCGTTTCCGAGCCATAGATGGCCGGCTCGCGCGTGCCCAGCAGATTGAGGTTCGGTCCGTTCAGGACCAGTACGGAGGCAAAGCTCATGACAACGACTCCCACAAAATAAAGCGCGACTCGAACCGCGGCACTCGCGACGGTTCTTCGACGCATGGCGAAGTGTGCGCTCATCGGCCGTCACCGTCATTCGGGGTTTCTACGAATTTGTACCATCTAGTTAGTTTGTATAGACTGTCGAAACTCGCCGGCTAGTGTGGGGTATTCTGGTCTGCGTCTTGCTGCAGTGCGTAACGAACTCGCTCATTTTGCGCACTGCAGCAAGCCCGACAGGCAGCGCCCATAGGCGCGCCGCAGCGGTTTGTCTCCTTGTTTCCCCTTCGTTTGTCCGTCTTTGCAGGAGCCGTTCATGCAACGTTCGATAGCCACCGTGTCGATTAGCGGCACCCTAGTCGAGAAGCTGAGCGCGATCCGCGCGGCGGGCTTCGAAGGTGTCGAAATCTTCGAGAACGACCTGCTGTATTTCGACGGCTCGCCGGCCGACGTGCGCCGCATCGCCGACGACCTCGGCCTGAAGATCATGCTGTTCCAGCCGTTTCGCGATTTCGACGGCGTCAGTCCTGAACGGCTCGAGCGCAATCTCGACCGTGCGAAGCGCAAGTTCGACGTGATGCATGAGCTCGGCACGGACCGCATCCTCGTGTGCAGCAACGTGTCGCCCGAGACGATCTGCGACGACTCGCTGATGATCGACCAGTTGGGCTCGCTGGCGCGCGCGGCCGAAGCGGCCGGCGTGATCGCCGGTTACGAGGCGCTCGCCTGGGGCAAGCACGTGAAGACCTACCGCCACGCGTGGAAACTCGTCGACGCCGTGAACCATCCGAGTCTCGGGCTCGTGCTCGACAGCTTTCATACGCTTTCGCTGAACGACACGCCCGATGCGATCGCCGACATTCCCGGCGAGCGCATCGCGTTCGTGCAGATCGCGGACGCGCCGAAGCTCGCGATGGACGTGCTCGAATGGAGCCGCCACTACCGCTGCTTCCCCGGCCAGGGCGACTTCGACCTCGCGAACTTCACCGCGCAGGTCGTCAAAGCCGGCTACAAGGGCCCGCTCTCGCTGGAAATCTTCAACGACGGCTTTCGCGCCGCCCCCACCACGATTACGGCCGCCGATGGCCATCGCTCGCTGTTGTTCCTCGAAGAGCAAACTCGCGCGCTGCTCGAAGAGCAGCAGCAACCGCAGAAAACGACGGGCGAGCTGTACCGCTCGGCCGCCGCACCCGCGCACGTCGGCTATCAGTTCCTCGAATTCGCGGTCGATCACACTACCCGCGCGCAACTCGCCGACTGGCTCGGCAAGCTGCGCTTTCGCCAGGCCGGCCAGCATCGTTCGAAGGACGTAACGCTGTATCAGCACGGCGCGGCATCGATCGTGCTGAACGCAGAGCCCGATTCGTTCGCGAACGCGTTTTTTCAGCAGCACGGCTTATCGCTGTGCGCATCGGCGTTTCGCGTCGACGACGCGAGCCAGGCGTTCGAGCGCGCCGCCGGCTTTGGCTACTCGCCGTTCTCCGGCCAGATCGGGCCGAACGAGCGCGTGCTGCCGGCCGTGCAGGCACCGGACGGCAGCCTCAACTATTTCGTCGACGAAACGCCGGATCAGCCCACGCTGTTCGAAGCCGATTTCGTGCTGACTGACATCAACGGGCCGACCGAGGTGGGACCGCTCGAGCGCATCGATCACGTATGCCTGTCCGTGCCGGCGAGTGCGCTCGACACGTGGGTGCTGTTTTTGCGCACCGCGTTCGGCTTCCAGGCCGAGCCGGGGGTGCTCGTGCCCGATCCGTACGGCCTCGTGCGCAGCCGCGCGCTGCGCAGCGCCGACGGCTCGGTGCGTATCGCGCTGAATGCGTCGGTGGATCGCCACACGGCGGTGGCCGAGGCGCTGCACACTTATCACGGCTCGGGACTGAACCACGTCGCTTTCAGTACCGGCGACATCTTCAGCGCGATCCCCGAATTCGTCGCCGACGGCGTGCCGATCCTGCGCATTCCGCGCAATTACTACGACGACCTCGCGGCCCGCTACGCGCTTTCCGACACGCTGCTCGAAGCGATGCGCGCGAACAATATCCTGTACGACCGCGACGAACGCGGCGGCGAGTTCTTCCACGCTTATACGGAGCAACTCGACCAGCGCTTCTTCCTCGAAATCGTCGAGCGGCGCGGTGGTTATGACGGCTACGGCGCGGCCAATGCGGCGGTGCGGCTCGCGGCGCAGGCGCAGCGGCGCAAGTAACGGGCAGGCAGACACCCCAGGCACGGCGGCGGCTTCGTCATTGGAAAGTCGCCGCGACGATACGGATTTGGTGTTTCAGGCACGCGATTTGCGGCCCAGGTCGGTCAGGTTCGCCGTCTCGATATAATGGCGGCTGTTTTGGGGTCCAGCCCGCTCGACGCTTGGACCCGCGGCCGAATCGCCGAATCAACGCCAGGAGAGATATGAAGAAGTTCGCTGCAGTCCTGTCCCTTTCGCTGCTTCTCAACGCTTGCGCGTATTTCCAGAAAGACCCCGATTCCGGCGAACCCGTCACGGACACGACGACGCAGCGCTCCGTCGACGACGTGGTCGCCTGTCTGACGCAGTTGGCCAATCACCACAACGCCGCGTTCAAGTCGACCGGCATCCCGCAAGGCCAGATGCTCGATTTCGGCGACTCGAACATCATCAAGGTTCGAAGCGACAATGGCGCGACAACTTACCGTTTCTATGCGGGCAAGCGTCATGTAAGCAATCTGTGGATCGAATCGGCAGCCAAGACCTGCGCGCCATAAGGCTTGGTGGCGCATAAAGGAGAAGTTGCGGGGGCCGGAACCTGACCCATTGCAACGTTCATGTCACGGTGTTACAGGACAATGGAGTCTTAAGAATCGTTTAAGACTTCGTCCGCAACATCCCCGGACATGTCCCCGCACGAGGTGCGCTCCATGAACCAGCCCGAACCGAATACCAACGAAACGCCGGCCAAGCGGCCCACTATCCTGCGCCGTCTGTTGAGCCATCACGAACTCGCGACGCTGCTGCTGCTGTTGCACGCACCGATCGATGCATCCGCAAAACCCGAAATTCCGCAGCTTTACGAAGCAGGTCTCGTCGAGACCGTTTCGAACGACGCGGGCACGCAGCATATCCGCCTGACGTCCGAGGGTAATGCGGTGTTGCGGGGGCTTGGGGTGAAGTAAAGCACGACCATCGTAACGATTTGAGGCCGCGGCGACGATCGACGTTACCGCGGCCTTTTTCATTCCGGCCTCTCAAGCCTGCCACACCCCATATCCCGCCTCGCGCAACCCGATCGCCAGCTCCACTTCCATATCCTGCGCGCCGCGGTAAGGCATCGGGTTGAACACTTCGTATAGTTCGGGCATCAGACGCAAGCCGTAGTCGCGCACATATCGATTCGCCTGAACGCCTGCCTTGTGCCGATCGAAGCGCAGGTCCGGGTCGAGCCCGGTCATACCGACGTACACGCACGGCTTGTCGAAATGGTAATCGGGATTCGCGCGACGAAAGCGCGCCTCGCTCCACACCTTGTCGTCGAGCGCGACGACGTACACGTAATAGTGATGTCCGCGACCGGCCATGACACGCCCGACGCCGCTCAGCCGCGCAGCGTGCCGTGCAGCAACATCCGGTATTCGGTTGGTGTGACGCCGACGGTCGCCTTGAATTGCCGCGTGAACGCACTGTGATCGGTGTAGCCGCAACGCGCGGCGACGTCGGTGACCTTGTCATGCGAAACCAGCAGCGCGGTCGCCGCATCGAGTCGCGTTTTCAGGAGCACCTGGCGCGGCGTCAGATGAAACACCTTGTGAAAGTAGCGCTCCAGCTGCGCGACCGACATGTCCGCCATCGCCGCAAGCTGCTTCAGGTTCAGCGGCTGCACGTAATTCTCCTGGATCGACCGCACGACGGCCGCAAGCCGGCTGTAGGCCGGGTGGCTGCTTTCGTCGGCTTTCAGATCGCGGGAGATGCCGGCAAGGCCAACCACCTTGCCGCTCGCATCGCGCAACGGCTGTTTGCAGGTCAGGCACCAGCCCGGTTGACGGCCCGGATACAGATGCAATTCGAGCTGATCGAGCATCTGGTTGCCGACGCCGATGATCGCCTTGTCCTGCGCGGTATAGATGCGCCCGAAGCGGCGCGGAAACACGTCTTCCGCGGTCTTGCCGAGCAGCGCCGCCTTTTCCTTGAAGCCGCAACGCGAAGCGAGCGTGCGATTGACGAGCGCGTAGCGCGCGTCCGCGTCCTTCACGAAGAACACGACATCCGGCATTGCATCGAATACCGGCTCGAGCAACCTGAAATGCGACAGCATGCCGGACAGCGTCGTATCGTCCGGTTCGAGCGGATGAGCCAGCGTGTTCATCGTGCGGTTCCGTTGGTGCGTGCCTGGTTGATTGCGTTGGGTTGCCTTCGCGGATTACTGCGCCGGTGCGGCCGCGCAGCCTGATCGTGCAGTCGATAGCGATCGATTATAGAGCCGCGCGCCGCCTGCCAATATCTGTCGAGGGTAAGCGCGCAGCCGTCACAGCGCCGCTGTCGGCGGCTCGGCGGCGCTCATCAGCGTGCCAATTTGCGCCGGGCTGAATGGCGGACGCGGCGCGGCGGCCGGCCAGCCGAAGTACAGGCTCGCGGCCGCGCCGCAGATGCGCCCCTGGCAAGGGCCCATGCCGCAGCGCGTCTGCAGCTTCGCGTCACGCCAGTCGGCGCAGCGGCGCACCTCGCCGACGCTCACGTCCTCGCAACGGCACAGCAGCGTCGCATCGGCAGGCGGCGTGCGAGCCGCCTCGCCCAATGCGAACGACGCCGCGACGCGCGCGCCAAAGCCCCGCCAGCGCGCGCGCTGCGTAACGAGCGCCGCCAGTGCGGCGCGTTGGGTAGCCACCGCGCCGCTCGCCACGAGACCGGCGATCTCGCCTTCCGCGCAAGCGAGTTCCGCGCCGCCCACGCCCGTGCACTCGCCCGCCGCATAAACGCGCTCGAGCGAGGTGCGCTGTCCAGCGTCGACGGCGATTTCGCCCGCGTCGTTGATCGTGCAGCCGAGCGCTTGGGCAAGCGTGACGTTCGGCAGCAGTCCGTAGCCGCACGCGACGCGCTCGCAATCGAGCGTCACGTCGCGCTCGCCGCGCCGGATCGTCACCTGCTCAACGCGCTCGGCGCCGCGGGCTTCGCGCACGATGCTGCCGCTCCAGTAGCGCAGTCCCGCGAAGCCGCGCGTGAGACTGATCGCCTGACGCAGCTTCGCAGGCTCGCGCAGCAGCGACACGCCGAACCGCGCGACCTTCGCCGCCGATGCCTGCTCGACCACCGCGATCACATGCGCGCCGGCCTCTCGCGCGGTGGCGAGCGCCGCCATCAGCAGCGGGCCGCTACCGGCGATTACGATGCGTTCGCCGCGCACCGGCATGCCGCCTTTGATCAGCGCCTGCAATGCGCCCGCGCCGGTCACGCCGGGCAAGGTCCAGCCGCGAAACGGCAGAAGACGCTCGCGCGCGCCGGTCGCAAGAATCAGCCTGTCGTAGGTGATCGACACGCCGCCTTGTTCGGCGGATTCGAGCAACAAAGCTTGAGCGCCGAGCGGCGCGATCACGCGCGTCGCTGGCCAGTAAGTGACGTTTCGCTGCGATAGCAACGCCGCGAGCAATGCATGCAGCGGCGCTTGCGGCGGATAGCCGGGCCCCTGGCGCCAGATCTGGCCGCCGGCGCGCGGGTTGTCATCGATCTGCGCGACCGTCGCGCCTGCCTGCGCCGCCGCTCGCGCGGCATTGAGCCCGGCCGGACCACCGCCGATCACCACGATGTCGAAGTGCCGCGTCATGCGTGTACTGTCCCGTTTCGTGTCTGCACGCGCTGGCCGTCGCGGCACTGCGTCTGGCACGCGAGCACGTGCGAGCGACCGTCGATCGTCACGCGGCACTCCTGGCACACGCCCATCCCGCACAGCGCGGCGCGCGGCTCGCCTTTGACCGACAGACGCGAGCCGCGGATACCCGCAATAGCGAGCGCTGCGGCCACGATCGTGCCGGGCTTCACTTCGATGCTGCAACCGTCGACCGTCAATCGGATGCTAGCCGCGTCAGGGTTAGTCATGGGCCACCTGTTCAGCAAAACGGACCGGCAGATAAGGTTCGAACGGAATCGGCGCGGCGTGGCCCGCGATCTGCGCGGCGAGCAGTTTCGCGGTCGCGAGCGAGGTCGTCACGCCAAGCCCTTCGTGACCGACCGCAAGCCACACGCGGGACGTGGAATCAGAGCCAAGTTCGGGCGCAAACTCGCCGGCCGGTCCGATCAGCGGCAGGCCGTCCGGCGACGCCGCACGAAAGCCCGTCCACGCGCGGATGCCGCTGAGCGTCGGCAACGCCGGCAGATACAGCGCTGCGCGTTGCAGCATCTGCGCGAGCACGGGCATCTCGACGGCGGGATCGGTCGTTTCGAATTGGCGCGACGAGCCGATCAGCAATTGCCCGGTCGGACGCGGCTGCGCGTTGAACGCGACCGACGTGCCGGTCGCGTGATGTGCGCTCTTGATGTAGCCGAGCTCCAGCAGTTGATGACGGATCAGCCCCGGGTAGCGGTCGGTGATGAGCAGATGGCCTTTCTTCGGCTGCATCGGCAGCGACGGTAGCAGTTGGGCCGCGCCGAGGCCGTTCGCGACGACCACGTGCGCCGCGCTGATGCACTCGCCGCTCGCCAGCGTCACACCGCCTGCATCGATCGACATGACCTGCGCGCCGAGCCGCACGCTGATATTCGCCGCGTGCGGCGATTGGGTGAGCAGCCATTCGGCAGTGGTCGGCGCATACACGATGCTGTCGTGCTCGATGCGCAAGCCGCCGGCCATCGATGGTGCGAGCGCCGGTTCGCAGGCGCGCAACCCGGCCGAGTCCACCAGTTGCGCGGCGACGCCTTGGCTTCCAAACGCCGCATGCATTGCGCGCGCGGCTTGCCATTCTTCGTCGTCGGCTGCGACCCACAGTGTGCCGCAGCGCGCGAACGCGTCACGCGCGCGCAGCTGCGGCGCGAGTTCGAGCCACAGCTCGCGCGAATAGCGGCTCAGTGCGAATTCGGCGGGCGAGTCGTTCATCACGACGATGTGGCCCATGCCGGCCGCCGTCGCGCCGCCGCCGATGCGCTGCGCGTCGAGCACGTCGACGCGCATGCCGAGCGCGGCCAGTTCCGCCGCGCACGCGGCACCGACGATACCCGCTCCGATGATCAGCGCGTCCGGGCTCATGCGGTCCGGATACCCCACGCGAACGGATCGCGCTCATCGAAACACAGACGCCCCTCGGCCATGACGTGCGCGTGACCGGTGATGGTCGGAATCACATGGACGCCGTCGCCCGCGGCGCGATAGCTCGCCTCGAACACGCTGCCGATGATGCTCTCCTGGCGCCACACCGCGCCTTCGGCGAGCTTGCCGTCGGCCGCGAGACACGCGACCTTCGCGCTGGTGCCGGTGCCACACGGCGAGCGGTCGTACGCATTGCCCGGACACAGCACGAAGCTGCGGCTGTCGAGGCCCTCGCGCGAGCCGGGTCCGAACAGCTCGATATGGTCGATCAGCGCGCCGTTCGCGCCGGTGATGTTCTGTGCGATCAGCGCGTCGCGAATCGCCGAGCTGAAAGCGGTCAGGCTCGCGATGTTCGCGGCTTCCAGCTCTTGGCCATGCTCGGCGACGAGGAAAAACCAGTTGCCGCCCCAGCCGATGTCGCCGGTCAGCACGCCATAGCCAGGCACGTCGACCTGCACGGCCTTGCGGTGGCGATACGCGGGCACGTTGCGCACTGCGACGCCGCCGTCTTCGTTCAGCGCCGCCTCGACCACGCCGACTGGCGTTTCGATCCGGTGCCGTCCCGGCCCGATCCGCCCCATGTGCGCGAGCGACACGACGAGCCCGATCGTGCCGTGCCCGCACATGCCGAGATAGCCGACGTTGTTGAAGAAGATCACGCCGGCCGCGCAGCCCGGATCGTCGGGCTCGCAGAGCAGCGCGCCGACCACCACGTCCGAGCCGCGCGGTTCGGTGACGATGCCGGCGCGCCAGTCGTCGAAGCGGGCGCGGAAAACGTCGAGCCGTTGCGCGAGCGTGCCGCCGCCCAGGTCCGGGCCACCCGACACCACGAGGCGGGTAGGCTCACCGCCGGTGTGCGAGTCGATGATGTTGAGGGTTTTCATGTCGCCCATGGTAGGAATCGCGGGCGGGTGGGTCTTGGTGCGCGTGCGCGCGGATTGAGACGATTTCGGCATACCGGGACGATGCTTGATCCGCCGCGCGCGCGGCGCGCGGAACGTCCCGCTATTGGGTATCGGCGTCGACAAACATCACTCCGGACACGGCACCGAACGCCACTGGCCAGCCCAACAGCCTATAACGCGGATTTCAGCATATACCCGGCCGACTGCAAATCTTCACCCCCCGAGCACAGGGTCGCCGACCCGCAGCAAGCGGTAGCCACTCCTGTATATAGGCTGCAGCCGGAAACCATTACGCGGCTCGATCGCGAGCGACAGACGCAGCCGCGACACGTGACTGTCGATGGTCCGCGTGTATTCGCGCAGCTCGCGGCCCCACACCATCGCGAAGATATGATCGCGCGACATCACGCGATCGATGTTGGAAAAGAGCAGCACCGCGATCCGGTACTGCGTGGGTGACAACGGCACCGGCTTGCCGCGCAGCGCGACGGCCCGGCGGACCGTGTCGAAGCGGTAAGGGCCGATCTCGAAGCAGGTCGCGGCGCTGAAGCTCACCGGGTAAGCGCGCCGCAGCAGCGCCGCGACTCGCGCGCGAAACTCGGCGTCCCGCAACGGCAACGCGAGGTATTCGTCGGCACCGCCAGCGAGCGCGCGCACCATGCTTTCCTCCGATCTGTCGTTCGACACGAACATGATCGGCACGTGCTCGCCTGCCACGACGCGCATCGAGCGCAACAGGTCCGCGCCGGCGGGCCGCGTATCCTGCCAGTCGAGTACCAGCAGATCCATCGTGGAGTGCACGAGCGATTTCGACATCGCGCGGCCGTCGTCATACGCCGCGCAGAAATGGCCGGCTCTCACCAGCATTGATTCAATGGACCGACGCATGACCGGGTCACGCTGAAGGACAGCTACGCGCATGGAATGGACTCTCGATAAGGACTAGCGGGTCATTCTCCGGGACGCACCCCGATCCCTCCCTTCGGAGCATTCCTAATTTCCGCGCTTTCTTCGCTCAATTGGGCGCTTCCGCGGCACTTCCGCTTTCATCCTGTAAAATCCGCGCCGGCCTCCGTCGTCAGCGCGCCCGCCCTATCCGGACGGCGCGCCCGTGTTCCGTGCTCTACCCAGCGCTTGCCACACTTCTCGCCCGACGACCGCCATATGTCCACGCGTGACCCGCGTGGCTCCCAATTCAACGAAAGATATGGCAATGCAAGCAACAAATCTGGGTGGAGCGCAGGCTGTCACCCCACGCCCGCTTGGGCACAGCGACTACAAGACACTCGGTCTCGCCGCGCTCGGCGGAGCGCTCGAGTTCTACGACTTCATCATCTTCGTCTTCTTCGCGCCCGCGATCGGCCAGCTGTTCTTCCCGGCGGCGATGCCGGACTGGCTGCGTCAGGTGCAGACCTTCGGCATCTTCGCGGCCGGTTATCTGGCGCGGCCGCTCGGCGGCATCATCATGGCGCACTTCGGCGACCTGTTCGGCCGCAAGCGGATGTTCACGCTGAGCGTGCTGCTGATGTCGGTGCCGACGCTGCTGATGGGCCTGATGCCCACTTACGCGAGCATCGGCGTGCTCGCGCCGGTGCTGCTGCTGCTGTTCCGGGTGATGCAGGGCGCGGCGGTCGGCGGCGAAGTGCCGGGCGCATGGGTGTTCGTGTCCGAGCATGTGCCCGGGCGGCACGTCGGCTATGCGTGCGGCACGCTGACGGCCGGCCTCACGGCCGGCATTCTGCTCGGCTCGCTGATCGCGTCCGCGGTCAATCGCCATTTCACGCCCGCCGATATTTCCGAGTTTGCTTGGCGCATTCCGTTCCTCATCGGCGGCGTGTTCGGCATGTTCTCGGTGTATCTGCGCCGCTGGCTGCACGAGACGCCGGTGTTCGCCGAGCTGAAACAGCGCAAGGCGATCGCCGCGGAAGTGCCGCTGAAGGCCGTACTGCGCGATCACGGCCGCGCGGTGGTCGTGTCGATGCTGCTCACGTGGATGCTGTCGGCGGCGATCGTCGTCGTGATCCTGATGACGCCGACGCTGCTGCAAAAACAATTCCACATCGAGCCGGCCACCGCCCTGCTCGCGAACTGTGTCGCGACGCTGTGCCTGACGATCGGCTGCGTGATGGCGGGTTCGATCGCCGGCCGCATTGGCGCGGGTCGCACGATTTTCGTCGGCGGCGTTGCGCTTGCAATCACGTACTACGTGATGTTTCGCCAGTTGGCCGTCGACACGTCCCTGCTCGTGCCGCTGTATGCACTGGCCGGGCTGTTCGTCGGCGTGATCGGCGCGATTCCGCTCGTGATGGTCCGCGGATTCCCGCCGGTGGTGCGCTTCTCGGGCATTTCGTTCTCGTACAACGTCGCGTACGCGGTGTTCGGCGGTCTGACGCCGATCGCCGTGTCGCTGATGATGAAGTCGAACCCGCTGGCCGCGCCGCTGTATGTCGCGGCGATCTGCGTGCTGGGCGCGCTGACTACGCTGTTCATCAAGGACGCGCCGCAGGGGCGTTGAGGAGCCGACGCCGGAGCTCGCTTCGTCGATCCGCATCCAGCGCGTCGACGAGGCGCTGCGCGACGGCGCGGCCTTCGACGCGCCGTCGCTCGCACGGGCGACATCCATACTTCACGCCACACCGAAACGTGGCACGCTGCATCGGGCATACGATGCAGTCATGAACTCATCCACACCCTCCTTTTCGCCCGCCCTCGGCCGCGTTCTCGCGACCGTCAGCGTCGGCTTCGTGGTCACGCAACTCGACGTGACCATCGTCAATATCGCGCTGCCACGAATCGGCGCGGATCTGCACGCGAACGTCGCGGGACTGCAATGGGTCGTCGATGCGTACACGCTCGCGTTCGCCGTGCTGATGCTATCGGCCGGCGCGCTCGGCGACCGCTTCGGCGCGCGGCGCATGTATGCGTGCGGAATCGTGCTGTTCGCGCTCGCGTCGCTGGCCTGCGGACTCGCGCTCGACGCCCCGATGCTCGTCGCCGCACGCGCGGTGCAAGGCATCGGCGCGGCCGCGATGCTGCCGAATTCGCTCGCGCTGCTCAATCAGTCGTTCGGCCACGAACCGAAGCTGCGGGCGCGCGCGGTCGGCCTGTGGACCGCGTCCGGCGCGATTTCGATCGCCGCCGGGCCGGTGGCCGGCGGTCTGCTGATCGCCGCGTTCGGCTGGCGCAGCATCTTCCTCGTCAATCTGCCGATCTGTGCGGCGGGCCTGCTCGCGACGCTGCTGTGGATTCCGCGTCCGCAAACCGCGCAGCGCGGCGCGCCCGCCGCCGCTCGCGGCAACACCGGCGCGATACCGCGCGGCATCGATCTCGGCGGCCAGTGTCTCGCGATCGTCGCGCTGACCGCGTTCGTCGCCGCGGTGATCGAATGGCGGCCGCTCGGGCTTGCGCATCCGCTGGTCGCCGGCGGCTTCGTGCTGGCGCTGCTGGCGGCGGTCGCGTTCGTGTTCGTCGAAGCGCGTGTCGCGAGCCCGATGCTGCCGCTGTCGCTGTTCGGCACGCGCACGTTCAGCGCCGCGGTGCTATTCGGCATCTGCGTGAACCTGACGTATTACGGCATGGTGTTCGTGCTGAGCCTCTACCTGCAGCGTGTGCGCGGCTACACGCCGCTGCAGGCGGGCCTCGCGTTCCTGCCGCTGACGGGCGGCTTCCTGATCTCGAACGTCGCGAGCGGCTGGGTGATCGGCCGCCTCGGGGTGCGCGTGCCGATGATCCTCGGTGCGATCACGGCCGGTCTCGGCTACGGCCTGCTGCATCTGGTCGATGCCGACACGCCGCTGATTGGCCTGCTGCTGCCGTTTTTGCTGATTCCGTCGGGCATGGGACTCGCGGTGCCCGCGATGACCACGGCGGTGCTCGCATCGACCGAAGCGCGGCGCGCGGGCACGGCGTCGGCGGTATTGAACACGGCGCGCCAGGCCGGCGGCGCAGTGGGCGTGGCGGCGTTCGGTGCGCTCGCGGGCGGCGCCGCCGCGACCCAGATCGTGCCGGGGATGCAGGCGGCGACGGCGATTTCGGTGGGATTGCTGGTGCTGGGTCTCGTGCTTGCGTGTTTCGTGCATCCTGAGCCGCACGCGACGGCATCGTCTGGGCGCGGGGCGAGAGCCGCGAGTAAGTAAACGGTGTGTGTAACGCAGGCGCCTACAGCGACGCCTCCTGAATCGTGCCGGTATCGATTGCGCGCTCGATCAGGCCTTCGTCGCGCGCCTTGGCGATCGCATCGGCGACCAGTTTCTCCGGGTCCCCGATCTCCGCCTTCAGCGTGCCGATGAATCCGGACGCATCCAGAACCACCAGCGTCTTCGCAGAATCGGCGAGGCTGATGATCACGCGATGCGGCGTCGCCCCTTCGCCGAGACTCGCGCACAGTTGTGTCATCTTGCCGCCGATCATTTGCTCGAAGTTCTGAATCATCATCTGCTCCCTTGATTGGCGCCGATTGGAAACCCTGCTGGTAGCAGGATGCGGGCCGCGCCCTACAGGCCGCTGAGTCCGCTGCGCGGCGCGCGCGCGTTGTCGATACTCAGACGCCCCGCGCCGGTGACGAACAGCAGCAGAAAACCGCCCGCGATTCCGATGTTCTTCCAGAAATGAATCACCATGTCGTGCTGCAACGCAGGGTCGGTGATATTCCAGAAGTCGTGGCCGAGCACCGCCGTCGCGACCGTATACACCGCCATGATCAGCGCGAGCGGTCGCACCTTGAAGCCGACCACGAGCAGCAGGCCGCCGAGCACCTCGACCGCGGTTGCGATCGGCGCGGCGATCTGCACGAACGGCACGCCCTTCGAATGCAGGTAGCCGACGAAGCCCGCATAGCCCAGCAGCTTCATCACCCCGCTCCACAGGAACAGCACGGAAAGCGCAAGACGGGCGATGAAAATAATGCCGAAATCGACGGGACGCGACATGGGGGGACTCCTGTAATGAATAAGCAGCAGACCCGAATAGACGGGCTCAGTTCCCCGCCTCGCCCCTGAGCATATGTGCAATGGCGACGATTTCCAAGCCCGCTCAGCCCGGTGGATAGGTGGCGACCTCGATCAGGTTGCCGTCCGGATCGCGGCAATACACCGAGGTCATCTTGCCGCGCGCGCCGTCGCGCTCCACCGGCCCCTCCTCGATCGCTACGCCTTGTGCGAGCCAGTGCGCCTTGACCTCGTCCGGGCTCGCGGTGGTCACGAAGCACAGGTCCGCCGTGCCCGGCACCGCCTCGCGCGACGTGAACCAGACGACGCTGTCGGCCGACGCGGGACGCAGATTGATCTTCTGGTTGCCGTAGGTCATCGCCACGCGCATGCCGCTGCGCGACATGAACTCGGTGCGTCGCATGCCGAGCATCCGCGCGTACCACGCCGCGCTCACTTCGACGTCCGCGACGTTCAGAACGAGATGATCGAGACTGTCTAGCTGGAAGCTCATGGTTGTGCGTGCGGCGCGTCCGGCGCGAGCAACACGCCCTTCGTGAACACGAAGCAACCATAGCCGCGCTCTTCGCCTGTCGCGATCACGCAGTATGCGCGGCGCGCACGCTCGTAAAACGCGAAGCGCTCGATCGACACGAAGGGCACCTCGCGCCCCTCGCCCGCATTGACTTCGGCTTGCGCTTCGCGCTGCACCGCGGGAATCGCGTGCGGCTCGCCCACGACTTCCATGCGCGAGGCGGGATGCTCGATGAAGGTGTCGAGCGGCAGCACCGACAGCACCGCGCGGATCGCGCGCGGCGAACTGACGCCGTCGAGGCGCAGCGGCCTGCCGAGCACGGTCTCGCGCGCGACCGCGTCGGCCGGGAAGTTGGCGTCGCAGATCACGAGCTCGTCGCCGTGGCCCATTGAGCGCAGCGCGTGCAGGATATCGGCGTTCAGCAGCGGGTCCAGATTTTTCAGCACGAGGTCTCCTGGTCGTTCGGTTGGGAACATGCCGCGGCGGTGAAGTCGTGCGTGTCACGCAATCATCCGCACGACGATCGATTGTAGCAAGCGCGTCGCGGGTCTTGCGGCGCTGCGCTCGCACCGCATTGCCAGCGTAGCCATCCGACCACGGCGAGCAGCACGAGCCCCGCGCCGCCGAGCACCGGCTCGCGCCAACCGAACAGTGCGATGAACATGAACGCCCGCGCGCCGCCGAGCAGCGCAAAACCGGCGATCGCGCTCGATACCGCATGGAGCGCGGCCGCGACGCGCAGCAACGCGAGATGGACTTGTGCGGGCCTGGCGGCGGCGGGGTCGTGCATGATCGTCTCCGTGAAAAGCGCCTCAGGCGGCGCCGGGGGTTTCGTCGAGGAATCCGGTGACCGCTTGCAAGCGTCCATGCGCGTCCACCACGCCGAAGTCCGAGCCCTTCACGATCGCCTCGCCGGCGGGCGTCGTCAGTGCCCACGAGAAGCGCAGACGATTCGCGAAGCCGTCGACGTCGGTCGTGCGGCGAAACGTGTGATGCGGAAAACGCTCGTGCACCGCGCGGATCATCGCGTCGATGCCATCGTGGCCCGCCCCCGCCAGCAGCGGGTCGCGATATTCGGCGTCGGCGCTCCACGTGGCCGCGATCAACTCGCGACGACGCGCGCCATCGGTCTCGTTCCAGGTATCGAAATAACGGTCGATCAGATCGGTATGTGCATTCATCTCAAACTCCTCGATTGGCAGGACTGAGCACTTCGCGCGTCATACGCATCGCATGCGGCGGGCTCGGAGTGAAGATTGACGGTTCGCGTGCATTGCGTCGATTACGTGAGAGGTAATCAAGCGGATGCAGCGTCTTTCACTGTCCTTCACGCCAAATAGGCCATTCGGCCGAGTCGTCAAGAACCCTTCGCATCGCTAACCTCACGAAGCCTGCCGATGACACCGCGAGGCGGGCAATGCAATGAAGAGGAGGACGGCTTGGACCGCTTTATCGAGACACTTTTTTCGCTTGCACGACCGTATCCTCGGGGATACAATCATCCGCAGATCGAAACACCGCGCGTATGCACGATCAACTGCACCGAAGAGTTCGATCGTTGGCTTCACGGCCTCACCGACCTCAAGGCGAAGGCGCAAATTCTCGTGCGAATCCGGCGCGCGGAGCGCGGGCTTTTCGGCGACGCGAAGTTGCTGGAAAACGGCGTGTTCGAGATGCGCATCGATTGCGGCCCGGGTTACCGGGTCTACTACGCGCGCGAGGGGCGCATGATGTATCTGCTGCTGTGCGGGGGTCACAAGTCCACGCAGCAGGCCGATATCAGGCATGCCGGAACAATGTGGGCAACCATCAGAAAGGAACGGTCATGAGCAAGATCAAAACGGCACGCTTCGACGCATCGAAGTACCTCGACAACGACGAAATGGTCGCGGCCTATCTGAACGCCGCGCTCGACCAGGGCGACTCCGATCTGCTGCTCGCCGCCATTGCGGACATCGCCAAGGCACGCGGCATCACGAAGATCGCCGCGGCAGCGGGCCTGGGCCGCGAAAGCCTGTACAAGACACTCGCGCCCGGCTCCAAGCCACGCATGGACACGGTCCTCAAGCTGGCGAGTGCGATCGGCGTCAAATTCACCGCCGTGCCGCTGCGCATGGCCGCCGCCTGAGCGGGGCGCCGCGCCGGCCACGGTGTCGCCCGAATTCGCGCGTGGCGGCCGAGGCAGGTGCAATAGTTGGCGCGAATCGACGGTATCGGCCGCGCATCGCGTTGGTTGAAACTGGCGGGGCATTACCTCTTAGGTAATCGATTGCTTGCACGCTTTGGCTATCATCGGTGGCATGAACACACTCTCTATCGCACAAACGGCTCCGTCATCCCCGTCGAGAGGCACTCGGGCGGTCGGCGAACTTCTCCGCGAATGGCGGCAACGGCGGCGCATGAGTCAGCTGCTGCTCGCCACGGAGGCTGACATTTCGACGCGCCATCTGAGCTTTGTCGAATCGGGGCGCGCGCTACCGAGCCGGGAAATGGTCATGCATCTCGCCGAGCGTCTCGACGTGCCGTTGCGTGCGCGCAATGCCCTGCTCGTAGCGGCCGGCTACGCGCCGCTGTTTCGCGAACGTCCGCTCTCCGACCCGCAGCTCTCCGCCGCGCGCGAAGCCGTCGAACTGGTGCTCAAGGGACACGAGCCCTACCCGGCCCTCGCGATCGACCGGCATTGGACCATCGTCGCGACCAACAATGCGCTTGCGCCGTTGTTGAGCGGCGCGAGTCCCGAACTGCTGAAGCCGCCGGTCAACGCGCTGCGACTGAGCCTGCATCCGCAAGGCATCGCGGCGTCGATCGTCAACTGGCATGCATGGCGCGAGCATGTGCTGGCCCGGCTGCAACGGCAGATCGACGTCAGCGGCGACGACACGCTGAGCGCTCTGCGCGACGAACTGGCCGGCTATCCCGCGCCGCCTGATGCAGACGCGTCGATGCCGGACGACGCAGTCCTCAACCAGATCGCCGTGCCATTGCGGCTGCGCACGCCGCTTGGCGTGTTGTCGTTTTTCAGCACTACCACGGTGTTCGGCACGCCGGTTGACGTTACGCTGTCGGAACTCGCTATCGAGGCGTTCTTTCCGGCGGATCAGCAAACCGCGGCCGCGCTGCGCGAGTTTGCCGAACACCAGCGCGACTAGTCCGCCGCGTACCCGGTCCCCCGACTCACCACGAACAAGTGATATGTCCGTCAACGCCGATACCCTGCTCATCCGCCAACTCGGACCCACCGACCGGGACGCCTATTTCCAGTTTCGTCTGCGCGGGCTGAAGGCGCACCCGGCTTCGTTCGGACAAAGCTACGACGAAGCGCTCGCGAAAGGCCCCGCGCAGCATGACGCGACGTTGCTGGGCTCGGAGGCGGAAGGCTCGTTCCTACTCGGCGCGTATGCATCAGCGGATGCTCCGCTGATCGGCGTCGTCGGTCTGCTGCGCAACCAGGCCCACAAGGAACGGCACAAGGCGAACGTCGTCGGCATGTATGTCGCACAGGAAGCGGCTGGTCGTGGGGTCGGGCGTGCGCTGCTCAGCGAGTTGTTGACGCGCGCCGCACGCGTCGACGGTTTGCGGCAGGTGCAACTGACCGTAGGTAGCCGCAACGACGCGGCGCGCAAGCTGTATGAATCGCTCGGCTTTCGCAAATATGGTTGCGAAGTCGGCGCGTTGGACGTCGACGGCGAATTGCATGACGAGGATCTGATGGCGAGATTCCTCGCATAGCGCCCCGGAAGCACTGACAGCGCCCCCCTGCGGCCGATTCCGGTGCCTCGGCAAGGTTGTAAATTATCGGCGCCCATTGCAGCAACATCTGTCAGGCATCCTGCACGGCCCTGGCTCCTCGCCGTCTTCGTCGGCAACGAAATCGGCACACGTTTGCGACCGCTTTTCGGTCTCGGCGCCGAACGAATCCGCCCGTCCGCCTGCCGACCGCACCGAGCCGTTACAAATCCCGCCCTGGTTTGCGCAGTTGTAACTGGGGGCGCATCTTGCTGTTACACCCCTCATCCGTCCCTCGCCCGAGGTGCAAGACGAGTATTTATTACCGTCTATTCCATCGCTTTCCATTTCCTTTCCAATTCAAAACGAATTTACCGATCGCCGCACGGAGGCAGATGCGTGGCGCGAACAAGTACGCTCGGCGCCCACCCAGCAAGGGTTTTCATGGATTAGAGGCGACTCTCGAAAGGCTAAAAATCCACTTGGCATCATTCATTACAACGGCGTGAAAAAGTTACCGAAAAATGATGTGGTTTTTTGAGATATTTTTTTATGGAGGGATTGATTTCTGGTTTTACCCTTCATACAATTCGTCCCGAGCTGTTACGAAATGTAACGTCTTGTATCAAATGTTCGCTGTCTGTAGCAGGTAGCAACATGTAGCCGGAGGCAGCGTTTCCGGCGAGGCAGAAAAGACATAACGGCGCAAAGCCGACATAGAAATTCGGGGCTTCGGAAACAGAGAAAATGGACCGTAGCAGCGAGACGCTGGATTCAATCCGCGAGATCAATTTGTCTTACATCATGCTCGCGCAACGCATGTTGCGCGAGGACAAACCGGTCGGAATGTTCCGGCTGGGACTGTCGTCGGAACTGGCTGATTTGCTTGCCGGGCTGTCGCTCGCGCAAATCGTCAAACTGGCCTCTTCCGACCAGCTTTTGTGCTTCTTCCGTTTCAACGACCACGCGATGCTGTCGGCGTTGACGCAAACGACGAAGCACGCCGCAGTTGCACCGACCCACACGGCGATCCTGCTTGCAGGCCAGCCCGCCGAGCAATTTGCCTGATCGAGATGACTGCAATGCTCAAGCGAAGCCTGACCGAAGACGCACAGGAAGTATTTCGCGCGATCGCACTGATCGAGCTCGGCGCCCGCATGCAGGTGCTCGAGAGCGAGCTGACGCTGTCGCGCGACCGTATGATCCGCCTGTATCGCGAGGTCAAGGGCGTATCGCCGCCCAAGGGCATGCTACCGTTTTCGGCGGACTGGTATATGACGTGGCTCGCGAACATTCACGCGTCGCTGTTCTACAACACGTACCTGTTCCTGAAGAACGAAGCGCGTTGCTCGCATCTCGATGCGCTGACCAAGGGATATCGGTTGTATCTCGAACATTGTCAGCACAGCGAAACCGAGCCGGTGCTCGATCTGACGCGCGCGTGGACGCTCGTGCGTTTCTTCGACGCGGACATCCTGCAGCTGACCCGGTGCTGCCGCTGCACCGGCAAGTTCGTCGCGCACAAGCACGACCTGCAGCACAACGTCGTATGCGGCGCGTGCCAGCCACCGTCGCGTGCCGGCAAGACGAAGAAGGCAGCCGCCGCGCGCCGGGAAGCGCTCGGTGCGGCGCAGGCCGCGCAGGCCGCCTGACCGTTCGAGGCGCCCGTCGCGAGACGCGGCCCAGCCGATTCCGATTCAAACCGAAGCTCACGTGGATCCGCGCAGTGATTGAACTGCGCGGATTTTTTTTGCCTGCGCGCCGGGCCAACCGGCGTTGCGAATAAGTCCTCGCCGCCGGTCAGATCAACCGACCAGTCCCACCGTCTGTACCACGAGCCACAGATTCGCGGCACTAATCACAACAAACAGCGTCCACACGAGCAGACGCGTCGGCAGCGTGTTGGCGAACTCGCCCATCAGCGAACGGTCGCTCGTCATGCGGATCAGCGGATAAAGTGCGAACGGCAGTTGCAGGCTCAGCACGACCTGACTCGCGACGAGCAGTTGGCCGACAGCGCCATTGCCGAGCATCCGCACGCCGATCAGCGCCGGAATCAGCGCGAGCGCTCGGGTGATGAAGCGCCGCTGCCAGCACGGAATCTTCATCTTCAGGAAGCCTTCCATGATGACCTGCCCCGCCACCGTGCCGGTGAACGTCGAGCTTTGTCCCGACGCGAGCAGCGTGATCGCGAACAGGAACGCGGCAAAGCCGGTGCCGACGATCGGCGCTAGCAGCCGGTAGGCGTCCTCGATCTGCGTGACCTGGTCGTGGCCTGTCGCATGAAACGCGGCAGCCGCGAGAATCAGGATCGCCATGTTGATCAGCGCCGCGAGCACGAGCGATGCGATCGTGTCAATACGCGACATGCCGATCGCGGAGCGGATGCTGGCCGAATCGCGCTTCACCGCGCGGGTCTGCACAATCGACGAGTGTAGATACAGGTTATGCGGCATCACCGTGGCGCCGAGAATGCCGATCGCGAGGTACATCGGCTCGCGCGAATTCAACGCCTGCCACGACGGAATCAGCCCCTGCGCGACCGACGGCCAATGCGGCCTGACGAGCGCAAGCTCGATGATGTAGCCGACGCCGATCGTCGCGATCAGGCCCAGCATGATCGCTTCGAGGTCGCGAAAATTTTTGCCCTTCAGGCCGAGCACGATCAGCGTGTCGAACGCGGTGAGCAGCACGCCGGTGGTCAGCGAGCAGTTGAACAGCAGATGAAACGCAAGCGCGCCGCCGAGCACTTCGGCGAGATCGCAGGCGATGATCGACAGCTCCGCGAGCAGCCACTGCGCACGCGCGACGCCCGGCGAATAGCGCGTGCTCGACAGTTGCGCGAGGTCGCGCCCGGTCGCGATGCCGAGCCGCATGCTCAGGCATTGCAGCGCCATCGCCGCGAGGCTCGACAGCAGCACGACGAACAGCAGACTGTAGCCGAAGCGCGAACCGGCTTCGATCGCGGTGGCCCAGTTGCCCGGGTCCATATAGCCGATCGATACCAGCAGGCCGGGCCCCGCGAATTGCAGGATCTTCTTCCAGAACGGCGCGCCTGCGGAGACGGCCACCGAACCCTGTACCTCGGACGGGCAGAACGGCGCTGTGGCGGTTGTCGGTAGTTTGAACAGCAAGCCGGAAATCTCGCGGGAGGAATCGACGCGACGCCTCGGGCGGGCGTCGCAAACGGCCTCAAGTGTACAGAGAAACTTCCGGCAATGTCCCGCTAAGCGCGTAGCGGCCGACGTCGCGCACGCGGTAGTCGAGCGGATCGTGCAGCGTGTGCACGCGCGCGTTGCGCCAGAATCGATCGAGCGCCAGCGGCGCATGAGTCGCGCGCGCGCCGCAGGCGTCGAAGAGTTTTTCGCCGATGTCGAGCGCCGCCCGATGCGCGACGATCTTCGCTTCCGAGGTCGCGAGCGCGACCCGCGCACGGCTCTCCGCATCGAGCGTTGCGCGTTGCTGCCACGCTTCGTCGAGCGCGTTCGCGGCGCGCGCGGCCAGCGCCCCGGCGCTGACCGTCTGGATATGCATCTCGCCGAAGCGCTGGATCAGGTAGGGGTCGTCGGTCGCTTTGGCGACGCCGGACGCGATCCACGGCCGGCCATGTTCGTGCACGTAGGCTCGCGCCTCTTCCAGCGCACCCTGTGCGATCCCGACGAACAGATTGGTCAGCACCTGTTGCGAGATCAGTGTGCGCAAGCTCGCGTACGGCGTGTCGGGTCGTTCGAGCACCTCGTGCGGCTCGACCCTGACGCGCGCGAACGACACGCTGCCGCTGTCGGTCTGCCGCTGGCCGATCGGGTCCCAGTCGTCGTGAACGGTGATGCCTTCGCGCGTGGTCGGCACCGCCGCGAATAGGGGTTTGCCGGTCGATGGATCGTGAGCGGACACGGTCATCATCTGAGAGCCGCGCGTACCGGAACAGAAGCCTTTCTGGCCGTCGAGCAGGTAGCCGCCGTCGTGCGTCGAAGTAGCGATGAGGCGCGTATCCAGCGGATTCACCGCATTGCCCCACCACCAGCGATGCTCGACGGTGCCGCGCAAATATTTCTCGCGCTGCCGTGAATTGCCCCACAGGTCGATGCTGACCACCTGCAGACAGGTGAAGCCGACCAGATGCGCGAGCGCGCTATCGACGCGCGCCAGTTCACGCACCACGTCGTAAATCGCGGACCAGCGCGCGCCAGCACCGCCGAATTCGCGCGGCACGGCGAGCGTCAGCAGGCCCGCGTCGGCGATCCACTGCTTTTGCTGCGCGGCATGACCGCCTTCGCGATCGCGCTGCGCGGCGCTCGCGCGCAGAGCGGCTAGCAGTGTGGTGAGGTCGCGCGCGCAATCCGTATGCTGCTGCTCGCTAATCTGCTCGATGCCGTCATGCACGAAAGTCACTGGTTTGCCCTAGGGTCGTCATTGGCTGGATCGGATGATGATAGGGAGCCGCGCGCACGTGGTCTACGAAGCGATTTGCACAAGGAAAGCGCGAAAAACGATTTGCATGAAAAACGCCGGGCGGCGCTTGCGCGGCCCGGCGTGGTTGATGAGGCTGAAGAAGCGCTTGCTACAGGGTTAGGTATTCAGCGCTTCGCCACTTGCTGTTGCGCCGAAACGGCTGCAGCTTCAGCCGCGGTACCGGAAGCACCAATCGGCACCGGCACCGCCCCCACCGCCGTACCCCCCGCCGTCACGTCGCCCCAACCGCCGCCGAGCGCGCGAATCAGATTCACGGTCGCGACCGCCTGCGTGCCCGCCAAATGGCTCGCCTGCAATTGCGACTGCAGCACCTGCCGCTCGCCATCGATCACGTCGAGATAGCTGACCGCGCCCTCCGTGTACTGCGTGCGCGACAGATGCGCGGCGCGCTGCGACGCATCGACCGCGTCGTTCTGCTCGCGCATCTGATCGTCGAGCAAACGCAGATCGGCGAGATTGTCTTCGACTTCACGGAACGCCACGAGCACCTGCTGGCGATATTGCGCGACGTCCTCGTCGTACTTCGAACGCGCCTGCGCGAGATTGGCCTTGCGACGGCCGCCGTCGAAGATCGGCATCGTCAGCGCGGTACCCACGGCCGGACCGAGGATGAACGCGCGGCTCGACCACATGAACAGATCGCCGAGTGTCGCCGATTCAAAGCCGAACGCACCGGTGATATCGAGCTTCGGGAAGAACGCCGACTTCGCGAGCCCGACGCGCGCATTCGCTGCCTGCATCGCGCGCTCGGCTGCCGCGATGTCAGGCCTGCGTTCGAGCAGCGCCGACGGCAAACCGGCCGGCACGCGCACCGTCACCAGCGCGAGCGGCTGTTCCGCGAACGTGAAATCCGCGGGCGGCTTGCCGAGCAGAATCGCGAGGCTATGCTCGGAGGCCGCCCGCTGCCGCGCGACGCCGACCGCATCGGCACGCGCGCTGGCGAGCTCGTTACGCGCACGCGACAGATCCAGCTCGCTGATATCGCCTTCCTTGAAGCGCCGCTGGACGAGCTTCAGCGTGTCCTCGCGCAACTCGACAGTGCGACGGTACAGATCCTGGTCCGTGTCGAGCTCGCGCAACTGGAAGTAGTTCTGCGCGACGTCGGCCTGCAACGACAGCTGCACTGAACGGAACAGCGCTTCGCTCTGCTGCTCGTCCGAGCGCGCCGCGTTCACGTTCGAGCTGACGCGCCCGAACAGATCCGCTTCATACGACGCGCCGACCTGCGCGCGCCAGATCGTGCCGGTCGTGCCGCCCGCGCTGTCCGGCTGGAATTGCGATGCCGCCGACGCGCGTTCGCGCGTCGGGCCGAAGCCCGCGTCGAGCTTCGGGAACCAGTCTGACTTCGCGGCCTGCGTGACCGCGCGTGCCTGCTGCACGCGCGCGGCCGCGGCCTTCAGGTCCTGGTTCGCAGCGGCGGCCTGCTCTTCGAGCGCGTCGAGTTGCGGGTCGCCGAACACCTTCCACCATTCGCCGCGCAGCGCGTTGTCGGCGGGCTCGGCCGGCTTCCACGTGCCGTTGTTTTGTGCCGCCCCGGCCGAAGCAGCCGCCGCGCCCGACGCCGCCGCAGCCGACGTCTTCACCGCGGGCGCTTCCTTGAACGCCGCCGGCGTATCGACCTCGGGACGCTTATACGTCGGCTCCACCGAGCAAGCGGCCAGCAGCGCAATCAGCAAACCGCTCGCGGCGGCGCGGCCCCATCCGCGCAAGGATACAAAGCGAGATTCAAAGCGTTTCATTGTTGTTTTCTCCTCAGGCGTCCGTAACGGGCGCGCCATAGCGCGGCGCATCCTTCTGCGCGACGTGTACCGTCCCGCCCGCGAGCGAACGCAGCACCACATAGAACACCGGCGTCAACATCAGGCCGAACAGCGTGACGCCCAGCATGCCGAAGAACACCGCGACGCCCATCGCGTGACGCATCTCCGAGCCCGCGCCGCTCGACAGCACCAGCGGCACCACGCCCATGATGAAGGCGATCGACGTCATCAGAATCGGCCGCAGACGCAGACGGCTCGCTTCGATTGCCGCCTGCAGCGGACTGCGTCCATCGTGTTCGAGCTCACGCGCGAACTCGACGATCAGAATCGCGTTCTTCGCCGACAAGCCCACCAGCACCATCAAACCGATCTGCGTGAAGATGTTGTTGTCGCCACCGGTGAGCCATACGCCGGTCAGCGCCGACAGCACGCTCATCGGCACGATCAGGATCACCGCGAGCGGCAGCGTCAGGCTTTCGTACAACGCCGCGAGCACGAGGAACACGAGCAGCACGCTGATCGGGAACACCCACAGGCCCGCGTTGCCGGCGAGGATCTGCTGATAGGTGAGGTCGGTCCACTCGAGCTTCACGCCGCGCGGCAGCACTTCGGCAGCCACGCGTTCGGCCGCGGCCTGGGCCTGTCCCGACGAGAAGCCGGGCGCCGGGCCGCCGTTGATGTCGGCCGCCGTGTAGCCGTTGTAGCGCACCACCATCTCCGGCCCGTAGGTCGGCGTCACCGTGACGAGCGACGACAACGGCACCATCTCGCCCGCCGCGTTGCGCGTCTTCAGTTGCAGAATGTCGTCGGCGCGTTGACGGAACGGCGCATCCGCCTGCACGCGCACCTGATACACGCGGCCGAAGCGGTTGAAGTCGTTCACGTACAGCGAGCCCAGGTAAATCTGCATCGTGTCGAACACGTCCGTGACCGGCACGCCGAGCTGCTTCGCCTTCACGCGATCGAGATCGACATTCAGTTGCGGCACGTTGATCTGATAGCTGGAGAAGGTCGGCCCGAGTTCGGGCGTTTGCGCCGCGCGCTTCACGAAGGCTTCGGCTGCCTTGTTCAGTTCGGCGTAGCCGACCGCGCCGTGATCCTCGAGCTGCAACTTGAAGCCACCGAGTGTGCCGAGCCCGAGCACCGGCGGCGGCGGGAACACCGCGACGAACGAGTCCTTGATCGCGCCGTACTGCTGGTTCAATGCACCGGCAATCGCGCCCGCCGACAGCTTCTTGTCGCCGCGCTCCTTGAACGGCTTCAGCGTGACGAACACGATGCCCGCGCTCGAACTATTCGTGAAGCCATTCACCGACAGACCCGGGAACGCCACCGCGCTTTCGACGCCCTGTTGCTTCAGTGCGATCGAACTCATATCGCGGATCACCTTCTCCGTGCGATCGAGCGACGCACCGTTCGGCAACTGCGCGAACGCGATCAGATACTCCTTGTCCTGCGCGGGCACGAAGCCGCCCGGCACGATCCGCGCCATCAATACGGTTGCACCGACGAGAATCGCGTACACCGCGAGCATCGCGCCCTTGCGACGCAGCACGCCGGTCACGCCGCGGCCATAGGCTTCCGACCCACGATGAAAGACCTTGTTGAACTGCTTGAAGAAGCCGCCGAGCACACGGTTCATCACACGCGTCAGCCAGTCCTCCTTCTCGCCGTGACTGCGCAACAGCAGCGCGGACAACGCCGGCGACAGCGTCAGCGAATTGAACGCCGAGATCACCGTCGAGATCGCGATGGTCATCGCGAATTGCTTATAGAACTGGCCCGTGAGACCCGTCATGAACGCGAGCGGCACGAACACGGCGACGAGCGTCAGCGCAATCGCGATGATCGGCCCGCTCACTTCGCGCATCGCCTTGTAGGTCGCATCGCGCGCACTGAGCCCGCTTTCAATGTTGCGCTCGACGTTCTCCACCACGACGATCGCATCGTCGACGACGATACCGATCGCGAGCACCATGCCGAACAAGGACAGCGCATTGATCGAAAAGCCGAATGCCAGCAGCAGCGAGAACGTACCGACGATCGACACCGGCACCGCGATCAACGGAATGATCGACGCGCGCCACGTCTGCAGGAACACGATCACGACGATCACGACCAGCGCGATCGCTTCGAGCAGCGTGTGGATCACCGCCTCGATGCTCGAACGCACGAACTGCGTCGGGTCGTAGACGATCCGGTATTCGACGCCGGCCGGCATGTCTACGGCGAGTTCCTTCATCGCCGCACGCACTTGCTCCGAAATCGCGAGCGAGTTCGCGCCCGGCGCCTGATTGATCGCGAGCGCCACCGCGGGCTTGTTGTCGAGCAGCGAACGCAGGCCGTATTCCGACGCCGCGAGTTCGATCCGCGCGATATCGCGCAGATAGGTCACGCCGCCATCGGGCGCGGTCTTCACGATGATGTCGCCGAATTCGCTCTCGGTCTTCAATCGGCCGCGCGCATTCACCGACAACTGCAACTGCGTGCCGGGCACCGACGGCGATGCACCGATCACACCGGCCGCCACCTGGATGTTCTGCTCGCGAATCGCGTTGACGACTTCAGTCGCGGTGAGACCGCGCTGCGCGACCTTCTGCGGATCGAGCCAGATCCGCATCGCGTAGTCGCCCGAGCCCCACAGTTGCACTTCGCCGACACCTTGAATCCGCGCGAGCCGATCCTTCACGTTCAGCAGCGCGTAATTGCGCAGATACGTCATGTCGTAGCGATCGTTCGGCGAGATCAGGTGCACGACCATCGTCAGCGTCGGCGAACTCTTGATCGTCGTCACGCCGAGTCGCTGCACGTCTTCAGGCAGACGCGGCAGCGCCTGATTGACGCGGTTCTGCACGAGCTGCGTCGCGAGGTCGGGATCGGTGCCGAGCTTGAAGGTGACCGTCAGCGTCAGATTGCCGTCGCTATTCGCCTGCGACTGCATGTACAGCATATTCTCGACGCCATTGATCTGTTCTTCGAGCGGAGCTGCGACCGCCTCGGCAATCACCTTCGGATTCGCGCCCGGATACTGCGCGTGCACCACCACCGAAGGCGGCACGACTTCCGGGTACTCGGAGATGGGCAGCTTGAACAGCGAGATGATGCCCCCAAGCAGGATCAATACCGATAGCACGCCTGCAAAGATCGGGCGATCGATGAAGAATTTGGATATGTTCATTGGAAGCTCTTAACTTTGGAACATGCGCGTTGGAACACGCGGCTCACGAATTGCCTTTCGCGCCGGTGTCCGCCGCCTTGCCGTGCGACTGTGCGAGCGCGGCGCTGTTCGGGTCATCGTCGGTCGTCATCGGCACCATGTGTGCGCGCACCGCGTCGCCGGGGCGCACACGCTGAACGCCGTTGACGACGATGCGCTCGCCCGCCTTCAAACCGTCCTTGACGACGCGCAGATTGCCCTGCATCGAACCCGTCGTGATCTCGCGATAAATCACGTGGTTGCCCTGATCGACGACCAGCACGAACTTCTTGTCCTGGTCGGTGCCGACCGCGGCATCGTCGATCAGTAGCGCCGGATGCGGGGCGCTACCGCCCACCTTGACGCGCGCGTAGAGGCCCGGAATCAGCGCCCCGTCCGCGTTGTCGAACTTCGCGCGCACGCGGATCGTGCCCGACGACGTGTCGAGCCGGTTGTCGACCGACTCGATCGTGCCGCTGCGCGAATAGCCAGATTCATCGGCGAGACCGAGTTCCACCGGCACCTTGCCGCCGTCCTTCGCGCGGCTCAGGTATTGCAGATAGGTCTGTTCGTCCGCGTCGAACGATGCGTAGATCGGCGACACCGACACAAGCGTGGTCAGCGGCGCCGAGCTGGCGCCGGCCGACACGACGTTGCCGACCGTGATCTCCGCGCGCGACACGCGGCCCGATACCGGCGCGACGATCTTCGTGTAGCCGAGATTGATGCGCGCCGTTTCGAGCGCGGCTTGCGCGGCCTTCAGGTTCGCGCTCGCCTCGCGCGCGGCGTTCTGCTTCTCGTCGTAGTCGCGCTTGGCGATCGCGTTGTCGACGATCAGCCGTTGCGCGCGTTCCCAGTCGCTTTGCGTGTAACCGGTACGCGCCTGCGCGGCCGCGAGCTGGGCTTCCGCGCGATCGACTTCGGCCGCGTACGGACGCGGATCGATGACGAACAGCGTGTCGCCCTGCTTGACCAGCGCGCCGTCCTTGAAGTTGACCGACACGATCGTGCCTGGCACCTGCGAACGCACGTCCACTTTCTGGACGGCTTCGAGACGGCCCGAATAGGATTGCCAGTCGGTGATCGTCTTCTGCACGACGGTCGCCACGTCGACTTCCGGCACGATGGTCGGCGCGGCCGGCGAGCTTGCATCCACGCGGATCGCGCCGAACGTGCCGAGCCCGGCAAGAACGACGACCACTAGCGCGGCAAGCGCCACGCGGCGGCGGGAAAGAGGAAGGATAGTCATGTGTAGCTCCCGGTATCGTTGGTTGAATTTCTGTTTATCGATGAGCGCGCGCATCGAAGCGCCACTGGAAAAAGCGCACCGCTTCCTGCAAAGCGGGCGGATGATCGGCGAGCGCCGCGTGCGACACGCTCGGAAAGCGCACCACCTGGGTCTGCACGCCCGCGTCGATCAGATTGCTTGCATACTTTTCGGCCTCGACATGCAGTACGTCGTTCTGTGCGGTCGCGATCAGCGTGGCCGGCAACCCGGCGAGCCGCGACGATTCGAGCGGCGCCGCATACGGGTGCATGCGCTGCGACGCTTGCGGCAGATACGCGCGATAACACGCGGCGCACTCGCGCGCGGTGATGTCCGAACCGAGCCGCTTCTCGTCGCCAAGCCGCGTCAGGCTCGGGTCGAGCATCGGACCGAACAGCGCCTGCGCGTTGATCTGCACGTCGCCACGATCGCGCGCAATGAACGCGAGACAATTGGCGAGTTGGCCGCCCGCGTCATGCCCCGCCACACCGATCTTTCTGCTATTGCCACCAAACGCTCGCGCCCGCGTCTGCACCCACAGCGCCGCGCGATGCGCATCTTCCGGCGCGGCTGGAAACGGAAACCGCGGCGCGAGCGAATAGCCCACCGACACCACGAGCGCCGGTAAGTGTTCTGCGAAATACCGCGCGGCGAAGTCCGCGCATTCGATCGAACCTTTCGTAAAGCCGCCGCCGTGAAAATAAAGCAACACCGGCAATGCGGTTTTTTTCGTCAGCCGATACAGGCGTAACGTAATGGGCTGAGCGTACCCATCGATACCCACGTCGGTGACTTCAAGTATTGCGTCATTGGCCCCAGCGTCAGTGTCTTCGGCGGAAACGCCGATGGAAACGGACGGGTACGGCGATTTGAATGCATCCATGTCGAGCCGCGCAAAATGCGCATAGAACTTCAATGGTGCGAATTGTGGGTTCAGCAGACTCGCAAATAAATGCCTATAATCCGGCAACACAATTCGGTGCCTTTGAACAATCCGGTTGCGATTGTTTTTGCGGACTCCATTCCCGCCTGCGCACCTGCCCCTACTGGAGGTTTGCAATGGACCGGCTTCAGGCCATGCAAGTGTTCACACGTGTCGTCGACACCAACAGCTTTACCCGCGCAGCGGAGACGCTCGACCTGCCGCGCGCATCGGTTACTACGATTATTCAGAACCTCGAAGCGTTTCTCGGCACGCGGCTGATGCACCGGACCACCCGCCGTCTGTCGCTGACGCCCGATGGCGCCGCGTACTACGAGCGCTGCGTGCGCATCCTCGCTGACGTCGAAGAGACCGAGGCGAGTTTCCAGAGCGGCAACAAAAAGCCGCACGGCAAGCTGCGCATCGACATGCCGGGCTCGATTGGCCGTCTGCTCGTGATTCCAGCGTTGTGCGAATTCCACACGCGCTATCCGGACATCGATCTGCAACTGGGCCTGACCGACCGGCCCGTCGATCTGCTGCAGGAAGGCGTCGATTGCGTGGTACGCGTCGGCGCGCTGCAGGATTCGTCACTGGTCGCACGCCGCATCGGTCTGTTCGAGGGCGTGACGTGCGCGGCACCCGAATACATCAAGCGCGCGGGGATTCCCACTTCGCTCGAAGATCTCGAAAATCACAAAGCCGTCAATTACTTCTCGAGCCGCACGGGACGCACGCTCGATTGGGCGTTCCTGGTGAACGGCGACGAGGTGGAGGTGAAGATGAAGAGCATCGTGTCGGTCAACGACGCCGATGCTTACGTGACCTGCGGACTCGAAGGCTTCGGCCTGATTCAGCCGGCGCTCTTCATGGTGCTGCCACATCTGCGCTCGGGCCAGCTCGTCGAAGTACTGCCGGAACTGAAACCTTTGCCGATGCCGATTTCGGCAGTCTATCCGCACAGTCGTCATCTGTCGCCGAAAGTCCGCGTTTTCGTAGACTGGATTGCGGAGCTGTTCGATCGTTGCCCATTGCTCAGCGGACGCGGCAGTCTCGACGCCACCTGCACGAAGCGCACGTTCGAGCAACGCGAGTCCGCGCCGGCGCTCGACACGCCGGTGATGTCCGAATGGGTCGCCTGAAGTACGTTAATTGAAACAGTGAATTCCAGCCGCGGCGCCAATGCCGCGGCAACCGTGCAATTGCACTGCTTCTGCAAGGCTCGCTCGCGATTGTTCCTGAATCGCGACAATTCATTTCGCAAAACCGCGATTTATCCGCAACGCGTCAACGTCTACATTTCACCCTGTCGCAGCGCCATCACGCTGCCAATGAATCGACAGGAGTGAATCATGAAACGTAATCTGTTGGCAGGCCTCGCCCTGTCGCTGCTCGTCAGCGTTCCGGCATTTGCGGAAGGCGGCGGCGGTATCGGCCGTGCAGGAACCTATGACACGCAACCGGCGCCGAGCGCGAGCACGAAGACGCGCGCCGAGGTCAAGGCCGAACTGGTCGCCGCGTATCGCGACGGCTCGCTGCCCTCGTTGAATCGCACCTCGTATCCGAACAAAGGCCTGATCGGCCAGACGCAGGCCGCGCGCATCGCGTTGCAGGAAGGGATCAACGGCGAAGTGACGCGCGTCGCGAAGGGCCAGTAACGAGTTGGCAGAGGTTGATTCGGAAACCAGCGCGCCTGCTGCACGAGAAGCGCGCCTCTTCATCAAGGAGCACATCATGACACCATCGGAACTCGATAACTGGGATACTGATACGCCGGTGTGGACACCGTATCGCCCGGTACAGCATTGAGTGTTGGCTTTCTGTCGTTCACGGCACTCGCCGTTATGCGCCTGCGAAGTGGCTTTGCGGGCGCATTTGCATTGAAGCGATCGAAAGCGCAAGCCGTTTTTTGCTGACCTAGGAGCGTTCAATCGGTGCCGTATTTGGGTGACCGTGGCCCGTACAACAGTCCGTTCGGCGGCCCGGCATGCAGAAGCCGATAGCTCGTCACGCCGGCGATATCGTGTCCCCTGTCCGTCAGCGAATTCGCAATCTGCTTGACTGCAGCCGTGACGAACATGCCGATCAGGCCACCTCCAGCATAGTTGTTGCCCTCGTTGCTGTTGGCGCTGGCACTACCCTGCCATAGCACGTGACCGGTCTTGAGATCGACCAGTTTGGCGGATGCCGTGACGACCGTCGCACTGTCGAGCACGTGATATACGGTGCCGTACTGCGTGATCTTCGAATACAGGGCCGCGTCGGCACCGAAGATTTCGCGCAGCTTCGCGGGCGAGGTCGCTTCGATCTCCGCCGCCATGGTCAGGCCGTTCTGCCTGAACGTTTCATCCATCACCGCCACCGGTATCACGTAGTAGCCGGATTCGCCGAGCGGCATCGTCATCTGCGAGAGCATGCTGTTGGTCGCCTGAACATCAGTCGTTTCGTTGATCGGCGGCAGCACGAGGATCGAGCGTGGCCGACTGTTCCTGAAGTCCGTGTAGTCGGCGTGCTTAGCGGGTTGCGCGCACGCGGCCAGCAGTGCGACAGTCGACAGAGCAAACCAGAGTTTGAGGGAAAGGATCTTGGACATGGTGACTCGCTCAGGGCTGTTTCGGTTTCTTCATCAGGAAGTCCATGTAGGTCGAGGATTCCGGAAACAGCTGCTTCTCGGACTCGAATCCCTGCATGGCCTGGGTGTCGTTGCCGACACTCGCGTACAGCATGCCCAGTTGCGCATGAAATCCGGGCGGCGGCGTGTGCCCCTTGCCCCGGATGTCCTGGAGGGACTTTTCGAGCGCCTCGATCTGCTCCTGCGGTGCCTTTTCACCCTTGAGATAGTCGTACACGGCCGGCTGGTAGCCGGTCCACTGGTAAAGCGGCGGGGGGCTCTTGGCCGCGCATCCCGAGAGGAGTACGGCTGCCATCACCACTGGCAAATGGATTCTCCGCATCATGCGGTTATGTTTCATCGTGAATCGCGTCATCATGTTGAGTGCTGGTGCCGTTGGACGTGGATCGAACGCAATAGACCAGCACGCATTTACTGTGCGGCCTTGAGCGTGCCTGCATCGACCTGCTCGACGAGGTGATTGACGGCCTCCTGGATCGCCAGATCGAGCACCTTGCCGTTCAGTGTGGAGTCGTAGCCGGCGGTGCCGCCGAAACCGATGACTTCACGGTTCGAAAGGCTGAACTCACCCGCGCCCTGGCTCGACGCCACGACTTCGGATGTCGTCGTATCGACGACGTTGAGGCTGACCTTTGCATAGGCCACCTGACTCTTGCCGCGACCGAGGATGCCGAACAGCTGCCGGTCGCCGACCTCCTTGCGACCGAATTCCGTGACATCGCCGGTGACGACGAAGCGGGCACCCTTGATCGACTGCGCCTTTTTGAGGAAGCCCGCTTCCTGGCGGATTTCGTCGAGGTTGTCGCGATCGAGCACATTGAAGCGGCCGCTCTGCTGGAGAGACGTCATCAGGATCGTTTTGGCCTGACCACCGAGACGGTCAACGCCGTCCGAGAAGATCCCGCGCATATAGCTCGAGCGGTTGTCGAACTTGCCGACTGAAACGCCGATGGGTTGGCCCACGGCCGGTTTCTGGGCGCTGGCGACGGGCGGCACCGGCAGTGAGCGTGAGGACTCGGTTGCACATCCGCCAAACGCCACCACGACGGCAACAGCCACGGTTCCAAGCGCATATGATTTTGATGACTTCATTTTGTTTTTCCTCTTTGTTGAAACGACAGAAACCCCGATAGCGTCGGCGGGGAAATTTTCAGAATTGCGCGGTTGCCTGGAAGCCCAATACGACGCGTGCGGCATCGAATCCGGCCGGCTTGTAGATCGGCGTGCCCGCGAACACGTCATAGCTGTATGCGCCGAGACGGGACGGCACGGAGCCTTTCACGCCAAACGCCGCGCCCGCGAGCTGCGTGCCCGCGAGGTTCGCCGCCCACGGTCCCCATAGGTGGCCATAGTCGAGACCGGCATACAACACCTGTCCCGAAGCCCCAAGCGGATACTGAAGCTCGTTGCGCCAGTAGAAGCCCTTTTCCGCCGCGAGCATCGTCTGGCCGCTGAAGCCTCGCACCGTGTAGCGGCTGCCGATCGTCAGGTCGTCGATGTAGTTCAACTCGTCATTGGTGAATTGCCCGTGTACGGTTCCCACGTAGCGCAGCGACTGGCCTGCCGCCCGGAACGGCACTGAGAGATTGGCGTCGAGCGTCGCCATGTGGAAGCGGTAGGTTGGGCCGCCCGGCGTGTCGGACTGTGCGCCGAACCCGCCGGTACCTTGGCGGTAGGCCAGTGTTCCATCGAACTGCGCCGCGCCGAAGTAATGCCGGTTAGTGAGACCCGCCTCGATGAAGGTGTTGTTGCGCTGCTGCTGCGGAATTTCGGTGCCCTCGATAAAGCTTGCCCCGAAGCGCTTGATCAGCTGGAATTCGACACCCGACACATCGTTCTGGCTGCGGTGAAAGATGCGTTCGAGCTTCAGACCGGCCGTCTGCGCATTGCCGCTTGCCACGAACGTGCCGTTGACCGCCGCGATCTGCTGGTAGTAGGTGTTCGTGTAGCCAGACAGCGTGCCGGTCCAGTAGCCCCACGGCACCGAATACGAAGCGTTCCAGCCGTGTGTACCGAGGTCGTGATTGCCGAACTGCAAGTCCTGGTTGTAACCGGCCGAGAGAATGTCGTTCAGGCCGAGCAGGTTATACAGTCCAAGCGTCACATTGCCGATATATCGGCCCGTTTCGTTCGTGCCCGAGTTGTCGGCCGACACGGCAAGCGACCATGGCTTGGAACGCTCTACGGCAATTGCCACGTCGCTTTCTCCGGGTGCGTCGCCGGGGACGATCTGCATGGTCGTGTCCTGATTGGGCACGCGCTTCATCTGCTCAAGTCCCTGTTCGAGATCACGAAGCTGGAGCACGTCGCCGTCGCGCGCGGGGAAGGCTGTCTTCCAGGTGCCGTGTGTGGACTCGTCGGCGAACTTAAGACGATGGACGACGCCGGGGACGAGGGCGAATTTTAGCGTGCCCGTTGAAAGATCCTGCGTTGGCAGCATCACGCGCGTGGTGATGTATCCGCGGCTCAGAATCTCTGCCTGCAGGCCCTTTGTGAGCACGTCGAGCCCTTTCTGGCCGACGCATTGGCGCTGGTAGTGATCGAGCCACTCGCGAGCGAACGCGAAGCGGTCCTGCGGCAGCGCGGATGCGCCCTGCGAGCGAACGGCTTCCGGCAGAGTTGCCGGCGCGTCGAGCGCCAATGTATCAATGCGGAAACAGGGCGTTTCGGTTGGCAATGGAGGCCAGCCTTCCCTCGCAGGTACCGTCGAGCGCACCGAGGGCGCAGCAACGGTTGCCTCGCGTTGCTTGACATCCCGTTGCTGCTGCACCTGGCGGTTCTGCTCGGCGTTGACGCGGCCTGCTGCGGCTTCGTCGGCGGCGGTGATGGTCTGCTGCGCGTGGGCGAGTGATATTACGGCTGTAAGCGGCAACGCCGCCAGCCTTTTCTTGATTCTCATTGTTCTTCAAATCCTGATGCCAATCGGCACTCAACTGCGGTGGACCGCTCGGCCGCATAGGCATATCGAACTGGTTCTAGGGCTCGGGCGGTCGTCGCCCTGGATCTACTCGTCGTGTGACCCGTGGGATGCCATGAATACTCGCGTAGGACCATCGATGCGATTCCGACGGGCACCAAAGCGCCGACCAACGAAAATGTCTTCGATAGGAACACGGTCAGCGCGTACCGCAGTCCGCCGTCGTACAGAGTGAAGCGAACACCACCAGGTAAATCGCGAAGATCGTTGCGACAAAAAACACGGTATCGGAATCTTGCTAGCCAGCGCGCCAAGTTCGGTCCAAACAGCCCCGACTGAAGTGCTACAGCGATGTCATTCATTGTTTCGTCTTCGACACTCACTGGCCTTCGCTGTAGTTCACAATCTTCGCAAGACAGTTGGGCTCCCCAAAGCTAACAGGCCGATTTCGGGATCGTCGAAATAGCCACTGCGTCGAAAAACAATCCCTCTTTTTCCAATCACAGATTCAATTAACGATCGATCTTTATTCAGGTCCCCAGACCATCCTGTCAAGATATCAAATACCAATTCGGCGTGCTTCGGCAGTGCGATCAAATATGAGCAATCCTCTTCTTTTATCGCTGAAGCTATTGTGCTCGTCTGAGTTGCATCGAATCTACCAGAGCCAAAAAATTTGAGCTTACCGTCTTTCTCAATCACAAATTCGGATCGGTCGTCCAATGCCGACAAATCCACTCCGCGAACACCGAGAGCATTGAACAGTTTTCTGTAGCGCACAACCCTCGTGTCGGGTTGCCATGCAGAGTTGCCTATGAGCAACCAAAATTCGTACTCGGCTAGTCGACCTAGAGTGTGCTCCGTGACAAAACTCAGCACCTCCGCCAACGGGTCCTTTGAAGAAACGCGCGAAATCTCCCAGCATATGGCACCAAAGCAAATATTCTCAGAAAATGCATTACGCTCAAGTCGAAAAACATCATTTTTCTGAAATACGTCTTGGGTTGACAGAGCTTTGATCTCAATAGTCATAGTGATTTCCCGCAGGATCATTAAAGTGAGGGCCTCGGTTTTGCGCATCTCCTTCGCCGAAGAAGTGGCCAGAAGCGTCGTCTCGGATCTTAACTATTTTAGTGCCTCCGCCCTCAAGCGGAATTTCATATACGTAAATATAGCCCGGTTGTGGATTCCCTCGTTTGTCTGTATTTGGGAGAACAGCAGACGGCTGTTGACTAACAGGCACGCCAGAAGCTCGCTTGGCCTCATTGAAGGCACCGCTACGTCCGGCACCGTCCGGACTCAAGTTTGGCGGCGCAGCGCCGGTTGAATCCGTACCTTGATTGCCGCTTATTGATGTGATGACATAGTCAACCAATCCCTTAGCCACATCCACAACCGGAGGCGCTTTAAAGATGTCGTCGATCACACCCGATCCCAAAGGCGTCGTCATCGGCGTGCCTGCCTTGATGGTCGGATCGAGCTCAGTGGCCGGATCAGCGATCGCACCATCGCCCTTGCTGGCCGTTTCCCCCTTGAAGCCCGGCAGCTTGCCAAGTGCCTCCAGCCAGCCGGGCAATAACGAAGTCGACGGGACCGCCACGGAGAACTGGTTGTTTTCCCCTTCGATCTGTCCGGCACCCGTTGCGGTCGCCGCATTGGCCCCTGACGCCGTGGCAATCCCCGCCACCAGGCTCGTCACCAGATTCTCCCGTGCCTGACGGTCCTCTGCCGACATCCCATCGGTTGGTGCGAGCAGGCTGCCCAGCACCGAACTGGTAGCCGCCCCCATCGCCCCCGCGCCACAACTCTGGCTGCTCGCCGCCGCACCCGCGCAACCGACGATCGCATGCAACGCCGCGCGCGCAGTCTCACTGTCGAGACTGTCGGCAATCTGCTTGACCCCGCTCGCGCCCAATTCCTGCAAGTAGGCCACCGTCGCACTCTGCGCGAACTGCCCCATGCTGCCGGTCACGTTCCCGCCCGCCGCCACGCTCAACGCAGTCAGCACCTGCCGATACGAGCCCCCAGGCCCCCACTCGGCATTCAGTTGATCAGCCTGCCGCTGCGCCGCCGCGCGCTGTTCCGGCGTCAGGTTCGGATCATTCGCCGCAGCCTCCGCCGCATCCTCTTCCTTCGCCCGGTTGCTGACGAACGTCCCGACCTGATTGATGAACTGGCTCGTGATATCGAACCCGGCCTCGATCTTGTCTTTGTCGAAGATCGGTTCGATCGACCCCAGCGTATCTGACGTGTCGCGGCTGATGCTTGCCACTGCTTCATCGGCAGTCTGTCCGGTCAGTTGCTGCTGTGCGGCGCCATCGGTAATCGTGATCGTCCCGCCGCTGATCGCGCTCTTTGTCGTCCCGCTGGCATCGCCCGACGCGCCCATGACGATCGGCGGCGCCATCGAAAGCCCGCCGCTCTTCCGCAGCGTCGTACCCGGCACCGGATTGGTATTGCTCGCCGTACCGCTCTGGCTCTTGCCAATGTCACCGCCATAGCCGCCGCTGATACCGACCGATTGCCCGCTGTATTCGGCCGTATTCTCGATGTCGCTATGCGTAAGCGTCGCGGTCGTCAGGCTGTTGACGCCGCTCTGCACCGCCGCATCACTGCTGGAAATCACGGCCCCCTTGAGGTCGGTATTGCCCTTGACATCGATATTGAAGCCGCCGTCGCCCGCACTGATCCCCGACTGCTCCGTCACGCTCGCATAGTTGCTGTTCAGCTTCTGCTGGCTGATGCTGCCCGCCACGCTGGATGCGCCGTAGCAGAGCGGCGGCACGCACACGCTCACCGACACGCCGCCGCTCTGCTGCTTCGAGTTGTAGGTGCTCGTGTCCTGCAGACTTTCGATATTCAGATTGCCGCCGACATTGGCGATGACCTGCTGACCGTCCGCGACCGCACCCTTCAGGTTCGTATCGCCGCCTGATTGCAGCGTCAGCGTGTTGCCTGCCCCGACATGCGTACTGGTCCACGTCGCATCACTGCCGTTGCCATTGCCCTTCGTGCCCGACACGCCCGCCTGGAACGAGATACCATTCGACTTTCCGACGCCAAACGTCACGCCGATACTTGCGCTCGATCCGCTGTTCGTGCTCTGCTGGCTATCGGTGTTCCGCGCTGCCTGAAGATTGAGGTCGCCTTCGGCATTGAGCGTGGCGTCATTGCCTGCCTTGATGTTGCTGCCAATGACATTGATGTTGCTGGCCGCTCCCGCGCCGCCTGCCGCGATCGTCAGGTTATGGCCCGCCGACACGGTGCTGCCCACGGCCGTAGTCGACGACGCCGTCGAGTTGCTGTTGCTGTGGCTCGTGCCCAGCGACACGTTGATGCCCACGCCCCCGACAGCCGTCGGGTCGCTCATGACCGCATCGTAGGCGTTCTTCGCGGCGAGTCCCGTCGTTGCGGCGGCGAGCGCATCCAGGCGCGCGTCGCCGTTAGTTTGCTTGACGTCCTCGCGCATCTGGTTCGCGGTCTGTACTGCCGCAATGACCGGGTTGCTGACGCCCGCGGAAATCGCGGTCTGTTTGAACGACTGCTGCTCGGTCTGCGTCGAGGTGTCGTACGCGGCATCGATCGTCACGCGCTTGCCCGCGAGATTCAGATCGTTCGCGGCGTGTAGTGTACTGCCCGTCACATGCACATCATTACCGGCCGAGATCGCTACGCTGCCGTTCAGCGAACCGATCATGCTGCCGGCGTTCGCGACCTGGGTGGCTTGCTGCACGTCGGTCGTGGTGCGCGTGCCGATCGTGTAGCCCTGCAGGCCGCCATCGAGCTGGTTCAGCGGATTGAGGCCCGACAGGAAGCCATATTCCTTCTTCTGATAACTACTCTGCGACTGCTGCGTGTCCTGCGACGTCGTGATGCTGACGTTGCCGACGGCGCCCAGCTTCACATCATTGGTACCGACCACGTTACTGCCCTGGATGGTCAGATCGCGACCCGCCTGCACAGTGACGGTATCGCCCGAGACCGTACTCGCCACACCGATATTGGCCTGCGTGGCCTGCATCGTATCCGTGGTCGATCCGCTGACGAAACTGCCGCGCTTTGACTCGACGGCCTGATAGCTGTCGTGTTCTTCGCGGGCTTCGTTGATGGCGACGTTGCCGGATGCCGCAATCGTGGCCGTACCCGTACCGTTATCCACCCCGTTTGTCATGCCAGCGGTCAGACTCGACCCGGTCAGCGTCACATTGCCCTTGCCAGCATCCGTACTGACCGCGCCGAGCGTCGCATTGCCGCCCGCCGTGAAGGTCGTGCCGGCCGCGTGTTCGTCGTACGTATGGTCGACTTCCTTGCGGGTCTTGTCGTCGGTCGCGACGTTGTCGAATGTTGCGGTGTTCGTGACCGTGGTCGCTGTCAGATTGCCACCCGCGACGACCGCCATGTCACCGCCCGCCGTCACGGTTGCACCCCTGAACGTTGCATCGTTGCCGCTCTGCATCGCGAGGTCGCCACCGGCCGATATCGCGCTCGTCTGGTTCGTTGTGCCGCTCGCCTCCCAGTGATGCTGGTCGTTTAGCGCCACCGATTGCGTGGTCGTGGACTGCACGGCATCGACTTCGATGTCGTGACCGGCGCTGATCGACGCATTGCCGCCCGCGTTGATGTTCGCGCCGTGCACCGTCAGGTCATTGCCTGCGGCAATGACCATGTCGCCGGTCGAGGCGATGGAACCCAGCGCGCCGAGCAGCGTCTGGCCGACCTTGCTGTCACCGGCGGCCGAATTGATTCCGGTCGCGTCGACCAGCGTCGTGTTGACGATGTCGTGGCCCGCCAGCACCGCGACGCGGTTGCCGCTGATCAGACCCGATGCATTGACCACGTCGTTGGTCGCCGACACGACCGTCGTACCGTCCATGCCGCTGCTCGCGATCGTGCCCGCCCGGTTCACGATATTGGTGCCCGTGACGACCGTCTGCGTACCGCCCCTGATCGTGCCGCTGTTGTTCACGCTGCCCGTCGCGTGCAATTCGACATCGTCAGCGGCAATGAGCGCGCCCGCAGGCTGCAGATCGTCGGCATGCGTTTGCGCCAGATAGACCTGCGGAACCAGCACCGACTGCGTCGTGCCATCCGGCAGCGTGACTGTCTGGCTGACCAACCACACGATATCGCTCGTCAACGCATCCATCTGTGCCGCGCTCAGCGCGACGCCAACGGCCAGGCCAAACTGCTGCGCGACATTCACGCCCGCCGTCATCAGCGCCGTGTATTCGTCGAGATTGCTGCTGTAGCCTTGCAGGTAGACGCGACCGGTGAGTTGCGTAATCTGGTTTTGTACCAGCTGTGCCTCGTAGAGTCCGTCGCCGAGGCGCTTTTCCACCCTCTGAGGATTCAGGCCCAACGCCCCAAGCATGTAGTCGCTACTGATGAACTTCGTGTAGCTCGTAAAGCGCGAATCGGTCTCGACGAGGTAGGGGGCGTTCGGTGCCGTACGTAGCGAATACAGGCCGCTCGTCGGCAGCGTGACATGTAGCGACCCGGAACTGTCCGCGACCGTCTGTGGCGCGTTCGCTTTCTGGCCCGTCAGCACCTGGTTGGCGCCGAGCGTGCCGCCCATCGCTCCGGTTGCCGAGTTCGCTGCCGCGACGTTGGTATTGTTGATGTCGGTGCCACTGATGACCACCGCCCTGTTCGCGATGATCGTGCCGCCCGTTCCGCCGATCGCCACCGGCGCGAGCACGACCGACGGTTCCACCACCTGGCCCACGTCCTGCGTGATGTTCTGGTTCCATGCGTACGTCGATACGATGTCCTGCTGCTGGTACTGGTACAGCGTCTGCCCGGTGTTGTTCACCTGGGTGCCGCCGTAGTTGCCGCTGCCCGACGGAGCGAGCGAGCCATCCTGCGTGGTGCTGCCGATCCGGATCGAGCCACCCGCCGCAATCGCGCTGTAGCTGTTGTTCAGCGTGCCGATGTCCGCGAGCGTCATGTCGCCGCCCGCAAGCAGCTGACCCTGCTGTGCCTGCACGCCCGTTACCTGATCCTGCTGCGTAGTGGTGGTCGTATCGCGCGCGTACTCGACGCGCTGGTAGCCCTTGTGTCCGTCGCTGCGGGTTGCGTACTCGGTCGACGGCAGGTAGTTGATATTCGGGTTGTAGTCGTCCCAGTAGTTGACGGTGATCGTGCCGTCGCCGTTGGTCGTGATCGAGTTGTACCAGATCGTCTGTTGCGTGCCATTGACGCTCACAACGAGCACCTTGTCCGTCGGATTGGGGCCCGCCGTTTGTGAAACGATCTGCGAAGCGGAGAACGTCGTGTCGATCGGCGCAATGTAGCCGTTATCCCACATCGACTGCGAGCAGTAACCGCTCACCGCATTGCCTGTTGCACAGGCCATGTATTTGCCGCGCTTGGTCTGGTGGACCGTCTCGACGTCGGTAGTCACGGTCTGAACCGTCGGCGCGGGCCGCGAGTTGGTCAGCGTCTGCGTGGCGATTTCGAGGTTGCCTTGTGCCTGGATCGTCGACTGGTCGTTCGTGACCGAGTTCGAGCGGTGGGACAGCAAGCCGCTTGCATCGCGCGTACCGTCCGCGGCGAGGTTCACGTCGCCGAGGCTGAAGATATTCGCGCCGCCCGTGTTGGAAATATCGCCGGGCGAATAGAGATTCACTTGCGCCGCCGCGGCAATGATCGCGGCGGCGCCGGTATTCGCGATGGACTGGCTGCCGGTCAGCGTCACCGTGTTGCCAATGATGGTCGCCGTATTGGTCAGCGTCGCGCTATTCGTCGTGACCGTATCGCCCTCGATGCGGCCTTCGTTGGTGATTGCGTTCGTTGCATTGACGGTCGTGCTGGCCGAGTTCAGGTCTGCGCCCGCCTGGTTGTCGACGTTCGCCGCATTCACCGTCAGCACGTTCACCGCGCCCAGCGTGCCCTGGTTTGTGAGCTTGCCCGCGACAGTGAAGCTCAGATTGCGGTTGGCCTGCATCTGGTTGGCAGCATGGTTCACGTAGTCGCCATTGACCGTCACCGCGCCATCCCGACCCGCGATGATCGTGCCGTCGCCCGCCAGCCGGTTCGTCGTGAGCGTCAGGTTCTGATCGCTGCCGATCGCGCCGTTCTGATTCGTGAGGGTGCCGGTCGTGATGGCGACGCTGCCACCGCTGCCCTGGTCGTTGCCGATCCTGCCCGAGGTGTTGTCCAGCGACGCGGTATCGAGACTGACCACGCCGTTGCCATGGATCGAGCCGTTCACATTGAAAACCGCCGCGCCTACGCCGTTGAGCGTCAGGTCGTTCGCGCCCGATAGCGTACCGTCCGAATTGTCCACGGACTGCGATTCGTAAACGGTCAGGTTGTTGCCCGCGACGATCTGGCCACCCTGGGTATTCGACAGCGACGCGCCTGAGACCATGACATCGCCGTTCCCGCCGATGACACCTGCGCCCGCTACGCCGCTCTCATTGCTGTTCCTGATCGATCCAGCGCTGACCGTCGTTGCGCCCGTACCGGTATTGGCGATGCGGCCCGAAGAATTGTCGAGGGATGCGCCGGCAATCTCCAGGGCAGCCGACCTGCCGTTCGTGCCGATCTGCCCACCCACATTTGTGAGCGCGCCTTGTGCGGAGACAGATAGGTCGGCATTCGACTGGATAAGGCCGGCCGCGCTGTTTAGCGTGCCGCCCGACTGCGCGGCGAGCGCGCCACCCGCGACCAGCGACCCGCCGCCATTGTCGATGCTGCCGCCCGACACCGACACGTCGCCGTTGCCACCAATCAGGCCGCCCGCTGTGTTCGACAGTGCACCCGACGCACTGACGGTAGTCGTACCCGTACCAGCGTTGGAAATGCCGCCGCCGTCGTTCGCTACCGTCTGTGCGTTGATGCCTAACGTGTCGTTCGCCTGCACGGTGCCGCCGGCGTTGCTGAACGCCCCGGTGTCCGCAATCGATACGTCGCGCGCGCTGATCTGCCCACCCGCACTGTTGTCCAGCGAGCCAACCCTGAATGCCGCCGACGACTGCGCCGCCAGCGTGCCGCCCCGGTTCGATACCGCTCCTGCCTGCACGTCGAGCGAGCCATTGGTGGCAAGCGTGCCGCCATTGTTCGACAGCGAGCCTGTCTGCACGGACAGCGTGCCGGCGCCCGAACTGGTGATCGTGCCGTCGTCGTTGAGGATCGTGGCAGGGCTCAGCACCAGATCGGCGCTGTTCGTCTGCAATGAGCCGCGGGTGTTGTCCAGTGTGCCGGAGACGGCAACTGTAATCGGCCCGGTGCCGGTCTGCGTGATCGTGCCGCTGCGGTTCGTGAGGTTGCCTGCACGGATCACGAGTTGCGGCGCGTTGAAGGTGCCACCGCTGTTGTCGAGCGTGGCCGCCGCATTTGCCGTAATGGACGCGCCTGCACCGGTGATTGCGTTGACGAGGCTAAGGTTACCGTCCCTGGCTGTCAATGCGAGCCCCGTACCTGCCCACGTCTGCGCATTGGCCAGATCGAGCGACGCCCCATAAAGCGTCACGTTACCCGGAGCGACGTTCTGGCCCGTAGCGGACAGCAGCCCCGCCGAGGTCACCGACAGATTGCCACTGCTGCCCAGACTGCCGTCAGGATTGACGCCCGCGCCGAGCCATCCCGTCGACGCGACGCTGCCCGCCGTCGCATTGAGGTCCTGCTGCGCCGCAAGTGTTCCGGAGTTCGTCAGCGCGCCTGTCGCGCCGATCGTGGTATTCCGCTGCCCGTAGATCGTGCCGCTATTCGCGACACTCGTCGCACGGATGCCGATGCTGCCGCTCGCGTTCATCGTGCCGGACTGCACGAGCTGGCCTGAACTCGTCAGCGTGAGGTCGCCCGCCTGCGCGGCAATCGTGCCTGCATTGGCCACACCGACACCCTTCTCCGTACCGACCAGCGTGATACGGTTCGCGTACATGCCGCCGAGCTGCGCTACGTCGATGGACACGCCCGGCGCGGCTCCGCTTCCGGTGATGGGCGTCGCATTCAGGCTCGCGTAATCGACGCTGTTCGCACCCGTGACGACGTTCAGCGTATTCGCGTAAATCGCCGCGTTCGCCTGCACCGCGCGTGCGATGAGGTCCACCTGATCGATATTCGAGGCGTTCAGACCCGCGCCCTGAACCGTGATCGTGCCGCCCGTAACGTTGAACCCGGTGAGGTTGCCATTGCCGTCGATCAGCGGATTGCCGGTCGTGAGGATGCCGCGCGAGGTATTGATGAAACCGCCACCGTCCACGACCAGCCCCGAAGAATTGGCGATCACGACAGCCGCCGCTTTCTGGCCCGCGACCTCGACATAACCGCGCAGCAGCGACGGATTATTGCTATTGACCTGATTGACGATAATTTTCGCGGCGTCGTTCGGCCCGAAATTCGGATTACCGTTAATCTGCCCCGCCAATTGCGTACCCGTTATAACGGGAGAATTGTTGAGAATCGCGCCGTTCTTCTGGACGTCGAACTGTGAATAAGTGTTAAGAGAAACACCTGCACCGGACGGTATATTGATATTAACCTGCGGCAGGCCGTTTGCGGTGCTGATTACGCCAGGCGCACGGGTACCTGATGGGACAATTTGCGCGTCCGAAAGCGCGGGCGCGAATCCGCACAGCACCAGCACGGCAAAGGCCGCATCACGCATCGCAAAGAGTGTGAAAGACTGCAACGCGACCGATAAGCCGGTTTCACCGCGAACGGAGTTTGCGCGTCCGATCGCAGTCTCTGCAACGGCAGTGAGCATACCCCGAAGCTTGCTGAACACAAGCCGATAACAGCGATTATTCATTGCTTATACCTGTGATTCCCGATGAAGCCCTGCGCAATGCAACGGCATCAAAAGGTTATCAAGGATGGCAAATGAAGACTACGAGACAGTTCTCAATTATTCTGAATTTGTCGATATTTAACGATCGTAGTTATCTACCGATATTTCAGGAAAACCAACGCTTCATCAAATCCACGACGTTATAGACTTTTCTTAACTGTCGTTCACGGCACTCGCCATTTGCATTGAAGCGATCGAAAGCGACCGAGCTAACCTCCATGCGAGACCGTCCTCCCGAACCTTGCAAAGGCGGAGGACTCGTGCGCGAACATCCGGACCAGCGTGTCAACCATCCGGAACCGGGACGGGTCAATATTGACCAGGCGGGGCGGTTCGTACGTCTGAAGCAATTGATGAACGCGGGCGAGTGCGCCGCGCTCAACCGTCCAAATCGTGTCTCAGACGCGCAGCCTACTTTCTTCGAACGCTCCGGGTTCGCACAGTTCGTGCCGAGACGAGCCGCAACAGATTGACAATCTGCTGAGCCCCCCTTTCCGGCCCGAACCGTTGCGAACGCTAGGTGATTCTCCAGCGACAACGACCGCACCTGATCGGTCGACAGCGGCGGCAACAGCATCTCTTTGATCAGTGACTTGCGATTACATTGCCTCATCACCACCACGTCCGTTTTGACAGCGTGCCGGCCCTGCGCCTACGGAATCGTAACAGCACCGCAAACTCTCACCCGGATCGGGAACAACAACAGGTTCAGGCTGCGACCGTTCCACTGACTGACCTGCATGAATTCGCCGTCCCGCCCTTCCTGGAGGGAGCAAGCAGGATTCCGCAGAGAAAAACCAGCATGTGGCCTTCTGGAAAATCGAGCAAAAGTGAATTAGCCAGGCAAGCGACCGCAAACATCAGGACATAGCCACATGCAAAGGCACCTTCGAACCCTGCCTTTCGCAGTCCCCCAAGCCAAAGTTGCCAAAGTAGCGAAACAAAGACGGCTAAGCCGACCAATCCTAGCTGGACGGAGATCATGAAATATTCGTTATGAGGATTCGACGACACCATTCCTTGTGCACCTTGCCGTCCGACGGCCAGGTCTTGAAACAAGGGACCAATACTTCCCACACCAGATCCCAAAACAGGTCGCCTGGAAATCAGTAAAATGGAACGCCGGTAGAATTCAAGTCGCAACCCAGCTGACGTCGATGCGCCGTGCTTTTCGTACTCGAGTATTTCGCTACCGACGCTCGCCATACGTGATGTCTTGTTATGAACGACATAGGTAATACCCAGTGCTCCCACCGCTAGTGCGATCGCGAGCACCAGAATAGCCTTACTAATAGCAGATCGTTGCTCGCGCAAAAAGACTTGCCAGCTCCACAACATCAGCAGCGGCGGAAGTACTGCCGGCCCGGTTCGTCCTTCTTGCATCACCAACAGGTTTATAACAGCGACCATCGCGATAGTGCCGCATATCACCCTTGCGAAAATCGGAATACTCAAAGTTTTCGAGAGATTCGAATTCCGAGGCATTGTCGCCAGAGTGAGTGTCATGTACGCAAGGAAAGCACTAAATAGCCCTTGAGTAATGTGATGCTTGAATACCCAACTGACACGAATTGGGTCGGGCGCGTACAGCGGGCCAACGTGTGTCAATCCAAGCCAGTTGCTACATGAAAGCATCAGGACTAGCGTAAGCGAAGCGCATAGCGCGAGTACTGCTAATCGGCGCCATTCAACGCTGTCAAACAGAAGAAAAAGAAACGGGAAATATAAGATCTTCCGGTACTTCGACAGCATGGACACCGAATCGGAAAATCCTGCAACGTCCCATGTAAAGCTGATACTTAGAAGAAGAAACAATAGTAATGCAGTTAGCACAACCCGGTTGCGACGCAGTTCCCCAACGGTCGTCCAGAACCGCCGACAGGTTAGCATCAGAAGCGCCATGAGCGGTGCGAGGATATTCACTGCGGCGGTGGATATCGGGATCGCGAATAGTATGCAGACGGCGCACAAGCGCGCGAGCGTCCACCGATCTAGCGTCAGGCGTGGAAAGAATGAAGTCATGAAATTCACGTCAGAGTGCCTGAAGCCACCTCTTTCACGATTCCTGTTCGAGGCTATCCCGGGTGAATGCCGACAACCGTCTGACGGCTGGGCTGACCGGGAGTTTTCTTTTTCGTCGTGCATCAAGCTTTTAGCCAGATACCCTAATGCGGCCGGAAACAGCTTGATCAGGATCTTTTGAGATCTGGGTAGTTCTACCCATCTCTGATAGCTCGTCCATCTACCAAAGGGGCGGTGAACCACGAATGCCAGCACGTACGTCCGATAGGGATCTACATATAGCGTATATTGCCCCTCGACGTCTTTCAGCACTTCAAAACCGGGCGGGTGGCGCAGGGAATTTTCTTCGAGTTCGGACATATCGGTAGTGGGCTCCGTAGCCAAGTCATCATTCATGCTCGTACTCTGATGATCCACTTCAGAATTGCGCAGTCAGTTGGAAGCCCAGCGTGATGCTCGGTGCGGGAAAGCCGGACGGGGCATAGACCGGCGTACCCGCAAAAACGTCATAGCTGTACGCACCGAAGCGCGACGGCACAGTACCTTTCACGCCGATGACAGCGCCGGCGAGTTGCTTACCCGCGAGATACGTTGCCGATGGCCCCCACAGATGGCCATAGTCGAGGCCAGCGTAGAGCACCTGTCCCGCGCTTGACGGCAATTACTACATCGCTTTCGCCCGGCACGTCGCCTGAGACGATCTGCATGGTCGTATCCTGAGTGCGCACGCGCTTCATCTGTTCCAGACCCTGTTCGAGATCACGAAGCTGGAGTACATCGCCATCGAGCGCCGGGAACGCCGTTTTCCATGTACTACGCGCCGTCTCGTCGGCGAACTTCAAATGACGCGTCACGCCGGGAAAGAGCGCGATCTTGAGCGTACCGGTGGACAGGGTCCTGCGTGGGCAGCATTACGCGCGTCGTCATGTAGCCACGGCTCGGAATCTCTGCCTGTAGCCCCTTCGTGATCACGTCTAGACCTTTCTGGCCGACGCATTGGCCCTGGTAGTAATCGAGCCATTCGCGCGCGAACGCGAAGCGGTCCTGCGGCAGCGCGGATGCGGCCTGCGAGCGGACGGCTTCCGGCGGCGTGGCCGGCACGTCGAGCGCGAACGTCTCAATGCGGAAACAGCGCTTTCGGCTGGCAGTTCAGGCCAGCCTTCGTTCGCAGGTACCGACGAACGCACAACCGGTTCGCCGACAGTTGCCGCCCGCTGCCCGGCGTCGTACCGCTGCTGGACTTGTTGTTGCTGTTCGGCGTTCGCCCGGCCCGCGGTCGCCTGTTCGGCGGGGATAGACGTCTGCGCTGCCGCGTCAAAGGCCACTACGGATGCGAAGAACAGCAGAGAATTTGTGCGCAGGGTCATTGGGAGGTGCGCAAGATAGGCTGGTCTACGCTACCGCAACGCAATGGCGCTGCGGCCGTCTGGATAGCCGGTCCTGGCAAGTCGTGGCTCGTTTTTCGAAACGCGGCGATGAGGGATCGACCGGTAAAGACCCTGAAGTTGAAGTACGCCGGATGCGCCTCCTTGCGCTCGAAGAAGCGTAAGTGCAGTCGCTGGTGGATGTATTTGGCGCTCCAGCGCGCGAACGGATAAAGAACTACCGCCAGCGGACACACGACGACCGCCTTCTTGACCCGGTCCGCGGTAGCAAAGACTAGCCCCGCTCCGCGCGCTGCCATCACATAGCCAAGGGTGTAAACGTCGATGGGTGATATATGGCCCTTGTCGAAAGTCGATTTTTCATCGCCGATCAGTTGCGCCGAGGGCTTGAATTGATAGAAGTACCCGCACATCAACAGAACGATGCGGGACCACAGGCACGAAACATTTGGGGTGCTGATATAGATCAGGCCGCCGGCTTTTGTCACACGTACCAGCTCGGAAAGCAGTTGCCGCTGCCGAAGCACGTGCTCGATGCCTTCCATGCATACCGTGACATCAAATGTTTCACTCGGGAAGGGAAGGGGTTCCTCCATGTTGACCTTCACGAACTCGGGGTGCGCCTCGTTCAGGTCTGCACAGGTGACGTCGTATCCGAGAATGCGCAGGCGCTCCCCAAAAAGCCCGTTTCCTGCTGGAAGGTCGAGAATGCTCGAGCCTGACGCAGCGCGCTTCACGATATCGTCGTGAATCATACGCATGTACGCCGTGTACCCTGACACGTGGCTGAAACGCGGTCTACTCATTTGTGGCCTACTCATTGTTGATTGTGCATGGAGGTACAACCCGCGAAACTGTCCACCGATGAAAAATCACGCGTTCTCGCATGCGCCTCCAAAAGGCAAAGGACGGTGTCTGGGCGTGGACTATGGAATACGTTATGTAACCGGCAACGGCACGACATACGCGTAAACTTGAATTGTTCATTTGAACGCCGAAGAGATTTTTAAATCAATTTCGCCACTAATTTCATTCCGCACAACCGGTGCAGCGCCAATTGCCACTCGCCCCCTGCATCGCGCTGCTGCTCGACCTGTTGTTGCTGTTCGGCGTTCGTGCGAGCCCCTGCTGCGAAGTCGGGTGGGGTCTGCGCGTGGACTGCGAGAGGAACGAGAACCACGAGCGGTACCGGCAAAAGCCTTTTCTTGTTGTTCATTTCCACCTAGCGAAAATCAAACGCTGTTACCGAGAACGCCTTAATCTTCACCCTACGATAATTTTCACAGTAATTGCGATTGCGATAAGCACGAAAACGACGTCAACAAACGTTTCGTAAGAACCCTTTTGCTCGGGGCATCATCTTTTCCATTCATCGTCTGTCGGACCTGGAACGGTCATAACCTCTCACTTTGAGTTAAGAATACGAGCGGAGTAACTACAAGGAGTCACTGGAACTGACATCGGGCCAGGATTTGCCACGCCGAGCTCAAGCGCCGCGGGACCGCCATAGGCATGAGTGATGGCAAAAACTGCATTGGGGCCCACGGGGGTCGGAACTGAACGCACAAACTGATTTCCATCCCCGTTCATGAAGTTATTCGTAGCTCGAGCACCTGACGCTCCAAAAATCCAGCCCAATGTAAGAGTGTGAAAGACTGTAACGCAACCGATAAGCCGGTTTCACCGCGACTGGAGTTCCCGTGACCGATCGCAGTTTCTGCAACGGCAGTAGCATACCTCGAAGCGTGCTGAAAACAAGCCGATAACAACGGTTATTCATTGCTTATACCTGTGATGCCCGATGAAGCCCTGCGCAATGCAACGGCATCAAAAGGCTATCAAGGAGTGCAAATGGCGACTACGAGACAATTCTGAATTATTCTGAATTTGTCGATATTTAACGATCGTAGTTATCCATCGCTTTTTCAGAAAGTCCAACGCTTCATCAAATCCACGCCTTTTGCAGACTTTTCTTAACTGTCGTTCACGGCACTCGCCATTCGCATTGAAGCGATCGAAAGCGGCCGCGGCTCGCGACGACGCGCTTGCCGTCGTTTCCCTATAATCGAAGGTCTTTCCCTCGCAGCGGGTTTGTGCGCTTCATCATAGGAGAGCAACACGATGGATTATGTGAAACTCGGCCGCACCGGCCTCGATGTATCGCGTCTCTGTCTCGGCTGCATGAGTTATGGCGTGCCCTCGCGCGGCACGCATACCTGGACGCTCGACGACGAAGCCGCGCGGCCATTCATCAAGCAGGCACTCGATCACGGCATCAACTTCTTCGATACCGCCAACGTCTATTCGGACGGCACCAGCGAGGAAATCGTCGGCCGTGCGCTGAAGGACTTTGCGAAACGCGATGAGATCGTGCTCGCTACCAAGGTCAATAGCCGCATGCATCCGGGTCCGAACGGCGCGGGGCTGTCACGCAAGGCGATCATGGCGGAAATCGATCACAGCCTGCGGCGGCTCGGTACCGACTATGTCGATCTGTATCAGATCCATCGCTGGGACTACGGCACGCCGATCGAAGAAACGATGGAAGCGCTGCACGACGTCGTAAAGGCCGGCAAGGCGCGCTATATCGGCGCGTCGTCGATGTACGCATGGCAGTTTGCCAAGGCGCTGCAGGTGGCCGAACGCAATGGCTGGACCCGTTTCGTGACGATGCAGAACTACGTGAATCTGCTGTATCGCGAGGAAGAGCGCGAAATGCTGCCGCTGTGCGAGAGCGAAGGCATCGGCGTGATTCCGTGGAGTCCGCTTGCACGCGGACGCTTGACGCGTGACTGGGACACCGAGAGCGCGCGCTCGGAAACCGATGAATTCGGCCGCACGCTGTACGCGCAGACGCAGGAAGCGGATCGGCGTATCGTCGAGCGGGTCAGCGAGATCGCGAAAGAGCGCGGCGTGCCGCGCGCGCAGGTTGCGCTAGCGTGGGTGCTGCAGAAGAAGCCGATTACCGCGCCGATCGTCGGTGCAACCAAGCTGCATCATCTCGACGATGCGGTCGCGGCGCTGTCGTTGAGGCTCAGCGGTGAAGAGATTCACCGGCTCGAAGAACTGTATGTGCCGCATGCGGTGGCAGGGTTCAAATAAGCGCTTTGGCGCGTACAGGAGTCCAGTTGGCTCAGGCGGAATGGCCCGCGATTTCAGTGCGGGGCGTTTCGCCTCCTCTTCGCTAACTACGCGGCACATCCGGTTCGAAGAACACCCAGCGCACCTGAGGAAACGTGGCCTGCAAGTCGGCCTCGATAACATTGATCGCATCGACCATCGCGCGGCCGCTCGCATAGTCGATCATTTCCGCCTGCACCGCCACCACCACGTGACGTCCCCACTGCAGCGTGATCATGTTGATGATGCTGCGAATCTCGGGACGCGCGCGCAGATGAGCGTCGATGGCGCCGCGCACTTCCGGGCTCGCCGATTCACCGACGATCATCGACTTCACTTCACGCGCGACGAGCCACGCGATCGTCATCAGCAAGAGACCCACTCCGACCGAACCGAGCGCGTCATACACGGGGTTGCCGGTCATCATCGTCAATAGCACAGCGACGAAGGCGATCGCGAGACCGAATAGCGCGGCGATATCTTCGCCGGCCACGACCAGCAGGTCCGATTCGCGCGTCTCGCGAAACCACTGCCACAGGTTCTTGTCCGGATACGTCTTGCGAATCTCCTTGATCGCACCCCACAGCGACAGCGCTTCGAGCACCACCGACACACCGAGCACCGCCAACGCAACGAACGCATACTGCAATGGCTCGCGCGCAATCAGCCGATGCACGCCCTCATACACCGAAAACGCGCCGCCGACGAAAAACAGCAGCAACGCAACCAGCAGCGAATAGAAGTTGATTTCGCGGCCGCTGCCCATCGGATGCAAAGGACTCACCGGCTTGCGCGCTTCGCGCAGCCCGAAAAGCAGCAGCAGTTGATTGCCGCAGTCGGCGGTGGAGTGAATCGCTTCGGCGAACATCGAGCCGGAGCCGGTGAACGCCGCCGCGGCGAACTTGCAGACCGCGATGCCGAGGTTGGCGGCGAGTGCGTAGAAAATGGCTTTCGGCGATTCTTCTTTCATCTGCGGGCGGGCGTCCGTGAGTGGGCTGGGTATTGTTGGCGATTGCACGACCGAAGCGATCGGCAAGCACTCGGTATTATGGATGACAACGACACACCAGGCCGCAGGAATCAGACCCGACGTGTCGCCGTGCCGCCAGCACCCCAAGCGCCCTTTCCACCTTCGCGCGGCTCACGCCCGCTCGAGCGCCGCCATCTCCCGCACGACCACCAGCAGCACCGAAAGACTCGCGCCACCCGTCGCACGCAAATCGGTCAGCAGACGCGTATAACGCTCGAGCTGCGCCGCGCGTTTCTCGCGCCACGTTTGCACCAGCGAATCGGGCGCCGACGCATCGGTCGCGCCAGCCAATGCGCTCGTGGTCAGCGCGCGCTTGAGGCGTGCGAGTTCGGCGAGCGCCGATGCGCGCGCGAGCATGTCCCAATGCGTCGGCGCCGGCAACGAAGCGGCGCGCTCGCTGATCCAGCTGTAGTTCAGGAGCGTGCCGAGCGCGAAGTAGACGCCCGCGACCTGTTCGAGATTGCGCTCGCACGTCGAAGCGACTTCGGCGATATCGAGCAGCGCGGCCGACACCTCGCCGCTCGCGATCCGCACCGCGAGATCGCTATCGACACCCGCATCGACGAACGCCCGCTGCCGCTCCGACAACGCTTCGAGATCAGCGGCCGGCAACAGCGCCGGCCATTGCGGCGCGAGACGCTGCGCGGCATCGCGACAGCGTGCGAGCAGGCCGGTCACGTCGCCGTTGGCTGCGCCCGTTTGCAGATGCCGCAGGAACCACAGCGCCGAACGTTCGACAAGCCGCGCGACCTCCGCGAACATGCGCGCCTGCACGTCGTCGGCGACGCGGTTGTCGAGCGCGTCGATGCTGCGCCAGATCTGATCGAGATCGAACACGTCGCGCGCCATGATGCACGCACGCACGATGTCGCCGGGCTGCGCATCGGTCTCCTCCATCAGCCGATGCACGAACTCGCAGCCGACGCGATTCACGAGCGCATTGGTCAGATGCGTCGCGAGGATTTCACGGCGCAGCGGATGGCGCTGCATCGGTTCGCGGAAACGCTGCCGCAGCGGCTTCGGAAAGTACTCGATCAGCATGTCGCTGACGAGCGGGTCCTCCGGCATCGACGATTCGAGCAGCGCGTCATAGAGCCACATCTTGCTGTACGCGAGCAGCACCGCGCGCTCGGGTGTCGTCAGTCCCTGCTTCGCGGCCGCGCGCTCGGCGACGTCTTCGTCGCTAGGCAGAAACTCGATCACGCGATTGAGCCGCCCCGCCTTCTCCAGATAGCGCATCAAACGCGTTTCGGCATCGAGCAGCTCGACGCCGAAGCGGCCCGCGATCGACAAGGCCTGCGTCTGGTAGTAGTTGTCGGTCAGCACGAGCAGACCGACTTCATCGGTCATTTCTGCAAGCAGCGCATTGCGCTGCTTCTCCGTCATCTCGCCGTCGGCGACGACGAGACCCAGCAGAATCTTGATGTTGACCTCGTGATCCGAGCAATCGACACCGGCCGAATTATCGATCGCATCGGTATTTATGCGGCCGCCGTGCTGCGCGAACTCGATGCGGCCCAGTTGCGTCAAGCCGAGATTGCCGCCCTCGGCCACGACCTTGCAGCGCAGGTCGGCACCGTTCACGCGGATCGCGTCGTTCGCACGATCGCCCGCCTGCTGGTTGGTTTCGCGGCTCGCCTTCACGTAGGTGCCAATGCCGCCGTTATAAAGCAGATCGACCGGCGCCTGCAGAATCACCCGCATCAGCTCGGCCGGCGAGAGCGCCGCCGCGCTGGTCCCGAGCGCCGCCTGCACCGCCGGCGACAGCGGAATCGTCTTCGCGCTGCGAGGGAACACGCCGCCGCCCGCCGAGATCAGCGACGGATCGTAATCCGCCCAGCTGGAGCGGTCGAGCATGAAGAGCCGCGCACGCTCCGCCATGCTCGCGGCGGGATCGGGATTCGGATCGAGGAAGATATGGCGGTGATCGAACGCGGCGAGCAGCTTGATATGCGGAGACAGCAGCATGCCGTTGCCGAACACGTCGCCCGACATGTCGCCGACACCGACCACCGTGAAGTCCTGGCTCTGCGTGTCGATGCCCATTTCGCGGAAGTGCCGCTTGACCGACTCCCACGCGCCGCGCGCGGTGATGCCCATCTTCTTGTGGTCATAGCCGACCGAGCCGCCCGACGCGAACGCGTCGTCGAGCCAGAATCCGTATTCATGCGAGATTGCATTCGCGTAGTCGGAGAACGTGGCCGTGCCCTTGTCGGCGGCGACGACCAGATAAGGGTCATCGGGATCGTGGCGCACCACGTCAGGCGGTGGCACGACGTCGGTGCCCGCCAGATTGTCGGTTACGTCGAGCAAGCCGCGCAGGAAGGTCTGATAGCACGTGACGCCTTCGCGCATCCACGCATCGCGCTCGCTCTGCGGCGGCGGATTCTTGACGACGAAGCCGCCCTTCGAGCCGACCGGCACGATCACGACGTTTTTCACCATCTGCGCCTTCATCAGGCCAAGCACTTCCGTGCGGAAATCCTCGCGCCGATCCGACCAGCGCAGGCCGCCGCGCGCGACGCGCCCGCCTCGCAGATGCACGCCCTCGACGCGCGGCGAATAGACCCATATCTCGAACATCGGCTTCGGTTCGGGCAGGCCGGGCACCTGCGCGGGATCGAACTTGAACGACAGGTACGGCTTCGGTTGCCCCTGAGCGTCGTGGCGGTAGTAGTTGGTGCGCTTGGTCGCCTTGATCACGCCGAGGAACTGCCGCAGGATGCGGTCTTCGTCGAGATTCGGCACCTGGTCGAGCGCGCTGTCGATCGACTCCAGACAGGCGTTGACGCGGGCTTCGCGTACCGCGCCGAGCGCCGGATCGAAGCGCGCGACGAACAGGTCTACGAGCATGCGCGCAATCGCCGGATTGCCGGTCACCGCGCGTTCGATATACGCGTCGCTGAACGTCGAACCGACCTGGCGCAAGTACTTCGCGTACGCGCGCAGAATCGTCACCTCGCGCGCATTGAGCTGCGCGCGCAACACGAGGCGGTTGAAGTCGTCGCTTTCGATCGTGCCGGTCCACACCTGCTCGAACGCCTGCTCGAACAGATCCTTGACCCGCTCGATGTCGAACTCGGCATCGTCCGCAAGTTCGAGGCCGAAGTCGTGGATCCACGCGGGCATCGCGCCCGGCGCCTCGATCAGATAAGGCCGCTCTTCGTCGACGCGCACGCCCAGATGTTCGAGCATCGGCAAGCTGCGCGACAGCGCGATCGGCATGCCCGCGCGATACACCTTGAAGCGGAACGCCCGCGGTCCCGATTCGATCGGCCGGTACAGGTTCATTGCGAGCCGCTCGCTGCCTTGCACGCGCTCGATCAGTTCGATATCGCGCACCGCCGTGCGCGCCGGATAGTCGTCGCGATAGCCGGCCGGAAACGAGTCGGTGTAGTGCTGCAGCAAACGGTTGCCCTGCTCTTCGCCGTACGCGTCGAGCAATGCGTCGGCCAGATCGTCCTGCCAGCGTCGCGCGACCTGCACGAGGCGCGCTTCGAGCTCGCGGGTATCGACGCTCGGCATGACCCCAGCTTTGGCATGGACGACGAAATGAATTCGCGCGAGCGTCGACTCCGACAGCAGCGGCGTGAATTCGACGTTCTCACCATTGAATGCGTCGGCGAGCAGGTTCGCAATGCGTTGCCGCAGATCGGTGTTGTACTTGTCGCGCGACACGAACACGAGGCACGACACGAAGCGATCGAAGCGATCGCGCCGCACGAACAGCCGCGTGCGCTGATGCTCCTGCAAACGCAGCACGCCGAGGGTGGTGTCGTACAGCTGGTCTTCGTCGGCCTGGAACAGTTCGTCGCGCGGATAGGTTTCGAGCACCGTGACCAGCGATTTCGCCAGATGACCTTTCGGCAGGAATGCAGCGCGTCTGACGATATTCGCGCATTTGCGCCGCACGATCGGAATCTCCGCGGCCGACACGAAATAAGCGGTCGACGTATACAGGCCGATGAAGCGCCGTTCGCCCGTCACTTTGCCATCGGCGCCGCTCAGCTTGATGCCGACATAGTCGAGATAGCCGGGCCGGTGCACCGTGGCGCGAGAATTGGCCTTGGTCAGGAAGATCGGCGACGAGCCGGAGATGATCTCCGCAGCCGCCGGCGGCAACGGCGTGACTTCCGGCGCGCCGCCCGCACCCTGCGCATCGCGCAGAATGCCGAGACCGGAGCCCGCCACCGCCCGCAAACCATAGCCGCCATCGAGCTGCACCAGTTCGTAATCGCGCTGGCCGAGGAACGTGAAATGATCGGCGACCATCCATTCGACGAACGCGCGCGCTTCGACGCCCTCGGGACCGGTCTCGCGCGCCTTCATATCCTGAATCGTCTGCTTCGCGCGTTCGATAATCTTCGGCCAGTCCTCGACCGCCGCCCGCACGTCGCCGAGCACGCGGGCGATATCGTCGCGCAACGCGTCGAGTTTTGCGGCATCGCCACAACGATCGACTTCGAAATGGATGCACGAGGTCAGATGCGAGCGCGTATCGCCGGCTTCTTCGGCGCCCTGGCTCACGCGTGCGATGCTGCCGTCCGCCGCGCGCCAGATCCGAAACACCGGATGCACGACCGAATGCAGCGCGAGCCGATGGCGGTTGACCGTCATCGAGACCGAATCGACGAGGAACGGCATGTCGTCGTTGACGATCTCGATCACTGTGTGATCGGAATGCCAGCCATGCTGTTCGAGGATCGGGTTATATACGCGCAGCCGCTGCTGGCCCGGCACGAAGCGCTGCGCGGTCTGCCAGTGGGCGAGCGCCGCGCCGTACAGATCGGCGATCGAGCGGCTTTGCAGATCGCCTGTGTCGACGAAATCGTAGTAATGCCGCAGGAAGGGTTCGACGATATTGAAGGTCGGTTCCGGCAACCGCCCCCGCGCAAATTCGACGACATCGTTCAGCAGGTGCGTGACGGCTTCTTCGTTCTTTGCTTGCATGATCGACTCCCCTGGCTGGCGGCAATGGTGAGTATCGCGTGATTCGCAGGCAACGTCTGACTTGGAATTATGCGCCTGCAGTGTGCGATGCGTCCGTTTCGCGAAGTCAGGTAATACCCGCTGACGGGTCGTCGAAGGATTGTCACAGTTGGGTTGGAAAGGGCCGCGTCGCTGCGGCGCGGCAATGCCGTGCGCGGCTCAACGTTCGGGCTTGGCCGGTGCGGGTCCCGGCGCCGCCGCATCGCTGTCTTCGGCGCGCTGAGTGAGCCATGCGCGAATCTGCGCGGCGGTCCACGCGGGATCGTCGTGCGGCAGATCGTGGCCGGCCCACGGATGCTCGCGATGCGGCGCGCCCCACGCCGACGCGAGCTTCGCCGAACAGACCGGGTTGACGAGCCCATCTGCCGCCGACGACAAAATCAGCAGTGCACACCCCGGCGCGGCGGGCGCCGCGCTAAAGCGGGCGGCCGCCCACAATTGCCGCAGCGCATTCGCGCGGCTCACCGGTGCGCTGCGGCGGATCGTGGTCCAAGCGGCGAGATCCGCGCCCAAGGTGTCGAGGTTGTTGCACGTGAGGCGATGGATACCGCTCTCGGCATCGGTTACATCACCCCAATGCGCGGCGACGCCGAGCAGAGCCGGCCACGCCGACGGCCGCAGCCGCTCGTGCATGCGGCTGAATGGCCGCATGCTCGTATTGATCAGCACGAGCCGTTCGATTTCGCCGGGATGACGCTGTGCCCAGTCGGTCGCGACCATGCCGCCCAGCGACATCGCGATCACGTTGTAAGGGCCCGGCACGCCCGTTTCGCGCGCCGCCTGCCGCACGAAGGCGACGATGCCCGTGACGCTCGCGGGCGCGCGCCGCCGCACATATTCACCGTTGCCGGGCAGATCGAGCAGCAGCAAACGGACGCCGGTCGCGGTCGTTGCGTTGCGGGTGGCGGCGTCCGGGCTCTGGCCCAGGGTTTCGCGCAACGCCGCCGGCAAGCGCCCCCAATGCCGCGTTTCGCGCGTCAGTCCGCGCAGCAGGATCCATGTGCTCATTCGCGATCCGGCCGGTACCAGTGGTCGAGCGCGCTTTGCAGCAACTGCTCGCGATGGTTGCCTTGCGGCAGCCAGCGCCGCGACGAAAACGCCGCGCGCGCGAGGAAGTCGAACAGGTTCGCATGGCGCCGCAGCACCCGCGCGGTGCGATGCTCCATGACCGGATTGAACATGCCCTGCCGCGAAAACAGCTGGCGCGGATTCTTCTTGATCCACAGCCACGAGCCGAGTTCGAGCGTCATCGGCAGGAAGATGTTCGGCACCGGCGTGCGGTCGTACGCGTAGTCCCACAGATCGCCGTGCAGCAGATACTGATGGCTTTGCGGCTCGAACGTGTAGCCGTGATGCGGATGCGCGTGTTCGAACATGCTCTTCAGCATGTACATTTCGGGAAGATGCGGCATCTGCTGACGGGTTCGCGCGTACGGAAACCAGATGCTGTCGCTCCAGCCGTAGCCGGAATGGCAATCGAGCGCGATGCTCAGCGGCCGCGCGGCGAGTTGCGTTTCGACCACGTGCAGCAGTGCGGCCGCCTCGACCTCCATCGGCTCGCCCGCGCGGCCGCGATACCACGGTAGCCACGCGCCGACGCGTTGGCCGCCCGCAAGCAGAGGCACGCGCGCGTCGGCGTCTTGCGGAGCGTTGCGCATCAGGTCGACACCGCGCGGATTGGCGCGCGTCGCAGCCCACATGCCGCCGGGATTCGCGATCGGTAAAAAGATCAGCCGGATGGACTGCAATTCACGCACCAGCAGTTCGTCCCATTCGAGCCGCGCGAGCAGCGAGCGCATATAGTCGAGCACGAGTTGCGAGCCGATTCGCTCGAGCCCGTGAATGCCGCCGAAAAAGCCAATGGCCGGCGCGAGCGGATCGGATGAACCGATGCTCGCGGTGTAGATGGAAAAGCGCCGGCTGCGTACCTCGGTCTCGCAGATCGCGCGGATTTCGAAGCTCGCCCTGCCCTGGTCGAGGATTGACTTGAGATCTTCATATTCGGCAAAACTGTCCGGAAGGAAGCTCAAAGGTGTCGGCATGACGGCGTGACCGGGGTGTCAGGATTTTTAAGGGCGGCCGGAAAAGACGCACTATAGCCTGGCTGTGTGTCAGTAGGCGGGAGCGTCCAGCCGATCGGCAGTTGCGTAGGATCGAGGTGCAGCGCCGCGTCGATGCGTGGGCCGTGCCGCGATTAGAGACAAGGAGATAAGCAGATGCAAACGCTTGACGCAGCTGACGCACCGCGTAAATTCGTAAACATCGATTCGGGCGTGCCGGGAAACGAAACTCGTTGGACGAACGCACAGTTAGCCAGGCTCGGAAGCATGGAATTGACTGGACTTCCCGGAAAGCGCCGACAACGGCAGCGAGTTCTCTGGTCGTCTGCTGGACATGTGGGCGTACCACTACAAGGTACAGATCGACTTCAGCCGTCCAGCCAAACCGACGGATAACAGCTTCATCCAAACGTTCAACGGCCCATCCCGGGATGAATGCCTGAACCTGCACTGGTTCGAATCTCTGGCGATCGGCAACCCGATACCGGCTCTGTAAGTAAGCCGGCGCGAGGGGAGATGGTCGGTCGCTTAGTTCTTGTCTTGGACCGAAAATTGAAACGGTATCTCTGGCTGCGCAAATCTGAGCCGAAGTTGGCTTAGAGCCGGGACCGGGACAAAGCGCTGATTCTCAAACGCGTAGTACGTCACTAACAACCCAACGCGGGATTCTTGTGCATCATCGAACAGGTAACTGTTCTTCGGAAAGGCAAGCTTGCCGTCCTTCGTCGCCACTACAGCCAGACATGACGAAAGCAGACTTGGCAGATGCAACAATGTCGGCTTGCGAGCTAGAGGGTTCACCAAAAGGAATATCTGCTGGTGCCGGTCGGCTTCGCCTGAACCACTGCCGTACCCTTCCATACACAGAAGCGGAGGACGATTGCTCGTCCCTCCCGCCAAGAACACCTGAGCGTTGCCCGGATAAATGTCTATTGCATACTCATCCGGAAACGTCGTCGCGCGCGCAAAGCGATAGCTTTTGCCATTGACCGTTATGCGATTCTCTGCAACCTCGATTCGCACAGGCTTTCCGTCCAGAGTGGTTCTCAGTTCCGTGTAACTACCCTGCCCCCCGAGATCTGAATAAAGGTGGAGAGGCCCGGCAGGTTGCTTGAGCGGGGCACCGAACACCACGCCTGGCTGGGCGGAATAGAGCGCATCGTAACTGTCGTAAGATCGGACCGCGTGTGCATTGCTCGACATGGCGGCCAGAGCCGCCATCAGCATCACGGTGGATTTCATCGGTATGCCTTTGCTCCGTTAGCGTTCAGGTAATCTGGGTTGTGCCGCCAAAATACGGTGCCACCGTGAGCGGCCGTCGAAACCCATACCGAATCGTAGCGGCCGCGTTCGCCGCCGTCGACGATTTGCCCAGTCTTCTTATTACGGACTCTCCAATACTTGATGACTTCGCGCCGCTTCTCTGGCACGCAGAAAATGTTGTCAGATGGGGAGCCCCATTTGAACCCGTCTAGCACCTTGGGACGGCTCGCGTATCTGGTCTTGAAGTCGAGCCGCCTCGCGAATTAATCATCGAAACGGACCACGGTCAACCGCTTTAAATCGGGATAAGCCCGTTTTGGACAGAGTGGCCGTTACGAATCCTTCCTCAACGAAGCACTGACCGGGTTCGATCCATGACGATAGGGCGACTCAATGTCGCCGTTCTTTCATCCTGCGCCAGCAGGAATATGCAATAGAAATCGAGATACCGGACACAGTCGTAAATAGTTGTCAAAACGCCCTTATCCCGATTTAAGGCGGTTGACGGCTAAGCATCTTGGATGGTTTATTCGCGGGTGTGCTTCAACCTGAACCATAGCGCGTGGGACACTGGTGCCATTGTTACGCATGGTCGAAGTCTGATGGTCTGAGATCGACAATTAACCTATGGATGTCCAATGTACGAAAGAATGCGCTCCGCAAAGGAGATCATTGAAGAAATGAAGGCTGGCTTTTCGGATATGTTCGAGGGATCAGATGGCCGGGAATGTCTTGGTTGTCGTATTACATTCAAGATATACAAAGGATTTACTGATTTGCCTCACGCAATGACGACGAACAAGAAAACCGGAGAGTGGATTTCGATTAATGCGATCAGGGCTCTCCCAACTGGTTACGACATGACGCGGGCTTTAGGGCAAGACGACGAATGCCGCTGTCGCAATCGATCTGCGGGCCCGTTCGATGAACAGTTCACGCTAAAAGACCACAACGGGCGCGCGCTACCCGACACCCTTTATACGGTCCGTTTGCCATCGGGCGAACTGACGCACGGCGTTACCGATCACGCGGGGCGTACAGCCCGGTACAGGACACGCGGCGCGCAATCCATCGACATTTACATCGGTCACAGGGGGCGCAATGCCTGATGCGCTTGCAACAGTACTAACAAATACAGACCCGAATTCGTGTGTTGACGTGCATTGCAGTAGGCACGGCAAACCCTGGCGTCTTTCGAATGATGGATTGGCGTTTATGGCCGTGTGTGAAAGTGGCGTTTTGAACGGAACTTATAAGGGCTTGCCCGTTGTTGATGGGATGATCCTTAAAGTCTATGTTGATAGCAAGGGATATCCTACAGTTGGATTCGGGCATAAGGTTCTTCCCTCAGATCATCTGCACGTTGGCGATGTGATTTCAGTGGAGCGTGCGCGACAACTCGCAAAAACAAATTTTGAAGAATGTGAGTCTGCCATTAATCGCCGGATACGGGTTCCGTTGCTCCAGTATGAATATGATGCACTAGTAAGCATGGCTTTTAACGCCGGACCGGGACATGGAATTGCAGAGCTGGTTGACAAGGTCAACACCGCAGAATACGGTAAATTACCGGCCTATATTCGCGCGTATCGCGCGCGAGGAATTGAATGGAGGCGCGCACTTGAGGCACGACTTTTTGAAACAGGGAATTATGATGCACAGCACGGGAAAGGCATTGTCATATAGACTTATCAAATGTTTTGTATTAGTAGTGGCTTTGGGCGGCTTTCATTCAATATATGCCGACGAAGCTATAGATGATTCGAACTGTCTACAATATCTAGGCGGTGGTGGATTCGGAGACTTCGATTGTTACGAAGATCATGCCAGGAGCCTGGAGGCTGATAACAAGAAGGTTTCTAATGCAATTTTAGTCGCGCACGGCGTTTCCAGAACGAACAAGATCGAGTTGATCCGTTATATGCGAGTGCAAGATGACGCTGTGAAAGCTTGCGATCTTGCGATTAAAATTGAATATCCGTCAGCAAAGGAAAGAGCAAAAAGAAATCACATAGAACTATATGATGTGATGGCGGCCCGTTGCCACTATTCAATTCGGAAGCAGCAAAACGAGTTCCTGCGCGACCTCGATTCGATCAAAACGGATTGAAGATCATATAGACGCACGTCAACCATGCCCCCGCTTCGGCGGGGCTTTCATTTGGGCGGTGCGTCGTGGCAGATCGCGCGCCGTGTCACGCGACGAACCGGCACCGCCACTTCGCATAGGCCATGTCGCCGATGAACTCGATACAACTATTAACGACTGTGTCGGGTATCTCGATTTCTATTGCATATTCCTGCTGGCGCAGGGCGAAAAAAAGGCGGCATTGCGCCGCCTTTATCGACAGGGATCGAAACTGGTTAGTGTTGCGTCCACGAAGCATCCATCGCCGCCAGTTTCGCGTTCACGCCTTTCGTAGCGTCAGCGAGAATCGCAAATCATGTCATCCGTATGTCACTCTCCGTTCAAATCATTGACTTCAAGCTGACTTCGTTCTGCCATCCCGACGACACATGACACCGCGGGAAAATTCGACACAGGAAGATATAGTCGTCTAGACGTTGCGATGCCTTCACTCAACCGTCACAGTCGCTTTCTAGAATGAGCCCCACACATGCCGGCAGTGTCCGGATGCATCGAGGGAATACAGATGGAAGCGATCCGGGAAGCTATTCGAATCGAACGTTTGAGCAAAACGTTCGGCAACGGCCGTAAAGCGCTCGACGAAATCGATCTGCGCGTCGCGCCCGGTGAAATGGTCGCGCTGATCGGCGCGTCGGGCTCGGGAAAATCGACGTTGCTGCGGCATATCGCGGGCTTTACCGCGTCGGACGCGCAGCCGTCGCAGATCGAGATTCTCGGCCGGCCGATCCAGCAGAACGGCCGCATCGTGCGTGAAGTGCGCAGCATTCGCCGCGACATCGGCTTCGTGTTCCAGCAGTTCAATCTGGTGAACCGGCTGTCGGTCGAAACCAACGTGCTGATCGGCGCGCTCGCACGCCTGCCGTGGTGGCGGCGTCTCTCCGGCCGCTTCCCGCGGGCGGAGCGCGCGTTGTCGCTGGCCGCGCTGCACGAGGTCGGCATCGGCGAGCATGCGCGCGAGCGGGCCGCGAACCTGTCGGGTGGTCAGCAGCAACGGGCCGCGCTCGCGCGGGCGCTCGTGCAGCGCGCGCAAATCGTGCTCGCCGACGAGCCGATCGCGTCGCTCGATCCCGAGTCGTCGCGTCGCGTGATGGACATGCTGCAAGCGCTGAACGTCGAGCATCGGATCACGGTGCTGGTGTCGCTGCACCAGGTCGACATCGCGATGCAGTACTGCCCGCGCACGGTCGCACTGCGTCGCGGCAAGGTGGTCTACGACGGCCCATCCAATGCGCTGACGCCGGCGCTGCTAAAGAAACTCTACGGCGACGATGCGCGCGAACTGTTCGACGACGCGACGCACGACGCCGACGACACTCGCGACACCCCCGACGCCCCCGGCACCCCCGCGCGGCCGGACACCGGCCCCGCCGCCGCGCGCTACGCGTTCGCGCTGAACGCCGCGCCGTCGAACTAAATCGCGCACGCCGTCGCGACCTTTTGATTCTCTCCATCCACTCAACCGGACCTCAACCGATGAAACTCCTGCGCTCCCTGATCACGCTCGCGGCCGGCGCTGCCGCTTTCACCTGTGTCGCCACGGCCCACGCCGAGGACATCAACCTCGGCATCATCTCGACCGATTCGTCGGCGGTGCTCAAGCAACGCTGGGAACCGCTGATCGATGACATGAGGAAACAGACCGGCCTGGACGTGAAGGCATTCTTCGCGACCGATTACGCGGGCATCATCGAAGGCATGCGCTTCAACAAGGTGCAGGTCGGCTATTTCGGCAATGCGTCGGCGATCGAAGCCGTCGATCGTTCGAATGGCGAAGTATTTGCGAAAGTCGAGCACGCGGACGGCCAAAGTGGCTACTACTCGCTGCTGATCACCAATGTGAACAGCCGCTTCAAGACGCTCGACGACGTGTTCAAGGACACCAAGAGCGTGACGCTCGGCTTCGGCGATCCGAACTCGACCTCGGGTACTCTGGTGCCGGGCTACTACCTGTTCGCGAAGCACAACGCACCGGTCAATACGTCGTTCAAGAGCGTGCTGCCGTCGAGCCATGAGGCGAATCTTCTGGCGGTCGTCAACAACAAGATCGACATCGCGACCAACAACAGCGAGATGATGGACACGCTCAAGCAACAGCATCCGGACAAGTACGCGCAGGTGCGTGTGCTGTGGACCTCGCCGCTGATTCCGTCGGACCCGCTCGTGTGGCGCAAGGATCTGCCTCAAGCGACGAAGGACAAGCTGCGCACATTCTTCCTGAACTACGCGAAGACCGATCCGCACGAAAAAGCAGTGATGGCCGCCATCACCGGTTACAGCGGCTTCTCGGCATCGTCGGATCAGCAACTGCTGCCGATCCGCCAGATCGTGCTGTTCCAGCAGAAGCAGAAGATCGAGAACGATACGCATCTGTCCGATAGCGAGCGCAAGACGCAATTGGCCGCGCTCGACGCGAAGCTGAGCGCGCTCGGCGCCGCACAGCAGAAGCAATGAACACGACCGATCTGATCGTGTCGCCGGCGCGCGCGAGCGAAGCGGCCGCCGCTCAGGCGGCGCAATCGAAAGATCGTGCCGGCAAGCGCAGCTGGTGGTCGTTGCTCGGTTGGATCGCGGTGCTTGTAGTGCTCGGCGGCGCGTGGCACGGCGCCGACATGCGTCCGCTCGATCTGCTCAGCGACTCCGCCAACATGGGCGCGTTCGCGGCGGACTTCTTTCCGCCCGACTTCACCGACTGGCGCACCTACTTGCACGAGATGTACGTGACGCTGGCGGTCGCGATCTGGGGTACCGCGCTTTCGCTCGTCTGCGCGGTGCCTTTTGGACTGATGTCCTCCCACAATCTCGCGCCGCAATGGCTACTGCAACCGGTGCGCCGCCTGATGGACGCGTGCCGCGCGATCAATGAAATGGTCTTCGCGATGCTGTTCATCGTCGCGGTCGGCCTCGGGCCGTTCGCCGGCGTGCTCGCGCTATGGGTGCATACGACGGGCGTGCTCGCCAAGCTGTTCGCCGAAGCGGTCGAGGCCATCGATCCGCGCCCGGCCGAAGGCGTGCGCGCCACCGGTGCGACGCGTCTCGACGAAATCGTCTACGCGGTGCTGCCGCAAGTGCTGCCGCTGTGGATCTCGTACGCGCTGTATCGTTTCGAGTCGAACGTGCGCTCGGCGATGGTGGTCGGCATGGTCGGCGCGGGCGGCATCGGGGTCGTGCTGTACGAGGCGATCCGCTCGTTCAACTATGCGCAGACGGCCGCCGTGATGATCATGGTGATCGTCGTCGTGACGGTGATCGACCTCGGCTCGGCGTGGTTGCGTGAGCGGGTGATCTGAACATCGTTGGAGCGCACCGCGCTTCAGTTCTGAAAGACAACGGGCAAAGCGTACGGCGCTTTGCCCGTTTTTCATTGTCTCCCCGGTTCACATTTGCCTTCGACTTGCCGACAGCACACTCCCCTGGAAAGTCTTCCGCCGGCCAGCAACGCCTTGTCGCCTTTTCCGCGCCGGGCTCCTGGTGTATTTATGGAGGCGAGAAAGTACTTAGGACTATCCAATCGACCGTCGGCTACTGGTAAAGTCCTCTTCAGATATTCCGATTCTCGCAACGCGCGACGATCGTGTCGCTGCGGCGATGCCCTGCTCGGCCTTGGAACGTATGACAAACGTAGCTATGCGCGGCACCCTGCGTCTGGCGGTCATCGCCGCCCCGAGCCTGTTGCTGGCCGGGTGCGTGCTGCGCGGCGCGCCATCGTTCGAGATCTTCGGCGCGTACTTCCCTATCTGGCTGCTCGGCGGCGTAATAGGCCTGCTCGCCGCGCTGCTCGCCCATCGCCTGTTCGTTGCGACCGGCTGGGCATCGATCGTCCCGCTTCAGCTTTCCGTCTGCCTCGCGATCGGACTCACGGTCGCGGTGCTCGTCTGGCTTTCGGGCACAGGACACCTGCTATGAAAATGGCCGGCACATCGAGGGCTCCGCTCAAAGGCCGCCTGATCGCGGGCGCGATCATCCTGATCGGCCTCGCGGCCGCGTATTTCGCCTACGACCGCACGACGCGCTTCCCCTCCACCGACGACGCGACGATCGACGCCGACGTCGTGCATATCGCGACGCCGGTCGGCGGACGCATCGTCAGGCTTGCGGTGCAGGAAAACCAGCGGGTCGCACAAGGCGACCTGCTGTTCGAAATCGATCCCGTGCCGTACCGCCTCATCGTCGCGCAGGCGCGGGCCGATCTCGAGCTCGCGCGCGCAGCGCTCGAAACTCGTCGCAGGACGATCACGGGCGAGCGCGCCAACGCGGCGGTCGCCGGCGATCAGGCCAGCAAGGCGGCGCACACCTACGCGCTCGCGACGCGCAACGTGGAGCGCCTCACGCCGCTGGCGGCGAAAGGCTATGTACCGACCCAGCAACTCGATCAGGCGCAGGTTGCGCAGCACGAAGCCGGGCTGTCGCTCAGTCAGGCGCGCGAGCAGAAGCAGGCGAGCGCCCAGACGATCGGCGACGATGCCGATGCGATCGCCGCCGTGCACGCGCGCGAAGCCGCGCTCGCGCTCGCCCAGCACAATCTCGATGAAACCGTGGTGCGCGCGCCGCACAACGGCTACGTCACCGGCCTTTTCGTGCTGGCCGGTGAAACGGTCGCACCGAATCAGTCGATCTTCACCCTCGTCCACGCGGACGAATGGTTCGCTGTCGCGAACTTTCGCGAAGGCGCACTCTCACGGATCGCGCCTGGCGATTGCGCGACCGTGTATTCGATGATCGACCGCAGCCAGCCGATTCACGGCAAGGTCGTCGGCATCAGCGCAGGGGTCTCCGATACGGATCGGCTCAACCTGCCGCGCTCGCTGCCGCTGGTGCAGTCGTCGGTGAACTGGGTGCGGGTCGCGCAGCGCTTCCCGGTGCGCGTGCTTCTCGACGAACCGGCCGAGCGACTGGTGCGCGTCGGCGCGAGTGCGATCGTCGAGGTGAGGCATGGCGCGGCGTGCCGTTGACATGGACAGCGCGGCCGCCGCCGGTTACGTCGAGCGTCCGCTGCGGCCCGGTGTCGCCGACCTGTTGAAACTCCTTGCGCCTTTTCCCGGACGCGCCGCGACCGCGGCACGCGTCGCGCTGATCTGCGCACTGACGGTATGGGTCACGAGCGCGTACGGCACGCCCGAAGCGGCACTGTCGGCCTACATCGTGTTCTTCATGATCCGGCCCGACCGTACCACCAGCTTCGTGACCGGCGTGGCGCTTCTGGTGCTCGTCAGCATCGTAATCGGCCTCGTGCTGGCCGTGGCCATCGTCGTGGTCGACTATCCGCCGTTGCGCGTCGCGGCCATGGCCTTGCTGTCGGCGAGTCTGCTGTTCGTCACGTCGGCAAGCAAGCTACGGCCGGTGGGCGCCATCGTCGCGATGATCGTCGGCTTTGCGCTCGACCAACTGGGCCGCGTACCGGTCGGCGAACTGGCGACTCGCGCGCTGCTGTATGCGTGGCTGTTCGTCGCGATTCCGGCCGGTATGTCGGTCGCGGTCAGTCTCGTGTGCGCGCCGTCGCCGCGTCGGCTCGCGTCGCGCGAACTGGCCGAACGTCTGCGCCTCGCCGCGCGTGGCCTGCGCGAGCCCGCCGCCACGCGCGATGCGCTCGGCGCGGTGCTGCGCAAGGGCAACGCGGAGATCGGCTCGTGGCTGAAGATGTCCGCTCTGGAAGGAACGTCGCTGCGAGCCGATGTCGTTGCGCTCCAACGTGCCGCGGTGTCGAGCGTCATGCTGCTAGCCGCGGTCGACCTCGCGTGCGGCGAAGCGTCGGCGCGCCTGCCGGCTTCGTTCCTCGAACCGATCGCGACTACGCTGGAGGAGATGGCGCGCATGCTCGACGCTGGCGGCTACCCGGTCGACATCGAACTGACGTTGCCCTCGTCGGCGCCGCTCACTCCGCTCGCACGTGCGGTAGCCGACACGCTGCACGACACGATCACGCGGTTTGCCGAGCCCACTGTCGAATCCGAAGCCGCGCACGACGCGCCCTCGCAACCGGCGCCGCCCGCGCCGCACGCCGGCTTCTTCGCCGCCGACGCTTTCACGAATCTCGACCACGTCCGCTACGCGCTGAAGACCACCGTCGCGGCGATGTTCTGCTATCTGCTGTACTCGCAGCTCGACTGGCCCGGCATCCACACCTGCTTCATCACTGTCTACGTCGTGTCGCTCGGCAGCACCGCCGAGACCGTCGAGAAACTGGCGCTGCGCATCGCCGGCTGTATCGCCGGCGCGCTCGCGGGCACCGCAGCGATCGTGTTCCTGATGCCCGCGCTGACCTCGATCGGCCAGTTGATGGCGGTCGTGGCCATCGGCGCAGGCTTGTCGGCGTGGGTTGCGTTCGGCTCGCCGCGCATTGCGTATGCGGGCTTTCAGATCGCGTTCGCATTCTTCCTCTGCGTGATCCAGGGCGCGGAGCCCGCCTTCGATCTGACGATCGCGCGGGATCGCACGATCGGCATCCTGATCGGCAACGTGGTCGTCTATCTGGTGTTCACACGGGTGTGGCCGGTCAGCATCGCCGCGCGCGTCGAACAGGCGCTGGCCGCACTGCGCGAGCAATGGGCACGCCTTGCCTCGCCCGGGTACGCCGGCACGCGACGCGCCGACGTGGCGGCTGCGCTGGCCCGCGGCCGCGCGCTGCGCGAGGATGTTGCGCTGATGCATTACGAGCCGTCGTGGGTGCGGCCCGGACCACAGTGGCTCACCGCGCACCACCGCGAATTGGCCGGCCTCGCCGCGCTCGAAGCGCCGATGCTGCTGCTCGTCGAACGGCGGCACGCCGCCCCGACGATCGAAGGCTGGCTGCAACGGCTCGCGGCCGTCGCGCATGGGCAAACGACCCGCGTCGATGCAACGACCACGACGCATCGGCCGGCGCCTGACGTCACCGACCCGCCAAGCGCCGCGCTGCAAAGTCTCGGCGACGCACGCCTTGACGAATTCGAACTCGCGGCGTCCGCCGACGCGGCAAAGGAGTAGTCGAATCATGCGTCGACTCAACCCGCCCATCGCGCTGGCGATATTCGTCGCGGCAGGCTTGAGCGGGTGCGCGACTTCATCGCTCGACATGGCGCCCGACAGCTCCGCGACGCCGTGGCAGCCACAGACCGATGCAGCCGGCGCCATCGTGCCGGGCGCACACGCGCCGGGTGCGCCGTCGGCGTCGACCACGCCCCGCTATCAGCTGCCCGCCAATCCGGCGCTCGCCGCCGTGCCGCCGCCACCCGCGCTCGATCCCACGCACGCGTACGAACTGCCCGAGTTGATCGACATCGCGGAGTCGGCCAATCCGTTGACCCGCATCGCGTGGAACGATGCGCGCAACGTGGCGCTCGCGGCCGGCATCGCGAAGAGTGCTCATCTGCCGCAATTGTCGGTCGCGGCGATGGCTCACTACACGGGCGGCAAAAGTTCGGACACGTCACAGCTCGGTCAAGCGTCGATCAGCGGCGAGACGCACGGCGTGACCTCGGTGCTGTCGCTGGAGTGGCTGCTGTTCGATTTCGGCGGGCGGGCCGCACGCGTCGAGGCCGCATCGCAGGCGTCGGTGGTCGCCAACATCGGCTTCACCGCAATCCATCAGCAGGTGATCTACGACGTCAGCGTCGCGTTCTACGCGTACCAGAGCGCCCGCGCTCGCCTCGGCACCGCAAAGCAAAGTGTCGCGAACGCCGACGCGATTCTGTCCGCCGCGCAATCGCGCTATCAGCGTGGGGTGGGCACCGTGATCGAAGTGGCCCAGGCTCGTCAGAACTTCGCGCAGGCAAAACTCGGCCTCGTGCAAGCCGAGGGGGCCGAAAGCAACGGTTACCTCGCATTAATCTCCGCGATGGGCATCTCTCCACTCGCCAAACCCGCGATCGCCGACATGCCTACCCACACACTATCGCCGGCGATGAGCGAGCCGATCGACCGGATCGTGGCCACGGCGATCGCGCGGCGTCCGGACGTGCTGAGCGCCTACGCGGCGGAACGCGCGAACCTTGCGAAGATCAAGGCGGCCGAGTCCGACTTCAAGCCGAAAGTGTTCCTGTCGGCGTCGGCGGCGTACAACACGAACAGTTCGTCGATTTCGGCGGTGCCAGGGATCGGCCAGCAATTGCCGACCGTCAATCTGAGCGGCAATCGTTATGGCGGCACCGTGGTGGTCGGCGTGTCGATTCCGCTGTATGACGGTGGCTTCCGCTCGGCCGTGCTCGCACAGGCACGCAACGACGCCGACAGCGCATCGACCCGTCTCGCGCACAGTCGCGAAGAGGCAGTGCGGCAGATCGTCGGCGCGCAGAACGCGCTGCAAACGAGCCTGAGCGCGCACACCGCCGCGAAGGAACTGCTCGCCGCCGCGCAAACGACCTACGACGCCGCGTTCGACGCCTATCGCCACGGCGTAGGTTCGATCACCGATGCGCTGCTCGCGCAGAACCAGTTGCTGGCCGCGAAGAATGCCTACGCGGACAGCTATAGCGGCGCGCTGTCGGCGGCGGCGGCGCTTGCGCTCGCGACGGGTTCGATCGATGCTCCGGCCGGTGCGGGCCCGGACTCGCCGCTGGACGCGCCTGTCAACTGACGCCGCGCTGCTGCGTCGTCCCCTTCCTGCCGCCGTGCATCTGCTGGAATAATCACGGGCTTCCGACCGCCCTGCGGTCTTTCCTTGCCCTCTTCGTCGATCCCGCTGTGGATGGAACCCTTTGTCGTCCTGCTGGTGCTGTTCTCCGCACTGCTTCACGCAACCTGGAACGCGTTCTTGCAGGTGTCCGAATACCGCGTCTGGCTGCTCGGCATGATGGCGATGCCGTCGCGAATTCGGGCATTTCACGATGTGTAGTCAACGCGTGTAATTCACCACCGGCACGGAATAAGAAGTCGGAGCGAAATCGGTCCGGCCGCCGCGCTGCGACGAACCATTCGACGGCGCACCGTAGCCACTGTTCTGCGCAGCCTGGTTTTGCCCCGCGACCTTTGCTTCGTCCGCCTGGATATTGGCCGGATAGTCCATCGGATTCGCGTTGGACGGATCGTGCACCTGCGCGCGCGAGAGCGGCTGATTGGCCTGATTCGACTGCGCAAACGCCGCGATTGGCGCGGCAATCAGAGCGGCGATAACCCCTGCTTCGATCAGCGACCTGATGGACTTCATGATTTCCAACCTCCAGAGATGGCTTCATCCGATTGCCGCGGAGCTCGCGCGGCAGCAAAGCCAGTTTAGGAGCCGGTCAGGCCGCGCAGTAAGCCCTGAACCATGAATTCACTGTTGCCATAGCGACCACAATTCGAAGTCACCACGTTCCGGCGCGGCGTCAACGCGATGAACTACACTGATAACGCCAAACGACGCGCCACAGCCATCGCATTCGATCGAGGAGATAGACGCTCATGTCGCATCCGGTAGCCCTGCCGTCTTACCGCGACAGCGTGCGCGCCGAATGGGTCGATTACAACGGCCACATGCGCGACGCGTTCTACCTGCTGATCTTCAGTCTCGCGACCGACGAACTGATCGATCTGATCGGCCTGCCCGATGCGGTGCGCAAAGAACGGCATCGATCGATCTACACGCTCGAAGCGCATGTCAACTATCTGCATGAAATCAAACGTGGCACGCCGGTGCGTGTCGACATGCGCGTGCTCGGCTACGACGCGAAACGTCTGCATGTGTACTTCGAAATGTTTGCGCTGGACGCGACGCAAAGCCAACGCACCGGCCCCGTCGCCGCTGGCGAGCAGATGCTGCTGCACGTCGATACCAGCGGACCGCGCGGCGCCGCTTTCGATCCGGACGTCAAAGCGCGCGTTCACGAACTCGCGCAATCTCATGCGGCATTGCCGCCGGCGCGTTTCGCGGGACGTGTGATCGCATTGCCCTGCGCAACGCAACGGGAAACGCCACCCGAACGGAGTGACCATGCTTGAGCCGGAAATCGCCGCGTTTATCGAACGAGCCAGTGCGCTCTATCCGTCGCATCACGCGGCGATGACGACGCGCGAGCAGCGCGAACTGTACGACCGTTACGCTGCCACGCTGACGCCGCCGCTGCCCAGCGAACTCACTACGCAGGACGCAAGCTTTCGCACCGACGCGGGCCATGCGATCCCGCTTCGGCTCTACCGGTATCGAGCGAAGGCAAGCGAACACGGCACGATCCGCGGCACGGTGCTGTATTTTCATGGCGGCGGATTCGTGCTCGGCTCGCTGAACAGTCATCAGATGATGACCGCGCGCCTCGCCGCGGACACCGGCCTCGACGTGATCGCGGTCGGCTACCGGCTCGCGCCTGAGCATCGCGCGCCGGCCGCGCACGACGACTGCCTCGAGATCACGCGTGCCGCGTTGAACAACCGCCTGCCATTCGATCTGCCTGACCACGCCGGATTGCAACTCGCCGGCGATAGCGCCGGCGGCACGCTCGCGGCAAGCGTCGCGCTGCGCTTGCGCGATAACGGCGTGAGCGGGGTGCGCGGCATCGCGCTGGTTTATCCGATGCTCGGCACCGAGCCGCAACTACCCGCGCGCGACACCGAGGCCAATGCGCCGATGCTGACGCTCGCGGACGTGCATAAGTTTCGCAACGCGTACTGGGGGACAAGCGGGGGAAACAGCGGAGGAAGAGACGAAGAGAAAGGCGACCGCACGCCCGGCCCCGCATGGACGATTCCGCTCGCCGCAAGCCGCTTCGACGGACTGCCGCCGACGCTGGCCATCGGCGCCGAGCACGACCCGCTACGCGACGACGCGCGCGTGTTCGTCGAGCGGATTCGCGAGGCTGGTGGAGATGCCCGGCTGCTGATCGGCACGGGGCTCGTGCATGGATGCTGGCGCGCGCTCGAAACGAGCCCAGGCGTGCAGGCCATGCACAGGGCTGTATGCGATTTTCTCCGCGAACACGCGGGCCATTAGCGCGGCGACACTGACCGCCGCGCCCAGTGCGCTACCGCGCGGGTCAGCGATTGCGCTCAGCGCGCCACTGCGCGAACGTGACCAGATCGAGGCCGACCTCGCCCGGCTCGATGCGGGTCCAGCCGAAGAACGCGTCGTCCCAGCCGGGAATGCTTTGCGGCGTCAGCGACCGGAACTTCATGCCGGAACGATACGCGAGGTCCGGCCAGAACAGCGGCATCACCTCGCGGGTGGCGAGCTGGCGCAGCAGGTCGGACGGGCCACCCTCGTCGGCGACGATTTCGCCCTGCGAGATCCAGTCGTTCTCGGCCCACGCGACGAATACGCTCGGGTTGCCCGCGGCGTCGAACATCAGGATCACGTTCTGCTCGGGCCGCCAGTAATACTCGACGATGCCCTGCGCGGCCACCACTTCGTCGATCACCTTGCGGGTGCGCGGATCGCAGTAGGTCATGCCGTTTTCACCGAGCGCGAGCCAGCCCGACTCCCCGCAATGGCGGCTCTTTGCGTCCTTCAGGAAATGGGTGAGGCGATTGGCCGAATCCGCATCGGTCTTGCGCAAGTACAGATCGACGATGCCGGCGTTGAAGGCTTTCACCGCCACGGTTTCATCGGCGACGCCGGTGAGCAACACCTTCGCGCAACGCAGATGCGAGATCGACGACAGGAATTCGACGCCGCCGATGCCCGGCATGTCGTAGTCGACGACGACCGCCGCCACTTCCTCGAAGCGCGACGGCCGCGCGACGATGTCGCGTTCAGCCGAGGTCTCGACGAAGCGCTCGACACCCGGCTCGCTCAGACACGCCGACGCCGCTGCGAATTCGAGCGAATTCTCGCGCGCGTGCTGGCGGATATAGTTGAGGGCCGCTTGCGGCCGCGTGAAAAACAGGTTCGTGTAGGTGCCCGGAAAAAACCGGCGAAGCGCGTCGAGGTAGCTGTCGTTGTCGTCGACGAAAACCACCGTGGACGGATAAAAAACGGGAGGTCGAATAAAGTTGTTCATATCTTCACGTGTTTCCCACGCCGCCGCGAACGCGCCAGACCAACCGGTCGGCTGGTCGATGTGGCGTTTCACAAAGCGACTGCCCAAGGTATGCCGGGCAATGTCTCGCCCGCGGGTCCGCATGATCAATGGGTTCTTGTCGCTACTTCCGGTCACCGCCTGCCGTCGCCGCTATCGACGCTGTTCGTGCATCTCGGATGGCTCAGTCTGGCGGGCCTGCCGGCATGTGCACTGCGAGCCAGTCGCTGCAAGTCACATTTACACGCCGGATAATCGAACTATGGCAGCCGGTCGTCTGCAATGGTTCGTATAGTACAGGCTCCGGGCATTGGCGGCACAACTTAAATCGCTTTCCTGCAGGCGCCTATCGCGCAAATGCGGCGCGACTGATCGATCGAAAAGAAAACCGCGGAACACGGAAAAAATGCCCGCTTCGCTCGCGTCGGCCAAGCCTATCGCGGCAGGCGTGCACCGTTCCGGTGCCAGGTCCGATCAGACATCTACATCATGACGCGTCGCAATATGCCGACGAGAAGCGTCGATGGCGAAATGGTCGTTTATCATCAGTCAATCGCAGTTGCTTAATGGTTGTTGCTTAGATATGACGAATACCGGGAAGATGATGATAGTTGGGCTGCTCGTGATCGATGCGGGCGTCGCCGGTTATCTGCTGTACCCCAGGGACGATCAGGTGCCGGCCGTGACCGGCTCGGTGACTCGCAGCGTCACCGGCACGGTGGAATCGCAACCGCAGACGGATACGACGCGTGCCATTGGCGGCAGCATGAGGCCGGCGCAACCGGTGAGCCCGCCAGCGGACCTCGCGAACAACGCCCCGATCGCGCCGCAGTCGGCGGCCCCGCGGGCGGAGTCGGCTGCTCCGGCACCACCCGCTCCGGCCCAGACTCAGGCACTCGCCCCGGCACCGCCTCCAGCTCAGGCGCAAGCTCCGGCACTCGCTCCCGCCCAGTCCCTCCCCGCAACAGCGGCCGCCCCCGCGCCGAGCGTCACGCCCGATGCCGGCCAGACCGCCAGCGGCCGCATCGACAACGCAGCGCCGGCTGCGGGCAATCCGGCCGCGGTCGCGCGCGAGCGCTCGAAACCGCAGTCGTACGCACAGCAAAGAGCCCAATCGAGGCCACAGTACGGGCCGCGCATCGACCAGACGACCCAAGGCCGCCGGCGCGACGACACGCACCCGAACGGCGCCAACCCCGTCGCCGCGATGCTGACGGATCAGCTGGTCAAGGAATCGTCGAAACCCGACCCGTCGCTGCCGATGCCGTCTGGCGTCACCGTGCCGATGCCGTCTGACAATGGCCCCGGACCTGGCCCGGGTGTCGGCCGCGGCAGCACGAATCCGGTCGCGTCGGCGATGACCGATAAGCTTGTGCGCGAATCGTCGAAAGTGGGACCCACTCAGGGGCCCACTCAGGGGCCCACTCAGCCCCCGGCTGAGCCGCCGATCCTCAACAAACCCTGAGCGACGCCGGGCTCACGGCCGCGACGCCACCTCGTCGAGATGCGCGAGCAGATCGGCCGGATCGTCGTAGACGCGCAGCGCGCCAGCGCGCTCCAGTTCCTCGGTGCCGTAGCCACCCGACAGTACGCCGACGCCTAGCGAGCGGCAGCGGCGCGCGGCGAGCATGTCCCAGATGCTGTCGCCCACCACGACCGTGTGCTCGATCGGGACGCCGAGCCGCTCGGCCGCGGCGAGGAACAGGTCGGGATCGGGCTTCGCGTATTTGACGTCGTCGCGCGTGACGACGACCGCCTTGGCCGGATCGACGCCGAGCGCCGCCAGATTCAGCGACGCGGTTTCCATCCGCCCGCTCGTCGCGACGGCCCACGGCGTGCCGGCTTGCGTCAGCGCGGCGAGCAATTCGCGCGCGCCCGGCAGCGGGCAGACCTGCGCGCGCATCCGCTGATAGGCGGCCGCATGCGCATGCCGCAGGCGTTCGGCGCGTTCGACGCTGATCTCGCCGTGGGTCTCACGCAGCAACTGGTCGGTGAACAGCCCACCGCTCATGCCGATCTTGCGATGGATACGCCAGACGGACAGCGGGATACCCTCGCTGTCGAGCGCCTCTTTCCACGCCAGCACGTGCTGATAGACGCTGTCGACGAGCGTGCCGTCGAGGTCGAAAAGAAAGGATGTCTGGATACGCATGCCGGCCTCCGGTGATGATGGGTTCAGTCACTATGCCATGTGTCGATGAAGCGGCCAGGGCTGCCCGCCGCCTTTCAGCACGTTCCGGCACTAACTGATTTGCGCGAATTACCACGGATTCGCGCGTATTTCCCCCGATTTCGCCGTGCCCTCGCCCGGCGCACACCCGAACACGGTAAGCTTCGCCCCTTCGTTGTTTGCGCCGTCACCGTTTTTCGAAAAATCCCCGCTTTATTTCTCCGCTGGACGCGTTCGGCACCGGCGGCTATCTCGGCGCAGCCGGCGACGCCACCGGCTCGCTCAGCGGCTCGCTGCGCCTCGACAACTACGAGGTCAACGAATTCACAGGTCGCGGTCACGGTGAGCATGCGCCACGCGTTCTGATGCGCGCGCCGCGCGCGTGGCGCATGGCGCGCCGCGACGGTGAGATGCCCTCACGACTGCGCCGCCGCGATCACCTGCGACGCGAGCGCATGATGCTGGCCGCGTCGCGAGCGGATCGCGTGAATCTCCTCGATTACGCCGTCCGCGCGGCCGAGCCAGCGCAAGCCCCGCAATAACGTCAGATCGTCGGCGCCGAGCTCCGCCAGTGGAAACACGCCGAGCCCGCGCGCCGCGAACACCGCCATCAACGCGCTGTCCTCGAATTCGCCGACGACGCGCGGCCTGATTCCCTCCGCCTCGAACCAGCGGTCGAGCCGCGCGCGCAGTGCGCCGTGGCGGGTCGGCAGCAGCACGGGCAGGTCCGCGAGACAGTGCGGAAAGCCGTCGCGCGCCGGCTTGCGCACGATCTGCGCGGGCCCGTACCAGTCGACCGGCGAGCCCGCGACGCGCTGGCTCAGCACGCGCAGGTCCGCGCCGTGCGGCGCCGGCTGACAGGCGAGCACCAGATCGAGCCGATGCAGCGCGAGCTCCGACAACAATTGCGCGGGCTCCCCCTCGTGACACAGCAGCCTTAGCGACGGCGTGGCTAGCACCGGCGCGAGCAACGCATGCGCTGCGAGCTTCGAAATCCCATCCGACAAACCGACCGCGAGCCGCACCGACTCCGCACCGCTCGTCTCGCGCATGTCGTCGAGCAACGCCTCGCCCAGCTGAAATATCTGCTCCGCGCGGTTGAACGCCTGCTCACCGGTTTCCGTCATCGCGACGCCGCGCCCGGCGGGCTTCAATAGCTGGCGCCCGAGCGCTTTCTCGAGTTCGCGAACCTGCGCGCTGATCGTCTGCACGGCCATGTCGAGGCGGGCGGCCGCTCGCGCGAAGCCGCCCTCCTTCACGACGATCCAGAAGTAGTACAGGTGACGATAGTTGAACATGGTGATCCGATACTTCGAAAAAACCGAAATATCGTTCAGATTAGCACTGGTTCATTCGAACCGTGAACAGGCCGATGATGGCGGTTCCGCCGCTCGCGGCGCACTCGCTTGGCCCCACCTCATGGACTCCCTGTTTGCACTCGTTGCCGATCCCGCCGCCTGGGCCGCACTGATTACGCTGATCGTGATGGAAATCGTGCTCGGCATCGATAACCTGATCTTCATTTCGATCCTCAGCAACCGCTTGCCGGAAGCGCAACGCGCACGCACACAGCGCACCGGGCTGCTGCTCGCGCTGGTGATGCGGCTGATTCTGCTCAGCACCGTCGCTTGGATCGCGAAGCTGACCGCGGTCGCGTTCACGCTGTTCGATCATGGTTTTTCGTGGCGCGATCTGATCCTCGTCGCTGGCGGCCTGTTTCTCGTGTGGAAAGCGACCACCGAAATCCGTCAGCACATGACCCCCGATGACGAAGTCACCGCGAAATCGAACTCGACCGTACAGCTGACCGTGGCCGCCGCGATCGGTCAGATCATCCTGCTCGACATCGTGTTTTCGGTCGACAGCATCATCACCGCGGTCGGCATGACCGAGCACCTGCCGATCATGTTCGTCGCGGTGATCGTATCGATCATGGTGATGCTGTTCGCGGCGCAGCCGCTCGCGCGTTTCATCGATCGCAATCCGACCATCGTGATGCTGGCGCTGAGCTTCCTGCTCGTGATCGGCATGACGCTGATCGCCGATGGTTTCGGCTCGCACGTGCCAAAGGCCTATATCTACGCGGCGATGGCGTTCTCCGCGTTCGTCGAGGGGATGAACATGCTCGCGCGGCGCGCGAAGACGAAACGGCTGGCAAGCAACGAGGAGTAATGCCGTGATGAAATGCCCGGCGGCTTGGCGCAAGCAGCTTCCAGCCGCCGTTGGCGCGTTAGCGCGCCTTCCTGCGAGCGCCCTTGGCGGTCGTCGCGGCGCGCGGCGCTTCCTTCTCGACCGGTGCGCCGCCGTTCATCTGCTCGAGCCACGACAGCGTATCGACATACGACAGAAACTGCTTCAGATACCCCGGCGACAGCTCGCGCATCAACGACAGCGCACGATGCACGAGGCTGCTCGAATTGAGCGGCCCCGCGTTGCCGGGTACCTGCGCGAGCGACTGGCGCAACTGCTTTTCGGTGCGGACTTTCGACCAGACTTCGCGGAAGTAGTCGAGCGCGGGGAGTTCGGGATAGGCGGCGGCGTGCGGAGCGTCGGCCCGCGCGTGGTGGCGGGCAAGCCGTTCGATCAGCGCCGCGAGCGTGGCGTCGCTGGCCGCGTCGGCTTCAACCGGAGTGGCTTGCAACGCGCTCCCGGCCGCGGCCGCACGCTCGACCTCGGCCGTATATTCGGCCAGTAACGCTGCCAACCGTTGCCCGATCACACGTCGCGTCTCGCCGCTGTGCCGCGCCGCGCGCCGCGCAAGCGCGTCGAGCAGATGAAAGCGCAGCGGATCGAGCCGATCCGCACCGCTCGCGCGCCATGCATCGAGCGTCGCGCGAGCCGCGTCGATTGCGTCGTCAGGCACCGGACTTCTCCGCCGTCGCCGCGCTCGACGGCCGCGGCACCGGCGCGATTTCGACGCGGCGGTTTTTCGCGCGGCCGGATTCGTCGGCATTCGAACTGACCGGCTGCTCGGCGCCGAACGCCGCCGCAAACACCGACGACGCCGGCACGCCCTCGTCGATCAGCGTGCGCGTGACCGTCAACGCGCGTTGTGCCGACAGCTCCCAGTTATCGGCGAAGCGTCGATTGCCTTCGCGCAGGCGTTGATCGTCGGTGAAGCCGCTGACCATCAGGATCTGATCGCTCGCGCGCAGATACGCGGACAGCGGACCGGCGAGGCTCTTCAGCAGCGCGCGGCCCTCGGGCTGCAGCTGCGCGGAGTTCAGCGCGAACAGCACGTTGCCGCTAATGCCGATGCGGCCATTGACGAGCGTCACGCGCCCCGCCGCGAGCGGTCCCGCGAGCGCCTGCTCGAGCGTCTTGCGCCGCTGCGTTTCGGCCTGGCGCTGCTTGACCTCCTGCTCGAGCTTGTTCGATAGCACGAGCTGCATGCCGATCACGCTCACCAGAATCAGCACGAACGCGCCGACCAGCACCGACATCAGATCGCCGAACGAAGCCCAGACCGGCGCGGCCGTTTCCACGCCGCCGTCGATGTCCTCGCTCATACCGCGTCGGCTCCGGCGGTCGCGCGCTGCGCGGCCAGCAACTGCAGGTCTTCGACGATCTGCTTCTGCGACATCACGCTGAGATCGACCACATCGCGCGCCTGTGCGACGTAGTAGGCGAGCTGTTCGTCGCTACGGGCAAGCGATTTGTCGAGCGCCGCTTCGATGCGTTCGAGATGCGCGACGAGCTTGTCGTTCGCTTCGCCGAACATTCCGACGGCCGCGCCGAACGCTTCGCCGAGACTCGCGACTTCGGCCGCGCTGCCGGTGACCTGCGCGGCGACCGTGCCGAGCTTGCCGGTTTCGTGCTCGAGGTGCTCGGTGAAGCGATTGCCGACGCGTTCGAGCAGATCCGCCGACGTCGAGACCAAGGCATCGACGGCGCTGCGCTGTTCGGTCGACGCGTGGTTGACCGCGTCCAGCAGCGTTTCCAGCGTGGCGAGCAGACGGCTGCGCTCTTCCAGCATCGCGGTGTCGCGGACCATGCTGTCGGAGAGCTTCTGGCGCAGCTCCGCGACGACTTCGGCGGCGGCCTTCGGCGCTTCCGATGCCGCCTGCACGAGGCGTTCGATCTCGGCGATCGTCGCGCTGGTGTGGGTTTGCGTCTGCGCGGAGATTTCGCGCGCGGTTTGCGCGAGTGCGTCGCAGATCTGCTGCTGACGGGTCGCCGTTTGCGAACCCGTCTGCTGCCATTGTTCGCTGAGCTTTGCGGTCATCGCACCGAGCGCTTCGGTCCATGCGGCGAAGCGCTGTTCGTCGCGCGCGGCGAGTTCGGCTTGCAGATTTGCTGCGGCCTTCGGTGCTTCGGCCGCGGCCTGCACCAGTCGATCGATTTCGGCGATCGTCGCGCTCGCATGCGTTTGCGTCTGCGCGGAGATATCGCGTGCGGTTTGCGCGAGTGCGTCGCAGATTTGCTGCTGATGGCTGGCAGCTTGCGAACCCGTTTGCTGCCATTGCTCGTTGAGTTTCGCCGTCATCGCACCGAGCGCTTCGGTCCACGCGGCGAAGCGCTGTTCGTCGCGCGCGGCAAGTTCGGCTTGCAGATTTGCTGCCGCCTTCGGTGCTTCAGCCGCTGCTTGCACCAGTCGATCGATTTCGGCGATCGTCGCGCTGGCGTGCGTTTGCGTCTGCGCAGAGATTTCGCGCGCCGTCTGTGCAAGCGCGTCGCAGATTTGCTGCTGATGGCTGGCGGCCTGCGCACCCGTCTGCCGCCATTGTTCGCCGAGCTTCGCGCCCATGGCGTCGAGCGCCTCCGCCCATGCGCTCAAACGCTGCTCGTCGCGCGCGGTCAGTTCCGTCTGCAAGTTCGTATGCGAGCTACCGACGGCACTCAGCAACGCCGCGGCATGCTGTTCGAACGTCGCGGCGGCGCGCGCCAACGCCTGCTCGTTGTTGGCGGCGAGCTTTTCGCCCGCGCTTTGCTGCTTTGCCAACGCGTCACCCCACGCCTGCGAGATGCCGCTGGCCGTCGCTTCGAGCCGCGCGGACACGCCGTCGAGCAACGCGGCCGAGCGTTGTTCGAACGCTTTGGCAACGCGTTCGACCGAAGCGCGCTGTTGTGCGGCCAACTCGTCGCTCGCCTGCCGATGCCCGGCGAGCGCGCTGCTGCAAATCTCGGCGAGGTTCGCGCTGGTCGCCGCGAAACCGCTCGACATGCCGTCGAGCTGGCGCTGCACGGCCTGGGTCACCGCGTCGTGCAACGCGGCGGTTTCGCGCGAAAGACCGGCCATCGTCGCTTCGACGACCGGCTGCAGGGCCCGGCCCGCAGCCTGCGCGCTGCCGGCCACGCTGTCTTTCAGCGACTGCTCGATCACACCGGCCAGACGCAGATAAGCGGCTTCGGTGCGGCCGTAAAAGGCGTCGAGGCTCGCGATCTGCCGCTCGTTCGACGCGGCGCTTTGCTGTTCGAGCGCGCTCATCATCGTCTGCAGACGTTCGACCAGCAACGGCGTCGCTTCGGCCTGCCGTTGCAGCAGTCGGAAGCTTTCGTCGCGCTGATGGCTCAGCGAGTACACGCGCAAAGTCGTCGCGATCTTCACGTCGAGCTGTTGCGCCGCTTCGAGCCGCTCGCGGCGGCATAGCGCCGACAGCAGCCCGAGCATCGCCGAGGTCGCGACACCCGCGATCGAGGTGCCGAACGCGAAGCTCAGCCCCTTGACCGGCGCGGCCAGCGATGCGCGGATCGCCTGCAGGTCGCTTGCGCTCTCCAGCGCGAGGCCGGTGCCGCGCAGCGTCATCACCATGCCGAGCAGCGTGCCGAGCATGCCGAGCAACACCAGCAGGCCGACCAGATACGGCGTCAACGCGGGTCCCGGCAACGCGACGCGCTCGCCTTCGACGCGCAGCCGCACGCTATTGCGCAGACTCGGATGGACGGGTTCGAGAAACGCGGCAAGGCTCGGCGGTGGTCCGGACAGCGCAGCAAGCGCGCCCGTCAGCGTAGTGGTCGCCTGACTATAGCGGCGCAATTCGAGCGCGCCCAGCACATAGAACACGCCGATCAGCAGCGTGACGGCGAACGCGAGCGCATTGGAGACGGCGTAACCGACGGCGATCCAGCACGCCGCGGCGAGCCCCGCGAGAAATACAACGAGATCGATACGATATCTGGACATGGGGTCCCAGTTAGCAGGCGCGAAGAGCCGCGAGCAGCCCTTCGACCGGTTGAAAACGAACGTCCAGCTCGGCCAGCAAAACGCTTTGCATGTCCTTGCGGAAGGCGTCGAGCCATGCGTCGGACGCGAGCGGCGCGGCAGCGTTGCTGGCGTCGGTCGCTTCCGCCTCCGCGACCCTCCGGGCCTCCCCCTCTTTCAAGCGCTCGAAGTGCCCGCCGAGCAGGCCGGGCACCGCGCCGAGCAAAGTCCGCTCGCGCTCGCCGAGCGCACGCTCCATCACCGCATCGACGACCGCGAGCCGCGCAAGCGCCGGCGCTTGCGTCGCCAGCAGCGCGCGCAGCCGCCCGCGTAACGTGCCGATCGCAGTTTCCATCGACTGCTGAAGCGCGAGATAGCGCTGCCTGAAGACCGCGTAGTCGGTCTGCGTGTCGACGGCCACGCGCGGTGCAGACATCCGGGCAGACAAAGACGACGAGCCACGCCGCCGTGAGCCCGCGAGCACGCTATCGCTGGCGATTGCGCTCACCAGCGAGCGGCGCACACGCGTGCACTCTTCCTCTTCCGCGCGACCGAACGCGCGCGCGCCACCAGCGACGGCCGGCGGCTTGCCGTCGAGCGCCGATGACAACGCGATAGCGTCGGTCCAGCCGAGCCACTGGCTCAGCCGATCCGCCAGCGATTGGCGCGATTCGGCGACGTCGGCCTCGGCGAGACGGGCCAGTAAGCGAACGAGCGCGGGCCCGCTGAGGGCGCTGCGCTGAGGGGCTTGCAACATACCACCGGACGCAAAAAAGTCAGCAGTTTACACGCTGGGGCCAACGAGTCCGAAGTCGCTTACTCGATCGTGCGTCGAAAGACCCGGTTTTGCCCGATCGAACCTGGCATTCGCGCGTTTTCTCGAGCGCGGTTTTTTGCCAATAGCGAAGCGAGCCTATCCCTGTATAAGATGAAAGCTGGCGCATCGCCTCGCACTGAACACTGCGGAGCGTCGACAACACACAGAACACACGCAAGGCGGACAGGCAGCATGAAATTCGATACCGTGGTGCTCGGCGCCGGCATTGTCGGGGTATGCGTCGCCGTGCATCTGCAGAAGCGCGGGCGCGCGGTTGCACTGATCGACCGCAAGCAGCCGGGCAACGAGACGTCGTTCGGCAACGCCGGGCTGATCCAGCGCGAAGGCGTCTATCCGTACGCGTTTCCGCGCGGGCTCGGCACGCTGCTGCGCTACGCGCGCAACCAGTCGCCTGACGTGCGCTATCACGCCGACGCAATGCTCCAGGTTGCACCGTTTCTATGGCGCTACTGGCGCAACTCACATCCGGCGAAGCACGCGGAAATCGCGAAGTCGTACGCGACGTTGATCGAGCATTGCGTCAGCGAACATCGCGCGCTCGCCGCGGACGCCGGTGCGAGCTCGCTGCTGCGGCCCATCGGCTGGATCAAGGTGTTTCGCCACACCGCCGCGCGCGATGCCGAAATCACGCTTGCCGAACGGTGGCATCGCGAATACGGCGTCGAGTTCGAAACGCTCGACGCCCCGCGCCTGCAACAGCTCGAACCCGATCTCGACAAGCGCCTGCAAGGCGGGCTGCGCTATCCGCAATCCGATTCGGTCAGCGATCCGAACGCGCTCGTCACCGCGTACGCGCGGTACTTCGAAGCGCTCGGCGGCCGGTTCTTCATCGGCGATGCCGATACGCTGCGCGAAGGCTGGCAGGTCGATACGCGGGACGGGCCGATCTCGGCCGCAGCGGCGGTGATCGCGCTCGGGCCGTGGTCGGATCGCGCGAGCACGCGGCTCGGGTATCGGCTGCCGCTCGCGGTCAAGCGTGGCTATCACATGCACTACGCAGCGCGTCGGACCGCGCACCTCAACCATCCGATTCTCGACGTCGACCACGGCTATGTGCTCGCACCGATGGCGCGCGGCATCCGATTGACGACGGGCGTCGAAATCGCGCGCCCCGAAGCGGTCAAGACGCCGGTGCAGCTCGATGCGGCCGAACCCATCGCGCGCACGCTGTTTCCGCTCGGCGAACGTCTGGACCCGGAACCGTGGATGGGACGGCGCCCGTGCACGCCGGACATGATGCCGATCATCGGGCCCGCGACGAAACATCAGGGGCTGTGGTTCGCGTTTGGCCATGCGCATCATGGTCTGACGCTCGGACCGGTGACGGGGCGGCTGATCGCCGAGATGATGACCGGCGAGCAGACGCTGGTCGATCCGCGGCCGTTTCGCGTCGAGCGGTTTTAGCCGGATGGTCCAAGGCGGCTCGATCGAGCGCCTGATTTTGTCACTTGCATGAAAGAAACGACGGACAAGAGTGCCCGCAATGGGCCTCTTGAACGACCGGTTTTTGCCCTCTTCCGCAACCAGGGCGAGGACAACGATTCTCAAAACCGCTCCTCGCCACGCCCTTCGTGCCATCCCTCCCACAGATAGGCTATGCGCGGTATAGCCGCCAAACACCCGCCTTCATACAGCAATTCTCACCGATCTCACTCTCAACTCCCATTCGCCGCACATCTTCCCAGGCAGCTCCCGCCAAAATTTCTATTGAGAACGCTTCTCAATTACGTGGCAGTTGAATACAATCCGCCACGAAATCACTTTGTAATAAACATGGAATGCCCGGGTAAGGAAACTAGCACCGGCCCCGGCTTCCCGAACTCGACGGGGATAAACATGAAGTTGCGGTCCGACGATCCGAAGCTCGGCAAAATCAGCACGACACTATGCGGCGTACTGGCCGCCGGCCCCGCCCTCGCACAGGGCACCACGGCCGCCGCGCCCCCCGAGCGCGAGGCCCAGCTCGCGCCGATTTCCGTGCAAGGCCAGTCGGACGATGGCTTCAAGACCGATCGCTCCGCGTCGGTCAAATTCACTGCACCGCTCGTCGATACGCCGAAGTCGGTCACGGTGATTCCCGAGGAGCTGATTCGAAGCACCGGCGCATCGACGCTAACTGAAGCGCTGCGCACCGTGCCCGGCATCACGTTCGGCGCCGGCGAAGGCGGCAACCCGCTCGGCGACCGGCCGTTCATTCGCGGCTACGACGCGCAGGGCAGCACGTTCGTAGACGGCATGCGCGATATCGGCGCAACCACGCGCGAAGTGTTCAACATCGAAAGCATCGAAGTGACGAAGGGTTCGGACGGCGCGTTCGGCGGCCGCGGCGGCGCGGGTGGCAGCATCAACCTGATCACGAAGACGCCGCATCTGGGCACGACCGCCGACGGCAGCGTCGGCCTCGGCACCGACCGCTATCGCCGCTTCACCGCCGACGGCAACTGGCAGATGGCCGACCACGCGGCGTTCCGCCTGAACGTGATGAGCCACAACATCGACGTGGCCGGCCGCGATGCGGTCAACAACGAGCGCTGGGGCATCGCGCCGTCGTTCACGTACGGTCTCGGCACGCCGACCCGCGTGACTGCAAGCTACTATCACCTCACCACCGACGATCTGCCCGACAGCGGCATCCCGTACTTCTACACGACAACCAACAAGCCGGCGAACGTCAGCACGATCTTCCCGGCGCCGGTGGACCGCCACAACTTTTACGGCCTGATCGACCGCGACTTCCGCAAGATGAGTTCGGATATCGGCACCGTGCGCATCGAACACGACATCAACGGCGACCTGACGATCCGCAACACGACGCGCTACACGAAGTCGACCCAGGACTACATCTGGACCCAGCCCGACGACAGCCAGGGCAACGTCGTCAACGGCAAGGTGTGGCGCCGCGCGAATACACGCGCGAGCAACGTGTACAGCCTCGCGAACCAGACCGAACTGTTCGGCGAGTTCAAGACGGGCTTCCTGAAGCACAGCTTCACGACCGGTATCGAGTTGTCGCGCGAAACCAGCGTCAACGATTCGTACACGGTGGCGGCCGCGACCGGCGCGATCTGCGCAACCCAAGGCATTGGCGCGGCGTCGGGCTATAACTGCACGAGTCTTTGGACGCCGAATCCGAACGATCCGTGGGCCGGATCGATCAGGCAAACCAACGACCCGAGCCAGCAACGCACCACCACCAAATCGATCTACGCGTTCGATACGATCGAGTTGACCAGGCGCTGGCAGGCCAACGTCGGCCTGCGCGTCGACGATTACTCGACCGAACTGCGCAATACCGTCGCCAACGGCGCGACGCGTGTGTCGCGCGACGACACGCTGTTCAACTACCAGTTCGGCCTCGTGTTCAAGCCGGCCTCGAACGGCAGCATCTATGCGTCGATCTCGACGTCGTCGACGCCGGCTGGCGCGCTGCTCGGCCAGGGCAGCGAAACGCAGTCGCTGATTCCATCCCGCGGCGTCGGTCCGAACGCGGCGCTGTTGTCGCCGGAAAAGAACCGCAGCGTCGAAGTGGGCAGCAAGTGGAACGTGCTCGACAACAAGCTGTCGCTGACCGGCGCGCTGTTCCAGATCGACACGACCAATGCGCGCGTCACGCTGCCGGACAACACCTACGCGATGGTCGGCAACAAGCGCGTGCAGGGGTTCGAGTTCGGCGTGGCGGGCCAACTGACCAACAAGTGGCAGGTGTTCGGCGGCTACACGTATCTGAAGAGCGAGCTGCGCAACAACGGCAAGACCACGTCGGATAACGGTCATCAGTTCCCGAACACGCCGAAGAACAGCATCAGCCTGTGGACCAACTACGACGTGCTGCCGAAGTTCACGATCGGCGGAGGCGCGTTCTATATGTCGCAGGTGTATGGCGATACCGCGAATCTGCGGGCGGTGCCCTCGTACTGGCGCTTCGACGGCATGGCAACGTATCGCGTGAACAAGCACGTCGATCTGCAACTGAACGTGCAGAACATCTTCAACCGCACGTATTACGACCAGGCGTACGCCTCGCACTATGCGTCGATCGCGCCGGGACGCTCCGCGTTCCTGACGCTCAACGCGCACTACTGATGCCGCGCGCGACGAACGAGGTCTCGGTGCGGGCGCTCGCGAGCGTGTCGCGCGATGAACTCGCCTCGATCCTCGCGGGGCCGCCCGAGCGTGCCGCCGCGTGGGTCGCGGCGGCCGCGCGCAACGGCATCGTCGACGCGCAGGCCGTGTACGGGCAGTACCTGCTCGACGGTCACGGCGTCGAGCGCGACGTCGACGAAGCGTTCGTCTGGTTCCGGCACGCGGCCCGGCGCGATCATCCGATGGCGATGAACATGTTGGGCCGCTGCTACGAACATGGCTGGGGCACGGCCGCCTGCGCGCCGGTCGCCGTGTACTGGTATCGGCTCGCGGCACAAGCCGGGCTCGACTGGGGCATGTACAACTATGCGTCGGCGTTGGCGCTCGGTCATGGCATCGAATGCGATCGCGCGCAGGCATTGCAGTGGCTCTTGCGTGCTGCCGAACTCGGGCATGCGAAGTCGTTGAACTTCGTCGGCAGCTTTTACGAGGACGGCTGGAGCGTCGATGCCGATGCGGATATCGCGCTGGACTACTATCGACGCGCCGCGCAAGGCGGCGATTTTCGCGGGCAGTTCAATTACGCGCGGCTGCTCGCCGAGCGTGGCGAAATCGCCGAAGCATTGCAATGGTTGCAACGTGTGCCGCACACTGCGACCGGCGCTTTCGTCGCGAAGATGCGCGCATGGCTGGCCGCTTCTCCCGTTAGTGCGTTTCGCGCACTCGAACGCAGCCTTGGCGCAAACGCCAATGCGAATGCCAATGCGAATGCGAGTCTCAACATGAACACGCAAATCAGCGCTACGCCAAACCTGACGCAGGAGCCGCGCACATGATGCTGCATTTACCCGCCGTACTCGGCAAACAGCAGGTCGCGCAATGCCGCGAAATGCTCGACGCGGCGCAATGGATCGACGGTAATGCGACTTCAGGCCAGCAATCGGCGCAAGCCAAGCGCAACCAGCAGTTGCCCGAAGGCTCACCCGCCGCGCGTGCGATCGGCGATGCGATTCAGGACGCGCTCGGCCGCAACGCGCGCTTCTTTTCCGCCGCGCTGCCGCTGAAAGTCTTTCCGCCACTCTTCAATCGTTATACCGGGGGCGACGGCTTCGGCACGCACGTCGACAATGCGATCCGCCAGTTGCGCGGCACTGACTTCCGCATTCGCAGCGACCTGTCGGCTACGCTGTTCCTCGCCGAACCGGACACCTACGACGGCGGCGAGCTTTGCGTCGAGGACACCTACGGCGTGCATCGCGCGAAACTGCCGGCCGGCGACATGGTGCTCTACCCCGCTTCGAGCCTGCATCACGTGAGCCCGGTCACGCGCGGCGTGCGCGTCGCGTCATTCTTCTGGATTCAGAGCATGGTGCGCGACGACGGCCAGCGCGCGACACTGTTCCAGCTCGACAACGACGTGCAGACGCTCGCGGCTGAACGAGGCTCGAACGACGCGACCGTCGTGAGCCTCACGGGCATCTATCACAATCTGCTACGTCGCTGGGCCGACGCCTGATCGGCGCCAGGTCACCGGCCGTCGATGCAATAAAAAACGCCGCGGGCCAACTGCCCCGCGGCGTTTTTCATCGAGCCGGACAAACGTCGATCAGGCCGTCACGGCAGCCCGACGCGGCGACACTGCCGACACCACGAAGCTCACGACGATGTTCGCGACCAGCGCGATCAGGCCGATATACAGCGGATAGTTCTCGTGGCCGAAATGCAGGCCGTACACCGGCTTGAGCCCTTGCGAAATCGCGAGGCCGGTGCCGAGCAGGATACCTACCAGCCAGCCGAGGAACAGACCAGGCGTGTTCAGACGGCGCGTGTACAGCGTGAACACGATGGCCGGGAAAATCTGCAGAATCCACACACCGCCGAGCAGTTGCAGATCGATCGCGTACTGCGTCGGCAGGAACACGATGAACAGCAGCGCGCCGAACTTGACGACCAGCGAGACGATCTTCGCGTTGGCCGCTTCCGCTTGAGGCGAGAGGTTCGGCGACACCAGCGGACGCCACAGATTACGCGTGAACAGATTCGCCGCGCCGATCGACATGATCGCGGCCGGCACCAGCGCGCTGATCGCAATCGCGGCGGCCGCGAAGCCGACGAACCACGACGGGAACAGCGTACCGAACAGCGCCGGTACCACGTCGCTCGCCGACTTCACGTTCACGCCCGCGGCGATCGCCATATAGCCGAGCAGCGCGATCAGGCCGAGCAGCACCGTGTAGGCCGGCAGGAAGATTGCGTTCTTGCGAACCGTCTTTGCCGACGACGACGACAGCACCGCCGTCATCGTATGCGGATACATGAACGCGGCGAGCGCCGAGCCGAGTGCGAGCGATGCGAACGCGGTGTACTGGTTCGGCTTCAGCAGAATGCCGGTCGCGCCGCCCTTCGCCTGGAAGTGCGCATCGGCCAGTTCGAACACGTGCCCATAGCCGCCGAGCTTCACCGGGATCAGCCATATCGCCGCGATCACGACGATATAGATCATGATGTCCTTGACGAACGCGATCATCGCCGGCGCGCGCAGGCCGCTCGCATACGTATAGAGCGCGAGGATCACGAACGCGACGATCAACGGCAATTCGCCGCTGACGCCGAGACCCTTGATCACGACCTGCATGCCGACCAGTTGCAGCGCGATATACGGCATCGTCGCGACGATGCCGGTCAGCGCGATGGCTGCCGGGAACCACTTGCCGCCGTATTCGCCGTGCACGTAGTCGGCCGCGGTGATGTGGTTCTTCGCGTGCGCAACCCTCCACAGCTTCGGCATCACCGCGAACACGAACGGATAAACGATGATCGTGTACGGCAATGCGAAGAAGCCGTACGCGCCCACCGAAAAAACGAGCGCGGGCACTGCGATCACCGTATAAGCGGTGTAGAAATCGCCGCCGACGAGGAACCACGAAATGATCGTGCCGAACTGCCGGCCGCCGAGGCCCCACTCGTGCAACTGCGTCAGATCGCCACGCTTCCAGCGCGCCGCGAAAAAGCCGATCACCGTGACGAGCACGAAGAATGCGATGAATACCGTCATCGCAACCGGGTTCACAGGATTCAGATCGCTCATTTGAGACCTCGATACACGATGTAAATCAGCAGCGAGGTCAACGGCACCCACAGAAACTGATACCAGTAGAAGAACGGAAAGCCCGCGAGCGACGGATGCGTGTCGTTATAGAACGGCAGCCACAGCAGCGCGATATAAGGGATCAGCAAAATGAGCCAGAGCCATGAACGGCCGGCCGGCGGGGAGGTCTCCACGAACGTCTCCTTGAGTATTATCGACAGCACGCGCGATGGCTCGTGCGGGGAAATCGGGAACGCCGCACACTCGCCTGCCAGGTCTGGCGCAGCGCAGGATGCGACGGGCATGTAGTATTCGCCTTCGCGCCTTTCCTTACAAGCGCGCAACTACGTAAGCCGTCTACGTAATAATACGTAGCCCGTTGACCGGCTTTTTTCAACGATGAAACTCAAAGCAAAGATTGTGCTGCTTGCGATCGTGCCCTTTCTGGCGGCGATCGCGAGCATCGAGACCGGCGTGCGCCGCGAAGCGACGGCGCTCGCCGAGCGGCAGCACGCGACTACCCAGTCCGCCTACATGGCCAGCAAGGAGGTCGAGCTCAAGCACTATGTCGAGCTCGCGACCACCGCGATCGCGCCGCTCTACGAAGCCGGCGGCGCCGACGCGCGCGACGACGCGCTGCTGCGCACGCGCGCGCTCGCGGTGCTCGAGAAGATGAATTTCGGCGAGGACGGCTACTTCTTCGTGTACGACCTGCACGGCCGCACGCTGATGCATCCGCGCGAGCCGGATCTGGTGGGCCGGGATCTGTGGTCGTTGCGCGATAGCCACGGCGCGCCGACGATCCAGCAGCTACTCGCCGCGGCCGCGCGCGGCGGCGGCTACGTGCGCTATCTGTGGCACCGGCCGTCGACCGGCAAAGAGGAGTCGAAACTCGGCTACGTGGTGCCGCTCGAACGCTGGGGCTGGATGCTCGGCACCGGCATCTATCTCGACGACGTCGACACGGCGCTCGCGCATATCGACGAGGAGGCCGCGGCCAATATCGATCGCACGATGAAGTGGATCGACGCGATCGCCGTGGCCGGCCTCGCGGTCATTGCGTTGTGCGCCCTCGTGCTGAACGTGACCGAATATCGCAGCGCCGACGCGAAGCTGAAGCGGCTCGCGCAGCAGGTCGTCGAGTCGCAGGAAAACGAGCGTGCACGCCTGTCGCGCGAACTGCACGACGGCATCAGCCAGATGATGGTGTCCGTGAAGCTGCTGCTCGAATCGGCACTCGCGCGGCTCGAACGCGGCGACGCGCGCGTGCCCGCCGCCGAGGCCGCGTTGTCCACCGGACTCACGCGGCTCGGCGATACGCTGCGCGAAGTCCGGCGCATTTCTCATGCGCTGCGTCCGTCGATGCTCGACGATCTCGGCGTCGCCGCCGCGCTCGAACAACTGACGCGCGAACTCGGCGACGAGTCAGGCATCGCGATCGGCTTCACGCAGATCGCGCACACGCATGCGGCCACGCTGCCCGATACGGTCAACACCGTGCTGTTTCGTATCGCTCAGGAAGCGCTGACGAACATCGTGCGGCACGCGCAGGCGTCGAGCGCCGCGCTTGCGCTCGAAGTGTCGCGCGATACGGTCACGCTGACGATCTCCGACAACGGCCGCGGCTTCGACGTGGCCGACGCATTCGTCGGCGGACTCGAAGGCGTCGGTCTGCGCAACATGCGCGAACGGCTCGAAGCGCTCGGCGGCACGCTGTCGCTGAACTCGCAGCCGGGACACACCGTCGTTACCGCGCGCGTGCCGCTGCCAACGACGCACGCCACGATGCCGCCCCTGCAGGAATTCTCGTCATGAACGACACGACCTCTCCTTCCATCGCGCGTCTGCTGCTCGTCGACGATCATCCGCTCGTGCGCGACGGTCTGCGCGCACGGCTCGAAGCAGTGCGCCACTTCGAAGTGGTCGGCGAAGCGGGCGACGCGCAGGAAGCGCTCGCGCTGGCCGAACGACAGGCGCCGCATCTGGCGCTGATGGATGTCGGCATGAAAAGCGGCATGAACGGCATTGCGTTGGCAGGCCTGTTTCACGAGCGCTTTCCGGCGATTCGCGTGCTGATGCTGTCGATGCACGACAACCTCGAATACGTGACCCAGGCGGTGCGCGCGGGCGCGAGCGGCTATGTGCTGAAGGATTCGCCGGCGCTCGAGATCATTCAGGCAATTGGCGCGGTACTCGACGGCAAGACGTTCTTCAGCGCGGAGATTAGCGCCCGACTGATCCAGGCGTCGGCGACGCAATCGCCAGTCGAACGTTTGACGCCGCGCGAGCGCGATATTCTCGATGCGCTTGCCGAGGGACTGTCGAGCAAGCAGATCGCGCAGCGCAACGATCTGTCGGTGCGAACCGTGGAGACGCACCGGCTGAATCTGAAGCGCAAGCTCGATATCGAAGGGCAGGCGGAGTTGATCAAGTTCGCGGTCGAGAATCGGCGCAACAAGCGTTGAGGTTCGCTGGCGCGCGATAATGAGCCGGCCCACACCTGGAGCGACCACAGCATGAAACGCGCGTTCGAACTGAGTCTCGCCAGCCTGATGCTTTGCGTGGCCGCGGCTCGCGTTTATGGCGAACCGGCGCGCGTCAATCGCGGCCACGATCCATTTCTGCAGATCTCCAAAGCTGTCGCCGATTGCCCCACGCCGCTCGGCCCGTTCGAAACCGAAAAGGAATGGCTCGACGATAGCCATTACCGGATCGAACGCGGCAATAGCTGCTGGATCGAAGGCCGTTGCCGTTTGCCGAACGCGTATCTGTACGACGCGGAAATCGCGGACAGCGTGCAACGGCGTCTCGCGAATCTGAACGTCGCGACGCACTGGCGCGAGCAATCGACGCTATGGCTGACGCTGCAACGCCGCTTCATCTACGTCGAAGGTTGCGTCGCGCCGGGCTTCGACAAAAAGACCTTCCTGAACGAACTGGCCAAAACGGCGGACGTCGAGCGCGTAATCGACAATACGATCACCGATCCTCACGCCACTCAGTTGCCGTACCGCACGCAGGCGGACCCGGATAAGCCCGTGCTCAATCCGGGCAATTAACTCGGCAACTGGCGATTTTTTCGCCTCTGGCATCTGTCGTCTGCTATATCGGCAAACGTCGATAGCAACGCAGAAATCGTTCGTTTGGCCTTTGTAACGTCATTGCTAACATCAGCGGCCCTACCCTACGGTCCGCAATAACAATGACAACTCCTCGATTTCGCCGTACCAGCTATCGCACTTCATTGCGTCTCGGCGTGATCGGCGCCGCTGTCGCGAGCCTCGTCACGCTCGCCTCGTGCGGCGAAGACAACCTGCCGGCCGCGTCCGCCGCGTCGAATGCCGCGCCTGCGTCCACGCAGAAGCGGCCGAACATCCTGTACATCATGGCCGATGACCTCGGCTACTCCGACATTCACGCGTTCGGCGGCGAAATCAACACACCCAATCTCGATGCGCTGGTGCAAAGCGGCCGCATCCTGACGAATCACCACACGGGCACCGTCTGCGCGATCACGCGTTCGATGCTGATCTCGGGCACCGATCACCATCTGGTCGGCGAGGGCACGATGGGCGTGCCGACCGACGAGCGCAAAGGACTGCCGGGATACGAAGGCTATCTGAACGATCGCGCGCTATCGGTTGCGCAGTTGCTGAAGGACGGCGGCTATCACACGTACATGGCCGGCAAGTGGCACATCGGCTCGGGCATCGTCGGCAGCGCGACGGGCAGCGGGCAGACGCCGGACCAATGGGGCTTCGAGCACAGCTACGCGCTGCTCGGCGGCGCCGCGTCCAATCACTTCGCGCACGAACTGGCCGGCTCGAAGAACTACACCGAAGACGGCAAGTACGTGCAGCCGGGCCAGCCTGGGCAACCGGGCGGCGCGGGCGGCAGCCCAGCCGTGTTCTACTCGACCGACTTCTACACGCAGCGGCTGATCTCCTATATCGATTCGAACAAGGGCGACGGCAAGCCGTTCTTCGCGTACGCGGCCTATACGTCACCACACTGGCCGCTGCAGGTGCCCGATCCTTATCTGCACAACTATGTCGGCAAATACGATGCCGGTTATGACGCGATCCGCGATGCACGGATCGCCCGGCAGAAAGCGCTCGGCATCATTCCGCAGGACTTCGTGCCGTACGGCGGCGCATCGGAGACGCTGGCCGCGAGCCCGGCCACCGCCAACAACGGCACCACGAACGCGAAATACGTGAGCGCCGTGCACAGCGCCGTGCAGGGCTACACCGACTACGGCCCCGGCTATGTGAACAAGAAGTGGGACAGCCTGTCGCCGGCCGAGAAGAAAGCGCAGGCACGGTACATGGAAATCTACGCGGGCATGGTCGAGAACCTCGATCACAACATCGGCCTCTTGATCCAGCATCTGAAGGACATCGGCGAATACGACAACACGTTCATCGTGTTCCAGTCGGATAACGGCGCGGAGGGTTGGCCGATCGATTCCGGCGCGGACCCGACCGCCACCGACACCGCGAACGCGGCCGATCCGACCTACTCGCAACTCGGCACCGACAACGGCAAGCAGAACGCGCAACGTCTGCAATACGGCTTGCGTTGGGCCGAAGTCAGCGCGACGCCGTTCCGCCTGACCAAGGGTTATTCGGGTGAAGGCGGCGTGTCGACACCGTTGATCGTGCATCTGCCGGGCCAGACTTCGCAAAAGCCGACGCTGCGCGAATTCACTCACGTGACGGACAACACAGCGACGTTCCTCGCGGTCGCGCAGATCGCGCCGCCGACCACGCCCGCGCCCGCGCTGATCAATACGCTGACCGGCGTCGATCAGAACAAGGGCAAGGTGGTCTACAACAACCGCTATGTGTATCCGATCATCGGAAAATCGCTGCTGCCGCAGCTCGAGGATCAGAGCACGGCGCCCGTGCATAGCGCGTCGTTCGGCGACGAGGCCTACGGCCGCGGTTATCTGCGCAGCGCCGACGGCCGCTGGAAAGCTCTGTGGACCGAACCGCCGCTCGGCCCCGTCGACGGTCACTGGCAGCTGTACGACATGAGCGCCGATCGCGGCGAAACGCAGGACGTGTCCGCGCAGAACCCGTCGATCATCGATGGTCTCGTGCAGCAGTGGAACGACTATATGACTAGCGTCGGCGGCGTCGAGCCGTTGCGTCCGCGCGGCTACTACTGAGCCCACGATGGCGTTTTCATTCAAGCTCAAAGGCGGCGTGGCGCTGTATGGCGCATACGCCGCGATCGCGGCGGCCGCATTCGCCGCCGCGTTTGCCGCGCCGTCCATCGGTGTGGCGAGCGCGGCGGTATTCGGCGGCGGCCCGTCCAGCGGATTCGACAGCCTCAACCGCTCGCGCCCGCTCGCCGCGCTCGGCTCCGAGCAGCAATGCGAGCGATACTCTGGCCTGCCTGCGCGCTGGCGCGACGACCCGCAAGCCGGCATGGTGCATCTGCATGGTGGCGACTTCGTGTTCGGCAGCAAGCTCGGTTACGAAGACGAGCGCCCGGCCGGCAACGGCAAGACGCACGTTGCCGGCTTCTGGATCGACCAGACCGACGTCACGAATGCGCAGTTCGCCGCGTTCGTGCGCGCGACCGGCTACGTCAGCGATGCGGAGCGCCAGGGCGGTGCGGTCGTTTTTCACACGCCGACACGCGAGGAAATGAACGCGCGCGATCTCGCGTGGTGGAGTTGGGTCAAAGGGGCCGCGTGGAATCATCCGAGCGGCCCCGGCAGCAATCTCGACGGCCTCATGAATCAACCGGTGACGATGGTCACGCAGGCCGATGCGCTCGCCTACGCACACTGGCTCGGCCGCGATCTGCCGACCGAAGCCGAATGGGAATACGCGGGCAAAGCCGGCCATGAAGGCGCGGATCTCGACACCGCGCCGCGCGACGCGCACGGCAAGCCGAGCGCAAACTACTGGCAAGGCGTGTTTCCGGTGCTCAACACCAGCGAGGATGGTCATGCCGGCCTGTCACCGGTCGGCTGCTATGCGGCGAACGACTTCATGCTTTACGACATGATCGGCAATGCGTGGGAATGGACCAAGGACGTGTACAGCGGTCCGCACCAATCGCATACGAACGGCGATACCGCGGCCGTGGCGCCGCTCAGTCGCCGACACGATACGCCGATGGTCATCAAGGGCGGCTCGTTCCTGTGCTCGCGCGACTATTGCGTCAGGTATCGCGCGGCGTCGCGCGAGCAGCAGGAAGCCGATTTGCCGGCTTCGCATATCGGCTTTCGCACGGTGTCGAGGGATCGGTCATGAAGCGATATGCGATTGCCGCGCTTGCGTTCGCGGTGTTGACTGCCTGGCTGCCCGAACCCGCGCACGCCGCCGCGCAGACCATCAAAGTCGGGGTGAGTTCGGGCGCGCAAGCGGAGATCATGAACGAAGTGCGCCGCGTCGCGGCGACCGAGGGCCTGGCGCTCGACATCGTGGTGTTCGATCAGCCGTCGCGGATCGACGCGGCGCTCGTCGCGAAACAGATCGACGTCGCGAGCTTCGAAGACGAACCCGCGCTCGACGCGCAGCGCAAACAGCATGGCTACGCACTGACGAGCGTGGCCACGACCGTCACGTTTCCGGTCGCGCTCTACTCGCGCAAGCTGACGAATCTCGTGCAATTGCAGCGCGGCGCGACGATCGCGATTCCCGACGATCCCGCCGGCACCGCACGCGCGCTGATCCTTCTGCAAAACGAAACGCTGCTGACGTTCCGCGACAGCGCGGGCCTGCACGCGACGCTCGCCGACCTCACGAGCAACCGCCTCCATCTGAAGATTCGCCAGGTGCCGCGCGCGCGCCTGTACGACTCGTTGGACAGCGTCGCGTTCGCCGTGATCGACAGCGACACAGCGGCGCGCTCGGGTCTTCGCCCCGCTCGCGACGGCCTCAGTCTCGAAGACGCGCGCTCGCCGTATGCGAACGTACTGACCGTGCGCGACAGCGATCGCCAGCACCCATGGGTCGCGCAACTGGTCGCCGCCTATCATTCGAACGACGTCGCGCATTTCATCCTCACGCGTTATCAGGACTCGGTGCGTCGGCCGTGGTGAATACGTTTTCGTTTTCCTGCTCCGCGTGCGGTCGATGCTGCAACAGTCCACCGTCGATGACGCTGGCGGAGTTGTTTCGCCATCCCGACCGGTTTATCGGCTGCATCGCGATTGGACGCGTGGCGCGCAGGCGGCCCGGCCAACGGCTGCATGTCGGCCGGCATGAAGCCGTGCTCGACGAAGCCGACTGCGCGGCGTTCGAAGTGCTCGCCGATACGCTGCTGTATCGCGCGGGCGATACCTTCAGCATCGTCGCGCAGGGCTTCGACTATCCGTCGCTCGCGCGCTGCCCTGCTCTCGCGGACGACGGACGTTGCGCGATTCATCTGAAAGGCAAGCCGCTGACCTGCGAAGTGGTGCCGCTCGACCCGCTCGTGCCGGACAGCCTGCAACATCTGGTGCTGACCGAACGCGGCTCCAGCGCCATCTATGTCGGCAGCGCCTGCATACAGGAAGGCAAACGCGACGATGCGGCGTTGCTGGTCGACGAAGGCCGCATTGCCGATCCGCACGCTAAAGATGCGCTCGCGCGGCGGCGTCGCGCGTTAGAACAGGAGCGCGCAATCTGGACGCAAGCCGTATTCGAAGCGTTGCGCTCCGACCTGTTCGATTCACCCGCCGCGCTCGCACGCATCCCCGCGGGCGGTTTTCTGACGATCTCGCTCGTGCCGGCACTGCTAAGCGTCGCGGCGGCATCGTCGCGCTGCCGCGAACTGTGCATCGACTACATCGACAGCCAGTTGGCGTTGATCGAACGCAGCATCGTGCAAGCGCTCACACGACGCCGGCTCGACGATCGTCCGGTCACGCAGCAACTGCGCGGCTTTGCCAATGCGTATCGACATGCGAAAGCGCGCCTCGTCGATGCGGCCGCCATCGAGCAACACAATGGCACGCAGGCTTTGCGCCCCGACATCGAAGCGTATCTGAGCGGCGCCGTTCACTGATCCGTCGGCGCGTCGACACTTTCTATTCAGTTATTCAAAGCTGCGTGTCCAGCAGCCGTACGAACTTTTCGACGACCTTCTCGGTAAACGAACGTCGCGTCCATGCTTCGAGTGTGATGCGCTTCGACTTCGCGATATCGTCGTTGAACGCGGCGGTCTGCTGTCTGGCGAAAGCGCGGTCGTAGATATTCAGGTTTGCTTCGTCGTTCAGCTTGAACGAGCGGTTATCGAAGTTCGTCGAGCCGACCGACACCAGGTACTCGTCGACCACCAGCAACTTGCAATGGAACATGGTCGGCTGGTACTCGTAGATCTCGACGCCCGCTTTCAATAGATCGCCCCAGCATGCCCGCGACGCTTCGCGCACCGTGTGCGTATCGATGCGTTTGCCCGGCGTGACGATCTGTACTTTGACGCCGCGTTTCGCCGCTTCGACGATCGCGTTGATGGTGAGCTTGTCGGGCACGAAGTACGCGCTCGCAAGCTGCAAACTGCGCGTCGCGGCAGTGATGGCCATCAGATACATCAGCTGCATGTCGTCGCTGCCGCCCGACGGCGAACTGCTGAACATATGCGCAAAACCCTCGCCCTCTCCTTTCGGCTCGGCGTCGATGTGTGGGAAATACCTGGGACCGTGCAAGACGTTGCCGGTCGCCTTGATCCAGTTATCCATGAAGACGGCCTGCATATGGGCGACCGCCGGACCGGTCAAGCGGAAATGCGTATCGCGCCAATGCTTTTCGTCCTGCGCATGGCCGGTCCACTCCGGTGCAATACCGACCCCGCCCGTAAAACCGATCCGGCCGTCGATCACCAATAGTTTCCGGTGCGTACGATCGTTCATGCGACCGAGTCCGGTCCAATGCGGTTTGTGAAACTTGACCACTTCGGCGCCGGCCTCGCGCAGCAGTTGCAGATAGCGCCGATCCATTTTCGAACAACCGACCCAGTCGAGCAGGACATGCACGGCGATGCCTTCACGCGCCTTATCGGCAAGCGCACGCGCAATCTGCTCGCCGATCTCGCCAGACCAGTAAATGAACGTTTCAAATGTGATGGTTTCGCGCGCCGACCGAATGCCTTCGAGCATCGACGGAAAGATCTGGTCGCCGTTGAGCAGCATCTCGAAGCGATTACCCGGCACCACGGGCGGACCGAGCAATAGACCCATCGAGCGGAGGAATTGCGGATCTTCGCTCTTATAGAGCCGCTCGATCTTATGTTCTATTTTCTTCTCGCCGCTCGACAGATTGGCGATCACGAGAACGATCACCAGCGTGACGAACGCGGTAATAGCAATGGTCAGCATGCATGGCCTCGATGGCAGGCGGCGGGACACGGCATGCGCATCCCTCGTCCGACGGGAAAGAGCCGGACTCCGGTCCGGCTCTCACGAGCCTCAGGTCATGCACGGCGCGTGCCCGCATCGGGACCGCGCCTTGCTTTCCGGTTCCAACGCGTTATCTGACCAAAGCAAATGCCTCGCGACTGGCTATTTCGCCCGCGCCGAATACGCCGATGACCGTATAGTCCGAAGCCACGCATTCGAACGTCGATGCCTGAAACGTAATGACGAAATGCCGCCGCGCCGGTGACTCGGCAGCAATGGCGATCGGGTCAGTCGTCACGGCGGCAATCTCCGCGCACAACGACGAATTGAAGATTTCATGCACCGCGTAGCCAGTGAGACCATGCGCCGCGAGCGGATGAATGGCGAGAGCGTCATCGCCCGGTGGCCCGAGACGATGAAATACGGCGTCGGCGAACAATACCGCGCAAAAAGGATCGTCGTCGGGATCGAATGGCCCGAACCGTTCAAAGTCCGACTCCGCGATCGGATAAGTGAGGATTACACGGCGATCGCTGGCGACGATGAATGGTTCGGCGGCATCGGCTGCCGGATGAGGAACGGAGTCCAGCAGGAAGACCTGATCTTCCTGCCGGGATGCATCGAACGTGCTAACCATCTACTTCACGACTCCGCGGCTATTACGCGCCTGCTTGCGTTTCGGGCGTTTGCGGAGCCGCCGCGACGGGCGCGGCCGTGCTCTTTGCGGCAGCCTTGCGGGCCGGTGCTTTTCTTGCCATCTTCACAGCGCTTTGGCGGCCAGCGGTTTTCTTCACCGCGGCTTTCCGGCTTGCCGGGGTTGCCTTTCTGGCTGCGGTCTTTTTCACGGCCGTCTTGCGCGTGGCTTTTTTCGCCACTGCTTTTTTCGCCGTGGTCTTCTTGCCTACCGCGCTTGCGGTCGCTTTCGCCTGGCCGCTCTTTGCCGCCGTTTTCGCCGCTTTCGGAGCGGCAGCCGCGCTCGCGCCATCGATCAGGAATTTGCTGCGATCCTTAACGGAAGCAAGCCATGCCGGCGCCGGGCCGCGTCCGCTCCACGTCGCGCCGGTTTTCGGATCCAGGTACTTCGGCGGCTGGGCGCCTTTTGGCTGACCTTTGCCGCGCTTCGCGGCGGGAGTAGCCGCGGCTTGGCTTGCGCTCGCAGCGTCGATCAGGAACACCGTGCGGTCCTTCGCGCCGGCGATCCAGCCAGGCGCGCGGCCGTGACCCGTCCAGGTCGCGCCGGTTTTAGGGTCGCGGTACTTCGCCGGCGTTGCCGACCTGGCGGCTTTGCTCACGCCAGCAGGTCTTCCCCGGCCCGTACCCGTATTGCCATTCAGACCTCGCGCGGAGCGTCGTGCCTTTGCCTGTGCTTCGATATCGGCAGTCGTCAGACCGTGCTTGAGCATCAACTCGCGAATCTGATCGACCGCGGCCTGTGCTTTTCTGGCAATGAGAACGTCAGCTTGCGCCTGGAGCTTCTTAAGCTTTGCTTGGATTTGCTCTAACGAAGGCATTTGATTGCTCCTTATGTGGTAATCGTCGAACTATGCCATGAATGACGGAAGAAAGGCAGTCTATTGACCTATCCTGAGCTTCAATACATCGATACCAGCGCCGATGCAGCTTTCAAATAACAAAGCTTTCAGGTTTTCTAGCGGGTCATCGAAGCTTTCTTCCTTTTCCTTCCCTCGTGATTCTTCTTTTTCGTTTCGGTTCCACCGCTCAGATAGGTGTAAAAACGACGACCTGGCGATCGGCAATGTACCTCACACTCCGTATAAAGCGGTAGTGTTGACCGTCCGCCGTTATCCGGTTCAGGCCCACGCGGGTCAGTAGCAGCATTTCATCTGCCTGGAAAGCATCGACGACACCGGAATCCGTTAAATCCTCCAATGCACCAGATGGATTTCCGACATAAACGCTGCGCGCCTGCTTGCCGATCCGCATGACGACCACGCTTTTTCCCTCGTCGAGCGCTAATTCGAGAAAGCTCGCGAGCGTACGCAACGACTCTGGTGTGCAAGTCCTGGTCTGATAGATCGCTGCATTCGAGGGCGTCATTTGAGTTTCCCCGTCGTCGGCATCGACGGCAAAAGCGCGCCGTCATGCTTTCTGGCTTTAGTCGCTTCTACTATAGCCCGGCATTTGGATATTCAAAGGAGAGTAGCCCACTTTTTATTTGAAAACGGTCTTTTTTTTGGTGAACCGCTATAGCGAACCGATTCAAACGTGTGCGAAACATCAGTGACGATGCCTGCAAAGCCCCCGGTTCCGGTAACTTGCCGTTACCGATCTTGCAGCACTTGTTGCTCCTGCTCTGCGCAGGTCCATTTACACTTCGTATCCGTGCCCATGCTCGCGGCGGCTATTGAAAAAGACGCCGGGCCACCCTAACTTCGATCCACTCAAACACGAAGGTACTTACAATGAAAGCTGACTTTATTCGGACCGCCCTCGGGGCACTGGCAGTCTCGTTGGTAATGGCAAGCACCGCGAACGCGGCCGGTTGCCTGAAAGGAGCGGTAGTGGGCGGCGTCGCCGGACATTATGCGGGACATCATGCGGTGGTCGGCGCGGTCGGCGGCTGTATCGTCGGACGGCATGTGGCCAAAAAGCACGCCGAAGAACAGCAGGCGGCGGCTCAGGCCGCACCACATCAGCAAGCCAAAATGCAGTAACTGGCGCCCCGCTCCATTCACTCAGGCAATGCGTAATCCGCGCGCGGGCAAGATCTCCTGGGTGGTCACGAAACGATGCTGTTTGACCGCGTCGTGAAAGAGGCGGTAGTCGCTCTTCTCGAAGGCGGTCGTCCACTCCGGTCTGTCCCCGGTGTCGTCATCGCACAACAAACCGGTGGCCTGGTACTTCCACGAACCGTGTCCTTTCGCGATATAGCCGGGCACGGGTTCTTTCAAACCCGGAATACGGCCGGCATTCACCCATTCGCAAACGGTTCTCAGACGCAGGTTGTCGTCGGGTTCGCGGTTCGTATCGAGCAGTCGGGTCAGTGCGTCTTTGACGTCGTCCGGCATGCCGGGCTGGTTTTCGAAATCTTCGCGTCCGGCCAGATAAGCTCGCACGACACGACAACTCATGTCCGCCGCTTGCACGAAATCCGGCAAATTGTGTCGTGAGATGAAGTGATTGCAGCCGTCGATGTAATGCCAGCGTGCCCACGGCTGGTCGGGATAATGCAACGCGGCGCCGTGGCCGACCGGCAACGCGATGGTCAGAACGTCCGTCTCGACGCGATCGATCAGATGCGCAACCGCCAGTTCCAGGCTCGCGAGCCAGCCTTTGCGCGTGCAATCCTGCGCTTCGAGAAGATGCACGCGATTCCACGGACTTTCGATGCCCGCGAATCCCTGGTGCGCCCAGGTATCGACATACGTATGGAGCGTCACGCCGAGCCGGTGCAACGCGGTCTCCGAATCGCGCTGCCGGATCGCGCGCCGCACGACTTCGCGCGCGACTTCACTGTCGGGCCGGCAAACCGCCTTTTCCTCGAGACTGTCACCCACCCCAGCCGGCAGAAAATGGAACGGCGCCCACACGAGCCGATTCTGGTCGTTCTCGGTATTGGCGTAATCGAATAACTTGTGCGCGGTCGCGAATCGCTCGAATGTCTCGCCGCCTTTGAACCGCAGTATTCCGCTCGTCGTTGCGTCGTCGACGTATTGGCAGGCATGCGCGACGGTTTGCGCATCGCCGGCCGTCATGCCGCCGACGCGCGCGGCAATGTAGACCACGCCGTAATGGAAGTCGATGTTCATGGCAGGCGCTCCTGGCGCGCATAGTCACGGCCGGTCTGTGGCCGGCGATAGGGCGAGACGAATACAGGGAGCTGCGCGTGAGTAGATAGTAGACGAGCGAGCAGCACTCGCCTTGAAATAACATGCGTATTGGGCGTGTTCTTCCACGTTTCGCGCCACGCTACTATTCGGGCTACTGAAGGAAAACGCCGGCGGCGCCAGCGAGATGCAACCCGCCGGCACAGCAAGCCGCCGGGCAACGAGACGGAAAGCGTAACCCGGCCCGACCGGCGCCGGTCAGGTCAGGTCAGGTCAGATGTGTAACGGAAAGACGATTGTTCCAGTGCTGGTTCAGATACTCGAGCGCGAACATCCGGTGACAATGATGTGGTAAATGTTCACTGCAAAGCAGACAGCCCGATTCAAATAGCGCGATATCCAGATTGCTTTCCACACGGCGGCGCGCGATGAGGTCGAGATATTCCTCGCGAAAGTTCTCCCAGCTCAACTGCTTGCCCTGGTAGCGCTTGAGCAGTTCCGGCTCGGGAGCCAACTCCGGAATTTCCACGTACGCCGCATTGCACAACTGCTCGAGAAAGAAAGGCAGATCCTGCCTTTTCGCAAAACCCGCCAGCTGCGACGTGTTGTTGAGGCGAATGTCGAGCACCGTGCGCACTTGGGCCTCTTTCAACAAACCGAAGAACTTCTGGGCGCTCTTGCCGGTAAAACCAATGCTCGCCACCTGTACGGTACCTTTGTCACGTTTCATCGTGAATCCCTTTGGCGGGCCATTCGGCGCCCATAAAAAAGCCTCGCTGCGATTGGCGCAGCGAGGCTCGGTGGCAGTGCATCTTTAGCGCCGCTCGCGCGCTTTACTTGACGATGTCGACCAGTTCGACTTCGAAGGTCAGATCGGTATTCGGCGGAATCGGGCCGACCCCACGATCGCCATATGCGGTCGCCGCCGGGCAAGTGAGTCGCGCCTTGCCGCCGACTTTCATCTTCTGCACGCCTTGCGTCCAGCACGGAATCACGCGATTGAGCGGGAACGTGGCCGGGCCGCCATGCTTGGCCGAGCTATCGAATTCGGTGCCGTTGGGCAGCGTGCCGCGGTAGTTGACTTTTACCACGTCGGTCGCGGACGGCTGCGGGCCCGTGCCTTGCGTCAGATGTTCGACGATGACGCCGGACGGCAGCTTCTCCGTGGTCGGCGCGGCAGCCATCGCGGTCGAGGACAGCACGGCTGCGGCCAGCAAAGCAACGAGTGATTTCAAAGCAAATCTCCAGTGGGGTAGTCCGTTTGATTGTAACGGATCGGGTGTCGGCCGAGGCTCCCAAATACTGCCGGATGCCGCGGGTCGTTGCGCGCCTGTCACGAACTTCGCTGAACCGCCGCGCGAGCCCGCGGTCCACATGAACATCCGGCGCGAGTCGCCGGCACGCGAATCCGCCGCACCCGTTGAGAGCGCTTCCGATGACCGAGCCGGCCCCTTCCGACAACCCCGCTGACGACCCGACCGCCGCGCCAGCGCCGGCCGACGAGCGCGTTCGCGCGCCAAGGCCGCGCCGGATTCCGCGCAGCCGTGCCCAACAGGCGCGGCTCGATGCGCGCGAATCCGCTTTCGAGCCGCTGCCGTTCCCCTCGTATTCACCCGACGACGCGCGTCGCCCGTTCGCGGACAAACTCGACGCATGGTTCGCCGCGCGCCGTTGGCAGCCGTTCGATTTTCAGCGCGAGGTTTGGCGCAACATCGCCGCTGGCGCGAGCGGCGTACTGCACGCAAGCACCGGGGCCGGCAAAACCTGGGCCGTGTGGTTCGGCGCGCTCGCCGCGTTCGCGAGTGCGGCGTCGACGCCGCGCAAGCACCCCGAACCGCTGACGGTGCTCTGGATTACACCAATGCGCGCGCTCGCGGCCGATACCGCGCGCGCGTTGCAAAGCTCCGCGGCCGAACTCGCGGTACCCTGGAGCGTCGGTCTGCGCACCGGCGATACGTCGGCCGCCGAACGCGAGCGCCAGAACCGGCGCATGCCGTCCGCGCTCGTCACGACGCCCGAGAGTCTGACGCTGATCCTGACGCGCGCCGATGCGCGCGAAGTACTGTCTCAGGTGCGGCTCGTGATCGTCGATGAATGGCACGAACTGCTCGGCAACAAACGCGGCACACAGACGCAACTCGCGCTCGCGCGTCTCACGCATTGGCGGCCCGGCTTGCAGGTGTGGGGGCTGTCGGCGACGCTGGGCAATCTGTCGTTCGCGACCGAGGTACTGCTCGCGCCGGTCGCGACGCCGCGCGTCAGTGTGCACGGCGCGCTGCCGAAGGCACTGATCGTCGACACGATTATTCCCAACACGATCGAGCGCTTTCCGTGGGGCGGTCACATGGGCATGCGTCAGGTCGATGCGGTCGCGCGCGCGATCGACGAAGCGCGCACGTCGCTCGTATTCACGAACACGCGCTCGCAATGCGAGGTGTGGTATCAGGCGCTGCTCGACGCGCGCCCCGAATGGGCCGGCGTGATCGCGCTGCATCACGGCTCGCTCGATCAGCAGGTACGCGAGTGGGTCGAACGCGGATTGAAGGACGGCTTGCTAAAGGCCGTGGTGTGTACGTCGAGTCTCGATCTCGGCGTCGATTTTCTGCCGGTGGAGCGCGTGTTCCAGATCGGCTCGCCAAAAGGCGTCGCGCGTTTGATGCAGCGCGCGGGCCGCTCGGGACACGCACCCGGTTTGCCGTCGCGGGTGACGATCGTGCCGACGCATGCGCTCGAATTGATCGAAGCGGCGGCCGCGCGTGAAGCCGTCGATAAACGGCAGATCGAAAGCCGCGATACGCCGCAAAAGCCGTTCGACGTGCTGGTGCAACATCTCGTCACCGTCGCGATCGGCGGCGGTTTCGACGCGCGCGAGTTGTACGATGAACTTCTGCATACCTATGCATATCGCGATCTGACGCAGCAGGAGTTCGACTGGGCTCTGGGTTTCGTCGAAGGCGGCGGCGCGACGCTGCGCGCGTATCCCGACTACCATCGCGTCGCGCGCGATAGCGACGGTCTGTACCGCGTGCCGCGCGACGATCTCGCGCGCCGGCATCGCAACAACATCGGCACGATCGTCGCGAACGGGACGTTGAACGTGGCGTATCTATCGGGCGGTCGCATTGGCGCAATCGAGGAATCGTTCATCTCACGGCTCAGACCCGGCGATGTATTCACGTTCGGCGGCCGCGCACTGGAATTGATCCGCGTGCAGGATATGACGGCGTGGGTGCGGCGTGCGAGCTCATCGCGTGGGGCAATGCCGCAATGGGCCGGCAGCCGCATGCCGCTATCGTCCGAGCTCGCCGACGCGACACTGACGATGCTCGCGCGCGCCGCCGACGGCATCTACGACGAGCCGGAAATGCGCGCGGTACGGCCGCTGCTCGAATTGCAGCAGAAGTGGTCGGCATTGCCCGAGCCGGGCGTGCTGGTCGTCGAGCTGCTGAAATCGCGCGAGGGTTACCACTTCTTCTGCTATCCGTTCGCCGGGCGCACCGCGCATATCGGGCTTGGCGCTCTGCTCGCGTGGCGGGTCGCGCGCGACGAGCCCGGCACGTTTTCCATTTCGATGAACGACTACGGTTTCGAATTGCTGTGCGCGCAGGCGTTCGATTGGGACGCGCACTTGCGCAATGACCTGCTTTCACCTGACGAACTCGATCACGACATTCTTGCAAGCCTCAATTCGTCCGAACTCTCTTTGCGACGTTTTCGTGAGATTGCGCGGGTGTCGGGCCTCGTGTTTCAGGCGCATCCTGGACAGCAGAAAAGCGCGCGGCAATTACAGGCCTCGAGCGGGCTTTTCTACGAGATCTTTCGTCAGCACGATCGCGGCAATCTGCTGTTGGGCCAGGCCGATACCGAAGTACTGCTACACGAACTCGACGTGCAGCGCATCCGTATTGCGCTCGAACGAATGAACGCGAGCCGCGTCGTGCTCACGCGGCCCAGCAAGCCGACGCCGTTCGCGTTTCCGTTGATCGTCGGACGCCTGCGCGAAAAAGTCAGCACCGAGAAGCTCGCCGATCGCGTCGAGCGAATGCTGGCCGAACTCGAAAGGGCGGCGCAACGATGACGGCGACCTCGCTTGCGATCGACGTCGGCGGACGGCCTCTCGTGCTATCGAGTTTGCGCGCGTGTTTCGATCCGGTGCTCCGCGCGCTTTTTATCGCCGATGCGCATTTCGGCAAGGATGCGGTGTTTCGCGCGCGTGGCATTCCGGTGCCGACTGGTTCGACCGCGGAGAATCTGCTGCGGATCGATCGGCTGATCACCGAGTTCCAGCCGGCGACGCTGGTGTTTCTTGGCGATCTGCTGCATGCGCGCGAGTCGCTGTCGACGCTCACGCTCGATGCGTTGCATGTGTGGCGCGCGCGGCATGCGTCGATGCGCGTGGTGCTAGTCGAAGGCAATCACGATCGGCATGCCGGTGCGTTGCCGCCTTCGTTGGATGTCGAGTCTGTGCGCGAGCCGTGGCATTTCGGGGCGTGGGCGCTGTGTCATCACCCGCATGCGGTCGATCACGCGTATGTGCTCGCGGGGCATGTGCATCCGGTCTATCGGATTGCGACGGGGTTCGATTCAGTGCGCGTGCCGTGCTTTCGCTTCGGGATCGATCGGGGGGTGCTGCCGGCGTTCGGGAGTTTTACTGGAGGGGCGCGTGAGACGGGGCGCGTTTTGGGGGAGAGGGTTTTTCTGGTCGTGCAGGAGAGGGTGATCGAGTTGAGGTGTTGAGCGGACGGCGGGGGCCGTCCACTTTGTTGCCTGATTGCGTTTTTGTTTGCGGGTTGGTTTGCTGATTCGCTAGCGTGGTTTTTTGCTGGCTTTTTCGCTGCAAATTCCCCGCGGTGCTCGAGCGCGGTTTCGGTTTGGAGGCCGGGCGGCGCCGGCCTCCCTTCCTGGAGGGAGCCCCGCAAGGTTCGCGGGACCCTTGCCACTGCTTAATGGTTGCTGCCGCCGTGGCCGCCACTGCCGGAGCCACCGCCGCCGTAGCCGCCATGGCCTCCGTGGCCACCGTTGCCGAAGCCGCCGTTGCCGAAGCCGCCACCGTTGCCACCGTTGCCTTGGCCGCCGCCGTTGCCGCCGTCGCCGCCGTTGCCACTGTTGCCCTGGCCGCCGCCGTTACCGCCATGGCCACCGTGACCTCCGTTGCCGGAACCACCGCTGCCTTGGCCGCCACCGTTGCCGCCATTTCCGCCCTGGCCGCCGCCTTCGCCGCCATGACCACCGTGTCCGGAGCCTCCGTTGCCCTGGCCGCCACCGCCTTCACCGCCATGGCCACCGTTGCCCGAGCCGCCGTTACCTTGGCCGCCGCCGTCACCACCATGGCCGCCGTGTCCAGAACCGCCGTTGCCCTGGCCACCGCCTTCACCGCCATGACCACCGTTGCCCGAGCCGCCGTTGCCCTGGCCGCCACTGCCTTCACCACCATGGCCACCGTGTCCGGAACCGCCGCCGCCTTGGCCGCCACCGCCTTCACCACCATGGCCACCGGGTCCGGAACCGCCGCCGCCTTGGCCGCCACCGCTTTCACCGCCATGGCCGCCGTGTCCGGAACCGCCGCCGCTCTGGCCGCCACCGCCTTCACCACCATGGCCACCGTGTCCGGAACCGCCGCCGCCCTGGCCGCCACCGCTTTCACCGCCATGGCCACCGTGTCCGGAACCGCCGTTGCCTTGGCCGCCACCTTCACCGCCACGGCCACCGTTGGCAGAACCGCCCTTGCCTTCGCCACCGCTGCTACCGTGGCCGCTGTCACCATGACCGCTGCCGCCGTGGCCGCCGTCGCCGTGGCCGCTTTCGCCGTGACCGCCCTCGCCATGGCCGCCGTCACCGTGGCCGCTTTCGCCGTGACCGCCCTCGCCGTGACCGCCCTCGCCGTGACCGCCCTCGCCGTGACCGCCCTCGCCATGGCCGCCGTCACCGTGACCGCTTTCGCCGTGACCGCTTTCGCCGTGACCGCCGTCGCCGTGACCGCCATCGCCGTGGCCGCCGTCACCGTGACCGCTTTCGCCGTGACCGCCATCGCCGTGGCCGCCGTCACCGTGACCATGTCCATGACCACCGTCGCCGTCACCCTCGCCACCGTGGCCGTGGCCATGACCGCCATCGCCGTCACCCTCGCCACCGTGGCCGTGGCCATGACCGCCGTCACCATCACCCTCGCCGCCGTGGCCGTGGCCATGACCGCCATCGCCATCACCCTCGCCGCCGTGGCCGTGACCATGACCGCCATCGCCGTCACCCTCGCCGCCGTGGCCGTGACCATGACCGCCATCGCCGTCACCCTCGCCGCCGTGGCCGTGACCATGACCGCCATCGCCGTCACCCTCGCCACCGTGGCCGTGGCCATGACCGCCATCGCCGTCACCCTCGCCACCGTGGCCGTGACCATGACCGCCATCGCCGTCACCCTCGCCACCGTGGCCGTGGCCATGACCGCCATCGCCGTCACCCTCGCCGCCGTGGCCGTGACCATGACCGCCATCGCCGTCACCATCGCCGCCATGGCCATGACCATGACCGCCGTCACCATCACCATCACCACCATGGCCATGTCCATGACCGCCATCACCGTCACCGTCGCCACCGTGGCCATGACCATGACCGCCGTCACCATCACCACCGTGACCATGGCCATGCCCATGCCCCCCACCACCGCCCCCACCATCCCCGCCGCTATCACCGCCACCGTTGTTGCCGCCATCGCCGCCCGTGCCGCCATTCCCCGAGCCATCGCCACCGCTTCCAGCGCCGCCGCTACCGTTGCCGCCGGAACCGCCATTACCATTGTTGCCGCCGGTATTTCCCGAGCCCACCCCGCCGGTGCCGGAATTAGCCGAACTATTTCCGCCACTGCTGCCCGCGCCCGGCGACGACGTCCCGCTGCCCGGCGACGAGCCGGTGGACGACGTCGGACCGAGCCCCGCCGCCGCGATGCCGAGGGCACCCGACCCGAGTTGCCCGAATCCCCCCGAGGTGCAGCCCGGCCCGCCGCCCGACGGACATCCGCCGTACACGCTCGCCTCGGCGAGCACCATCACTCCAGGATTGGTTGCTGGCGCGGCGGTGCTCCCCGAATTCGTCTGCGCACCCGCCATCGCCGCATAAAGACTGACCGCGACCGCCAAAGCCGCCCGCCGCGTGCCAAGTATCCACGCGTCCCCGTTTTGCTTTTTCATTTCATCCTCCTAATTATTTCCCCTGAGCGACCGGTCCAATTAACGAGTGAATCTCCGCTCGTGAAAAAAACGAAAGTCAAAGCCTTTGCGCAGCTTCGCCTTATGCGAATTAAAATGCGCTCGCACTAAATACTTCTCTCACGGAAAATCCCCGGTCCGATTTGGGGTGCTTCGAGAGAATGGGCTGGCCGTGCGCGCACGTGATCGTGAGAGCCGCACAGCGAGGCTTGATGGACGTTGAAGTTATTCGCAGTGCAATCGCGCGACCGTGCGCTAGACCACGCAATGCGATATTGCCGATGCGGCGTGCCAGGCAGGGGAAAACGACGATGCGTCCGCCAAATCCGCTAATCCAGATTCTTCATACGGGAAGTTAAAATTATCATGCGCGATGCAATTGGAGCGACATAAAGAAAATTAACATTTGGTTTTATCGGATGAATTCAGATCATTTACACATCATCCGTTTTATTCATGTGGCCATTCGCACATAAACATGAAAATTGGAAAAGCCGAATGAGAGAAATCCAATAGACAACACCATGAAAATCACCGAAATGCGCGCGCGAAACATTACGCGTCGTTGCATAACGCCTGTGCGTCGCAAAGAGCGATGTCGCGATGTGCGCTGCCGCGCACAGTCGCCGAACGTGCGGCTCAGCCGTACGCGATCGCGACCCACTCCATCTGCAAAGTGTCGTGGCACAACCACCAGCGCGTCAGATAACCAACACATCGGCACGCACGCTTTTTCCGGAGCATTCCCACCATCTTCCGCGCTACCGTCGCGTATCGTCGTTGCGCTGCCCGCAAACGCCCGTCCCCGCGAGCTACTGCGCGGGATCGTCCCCATACGCGGGTAAACCTTTGTTTGACTTCGTCGCGCCGCCCCGTTTACTGCACGCAGCCGAACCTCTCAATCCGCTTTCATTCACCGCCCGCATTTTGTTTGGTCTGCTGAGCAGTGGTCTGCGAGCGCCCTCCCCTCTCCGACGAGGTACAACATGGTTACTATCTCCAGCAGCGCCGTCGACGAATTCAAATCCACACTGCGCGGCCAGCTTCTGCTGCCCGACACGCCGGGCTTCGACACGGCGCGCAGCATCTGGAACGCGATGATCGACCGTACTCCCGCGATGATCCTGCGCTGCGCGGGTGTGGCCGACGTGCGCAGCGGCGTCGCCTTCGCGCGCGACAACGGCCTGCCGCTCGCCATTCGCGGCGGCGGCCACAATATCGGCGGCAGCGCTGTGTGCGACGATGGCCTCGTGCTCGATCTGTCCACGATGAAATCGGTGCGTATCGACCCGGAAGCGCGGCGCGCGTATGTCGAACCCGGCGCGACGCTGCATGATTTCGATCACGAAGCGCAGGCATTCGGACTCGCGACACCACTCGGCATCAACTCGACGACCGGCGTCGCAGGTCTCACGCTCGGCGGCGGCTTCGGCTGGCTGAGCCGCCGCTACGGCATGACGATCGACAACCTCGTCGCGGCCGACATCGTCACCGCCGACGGTGAGTTCCGCCACGTGAGCGCCACTTCGCACGACGATCTGTTCTGGGCGATCCGCGGCGGCGGCGGCAATTTCGGCGTCGTTACGCTATTCGAGTTCGCACTTCATGAGGTCGGCCCGCTCGTGTATGGCGGCCTCGTCGTGTTGCCGCTCGCCGACGCGAAGGAAGCACTGATCAAATACCGCGATGCCGCGCCGGCAATGCCCGACGAGCTGGCCGTCTGGGCGGTCGCGCGGCTCGCGCCGCCGCTGCCGTTCCTGCCGCCCGACGTGCACGGCAAACCCGTGCTGGTGTTCGCGATGTGCTACAACGGCCCGGTCGACAAAGGCCCGGACGCAGTGGAAGCCGCGCGCGGCTTCGGCAAGCCGCTCGGCGAACATCTTGGTCCGATGCCCCTCGAAGTCTGGCAACAGGCCTTCGATCCGCTGCTCACACCGGGCGCGCGCAACTACTGGAAGTCGCACAACCTCGCCACCATCGACGATGGTCTGATCGACGCACTGATCCGCGCGATCGACACGCTGCCGTCCACGCAATGCGAAATTTTCTTCGGGCTGATCGGTGCGCAAACGCAGCGCGTGGCGGTCGACGCAACCGCTTACCCGGCTCGCGAGACGCTATACGCGATGAACGTGCACGGCCGCTGGGACGATGCGCGCGACGACGAGCGCTGCGTCGCATGGGCGCGCGACTTTTTCGACGCGGCGCGCCCGTTTGCGCTAGGCAGCGTGTACGTCAACTTCATGACCGAGGAAGAAGGCGGCCGTATCGCGGATGCCTATGGGCCCAACTATGAGCGGCTCGTCGCCGTGAAGAACCGCTACGATCCGCACAACCTGTTCCGCCATAACCAGAACATTCGCCCAACGCTGTAGCGACGACGCGCAACGGCAAGCAGCGCAAATCCGCGAACTGCAAATCGCCGCGCCGCCCTCGCGCAAGGCGGCGCGGCCCTTGGGCACGCTCCCTGCTAATTTGTCGGCCGTGGATGCCCGCGATGCGTGCTTCGCGCGTCGCGGCACGCCCGCTCAACGACAATCATCGCGCGCACGGAACCTCTCGTGCGCAAATGAGAACAAAGCAAAGCAAGGCGGCCAATTCGCCGCCCTCTTCCATAACGTACAACATGCGTGAGAAACGCAAAGGAAACAGTCATGCGCAGACGACAATTCATCATGACCGGCAGCGCTGCATTGGCCGTCGCAGGCCTGAGCCTCACCGGTTGCACGACGACTTCGCCGTCCTCGAACGCATCGCCGTCGGCCAATGCCGGCAAGCGCGACACGATCAACGCCGGCGTCGACTCGACGCTCGCGCGTCTCTACGAAAACGTCGACGGTTCGCGCGAGTTCGTTGCGAAAGCGCGCGGCGTGCTGGTGTTTCCGTCGGTGATCTCGGCCGGCTTCTGGGTCGGCGCACAGTATGGTGAAGGGGCGATGCGCATCGGCGGCCGCACGGTCGGCTACTTCAGCACGGTCGCGGGCTCGTTCGGGTTGCAGATCGGCGCGCAGTCGAAGGCGCTCGTGTTTCTGTTCATGACGCAGGAAGCGCTCGACGAATTCATGCACAGCCAGGGCTGGGCGGTCGGCGCGAATGCGACCGTCGCCGTGCTGAAGGTCGGCGCGAACGGCGCGGTCGATTCCTCGACCGCAACGAGTCCGGTGCAAGCTTTCGTGTTGACTAACGGCGGTTTGATGGCCGGCGTGTCGCTCGAAGGCACGAAGGTGTCCCGGCTGATTATTTGAGTATCTGAGCGCAGCGCCCAGCGGACGCATCCCTCGCGCAGCCGCGCGCGTTGCCAAGCCGTAGATGGGTCTGTACGGCGCATTCTTTATCTGCAACATCACCGCGGTATTCGGCGGACGTCCCGGCATGATTTCGGGCGCGGCGGGCTCGATGGCCGTCGTGATCGTCACGCTCGTCGGCGAGCATGGCGCGCGGTATCTGCTCGCGACCGTGATCCTGAGCGGCCTCCTGATAGTGCTGTTCGGCGTATTGCGGCTCGGCAAACTGATCCGCAGAGTCCCGCATCCGGTGATGCTCGTCTTCGTCAACGGACTCGCGTGAGGTGTGTGCTCGCGTGACCGTCGACATGAGCGCCCTCAACGCGGCCTGGCGGTTTAGCGCTGCTCCGGCAACTTGAACACCGAGATCGCCGCCGACAATTGCCCGGTCTGCGTCTTCAGCACATCGGCCGCCGCGCTCGCTTCCTCGACGAGCGCCGCATTCTGCTGCGTCGTCTTATCCATGCTCGCGACCGCGATGTTGACCTGCTCGATGCCCGAGGTCTGCTCGGCCGACGCCGCGCTGATCTCGCCCATGATGTCGTTGACGCGACGTACCGCCTGCACGACTTCCTGCATCGTGTCGCCCGCGCGTCCGACATGCTCCGAGCCGCCCGCGATCTGCGCGGCCGATTCCTCGATCAGCGCCTTGATCTCCTTCGCGGCCGCCGCGCTGCGTTGCGCGAGCGTACGCACTTCGCCCGCGACCACCGCGAAACCGCGGCCCTCCTCGCCCGCGCGCGCCGCCTCGACGGCCGCGTTCAACGCGAGGATGTTGGTCTGAAACGCAATCCCTTCGATCACGCCGATGATGTCGCCGATCCGGTGCGACGACTGTGAAATCCCGCGCATCGTGTCGATCACCTGGCCGACCACCGCGCCGCCGCGCGCCGCGGTCTCCGAAGCGTTGTGCGCGAGTTGGCTCGCCTGCTTCGCGTTGTCGGCGTTCTGACGCACGGTCGCGGTGATCTGCTCCATGCTCGACGCGGTCTCGCCGAGCGCGGCCGCCTGCTGCTCGGTGCGGCGCGACAGATCCGAATTGCCCGCGGCGATCTCGTTCGATACCGACGAAATCAGCGTCGCGCCGCCGCGAATCTGCTCGATCGCCTGTGCGAGACGCTGCTGCATCCGTTTCATCGCGGCGAGCAGGCTGGTACTGTCGCCGGTCTTCGTATCGACGATCACGTCGAGGTCGCCGTCCGCGATTCGCGACGCGATCTGCACCGCGTACGCCGGTTCGCCGCCAAGCTGACGCAGAATGCTGCGCAGAATCACGCCGATCACCAGCGACACGAGCGCGCAAAGCACTAGCGCCGCGATCACGAATTGCACGAGGGTGCGGTAGAACATCGCCTCGATGTCGTCCGTGAACACGCCGGTGACGATGGTCCAGTCCCACGGCTTGTAAAGCCGCATATAGTTACTCTTCGGCGCGAGCTGGTCGGTGCCGGGCTTCGGGAACATCAGATGGACGAATGCCTCGCCTTCGCGCTGGGTTTGCTCGGAACCCTCCTTGAACACATGACGGCCGTCCGGATCGGCGACGGTGGTCATGTCCTTGCCGACGAGGTCGGCGCGCGTGGCATGCATCAGCACGTGCGCGTGGCTGTCTTCGAGCACCAGGTAGCCGCCGGCGCCGTCGTAGCGCATCGCGCGCAGGTCGTCCATCGCGGCGCGCTGCGCGTCGGCGAGCGGCATCGTGCCGGCCGCGGCGAGCGCGTTGTAGCGATCGAGCACGCTGTACGCGATGCTGACCACGTTTTTGAGCTCGTCCTCGCGATCGGCGATCATCGTGTCGCGCGTTTTGTACGCTCCCCACAGGCCGATCGCCAGAATGCCCATGCACATCACCGCGAGCGCGAGCCACAGCCGCACTTTCAGGCGAAACCGTTCCATCTTCCGTATCCCTTGTCGTGGTTTGCGGCTGTCCGCGCAAGCGGACGCCGCAAACGTTTCATGTCGTTGTCGGGATTAACGGCGCGACGGCGGAAAACTTCAGTGCTACTTCAAGGTTGCGGGATTCAGTCCGCCGGCAGCGTCAGCGCCGCCACTTCGCAGCGCGGCCATTGCCGCAGCACGTCGGGCGACATCAGCAGCTTGGCCGCGCGCACGCCGGCGCCCATCACGATCTGCTCACGGTCCATCACCGCGGCGTCGACCAGCACGCGCCAGTCGGCCGGCAGACCAAAGGCGGTGATGCCGCCGAACTCCATCTGGCTATGCTCGACCGCCGCCTCGCGCTTCGCGAATGACAGCCGCTGCGCGCCGAGCGCGGCCTTTACCGCGCCGTTGATGTCGAGCCGCCGGGAGCCCAGCGACACCAGCGCCGCATAGTGCTCGCCACCGTCTTTCTTGTAACGGATCACGATCGTGTTCGCGCAGTCTTCGAGGCCGAAGCCATAGCGCGCGCTGAATGCGGCGGTGTCGGAGGCGTCGTCGGTAACCGCGAACACCGTGATTCCGTGCGCGGGCAATTGTTCGATGACATGCGCGGGCAGATGCGCGCTCCACTGGTCGCGCTCGATGACGTCCAGTTGCCGTACGAGTTCGTGCGAATGCATGATGAGCGGAAAGGTGACATTAACCCGCTGCATTCTAGCGGTACACGCGGGCGGCCGCGGAACGGGCCATGCAAGCAGGCCATGAAGCCCACCGCTTAACTTGTATAGTGATGGGCACGAGGTTTGCGACCAAGCAAACACCGTGAAAGCGCCGTCACGATTCAGACACGATCATGGACATCGACACCCTTTCTCGCGAGAACCTCCAGCAGGCCGCGCGTCACCAGGCCAATTGGGCGATGGGCGCACTTCGGCAGTTCACGGAGAACCGCTGTCTGGAGATGGCGGCGAGCATCGCGTTCTATGCGGCGTTCTCGCTCGCGCCGACGCTCGTGATGGTGATCGCGGTGGCCGGCTGGTTCTTCGGACCGGCGGCCGCGCGCGGCGAGCTGTTTGGCCACATCAACGGCCTGATCGGCGACCAGGCCGCGGCCGGCGTGCAGACGATCGTCGAGAACGCGCACCACGCGGGCGCCAAAGGCGGCATCGCGACGATCATTTCCTTTTCACTGCTGGCGATCGGCGCGTCGGCGACGTTCTCGTCGCTGAACAGCGCACTCAATATAGTGTGGCCGTACAGCGGGCCGCGCACGGCCAGCTGGCTCGCGCTGGTGCGGGTGCGGCTGATTTCGTTCGGGCTCGTGCTCGGCGTCGCGTTCCTGCTGATCGTGTCGCTGGTGCTCGATACGGTCATCGCCTTTATCGGCGAATGGCTGTGGGGCGACTCGCCGTATGTCGTGATCGGCAATCTGCTACAGCTCGGCGTCGGTCTGCTCGTGTTGGTCTTCGCGTTCGCCGGACTGCTGAAGTTCCTGCCCGACGCCCGGGTGCTATGGCGCGATGCGCTGGTGGGCGGCATCGTCGCGGCCGTGTTGTTTACGGCCGGGAGAAAGCTGTTCGCGCTCTATCTCGCGCATGCGGGAATGGCCAGCGCGTTCGGCGCGGCCGGCTCGCTCGCGGTCCTGCTGATGTGGCTGTACTTCTCGGCGCTGGTGCTGCTGCTCGGCGCGGAGTTCTCGGCGGCGCGCGGCAGGCTGCACGATCCGCGCGGCGGCTGGGGCATGCAGGCAGAAGCGCCGCCGGGCAGCCGCGCGAAGCTCGCGTCGGTGCTGGCGGCATCGACCGTCGCGGCAAATGCGGTTTCTTCGGCTCGCTCGGCTGTGCCCGTCGCCGGCCACACGACCGCGCCGCTGCCGCCGTCGGGGATCGACGCGGCGGTGCAAAAGCGCTCCGCGCATGAAACGGCGGTCGACGTGACGCGCAAGGTGCTCGACGTCGAAGCGCAAGCCACCCGTCTCGCGGCGTCGGCCATCGTCGAAGCGCGCCGCAAGGCGACGGCCGCCGACCGCTACGTGCGACGCAACCCCTGGACCTCGGTGCTGCTCGCGGCCGCCGCGGGGCTCACGGCCGCGGCCGTGGCGCGCCGTGGCGCCGATAGGCGCTGAAACGTGTTGCGCCGTTAAACCGCTCGATCGCGCTTGGACACAACGCACCTTTTCTGTCCAGCATGTCTAGTCATTTTGCTGGCTGTTTCTTTTATGCTTTCGCTACAAAATCAGGCAGACGTGTAGACGACTAGATTACACTTTCCATGCAAATCGACGCTGAAAGTGCGTCAAATCACCCAGTCACTATCAACAAATCAACAATAATGCGCATCAGGCCAATAAATATTGCGCAAATAGAAATAATAGTTGATGGCTTTAAATACAAGGGTTTGCCTCGATTGTCAGTTTTTGGCGACACTCTTTTTTTTCCGTTTCTACCCGGCGGATGCGCTGAGCTATTCTGCTTTCCGCAACAACGAACAATCATCTGCGTGGAGAAATGGATGAAACGAATCGCACTGTCTACCCTCTCGCTGGCGCTCCTGGGCGTCGCCGGTATCGCACACGCGCAAAGCAGCGTGACCCTGTACGGCGTGCTGGATGAGTCGATCCAGTACGTGAACAACGCTACGCCGAAGGGCGGCAGCCTCGTTCAATTGTTTGGCGGCAACCTCCAAGGTAACCGTTTCGGCCTGAAGGGTACGGAAGACCTCGGCGGCGGCCTGAAGGCAATTTTCCAGTTGGAAAACGGTTTTGACATCAACACCGGCAAGCTGCAGCAAGGCGGCTCGATGTTCGGTCGTCAGGCTTACGTCGGTTTGACGGGCGACGCTTGGGGCACGTTCACGGCCGGTCGTCAGTACGACCCGCTGGTCGACATGATCCAGCCGCTGACGGGCGACAACTACTTCGGTAGCACGTTCGCTACGCCGGGCGACGTCGACAACAACGACAACAGCTTCCGCGTCATCAACTCGCTGAAGTACGTGTCGCCGGTCTGGTCGGGCTTGCAGATCGAAGGTCTGTATGCTCTGGGCGGCGTCGCAGGCGCGACGGGTTCGGGCCAGACGTGGTCGGGCGCGGCAACGTATGCAACGGGTCCGTTCAGCATCGCTGCTGGCTACCTGCACGCAAGCAATGCCAATTCGCCGGCTACGCGTGCGGCTGCAGGCGGCTGGGCAGGTACGGCAGCGCCGGGCGCCACGTTTGACACCAATTTCCCGGCCAACGCCGGCATCAACGCGGCTTACGCTGCGTCGAAGTCGATCGGCATCGCGTCGGTAGCGGTTCAGTACGTGACGGGCCCGTGGACGGGTAACCTGTCGTACAGCAACGCACAGTACAAGCCGGACGCGAGCTCGGGCTTCGCAACGACTCAGAAGTACGAAGTGGGTCGCGCGTACTTGGGCTACCAGCTCACGCCGGCAGCACTGGTCGGTATTGGCTATGCCTACACGAAGGGTCACGGCGACGCGTCCGCAACGTATAACCAGGTGTCGCTGGGCGGCGATTACAACCTCTCGAAGCGTACCGACTTCTACCTGGTCGGCGCATGGCAGCACGCCAGCGGCGAACAGCGTATTCCGGGCGCCGGTGGTGGCCTTCAATCGGCTACGGCTTCGATCGGTTCGTACGGCAACCAGTCGAGCACCAACAACCAGGTCATGGTCAGCCTGGGTATCCGTCACAAGTTCTAATCGAACTTCAAGTCGGACCTGCTACGCAGCTGACGAGCTGCGTAGCCAAAAAACCAGCCACAGGCGATGCCGGTGGCTGGTTTTTTTTCGTCCCGAGGTTTTGGTGTGATTCGACGAGCGCGACACGCGCTGCGAATCCGACGCAGCTAGCGCCGCTGCGCCTTGCCCTTGTCGGCCTGCGCGAGAATTTGCGCGGGCGACACGTCCTGCTCATGCTCGACCCCATTGGCGCCGACCGGCGCGCGATATAGCACCAGCGCCCGCTCCGGATGCGGCGACGGCGCATCCAGCGACTGCTGCCAGTCCGGATCGGGAATCTCGGCGAACACCTGGCGCAAACGCTCGCCCCACGTGCGGTGAATCATGTCGAAGTACGCGTTGTCGCGATCGATCGACACGAATCGCGTGACGCGCAGCGCATCCTTCTCGTACACCAGCAGATCAAGCGGCAAGCCCACCGACAGGTTCGAGCGCAGCGTCGAGTCCATCGAGATCAGCGCGCACTTCGCGGCCTCGTCGAGCGGTGTGGACGGCGTCAGCACGCGGTCGATGATCGGCTTGCCATACTTCGCCTCGCCGATCTGAAAGTACGGATTCACCGCCGACGCCTCGATGAAATTGCCCGCCGCGTAGATCATGAAAAGCCGCATGCGGTTGCCCGCGATCTGGCCGCCGAGAATGAAGCTGCAATTGAAGTCGACGCCGAACTTCTGCAGCGCCGCGGCTTCGCGCTCGTGCACGCGGCGCACCGCGCTGCCGACCACGCGCGCGGCGTCGGCCATCGTCGGCACGCTCCACAGCGTCGGCTCGCTGGCATCGGCGGGCTCGGACAGCTCGTGCAGCACCGCCTGCGTGATCGACAGATTGCCGGCGCCGAGCAGCACCAGCACGCGTTCACCGGGCTGCTCGAACACCGACATCTTGCGCGCGGTACTGATGTGATCCACGCCCGCATTGGTACGCGTATCGGACAGGAATACGAGGCCGTCGTTGACGGCCATCGCTACGCAGTAAGTCATAACGAATCCGCAGAACGCGAGGGAACCGGGCTATTGTAATGCGGCGCACTGGCGCCCTTTATCGGTGTTTACGGCCTTTTTTATGGCCTTTTTCGCAGCCTTTAGCGTTGCGACGCGGCTACTGCGACATCTGCGTGCTGACCGCCACCGCCACGTGCAGCTCCTCTTCGAGCCCGCCGATGCGTCGGCCGCGCACCGGTGCCGCCGTCTCATAGTCGCGCGCGACCGCGAGCCGGCAATAGATCTCGCTGGCAAACCCGGCATGCGTGACGTCGAGCGAAATCCAGCCCTTGTCTTCGAGCCAAACGTCGACCCATGCATGACTCGCGCCATGCGGCACGTCGCCGGGTTCGATATAACCGCTGACGTAGCGCGCCGGCACGCCGCGCGCGCGGCAGCACGCGAGCATCAGATGCGCATGGTCCTGGCACACGCCGTTGCCGAGCGCGAGCGCCTCGGCGGCCGTGCTCGTGACCTCGGTCACGCCGGGCCGGTATTGCACCCGGTGCACGATCTGCTCGGCAAGCGCAATCAGGCTTGCCGGACTCGCCAGATTCGCCACCGATTCCGCCAGTTCGCGGATCGCGCCATCGGCTTCAGTCAGACGCGTCGCGCAGGTGAAATGCTCGAGCGGAATCGGACCGGGCGGATCGCGCAGCACGCCGTCGACGAGCGGCATCGTATCCACCTCGCCCGACACGCGCAGATGAATCTCATCGTGCGGCTTGTTGATGACGAGCGTATGCAGCACGTTGCCGTAGGCGTCGAGGGTGGCGTCGAGCTTGCCCGGCGCGTCGATGCTCCAGCGCCGCACGGTCTGCCCGGCGCCGCTCGAGGGCGTCAGGCGCAACTGCTGGATCGAATAATGAACCGTCGCTTCGTAGCGGTAAGAGGTGTCGTGGCGGATCGTCAGGTACATGAGAAAACTCCGTCAGGCCACTGGCAGCATCAGATAAGTACGCGCCACCAGATTGCCCAGCTCGAACACGCGAGCGAGGAACTGCGTCAGATAGCCATGCAAACCGCTCTCGAAAATCTGCCGGATGTCGGCATACAGCAGCTCGGCGCGCAGCTTGCCGGCGAAGCGCTCGCACTGGTTCGAGCCCGACGTGCGCAGCATCGCGAGATTGCTGCACACGCCGTCGAGCGAGGCGAGCAGCGAGCGCGGCATCTGCTGATTGAGGATCATCAGCTCGACGACGCGCGCGGGCGTCACGACGTCGCGATACACCTTCCGATAGATCTCGAGCGCCGACACCGAACTCAGGATCGAGGTCCAGTAATAGAAGTCCTCGAGCTGGCGCGCGGCGTCGCGCGAGTTCGGCTCGACGTTCGCGAAACGCACATCGAGAATCCGTGCGGTGTTGTCGGCGCGCTCCAGATACGTGCCGAGCTGCGTGAAAAAGAACGCGTCGTCCTGCAACGCAGTGCCGATCGTCACGCCGCGCGACAGATGCGAGCGGAACTTGACCCATTCGAACAACGAGCCGGGATTGCCCGCGGCCTGGCCGCTCGCGAGCCGCTCGTTGAATTCGAGCCACGTGTCGTTGATGGTTTCCCACCACTCGGTCGTCAGCGTGCCGCGTACCGCGCGGGCGTTTTCGCGCGCGGCTTGCAGGCACGAATGAATGCTCGACGGATTGCTCGCGTCGGCGACCATGAAGTCGAGCACGTGATCGCGCGTCGGTTCGTCGTAACGCTGCGCGAACGCGCTTTCGAGCTCGGAAATGCGCAGCACCGAGCGCTGCGCGCGAGCCTCCTGTTCGGGCGTCTGTGGCAGCAGTTGCGCCTTCAGGTTGATGTCGAGCATGCGCGCGGTATTCTCCGCGCGCTCCATATAGCGGGCCATCCAGAAGAGGTGATCGGCGGTTCGGCTAAGCATGACGGCGTTCCATGTCTGTGATCTGAACGCGCGAGGCCTTCGTCAGCGACGAAAGCCCGCGCTGGTTATCCGTTGAGCGACGGCGGCGCACGCTCATTGCGTGCCGCTTGCCGCGCATCAGTCGACCATCCAGGTATCCTTGGTCCCGCCTCCCTGCGATGAATTGACGACGAGCGAGCCCTGCTGCAGCGCGACGCGCGTGAGGCCGCCGGCCACCATCGTGGTGGTCTTGCCCGACAGCACGAACGGCCGCAGATCGATATGGCGCGGCGCGATGCCTGTTTCGACGAAGGTCGGACACGCGGACAGCGCAAGAGTGGGCTGCGCGATATAGCCAGCCGGACGCGCGATCAGCCGCTCGCGGAAGGCCTCGACCTCGGCCTTCGTCGAGGCTGGGCCGACCAGCATCCCGTAGCCGCCCGCGCCGTGCACTTCCTTGACCACCAGCTCTGGCAGATGCGCGAGCGTATAGGCGAGGTCCTCGGGCTTGCGGCACTGATAGGTCGGCACGTTGTTCAGAATCGGCTGTTCGCCGAGATAGAACTGGATCATGTCTGGCACGTACGGGTAGATCGATTTGTCGTCGGCGATGCCGGTGCCCATCGCATTCGCGAGCGCGACCCGGCCGGCGCGATACGCGGTCAGCAGACCCGGCACGCCAAGCGCGGAGTCGGGGCGAAACGCGAGAGGATCGAGAAAGTCGTCGTCGACGCGCCGGTAGATCACGTCGACGCGCTTCGGTCCCTGGGTGGTGCGCATGAACACGTAGTTGTCGTCGACGAACAGATCCTTGCCTTCGACGAGTTCGACGCCCATCTGCTGCGCGAGGAACGTATGCTCGAAGTACGCGGAGTTGTACATGCCCGGCGTCAGCACGACGACGACCGGATCGTCGACGCCTTCCGGCGCGACCGAGCGCAGCGTATCGAGCAGCAGATCGGGGTAATGCGCGACTGGGGCGATGCGGTTCTGCACGAACAGCTCGGGGAAGAGCCGCATCATCATCTTGCGGTTTTCGAGCATGTACGACACGCCCGACGGCACACGCAGATTGTCTTCGAGCACGTAGAACTCGCCTTCGTCGCCGGCGCGCACCACGTCGACGCCGGCGATATGCGCGTAAACACCGAGCGGCACGTCGACGCCCTGCATCTCCGGACGATACTGTGCATTGGTATAGACCTGCTCGGCCGGCACGATGCCCGCGCGCACGATGTTGCGATCGTGATAGACGTCGTGGATAAACAGATTGAGAGCCTGCACGCGCTGTCGCAAACCCGCTTCGAGCGTCTGCCATTCGCCGCGCGGGATGATGCGCGGAATCAGATCGAAGGGGATCAGCCGCTCGGTGCCGGACAGGTCGCCGTTCACCGCGAACGTGATGCCGACGCGCCTGAACAGCAGGTCCGCTTCCGCGCGCTTGCGTGCGATCGCTTCGTTGCCCTGGCTGTCCAACCATCGCTCGAAGCGCGCGTAATGCGGCCGTACGCCATCGTCGTGATAGCGCATCTCGTCATAGCATCGCATGTCAGCCCCAGTCTTGTTGTCAAATAGAAGGCGAATGCGCTGCGCATTCGGTATTCGACCTTCGATCAAGCAAGCGTTATGCCATTGAATATGTCGTGATGATGCGCGTTGACGTGCACGGTAGCGGCGCATCCGCAGGGCGTCGAATTGCGTTGATCGTACTGTCGTGGATCATGATGCGCCAGTCAGGTGCGCGCGCGCCATCAGGGAGCACACTATGAGAGTCGCACCCGCCGTTTCGCCAATGGAGGCAATGAGCGCTACGAAGCGAGCGCATAAAAAAAGTCCCCGCGGATTCTCATCCACGGGGACTTCGATCACCTGCATGCAGGCGCTTTTTCACGCACTCAAACGTCAGGCATGATTAAACCCAACCGCGCCATGCCGACGCCCGAGCGTGAGAACAACGCGCTTAGGCAGCCGCTGCGTCCTTCAGCTTCTTCAGCGCGCGTGCCTTGATGCGCACGCTTGCCGGCTTGGCCGGGAACCAGCGCTCTTCACCCGTGAACGGGTCCTTGCCGAAGCGCTTCTTCTTCGCCGGCACAGCCTGCACGACGATCTTCAGCAGACCCGACAGCGTGAATTCGCCAGCGCCTTTCTTATGCACCGTGCCGAGGATCGTGTCTTCGAGCGCGGCCAGCACAGCCTTGGCGGTCTTCGGTTCCACTGCAGCACGCTCAGCGATGTGAGCTGCCAACGAGGCCTTCGTGAAGGTGTCCTTGATCGGCGTCGGTGCGCCAGACGCCTTCACGGCGACCTTCTTGGCTGCGACGGCTTTCTTCGCAGGGACTTTCTTTGCAGCAACCTTCTTGGTCGGTACCGGGGCAGCAGCCTTCTTGGCCACCTTTTTTGCGGAAGTCGGCATGTTTCTCCTACCTGTTGTGGTCAGTGAATTGCTCGAAGCGCACACCGTATGTGCACGCTTCAACGCCGGATTCTACAAGCGCTAAAGCGATTTGCGCGACTCTTTTATGTATTGCGATGAAGTTTTTTGCGTGGCGCCAACGGTCCAACACGTTTTAGTACGTGTTTTAGCGGCTAAAACGTGCGCGGCAAGGTCTTTAACAGGCAGGAGTAACGCTCGTTACAGTTCGTTTCGGCGGCGGTTTCGAGGTGGTCGCGGCGAGGCGAGCTGGTGTTTTCGCCCCTTGAATCAGGGCATTTTCTTCGTTTGACACGTCAAGCAACGCAACCCCGACGCTTCGACGATGCCTACGCCGCGCTTGCGCCGAGTTCCGGTTCAGCGAGCGATGCGCGGCAGGATGCCGGCGAGCTTCGTCAGCGCCGTGTCGATATGCTCGGCCGCGATGCTGCCATAGCCGAACATCAGCCCAGGCTGCGGTATCACGCGATGGTGAAATGGCGCGAGTCCATAGAGGCCGATCGACGCTTCACGCGCGGCGGTGACGAGCGCCTCTTCGCCGAGCGACGCCAACGGCCCCTTCAGCCGCGCCGCCAGATGGATGCCGGCAGTCGGCACGATCGGTTCGAACCAGCGCGCGAGGTCGCCTTGCAGATGCTCGATCAGCATCGCGCGGCGCGCCGCATAAGCCTTGTGCATGCGCCGCAGATGGCGCGCGAAGTCGCCATTGAGCATGAACGCCGCGAGCGCCGTTTGCGTCAGCGTGCAGCCGTGACAATCAGCGATCTGCCGCGCCTTCAGCAGCGGGCCGTGCAACGACGCCGGCGGCACCAGGTAGCCGATGCGCAGCTCGGGAAAGATCGTCTTCGAAAACGTGCCGACATAGGCGACGAGACCGGCGCGATCGAGGCTCTTCAGCGGCTCCATCGGCCGGCCTTCGAAACGGTACTCGCAGTCGTAGTCGTCCTCGATGATGACCGCGCCGCGTTTTTGCGCCCATTCGAGCAGTTCGACGCGACGCTCGAGGCTCATCGGCATACCGAGCGGAAACTGATGCGAAGGCGTCACGTAGACAAGGCGTGCCTTGTCCGGCAGCTTGCCGACGATCAGGCCTTCGCTATCGACCGGAACCGGCACCACGCGCGCGCCCGTCACCGTGAAGCAGGCATGCGCGGGCGGGTAGCCGGGGTCTTCGATGGCCGCGATTTCGCCGGGCCGCAGCGTGATGCGCGCGATCAGATCGAGCGCGTGCTGCGCGCCCTGCGTGACGATCACGTCGTCCCAGTTGCTCGACACCGCGCGGTTGAAGGCGAGGTAGCGCGAAATTGCGAGCCGCAGCTGCTGCTCACCGGCGGCCTCGCGATAGGTGCCGGGGCTGCGCGCCTGGCTGCGTAGCGCGTGATTCACGCAGCGGCGCCAGACGTCGAAGGGAAACAGCGTCTTGTCGGTCGCTCCGCCGATGAAGTCGAGCGGCGACGGCACCGACGGCCGCGGCAACGGCAGACTGTCGGGCAACTGCTGCCACAGCGGCTGCGCGCGTGCGGCGGCCTTCGCTTGCACGGCGTCGCGCTCGCGCGAACGAGCCGCCGCGCGCGCCTGCGCGGAGCGCTCGGCGGGCAGCCGTTCGAGCCCGTCGGCGACGAAGGTGCCCGAACCGGCGCGGGCGCTCAGATAGCCTTCGGACAGCAGCCGCTCGAAAACATCGAGCGTAGTCTTGCGCGATACACCGAGCTGCGTCGCGAGATCGCGCGTGGACGGCAGGCGCGTGCCGCCGGCGAGACGCCCTTCGAGAATGCCCGCGCGCAACTGCCGATAAATCTGTCCGGACAGATCGTGATGGCCTTCGACCGCGATGTGAATGTCCATTCGGGTGGTTACCTCAAATAACGGCGAAATGGTTATTTCGAAAGACCAGTGGCGAACGTAAGCTTACCTCCACGGACGCCCATTTGGACGCCCCTCGCACATCCACGAGGATTCTCTGATGCAAGCACGTCTCGACTTTTACAAGGCCAGCCCGAGCGGCACGCGCGCGATGCTCGCGCTCGAGGAAACGATCGGCAAGAGCACGATCGACAAGACGCTCGCCGAACTCGTGCGGATTCGCGCGTCACAGCTGAACGGCTGCGCGTTCTGCCTCGACATGCACGTGACCGACGCGCGCAAGCAAGGCGAAACCGAACGGCGCCTCGCGACGGTGGCCGCGTGGCGCGAAGCGCCGTTTTTCACCGCGCGCGAACGCGCGGCGCTCGAATGGACGGAGGCGGTGACGCTGGTCGCGCAAACGCGCGTACCGGATACGGTATGGGAAGCAGTGAAGCCGCATTTCAGCGAGCAGGAAATCAGCGACCTGACGCTGCTGATCGTTGCGATCAACGGCTGGAACCGGATTGCGGTGTCGTTCAGGAAGATGCCCGAGTAAGCGGCGCGCCTTCGCGGGGCCTCAGAAGATCACGGAAACCGCCACCGCGAGCCAGATCGCGGTCACGCCCGTGAGAAACAGATGCCGCGCGATGCGCACGCGCGAGTCGCTGTTCTCCGGCTCGACGGGACTCGTCGCCATCCAAGGCACGAGCCCGAGGCATGCGAAGCCGGCCAGCGCGAGCACGAAGACCACGATGTCGGCCTTATGCCAGGCGGTCGGCTCATACATGCCCCAGTAGCCGAGAAACACGATGCCGATCGAGAACACGGTCGCGGAAGCGGCGCTGAGCGCGGGCACCGAGCCAGTGGGAGTCGGCATGCTTGACCTCCGATCGTCAGGTTGCGGCGGCGCTCGCGCGCGGCGCGCCGTTCGCCCGATCCGCGTTCGCGCCGGCCGCGGCGAGCCGTCAGGAAGTGCGGGTCTGGCGCGCTTCGTACGTCTTCAGATGACTATAGGCGATGCGCAGCAGCGACAACGCGTGTTCGCCCTTTTGCGCGTCGCCGCCGCGCGTGATCAGGTCGCCGAGAATATGATCCGCCTCGGTGTGCGAGCGGTTTTCGACGTCGCGCAACATCGACGCGGTCAGCGGCGACGGCGTCAGCAGCACCTGGGCGGCGCGCGTGTCGAAGTCCGCGTCCATCGTGAAGCCGTTGAGTTCGGCCACCGCGCGGCATTCGCCGAGCAGCTTCTCGATCACGCGCTTGCCGTCAGGCGCAGCCAGAATATCGCCGACCGAACCGCGCATCAAGCAGGTAGTCCCAGCCAAGGTGGCGAGGAACACCCATTTCTCCCACATGCGCAGCAGGATGTTGTCGCTGACCGCGACGTCGAACTTCGCGCCCGACATCGCATCGGCAATCACCTGGGTGCGCTCCGAGGTGCCGCCCACGAGTTCGCCGAACGTAATCGCCTGCATGTCGTTCAGATGCATGATGTGCTGTTCCGCATTGAGCGTCGCGGCGATCACACACTGGCCGCCGAGCACGCGCTCCTTGCCGAAGCGCGCGCTCAGCACCTCGATATGGCGCATGCCGTTGAGCATCGGCAGGATCAGCGTTTCTTCGCCGACGAATGGCGTGAACGAATCGATTGCGTCATCGAGACTGTAGGCTTTGCAGCTCAGCAGCACGAGGTCGAACGGCTCGCTGGCGACACCGGCCAGTATCGTCTTCACGTCGCGCAACTGGAGATTGCCCCGTGGGCTGTTGATGACGAGGCCGTCGCGCCGCAGCTTTTCCGCGCGACCGGCGCGGACGAGGAAGGTCACGTCCTGCCCCGCTGCCGCCAGACGTCCGCCGAAATAACCGCCTACCGCGCCCGCCCCTACTACCAGAATTCGCATCGTGAGCCTCTTGAAAGATTTCGGTTTGCCGATCATGCGCGTCGCTGGTGGACGCATCCCGATAGTGCCGCGTGTGTGCTTCTTGTGCAGAATGTAGCAAAGATTGGGAATCGGTTCCGGGGAGCGTTGCCCGTGGGTCCACGGTGCCCGTTGCATGGCGTGCGCGCAGCAGCCCGAACAGACCGGCGCGCCGCGCGAATCCAACAAGTTTTACGACGGAACGGACGCTTTGCGATAACGCCGCCAAGCGATGACGCTGCCAATGGCGATGACGGTCGCAATGACCAGGGTTGATGCGAGGAACATGAGCAACGTACATGTGTCCTCGACGTCCAACGCGTCAGGGCTGTAATCGGGGTCCAGCCAGAGTAGCGCCTGTCGAATGGCGATTGACAGCCAGATCGGTATGTCGAAGACGAAATGCGCCAACAGGAAGCGGGTCATATGCAATCCTCCCAAGCAGGACAACGCAAACCCGGCAATACACCAAGCAAAGATTGCAATGCGCTTCATCGGACTTCCACCCGCCCGTACGCTTTCATGTTGCTGCCTGGAATGGTCAAATCAGGTTTTCGTGAGCGGATGTAGCGCTGTAGCCGCTCGAAGTCATCGCCGCTCTGTACGGTGATGCAACCATCGCTTTCGCGCAACGGGCCCTCAGGGTGCAGGCGGAAGTTACCGCGACGGACACCATGAATCAGGGTGCTGTCGCCGCCTTGAGCATTCCAGAGCATGAACCATTTCCTTCGGTCCGTACTGCCAAAGTGCTCGTTGTTCAGATCGCGTAACCAACCCAATCGGCCACCCGATTGGCGATCTACGAGATAGTAGGTCCCACGCGGGATAGCGCCGACCATGGGCATCGAAGCAGCATCAGGATTATCGCGCCCCACGCCGCGACCGGAATACGCTTCGACCTTACCAAATCCAGGACAATCGAAACTCGACATCTCGCGCTTATTGAGCGTGAAGCTACAGAAAACAGGCATTGTTCTTCTCCCCTTCAGCACTGATGTCCGCGCACATAAATCAAATCACTACTGTCTGCGCCGCGATCGCACTTGAACCAAAGATGCAGGGCTATCTTCATGATTATGGATTCCTTGAATCGTGAGTAGGACTACCCTTTTACCATCGCTTGCCGGCCGAATACATGACTTCGGCCGCTTGCTTCTCACATTTGACGATCCGTCACATTCAAGCGTCGCTCGAACGAGTACACGAATGCATGCACCATGCACCGCTCTAGTCACATCAGAAGTCTTTCACGTGAATCCCCTACTTGACGCACGGATGCCTCAGCGTCACGCGCCCCGCCGCCTTCACTGCGCCGCCACCGTTTCCCCCTGCTCCCACCCGCCCCCCAGCGACCGGTACAGCGCGATCGCCGAAAGCGCGTGCTCGCGCCGGGCCTGATTCAGCGACTCGGAGTCGCGCAGATACGCTTGCTGCGCGTCGAGCACATCCAGGAAGCTCGACGCGCCGCCCTTGTACAACTCGGTCGACAGACGCAGCGCATGACTCGACGCATCGAGCGCACCGGCGAGGCGCTGCACCTGCGCCGCGCCGCTGACGAGATCGCTGCGATTGTCTTCGACTTCCTTCAGCGCCTGCAGCATCGTCTGTTGCAAGCCGAGTTGCGATTCGCGCATGCGGCTCTCGCTCGCGTCGATGTTCGCGGTGATGCGCCCAGCGTTGAAGATCGGGCTGGTTGCATTCAACGCGGCGCTGAACAGATTGTCGGTCAGCGTCGGCATGCCGAGGTACGACGATGCAAGCAGCCCATTCGTCAGGTTGATCTTGAACTGCGGATAGCGCTGGGCTTTCGATACTCCCACTTCCGCCGCACGCTGTTCGACGAGCGCATAAGCGGTGCGCACGTCGGGCCGATGCAGCAACGCGTCGGACGGCAATACCTGCGGCGCGCTTTGCGCAGGCACCGGAATCTCGCGCGCGCTGGAAAGCAGCAGCGTATCGAGACTTTCCGGCGTACGCCCCGAATACACGGCGATCAGGCTCAGCTGATGCTGGACCGTCGATTGCATGCGCGGAATCTGTGCCTGCAAGTCCTGCAACTGATTTTGCGCGCGGGCGACGTCGAGCTGAGTCGACAGTCCGTAATGCAGACGCGCCTGCGTGAGCTTCAGCGCGCGGCTGCGGATCTGCTCGTTGTCGTCGAGGATCTGCAATTGCGCCTGCGCCCAGCGCAGATCGATATATGCTGCCGCCGTGTTCGCCGCGAGCGCGAGCCGCAACTGGTTCAGCGCCGCAACGCTACCCGACGCCTGCGCCTGCGACGCGAGCACGGCGAGCCGTTCGCCGCCGAACACGTCCGGGGTCCAGCTCGCGGCGAGGCCGAAGCCGGCCTGGCGCACATAGCCGAGCGGCGGCGGCGTATTCTGCCGCTGGGTCGATGCGCCCGCGTTCGCATTCAGCTCCGGCAGCAGAGCCGCGCGATTCTGCGTCACCAAGTCCTGCGATTGCTTCACACGCTCGGCCGCGGCCTGCACGTCGAGGTTGCCGCTCAATACCGATTCGATCAGCTGATGCATGACCGGGTCGCCGAATTGCGCCCACCAGGCATCGGTGTTCACGCTGTCTTGCGGTGCGTCGACGCTCCAGGCGGCCGGAGCCAGCGTCTGCACCGCATGCGGCAAATCCGCGTGCGTGGCCGGTTGCACCGCGCAGGCCGCGAGCGTCAAAAATGCCGCGCCCGCCACTAACTTCATCACCATCCGTTTCATGTTGGACTCCTAGTGGGCATCGGGCGGGGGCGCGGTGTTGCCGAACGGACGCGAGAACAGCACGCTCAGCAAGGCAACCACGAAGCACAGCGCAACCGCCAGAAAGGCGTCGGAGAACGCGAGCACCAGCGCTTCGCGCATCAATGCCTCGTGCAATTCGGCCAGCCCCGCATTCGCGGCATTCAATACGTTGCCGCCGACTGCCGACAGATACTCGGCCTGCTTCTGCAAGATCGATTCGACGACCGGACGGCCCGCGTTCAGATGTTCGTCGAGCCGTTCGTAATGAAGATTCAGACGGTCGTTCAACATCGTGCTGCTGACCGCGATGCCGATCGCGCCGCCGAGATTACGCATCAGATTGAACAGCCCGCTCGCGGAGCGCAGCCGCGACGGCGGCAGCGCGCCGAGCGCCATCGTCACGATCGGCGGAATACAGAACTGCTGGCCAATTCCGCGCAATGCTTGCGGAATCAGCAACTGCTGCCAGCCCCATTGGTTCGTCAACGGCACGTACAGATAGCAGCCGATGCCGAACAGCGCGAGGCCGAACACCATCAGCAAGCGCATATCGACGAAGCGCGCGAGCGTCGAGTACGCGCCAAGCGCGAGCAACTGAAAACAACCGACCGACAGCAACGCGAGACCGATCTGCAACGAATCGAAGCCGCGCACGCGGGCAAGAAACACCGGCGTCAGAAACACGGTGCAGAAGATCCCGATCCCGGTGATGAACGACAGCAGACTGCCGATACCGAAGTTGCGCAGCGCCAGCGCGCGTAGATCGACGATCGGTTCCTTCGCGGTGAACGCATGCACGAGGAACAGAAAGCCGCAGATCGCCGCGACCCACGCGCACAGCACGATCACGTCGTCGCCGAACCAGTTCTTGCGCGGCCCTTCTTCGAGCACGTATTCGAGGCAGCCGAGAAAACCCGACATCAGCAGGATGCCGATGTAGTCGCCCTTCTTCAGCAGCGACAGATCGACCCTGTCGATATGCACGTACTTCGGCACCAGCAGCGTGACGGCGACGCCCGGCACCAGGTTCAGATAGAACAACCAGTGCCACGACCATTGCGACGTGATCCAGCCGCCGATCACCGGGCCGATCGTCGGTGCCAGCGACGCGAGCGCGCCGATCGTCGTCGATGCGATCAGACGCTGCTTGCCGGGAAACAGCACGAATGCGGTCGTAAACACGGTCGGGATCATCGCCGCGCCGAGCGCGCCTTGCAGACCGCGAAACAGGATCATCGAGTTGATGTCCCATGCAAGCCCGCACAGCATGCTCGTCACCGTGAAGCCGAACGCGGAGAACGTGAAGAGCCACCGCGTCGAGAACACGCGCGTGAGCCACCCTGACATCGGAATCACGATGATCTCCGCGATCAGATACGAGGTCTGCACCCACGACAGTTCGTCCTGACTCGCGGACAGCCCGCCACCGATATCGCGCAGCGACGAGGCGACGATCTGGATATCGAGCGTCGCCATGAAAAAACCCACGCACATCAGCGCGAATGCGAAGACCTTGGTGCGGGTCGGCTGGTCGGCGGGGTTGTCGAGAACTTCGGTCATGATCGATTCATCCTTGCGCGGCCGGATGGCGCGCATCGACGTGCACTTTCACCGTCGCGGAGAGGCCGGGACGCAACACGCCTTGCATGTTCTTCGGCACGTCGAGGCGCACGCGCACCGGCACGCGCTGCACGATCTTCGTGAAGTTGCCGGTCGCGTTTTCCGCGGGCAATACGCTGAAAGTCGCGCCGGTCGCCGGCGCAAGACTTTCGACCACGCCGTGCAGCGCAGTATTCGACGCGTCGAGCTGGACCTCGACGCTGTCGCCCGCGCGCATCTTGCGCAGCTGGTCTTCCTTGAAGTTCGCGTCGATCCACAGGCCGCTCGCGGGTACGACGGTCAGCAGCGACACGCCGGTGTTCGCGAGCAGCCCGACGCGCGCAGTCCGATTGCCGACATAGCCGTCGATCGGACTGCGGATCGTGGTGTATTCCACGTTCAACGCGGCGACGCGCTGCGCGGCCTGCGCGGTCGCGATGCGCGCTTTCGCGTCGCCGATCTGCGCGTCGAGCACCGCGATCTGGCGTTGCGCCGCGAGCAGCGCCGCGCCGCTGCGATCGACCGCGGCGCGCGCTTTGGTCAGATCGGCATCGGCTTTCTCGACGACCTGGTTTGACACCGCGTCGTCCTTCACGAGCTCGCGGTAGCGTATCTGGTCGGCCGCGCTGCGCGTCAGCTCGGCGCCCGACGCGCGGACCTCCGCGGCCTGCTCGTTGATCGCCGCGAGCTGCAGCGATTTCTTTGCTTCGAGCTCGGTGACGGCGGCCTGCGCGCTTTCCACTTCCGCGTTGGCCTGCGCGAGACGCGCGTCGTAATCGCGGGCGTCGAGTCGCACCAGGACCTGGTTCGCGTGCACGAACTCGTTGTCGCGCACCAGCACCTCGGTGACGAAGCCGTTGACCTTCGGCGCCATCACCGTGACATCGCCGCCGACGTAGGCATCATCGGTCGTCTCGATGAAGCGGCCGACGAAGAACCAGTGCGACGTGGCCAGCGCCAGCACGACGAGAACGGACAGAATCGCGAGCAGCATCCACGGGATACGCCGCGCCGCTCGGGCGGGTTGTACCGCGCTCGCGGGCGCGACGGTCGAGGGAGTTGTGGACATGATGTCGATATGTGCGTATGCACTCTTCAGGTTGAAAAAAACGGCGCAGTGCGCCGGCCTGCTACCTTCAGCGTTTATGTCAAAACGAATCTTTGGTGATGGCAAATAGCTCGCTGCGCAGCGCGGCCGCGCGCTTCACGCCGAAGCGGTGCTCGAACTCGGCCTGCGCGGCGTACCAGTACGCGCGGGCTGAGGCTAGCCGCTGTTCGCCCTCGGGTGTCAGCGAGCTCAGCAGCGTGCGCGCATCCGCGCCCAGTGCCTCGCTCGACACGAGCCCGTCGCGGCGCAGCGGCTGAATCGTGCGGACCAGCGTAGTGCGCTGCATGCGCATGGCTTCGGCGATCTGCTTCATCGTCATCGGGCCGGTGCGCTTCAGACGCCCCAGCAGCGAAAACTGCGTGATGGTCAGGCCGACATTCGACAGATGCCGATCATAGATCTGCGATACGTGACGTGCGGCCTGGCGGATCGCAAAGCAGTCGTCGTCTAGGAGCGCTTCCATTCGCTGCACTTCCTTTTGTTCGTTAGTGCATATGCACACAAAGCGGCGTTATAAAACCCGCCGAGGCGGGTTCCGGTGCCGATCTAGTCGGTGATGCTGAACAGCTCCGCGCGCAGCGTCTTCGCGCGGGCGCGACCGAACTTCTTTTCGAATTCGTCCTGCGCGGCGCGCCATGCGACCGAGGCCTGATCGAAGGTGGTTTCGCCCTTTTCCGTCAGGCTGAACAGCAGCGTGCGGTTGTCGTGGTCCGCCGCTTCGGCCAGCACGAGGCCGTCGCGCTGCAGCGGCTTCATTGCGCGGACCAGCGTGGTGCGCTCCATGACCATCGCGTCCGCGAGCTCCGCCATCGGCAGGTTCGGGGTGCGCGCGAGCTTTGCCAGGATCGTGAACTGCGCAGCCGTCAGCCCCACGCTGCCGAGATGGCGCTCGTAGATTTGCGTGACGTGCCGCGCCGCCTGGCGCAGCGCAAAGCAGTTGCATTCGTCGTAGGAGACTGGGCGGTTCATGCAAGCAAGTCTATGTGTGCATATGCACGGTGTCAAGTTTTTCTGTGAGCGGCTGGCAAATGCCTCGTTGGCAGCGCGACGGCGCGCGTTGAGTTGGCGACTTGCCAGCCTCAGTTGTTATGTTATAACATTTCTGGAGATTGGTGCTCCGGCGCTGTCGTCGTCTCAGACGCGCCCACCGCGACGCTCAACAAAATCCGTCCGACCTATGAGCGGACTGTCCATACTCAATCGCCGCTTATGACCAAGTTGCCTCCCGTTCCCATCGAAACGTCGTTCTGATTGATCGACGGGCTTGCCGTCGCCCGTCGTCCACCTCCAGTTCGCCTGTCCTTCCCTTGCCAGCCAGGGGCGAGGTGGGTGAGCTATTGCCGAACACTTTCGATTCATCAATCGCATCGTCCATAGAGCGAGCAACAACAATGAAAAAACGCACAACGACCGCGCAGGCGGCGATCGTGTTCTGTGCCGTCGTCTCGGGCGCATGGGGCGCGCCGGGCACCGCCGTACTGATGGGCACTGTCTCCGATCCTCTGGGACATCCCGTCGCTCACGCGAAAGTCGAGATACAGGACGCGAGCGGCGCCTCCGTCAACATGTCCAGCTCGGACACGTCGGGCCATTTCTCGATCGACGGGGTGGCACCCGGCACGTATGCGGTCGTCGTCACCGCTACCGGCTTTGCGAGCGGCAGCAGCATCGCGACGACCCAGTCCGGCGCCCCGGCGAGCGTCAGCGTGCAACTGCAAAAGAGCGACACACTCGACGTGCAGGTCAACGCACGACGTCTGAACGCCGTGCGCAACGGCTTGCTGCCCGAGACAGGCAGCAGTGTCTACCGCTTCACTCAGGCCGATATCGACACGATGCCGGCGGGCGCGAACACGCCGCTCAATCAGGTGTTGCTGCAAGCGCCCGGCGTCGCCAACGACTCGTATGGCCAGGTGCACGTGCGCGGCGAGCACGCCAATCTGCAATACCGGATCAACGGCATCACTATTCCGGAACCGATCAGCGGCTTCGGCCAGTCGCTCGACACGCGCATCATCGATCAGATGAACCTGCTGACGGGCGCCCTGCCCGCGCAATACGGCTACCGCACGGCTGGAATCGTCGACATCCGCACCAAATCGGGTGACGCAGGCAACGGCGGCTCCATCGACGTATTCGGCGGCAGCCATCAGACCGTCAGAACGAGTGCCGACGTGTTCGGCAGCGAGGGACCGTTCAGCTACTACCTGAGCGGCTCGCTCGGCATGAACAATCTCGGCATCCAGAATCCGACTGCAAGCGCCAATGCGATTCACGATCACACGCGCGAGGGCAATGCGTTCGGCTATCTGTCGTATCTGATCAACCCGCTCACGCGCGTGAGTCTGCTGTTCGGCGCGACCAGCAACCAGTTCGAGATTCCGAACACGCCGGGGTTGACGCCGAACTTCGCGCTCGCCGACCACACCACGTTCGATTCGTCGCAACTTAACGAAACGCAATCGGAGCTGAACAACTTCGCGGCGCTGGCGCTTCAGGGCACCAACGGCGGCGCGCTCGACTACCAGGTCGCCTTCTTCACGCGCTATACGCGCACGAAGTTCAATCCCGATCCGATCGGCGACCTGATGTTCAACGGCGTGGCATCGGAGGACTTTCATAGCAACACGGCCAATGGTGTGCAGGTCGACACGACCTGGCGAATCAACGAAAGTCACACGGTTCGCGCGGGTGCCTTCTTGCAGCAGGAGCACGCGGTATTCGACAACAGCGTGTCGGTTTTCCCAGCCGATGCGGACGGCAACCAGCTTTCTGACGTACCCTTCAACATCAAGGACAGCAGCAGCAAGACCGGCTATCTGTACAGCCTGTACGCCCAGGACGAATGGAAGCTGACCGATCGGCTCACGCTGAACTATGGCTTGCGCTACGACCGCATGGACGAGTACACGAGCGCGAGCCAGTTGAGTCCGCGCGTTGGCCTCGTCTACACGCTCACGCCGTCGACTACGCTGCACGCCGGCTACGCGCGCTACTTCACGCCACCGCCATTCGAACTCGTGTCCGGCTCGACGATATCGAAGTTCGACGGCACGACGAATCAGAGTCCGACAACCCAGAACGATCCCGTACAGCCGGAACGCAGCCACTACTTCGATCTCGGCATCACGCAGAAGCTCGGCCCTTCCGTCACGATAGGACTCGACGCGTACTACAAGAAATCGACCGACCTGCTCGACGAAGGACAGTTCGGCTCCGCGCTGATCTTCACGCCGTTCAACTATCAATACGGCAAAACGTATGGTGTGGAATTCACCGTCAACTACAAACAGGACAATCTCTCCGCGTATCTGAACCTCGCCTATAGCCGCGCGCAAGGTAAGAACATCAACTCCGCGCAGTTCAACTTCGACGCGGACGAGCTGGCATTCATCTCGAACCACTGGGTGTTTCTCGATCACGACCAGCGCGTGACGGCATCGTTCGGCGCGGCATACGACTTCCACCAAACCACCTTCACGTTCGACGGCATTGTCGGCTCCGGCCTGCGCAGCGGCTTTGCGAATACCGACCGCCTGCCCGTCTATGCGCAGTTCAACCTCGGCGCGATCCAGCACTTCAACGAGCCAATGATCGGCAAGTTCGATGCGCGGTTGGTGCTCATCAACGCGTTCAACCGCGTTTACCAGTTGCGCGACGGTTCGGGCATCGGCGTCGGCGCGCCGCAGTACGGTCCGCATTTCGCCGTCTATGCGGGCGTGACGAAGTACTTCTGAACGACCGTTAGGAGAACCATCATGCAGGAATGGACAGGGTTTATCGCGGCGATGCGTACTGGCGGATGGATCATGTATCCGCTCAGCGTGCTCGGCGTGCTCGCGTTGACGATCATCATCGAGCGGGCCTATGTGTTTGCCCGCTTCGCACGCGCACCGGCGCGTCTTCTGCAACCCGCGTCAGCCGATGACCACCGGCTCAACGGCCTCGCCCCGTACCACGCGTTTCGGCGCATGGCCGCGCCGTGGCAGCCAGAAACGAATGCGCCGCTGTGGCTGCGCGAGGCGTCGGCGCAATCGATCGCGTCGCAGATCGAGCGCGACATGGGGCGAGGTCTGTGGCTGCTCGAAACGATCGTCACGGCGGCGCCGCTGCTCGGTCTGCTCGGCACGATCGTCGGGATGATGAAATCGTTCCAGCTGTTCGGCGGCCATGGGCTCGTCGATCCGGGCGGTGTCACGGGCGGGGTCGCGCAGTCGCTGGTGGCAACCGCGATTGGATTGATCGTCGCGGTCTTCGCGCTGTTCGCGTTCAATTATTTTTCACGACGGCTCGAGCGTCTGATGGATGACCTCGAACTGTTCGCCAACGCGCGACTCAGCGCACTGCGCCTGCAGCACGAGACGCGCGGAGAGCGAGGATGAAACTCAAACGCTCGCGCGCCTCGCGGCGCGGCCGCATTGAAATCATTCCGATGATCGACGTGATGTTCTTTCTGCTCGCGACCTTCATGCTCGCCTCGCTCACAATGCAGCGTCTCGATGCGGTGCGAATCAATCTGCCTTCGGGACACGCGCAGCCGATCAGCACGAGCGAGCCGCTGACGATATCGGTGAGCGGCAACGACGAGGTCTCGGTCAATCGCCATGTCGTTCGCGCGGATCAGATCGAGCCCGAAGTAAAGCGCCTGCTGCGCGCGGACGGTAACGTCGTGATCGCGGCCGACGATCACGCGGGTCACGGCGCGGTCGTGCAGGCGATGCTCGCGGCGCGTCGCGCGGGCGCCGAACACTTTCTGATCGCCGTGCATCGTGATTGAAGGTCGCCGCGATTGGTTCGAGAGACGCGCTGCGAGGACGCTACGCACTGCCATCGCGACTCTGATCGCGCTCGGTATCTGGCTGCTGGTGCTGGTCACACTGTCTGCCGGATTGCTCAGACCGGCCCGGCCAGTCCCACCGCCTGCTCCGCTGGATATGCACGTCGTCGTGCTCGACGAACCCGCGGCGTCAGAATCCCGCACGCCGCAACCTGCTACCCCGGTTCCGGCGAAACAGGCACCAACGCATGTGCAGACCCAATCGCGCACCTCGATGCGTCGCGCGATGCCGCCTGCGCCAGGCGAGCCACGAACGCAGACGACGGCCGCCACCGCAACGCCGTCTGCACCGGTTGCAAGTCCAGCGCAAAACCCGCCGCAAGATGAGCGGCCGGAACAAACGGCTGCCGCGGGATCTCGGCAATCATCCGCACAGCACGACGCCGCGCCGAGCGCCCCAGCAAGCTCCGACACTGCCGCCCGCTCCATTTCGCAACCATTGCCGTCCCTGCCCGACGATCTGCGCGAACAGGCCTATCAAACAACGGCGACAGCCCGCTTCACGATCCACGCCGATGGCTCGGTCGACGTCGAGCTCGTTCGGGCAACACCGAACCCGCGTCTCAATCAGCTGCTGCTCGTCGCGTTGCGGCGCTGGCGCTTTTTTCCCGCGCTGCGCGACGGCCGGCCCGTCGAAAGCACGCAGGACGTCCGCGTGCATTTCAACGTCAGCTGAGCCCTCACCGCAGATCCGCACGCAGCTCACGCACACCTTTGCCGAGTCGTTGGCGCAACAGCGTGCGTAACGTGGCACCGTCGACATAACCGACCTCGGCCGCGATCGCGTCGATGCCGAGGCCGCTGCCATGCAGCAGCGACTGCGCATGCTCGACACGCAGATCCTGAAAGTACGCCAACGGCGATTTGCCGAGCACGTCCTGGCAACGACGCTGCAGCGTGCGCGCGCTCGTCGCCAGTGCGGCCGCCGCGTGCTGCAGCGAGAACCCTTCCTTCAGATGATCGCGCGCCCATCGCTCGAAGCGCTGAATCAGCGGATCGGCCTGCGCCAGGTGGTTGGGAATGATGTACGGTGCCTGCGATGAGCGCAGATCCGCGAGCAGATAGCGCGACACGAGCGCGGCCAGTTCGGGGCTCGCGCGACGGATCAGCCACAGCGCGAGATCGAGATGGCCCATCGCCGCCCCCGCCGTCACCCCGACCTCCGTTGGCACCAGCATGCGCGACTCGTCGAGCAGCACCGCCGGATAGCGTTGCCGGAACAATGGACTCAGCCACCAGGTCGTGGTCGCTTCGCGATGATCGAGGAGTCCGGTTTCCGCGACGAGGAACGTGCCGATGCACGACGCGGCGAGCAACGTGCCCTGTGCATGCCACGCGAGCAATTGCTCCGTGGCGTCGCGCACGTCCGGCCGTTCGAGCGCCGGCACCAGTTGCTCCGGTGTGCCGGTGCCGAGCGCGGGAATGATCACCCAGTCCGGTCTCAGGTCGGCGGTGATCGCTTGCACGGGGATGGCGAACCCCTGCCCCGACTGGACCTTCCTGCGCACGCCGACGATCGACAGATCGAAGTGCGGCCGCCCGCCCATTTTCGCGGCCGCGAACCGGTTGGCGAGCGAGAACGCGTCGAGCATGACGGTGAGGCCGGTGTCGAACAGCCCCTGCAGGGCGAGGATCGCGATGCGCATGGCGTAAATGACCCTAAAGTTGTCATTTGCGACGATACAGCTTTTTCCGGCCGAGGGCTACAGTGAACTCCGTTGTACATCGCAACGAACGTAGACCAAGGAGGTCACTGATGAAAGTTTTCGCCATCGCATCCGCACAACCGACCCTCACCCCGGACAAGCTGCAGCAGCATTTGCCTCACGAGGTGCCGGCCACTCTGCAGTTCTATCTGGACGGCAAGATCGAGCAGTTCTGGTTCCGCGACAAGGCCGGGCCGATCTTCCTGATGAACGTCGCATCGGTCGACGAGGCCAGGTCGATACTCGACGCGTTGCCGCTCGTGGCCGACGGGCTGATGAAGTATGAGTATTTGCCGGTGGGACCGCTCGCGCCGCTCGGGCGGCTGATTCAGAAGGGTTGATGTTGCTGGCGGGATGAACGGTGCCGCCGGCCTGGCCGGTGGTACGCTCGCAGAAGCATCATTGCCCGACCTTCTCCGATTCAACCACGAGGTCCAGTACATAAGCCACCGACGGCCCGTCGGCAGGCGGGTTCCTGATCGTAAAACGCTTGACGCGCACCACGTTACGGATGCCCGGCGTGTGCGTATAGCCTTCGATATTCTGATTGAACGGCTGCCACGGACCGGGCGTGCCGGTGGCCAGCCCCTGCTCGTCGAAGAAGCGTTCGCGCACGAGCAGGCATTGCCCGTCCGGCATCAACGGATGGGTGCACGGCACCGACTGCGGCGCCACCTCCAGGAACGCAATTTGACCGGGGCCGCCGTAGCGCGTCTCGGCCGTCGGCACGCCGGTAAAGCTCAGCGTATCGCCGTTATCCGTGACGAGTTGCAGGCGCGGCCCGTTGTCGCGCGCGAGCAGGTTCACGTTGACGCTGCCGCGCACTCGCTGCGAGATCGCATCGTCGAGTGCGGCAAGCGCGGGGTCGTTGCAGGCCATCATCGTGGTGACCATCGGGCCGATCTGCAGATATCCCTTCCGCACCGTGTAACCCGCTCCCATGTTGTTGCAGCTATTGACGACGGTGATCCGATACGGACTGAAGTCCAGTTGCACCGGTTTGTCCGGGCGGGCGAACAGCGCATCGATGCGGTTGCCGTGGCTGTCGATCGCGTTGCTCAGCTGCCAGTGGTAGCGGGTCAGCTGATCGGTGCCGGTCGGCGCCGCCGGGTTCGCCGCGGCCGTGGTCGCCGCGGGAGCCGGCGCTGTCACTTCGGGTGTCTGCGCGCAGGCGGCGAGAACGAGCGGCAGCAGGAGCATGCGGTATTTCACGTCGGCACCTCGGTGAGTTCAGTGGTTGTTCCGGGCGTTGGCCCGCGTCGCCTGGCGAAGGGACGCGAGCATCAGGTCGCATGCCCGAAAGCCGGAAAAGCCAGTGAAGGTCACCACCCGGCCACATTACGCCGGGTTTGCGCACCTGCGTCGCTCAGGCCGCGAGCATCGACTCGACGACCGACAGCATAACGCAGGTAGATGGCGGAAATATGCTGTTCGATGTTTGCCTGGACTGTTGGTTAGGTTACCGAACTGCGGCGGGTGACGCGGGCTACGCCTTGGATATGTCGCGACCCACGGCAGGCGCGGCGTGAAGTCTCCGGAGCCGCGGACGCAGCATCAGATAAAAGGCGGCAACGTGCGTGATCGCCAGCGTCGGTACATAGATGATCGGGATCGCGTACAGCGCGCCCAGTTCTCCTGAATGCGCGGGCAGATCGGCCGCTGTCGCGTGGTAGTAGTCGACAAGCAGATCGGCCATACCGACCACATTGAAAGCAACCACGAACGACCAGAAAAGCGGCCGTATCCGCGCCGTCAGCAAGGCCAGCATCGCCAGCACGCCCGTGGCGAAATCTCCATAAGCGGCGAACGCGGCGAAGCTCGCGGACAGTTGCGGACTGACGACGCCAGGCAGCAGAAACGCGAGCCCGAAGAAACGGAAGCTGTGCAAGGTGGCGATCGCGCGTTGCGCGTCGAACGGCGCCATCGACCTGAGCTTCGGCCACACGTAGGTGCCGAAGCACAACAACCAGGCAACGTAGCCCAGAACGAGATGCATCTGAAAGAGAAGCCGCGCTGACATGGTGCCTCCTGTCGAATGTTGGATGCGCAGGTGATAGGTGTACCATCGTCTCGCGCGAGCGACTATTCCTCACAATGTTGACAGGCTATGAAGCAGAACTTCACAGTCAGGCAGGGTGCACTCGACGGCGTCGAAGTCTTCCTCAGCGTGGCCGAGCATCGCAGTTTTCGCGGCGCCGCCGCGGCGCTCGGCGTGACGCCGTCGGCGGTCAGTCAGGCGGTGCGTGTCCTCGAAGCGCGCATCGGCGCGACGCTTTTCATTCGCACGACGCGCAGCGTCGGCTTGACCGAAGCCGGCGAGCGCTTTCTGGCGCGCGCCAAACCCGCTTTCGAGGAACTCGTCGCCGCCAGCGAGGTGGCGCGCGGACTCGGCGAGCGGCCGTCCGGCCTGTTGCGTCTTTCGGTGCCGCGCGCGGTCGTGCCGATCCTGCTGGAGCCGCTGATCGCGTCGTTCTGCGAGGCCAATCCCGAGGTCGAGGTGGAGATTGCGGCCAGCAAGGAGCTGATCGATCTTGCGGCGGAAGGCTTCGACGCCGGCATTCGGCTGGGCCAGTTCGTTGCCGCCGACATGGTCGCGGTGCCGTTGACGGCGCCATTCCGCTTCGTCGTGGTGGGGAGTCCCGGCTATTTCGCGGCGCGCGGCCGCCCAGAACACATCGACGATCTGCGTACGCATGCCTGCATTCGCTGGCGGCGCTCCAGCGGCGCGCTCGCGTCGTGGTCGTTCAACGACAACGGCCAGCCGATCGAGCTCGCCGTTTCCGGTCCTTTCATCGCCAGCGATTTTCTGGGCATGCTGGGTGCGGCGAACGCAGGCATCGGCCTTGCCCAGCTACCCGAGCCGATGGCCGCCGAGGGGTTGCGTACCGGAAAGCTCGTACGCGTTCTGGATGCGTATGCGCCGATGATCCCTGGCGTGTTTCTCTACTATCCGAGCCGCCGGCAGATCATGCCGAAGCTGCGTGCGTTCATCGATCATGTGAAGCGCCGCACGGCAAGTACCCAGAATGGACACTGATTGCCTGATCTCACAGCACCTCGCCCAGGGACTGGCCTCGGAGCGGATTCCAACTCATTAGCCCTGTAATATTGACCGCCCCAGAACTAATAACTCGTTGAACTGCGTGACCAATTCAAAACACAAAGCAAACGACAGCGTATAGGAGGGCCCGGGAAATCTGTGCATCCACCTCAGAATCGGCGCCGCAATAGGTGTTCTAACGGCGTCCCGAGTCATTATCCATGTGATGGCCGCTCCGATCGCCGCACCCGCAATTATGTCGGTCGGATAGTGCCATCCGAGATAAACGCGGGGCAGACATATGAAGATCGTGGTGTATAAAAGCGCGAGCACACCGACGCCGCGCGACACCAGAAAGATCCCGGTTGCGACCGAAATCCACAGCATCGCGTGGTCACTCGGGAAGGAACTCCAGGCTGGCAACACGGCCGCGTCCAGACCACCCGATGGAAAATTCAGGTGTAGCTCAGGATTAAAAAGAGGCCGCGTACGGAATGGCAAAAAATGCGAGACAAGTCTGAATATCGCGAGCGCAAGGAGGCCGCTCGCGATCGTCGCGACGACCATTTCACGCTCCCAATCGCCACGCTGGCTGGGTTTGCACCATATCCACCACAATACGGGCATGAGCACCAGGCCCTTGAATGTGTATAGGTCCGCGATGATTCTTATCGCGTGGTTCAACGCGGCGCAACTCAGCGCCATGTGCGTCAGGAAGGTTTGGATTGCGGTATCGAAAGGGTCCATTCGTTGCTTAGGTGCGTTTATAGATCGATTCAACGTTTCTACGTCGCGCAGCCGGGCGACCTGCGGTGGATGGTTGACGGGGCCCTTCATGCAGTGAGCTGGTCCGCCGGTTCGTTGGCGTTCATCGAAGCTTTAAAACGACCGCTATCCTAGTGTCCGCAAAAACTTTCGAACAATCGGTGCGATAGCGAACGTTTGCACTTAACGGAACCCGTGCTGAAAGCCTTCCTCGCCAAACACGACAATCAACGACGTCAACCCTCGCGACCCGCCAGCCTGCTTCTCTTAAGCAATTCTTCAGCATGATTACATTACGATCGCGCCGAACCGGACAAGACGAATAACCGACGCGCATTCAAGGGATCTGTTGCCATGCAGTTGCTGTTGATGGGAAAGGATGAGTTGATCGCTGGGCCGGCCGTGGATACGTTGCGACGTGCGGGCCATATCGTCGACTGGATGAGTGTCGTTGGCGAGCCCATGAGTTGGCCGGACTGCAGCTTGTACGACCTCGTCATGCTCGACCCCGACCTGTCGGGAATCGACGTTATTGACGCGTTGAAGCGTTATCGAGAATCCGGTGGCCATGCCTTCGTCATCATCGTGACGGCACAGAGGGAACTGGAAACTTGTATTGCCGCCCTCGACGCAGGCGCGGACGATTACCTGGTCAAACCATTCGACGTCGACGAACTTGCGGCGCGCGTACGCGCGTTGACGCGTCGCAGGGTGGTACGGACGGTTCCGGTTCTGGCGTACGACGGCCTCATGCTGGATGCAGCCTCTCATCGAGTCACCCTGCATGGAGAGCCGCTCACGCTGGCGCCGCGCGGGTTTGCTCTGCTACAGGCGCTGATCGAAGACCCGGCGCGCGTTTTCACTCGCTCAGAACTTGAAGCGAGGATATGCGATCCACGCGAGGAAATCGCCAGCAATGCCATCGAAGTGCAGGTGTGTGGCTTGCGACGAAAAATCGGAGCAGGACGGATCGTGACGGTACGCGGCGCAGGCTATTGTCTGAGAACACCCGACTCGAAAGTCCGCTTCGCTGGCTAGCGGACGTTGCCGTTTCGAGCTCGGTTACCCACCTCGTTGCGAGAAACCATCGTGAGCGCGAGTCCGGCCAGCACGAGAGCCACGCCGACCCACGAAGGGATGGACCGACCCTGTCGCCGCACATCAAAGATGCAGCGGCGATGCCGAAGACCGGCTGAAGGAACTGAACGCCCTCGGACGCAGTGCCCTGGTAGGAGTGCGGCGATTTCTGGCAGACACGAGATGAGTGCTGGCTTCGGCCAGGAGCGGCACCGTGGGCTATGGTGCTGATCCCGGTGCGTCGTCATCCAGGGTCGAGTTGAAGCGAGAGTTGGAGGCGGATATGGCAAGCGAGGACCGCAACGAAAAGGCGGAGCCGGCCATGGTGCCGCCAGTCGCAAACCCGGGGATCATACGGCCGCCTTTTGTCTACCTGAGTGCAGTCGTCCTTGGCGTGTTGCTGCATTTCGCATGGCCAGTGCAGCTTGTGCCTCATACAGTGAGTGGGCCACTCGGGGGCAGCGCGGTGCTTGTCGCTGTCGTGCTGTTTCTCTGGGCCGTCCGCACGCTTCGGGCCCTGACACCCCCGTGCCGGGAAATCGGCCCACCACCGCGATCGTAAGCAAGGGGCCCTTTCGATACAGCCGCAATCCCATCTACCTGGCTTTTTCGCTGCTCCAGTTAGGCATGGCGTTCTCGATCAACAGTCTCTGGCTACTGGTCACCCTCGTGCCAGCGGTGGCGCTGATGTCGCTGGTTGTTATCCCGCGGGAAGAGCGCTATCTGGAACGCCGCTTTCCGTCGGAATACCTGGCCTACAAGGCGTCTGTGCGTCGCTGGCTGTGACCGCTTTCTGGAAAAAAGTTTCCAGACTAGCGATAGTTCACGAAGTTGATAATATCGTTGAGGAACCACGGCAGTATCAGTTGCGTGTCGGAATAGCTGGTGCCGACGGTAAGTCGCGGTGGTCTCGCAGCGGCGTCGGGAGCGTGCAGTATGTAGGCGTTCGTATCATGCGCCGCCTGAGGATTCGCCGGCGGCGAGGTCGATGTGCAGCCGGCAGCGAAAACGAGAAATGCTGCGAAGCAAAGAGACTTCATGAGCGGGCGAACTCCGGCGACGTTTTCTCCATTATGGCCGAACTCAGTCGAATACCCGCAACGAGCCGCGCCCGCTTCACAAAGCCAGCACCGTCACGCCCACTTCCATCCGATGCGCGCCGCCGCCGAGAATCGTCCCGCGCAGCAACGACACGTCGCTGTAATCGCGCCCGATCGCGAGCGTTACATGATCGAGATCGGCGAGCACGTCGTTGGTCGGATCGAGATCGATCCAGCCGCTGGCCGGACAGTGCACCGACACCCACGCGTGCGAAGCATCCGCGCCAATCAGACGCGGATGGCCTGGCGGCGGATCGTTGCGCAGATAGCCGCTGACGTAGCGCGCGGGCAAACCGAGCGAGCGCAGGCAGCCGATCATCACCTGCGCGAAATCCTGGCACACGCCGCTCTTCAGTTCGAATGCGCGTTCGGCCGGCGTATCGAACAGCGTCGCCGACGGCTTGTACGCGAAGTCCTCGTGAATGCGATGCATCAGATCGATCGCACCGACAACGAGCGGCCGGCCGGGCGTGAAACTCGGCAACGCATAGGCGCGCAAAGAAGGTCGCAGCGCGATATTGGGCGACGCGAAGCAATACTCCGCCTCTGGACGGAACGCGCCGCCCACGCGAAACCGTAGCGCCTCGGCCACCGTCTCCCAAGGCGGGGTGGCCTCGGCGTCGAGGTCGGTCCAGCGCGGCGTTAGCGCAACCGTGGTCTCGCTGACGAGTTGCAGACACTCGTGCGGTGTATCGAGCGCGAAATACAGCACGTCGTTGCCGAACGCGTCGATGCGGCTATGCCGATACGACGGCTCCGGCTCGATCCGCTCGCTGCGCGAGATCACGCGCTGCCACGGACACGCGAGCGGCCGGATCGTCGCCAGATGCTGCGCGGTTTCGACATACGTCGAGTAATGGTAGGTAGTGCGATGCGAAACCGACAGCACCGTCGAAGCGTGCTTCATACCCACACCTGCGATGCAACCGTGGTCGCGTGACTGAAATAGCGCGCGCTGATTTCATGCGCGGCCGCATTGGCGAAGCCGCCGATCTGATCGCACAGCGCAATCAGCTTGCCATACGAGCCGTGTTCGTCGACCTCGCACAGCGATCCGAGCGACGGCAGCATCTCGAGCGGCGGCAGCAGCTCCGCGAACGGCCGATGCCGCACGCTGCCCGCCGCGACGGCGATCTCGCCGAGCTTGTTGCGCAGCCGTTCGTACACGCCATAAATGCCGCGCGGATTGTGCGGTTCGATCACGAGCAGATCGAGCAGCGCGGGCACTTCGAAACGCCCCGGGTACAGCGAGCGATACGTGAGCGTGCTGTCGAACATTTGCAGCAGCAGATCGAAGCCGGCCGGCGTCGCGAGCTGGCCGTTCGCGGCGACGCCGCGCATGAACGCGGCCATCGTCGCGACGCGTTCGATATGACGCCCGACGAACAGCAGCCGCCATGCTTCATCGCGCGTCATGCGGTCGCCCTGCGCGCCGCTGATCGCCGAAAGCTGCACCGACAGATGTTCGAGCGCGTTCGCGAGCGTCACGCGATCGTAGCGATCGAACGCACTGCCGCTGCTCGCGGCGCCCGCGCCGCCGTTGCCTGCGCCCACGGCAGGCAGCAACACCTGCAACGCATCCTGAAAGTCGTTGCGCGCCGCGAGGATCATGCGCCAATGATCGTTCGACAACCGCCCGCGCACCTCGCCGTTCGCGCGCGCCTGGCAGTTGAGGTTCTGGCTGATGCTGACACTGCCCGCGCTCTCGCCGAGATTCGCGACGAGCGCGCGCTCGAAGGTCTGCGGCGAGGCCGGCCCGTGCGGCGACGCCAGGTCGCCAGGCTGCACGAGGCCGCACCATGTCGCGAGTTCGACCAGCGTCGCGAACATCGCGTCGGCGTCGTTGCCTTCGAGCGAGCCGAGAATCAGCCGCAGCAACCGCACATTGTTTTCCGCGCGCTCGCCGTAGCGGCCCGCCCAGAACAGGTTCTCGGCGGCGCGGCTCGATACCGTGCGATGCTTGCGCGTGAGGTCGGCGGGCTGCATCGGCGAAGGCAGCAGCGTGAACGTGGAGCTTGGCTGGCTCGACAGCACCCAGGTATCGACGCTGCTGCCGCCATGCTGCATCGATACCGTGGTCTGCCGCTCGGCGGCCATGCGGGTGAAGCCGCCCGGCATCACGTGCCAGCCGCCGTCGACGTCGGCGATCGCATAGACGCGCAGCACCGACGGTCGCCCGCCGATCGTGCCCTCCTCGTAGCGCGGCGTGCAGGAAAAGCGCTGCTCCTGCTGGATCGTGAACGCGTCGGGCAACGCGTCGATGCGCTCGCGCCATGCCGCGAGCGGCTGTCGGCCCCGTTCGATGCCGGGCGGCGCATCGCGTCCCGCGAGCGGCCAGGTCGGCACGATCAACGCGTCGTCGAGATGCGCGAACGCATGCTCGCGCGCGGCCTGTTCGCCGCACCACCAGGTCGGCACGCCGGGCAGCAGCAGCTCTTCGCCGAGCAACGCTTCGGCGATACCGGGCATGAAACCGTGCAACGCCGGCGACTCGGCGAACCCCGAGCCCGGCACGTTCGACACGATCACGTTGCCCGCGCGCATTACCTGCAACAGCCCGGGCACGCCGATCGTCGAATCGGCGCGCAGCTCGACCGGGTCGCAGAACGCGTCGTCGAGACGGCGCAGCACGACGTGCACGCGTTCGAGGCCCGCCAGGGTCTTCAGATAGAGCCGGTCGCCGCGCACGGTCAGATCCTTGCCTTCGACCAGCGTGACGCCGAGATAGCGCGCGAGAAACACATGCTCGAAATAGGTTTCGCTGTACGGCCCCGGCGTGAGCAGCGCGATATGCGGTGAAGCGTCGGCACTTTCCTCGTCGCGCATCGTCGCTTGCGCGGCCTGCACGAGCGTCGCGATCAGTTGCGAATAGAGCGGCGCAAGCCGGCTCACGCGCAGCGAGCGGAACGGCTCGGCGAGCAGCGTCGACACGATCAGTCGGTTTTCGAGCGCGTAGCCGAGACCGGACGGCGCCTCGGTGCGATGCGCGATCACGCTCCACTCGCCGCCCGGCGTGCGCGCGAGATCGAGCGCGACGACCTGCAGATACTGGCCACCGGCCGGCGTGAAGCCCTTCACCGAACGCAGATAGCCGGGATGGCCGAACACCAGCGCGGGCGGCAGTTGCCCATGTTCCAGCAGCGTCCGCGGTCCGTAGATATCGGCGACGATCGCGTTGAGCAGACGCGCGCGCTGCGCGACGCCGCGCTCGAGCTGCGCCCACTCGGCCTCGCTGATCAGGAACGGCAGCAGATCGAGCGCCCAGGGCCGCGACTTGCCGTTGTCCGCGTAGACGTTGTAGCTGATGTCGTTATCGCGGATCTGCCGCGCGATCGACGCGTGATGGTCCGCGAGCCGCGCCACGCCGTCCTCGTCGAGCAGCGCGAAGAACTGCCGCCACGGCTCGCGCAGCGCGCCCGACGCGTCGCGCAGCTCGTCCCAATGTCCGTCATGACCCGGCAGCAACCGCAATAGGGACGAAGCGTCCGCCGGCATCGCGGACGCTTCGAAGGGCAAGGTCGATTGAAAGGCCAAGGTCGTGTGGTGTCAGCGATGCGTGTTGTTCAACTGTGGCGCAGATCGAGCGTGAATGGAAACTCGAGGCTGCGTTGCGGTCGGCCCACGGCGAGCGGTCCCGGCGTATGACCCGACGGGAAGAAACGCGCGCGTCGCCGGCTTTCCGCCTCGTAGGCGTTGACCGGGAAGGTCTGATAGTTGCGCCCGCCCGGATGAGCGACATGATACTGGCATCCGCCGAGTGAGCGGCCGCTCCAGGTGTCGACGAGGTCGAACGTGAGCGGCGCGTGCACGCCGATCGTCGGATGCAGCGCCGACGATTGCGCCCAAGCGCGAAAACGCACGCCGGCCACGTACTCGCTGACGCGGCCGGTCGGTTGCAGCGGCACCGGCACGCCGTTGACGCTCAGCACGTGACGATTGCCGTTCAACCCGAGCGCGCGCACTTCGAGCCGCTCGACCGACGAATCGACATAGCGCACCGTGCCGCCGGCGGAGCCCTCCTCGCCCATCACGTGCCACGGTTCGAGCGCGTTGCGGATCGTCAGGTCGATGCCGCTCAGCGTCATCTCGCCGACGAGCGGAAAGCGGAATTCGAAGTGCGGCGCGAACCACGCGCTATCGAAGGCGAAGCCCGCTTCACCGAGGTCGGCGAGCACGTCGTCGAAATCCATCTTTACGAAGGTGCCGAGCAGGAAGCGGTCGTGCAGCTCGGTGCCCCAGCGGGTGAGCCGCCGCGTGTACGGCATGCGCCAGAATCGCGCGACGAGGGCGCGCAGCAGCAATTGCTGCACCAGACTCATGCGCGCGTGCGGCGGCATCTCGAAGCCGCGCAGCTCCAGCAGACCGAGGCGGCCTGCGGGTCCGTCTGGCGAATACAGCTTGTCGATGCAGAACTCGGCGCGGTGCGTGTTGCCGGTGACGTCGATCAGGATGTTGCGCAGCGCGCGATCGATCATCCACGGCGGCAGGTTGCCGCTGTCGCGGCCACCGAGCAGATCGACCTGCCGTTGCAACTCGGCGAACGCGATTTCGAGTTCGTAGACCTGGTCGTTGCGCGCTTCGTCGACGCGCGGTGCCTGGCTCGTCGGTCCGATGAACAGCCCCGAAAACAGATACGACAGCGACGGATGGTTGTGCCAGTACGCGATCAGGCTCGCGAGCAGGTCGGGCCGGCGCAGGAACGGGCTGTCGGCCGGCGTCGCACCTCCGAGCACGAAGTGATTGCCGCCGCCGGTGCCGGTGTGGCGCCCGTCGAGCATGAACTTCTCGCTGCTCAGATAGCTGTGCGCGGCCGACTGATACAGGTACTCGGTGTGATCGACGAGCTCGTCCCAGTTCGCGGCCGGATGAATGTTGACTTCGATCACGCCGGGGTCCGGCGTCACCTGCAGCACCTTCAGGCGCGGATCGCGCGGCGGCGGATAGCCTTCGAGCACGATCTGCATCTTCAGCTCCTCGGCCGTCGCTTCGACCGCGGCAAGCAGGTCGAGATAGTCGTCGAGATCGGTCAGCGGCGGCATGAATACGTGCAGCAGCGTGCGGCCGCTGCCGAAGGAATCGGCTTCGGCTTTCGGGCCGGCCGCGCGCTTCGGGTCGCGTGCCTCGACGCATACCGCGGTGCGCAGCGTGTCCTTCGACGATTCGCCACGCGCCGGCAGCGCTTCGTCATGGCGCGGCGGCGCATACGCGAGCACGCCGCCTTGCGGCATGCCGCTCAGCAGATCGGCCGCCGACAGCGACAGCGCGGCCGCCTGCCGCGCGCGGGTCTGTTCCTCGGCGATCTGCCGGCTCTCGCGCCCGCCTTCGTACTGCACGCGCAACTGCGCAGCCGTGCGCAACGGCTGCGGCGGCGCGAACGGATCGTGCGCGTGCTGATACGGATAGTCGGTCTTCGACACCCACGGCAGCGAATCGAGCGGCAGCCGGTAGCCCATCGGTGAATCGCCGGGGATCAGATACATGCGTTCGTCGCGGAAGAACCAGCGGCCCGTGATCCACTTCACCGCGATGCCCGGCGCGCCGCGCTCGCGGCCGAGCGGCAACACGTAGCCGGCCGGACTCGCGAGCCCGGCGTCGAACACGCGGCGCAGCCGCACGCGTTCGAGTTCGTCGTCGAGGCGCGCGTCGAATGGATCGACGTTGACCGGCAGGCGACGCTCGCGCCACAGGTAGTACCAGGTGTCCTCGTAGCCGGGCTGGATGCAGTCCGCGTCGAGCGACAGCTTCGCCGCCAGATGCGCGATGAAGCGTTGTGCGTCGCCGGCCGTGTAGCGGCCAGGCTCCCGTTCATCGGCGAACAGGGCCGGGTTGCGCCAGCATGGCTCGCCGTCGGCGCGCCAGTACAGCGACATCGCCCAGCGCGGCAGTTGCTCGCCCGGATACCACTTGCCCTGGCCGATATGCAGGAAGCCGTTCGCGCCGTAGCGCTCACGCAGCCGGTCCATCAGCGCGACCGCGTAGCCGCGCTTGGTGGGTCCAAGCGCGTCGGTGTTCCATTCGGCGGCATCGCGATCGCGCACCGACACGAAGGTCGGCTCGCCGCCCATCGTCAGTCGCACATCCATGTCGGCGAGTTCATAGTCGACCCGCGCGCCCATCTTCAGCACGTCGTGCCAAGCGGCTTCGCTGTACGGCTTCGTGACGCGCGGCGACTCCAGCACGCGTTCGATCGACATCGTGTGTCCGAATTCGACCTCGCATTCGTCGACCGCGCCCGAGATCGGCGCCGCGCTGCCCGGCTCCGGCGTGCAGGCAACCGGAATATGGCCTTCGCCGGCGAGCAGCCCCGAGGTCGGATCGAGCCCGATCCAGCCCGCGCCCGGCAGATAGACCTCGCACCACGCGTGCAGGTCGGTGAAGTCGACCTCGGTGCCGCTCGGGCCGTCGATCGATTTGACGTCGGGCGCGAGCTGCAGCAGATAGCCGGACACGAAGCGCGCCGCGAAGCCCAGTTGCCGCAACGTCTCGACGAGCAGCCAGCCCGTATCGCGGCACGAGCCCGACGCGTTGACCAAGGTTTCCTCGGGCGACTGAACGCCCGGCTCCATCCGGATCAGATAGCGAATTTCGCGTTGCAGCCGCTGGTTGAGCGCCACCAGGAAGTTCGCGGTGCCGGCCGGCGTGCGGTCGATGCTCGCGACGAACGCGGCGAAGCGCGGGGTCATCGGTCGCTTCACGCAGTAGGGCGCGAGTTCGGCCGCGAGCTCCGGCGCGTAGTCGAACGGAAACCGCTCGGCCGATGGTTCCAGAAAAAAGTCGAACGGGTTGTAGACGGCCATCTCGGCGACCAGATCGACGCTCACCTTGAACTCGCGCGTCTGCTCGGGGAACACCAGCCGCGCCTGATAGTTCGCGAACGCATCCTGCTGCCAGTTGATGAAGTGCCTCGCGGGTTCGACGCGCATCGAGTACGACAGGATCGGCGTACGGCAATGCGGCGCGGGCCGCAGCCTCACCACTTGGGGCGACAGCGTAACCAGTCTGTCGTAGCGGTAATGAGTAACGTGATGCAAGGCGACGCGTATGGACACTCCGGACTCCTCGACGAAAGGCGCAGCCTGCCAAAAAAGCAAGCTCTATGCCGTTGCTGGTCAAACTCGTGTGAATCGTTTGGTGTTGCCTGAATTGCGTGTGCGTTTTGCGTATCTGTTGTCTTGCCGTTGGGCTACGTCGGACCGTGCACCAAAGCGGCGCAGCACCGATGCACGATCATGACCGTACTGTGCGTTAAAGCGGTGACTTCTGGCAATCGCGGCATGAAGATTGCGATCGTTCGTCACCGCAACCGACATCGCACTGATCACAAGGCCGGCCCGATGAAAACCTTCCACTGCAATCGCTGCGCGCAATTGTTGTTCTACGAGAACGTCCGCTGCGAGCGCTGCGACTCGCTGCTCGGCTATCTCCCCGAACTGCGCGAAATCAGCGCGTTCGATGACGCCGGCGACGGCCGCTGGCGCAGCCTGCATCCGGAGGCGAACGGCGCGCTGTTCCGGCAATGCCACAACTACGCGGTCGAAAACGTCTGCAACTGGATGATCCCCGCCGATTCGCCCGACACGCTGTGCCGCGCCTGTCAGTTGACTCGCACGATTCCGAACCTGAGCGAACCGGAAAACCGGCTCTACTGGTACCGGCTCGAAGTCGCGAAACGGCGTCTGCTGTACACGCTAGGCGAGCTCGGCCTCGATGTGCAATCGCGCGACGCGGACCCCGAGCGCGGTCTCGCCTTCGAATTTCTCGCCAACGGCGGCGATGGCGAGCCGGTGATGACCGGTCACGACAACGGGCTGATCACGCTGAACATCGCCGAGGCCGACGACGCGCATCGCGAGAAAGTGCGCACCGCGATGGGCGAGCCGTACCGCACGCTGCTCGGCCACTTCCGTCACGAGACCGGCCACTATTTCTTCAGCCAGCTGATCGAAAACGAGCCGCGCTGGCTCGAACCGTTTCGCAAGCTGTTCGGCGACGAGCAGGCCGACTACGGCGAAGCGCTGAACGACTACTATCGCGACGGTGCGCCGGCCGACTGGCAGGCGTCGTACATCAGCGCGTACGCAACGATGCATCCGTGGGAAGACTGGGCGGAGACGTGGGCGCACTATCTGCTGATCGTCGATGTGCTCGATACCTCGACGTCGTACGGACTCGCGCTGCTGCCCGACGATCCGAGCGAGCCGACGCTGACCGACCGCACGCCGGTCGAGGATGCGAGCTTCGGCAATCTGATGAAGCGCTGGTTTCCACTCACGTACGCGCTGAACAGCCTGAACCGCAGTCTGGGCATGCCCGACGGCTATCCGTTCACGCTCGCCGCGCCGGTGGTCGACAAGCTGCGCTTCGTGCATCGCGTGATCGCGGCGGCGGGCGGCAAGCGCGACAACCGGAGCGACCGCGAGCACATGAGCGCATAAATGAGCCCGCTGGCGGATCAACCGGCAGCGGGCTTTCATCACACGATCAGCGCTTCAGTACGCCACATAAGGCCCCTTCCCACCCGGCGTCGACTGCTGCTCGATCGCCGCATAGACGTTGCGGCCATAAAAGAACGGCAGCCCCCAATCGAACACCGTCGACGTGACGAAGGCAGGTCCCGCGAGCAGCGGCAATGCCGAGTCGCCGCTATAAGTCTGCGCGATCGACATCGCATTGCCGACGTTGAACGTCACCGCGCTCGTCGTGCCGTTCACGCCTTCGATCATCGCGCTCAACTGCTGCGTCGAGCTCGGGCAGTAATACGCGCTGTTCGGACTCGCGCAGGCCGGCATCGAGGTGGTCTGAAAGAAGAGTCCCGTCGAGCCGCTGTCCATAATGCTGCGCGTGTACGTGCTGCCGTTCTGCACCGTCGTGAACGTGCCGTTCGACGGACTCACGCCGATCACCTGCGCCGCGCCGAGCGCATTGTTGCCCTGCGTGCCGATGCCGAACACGAGTTGCCCCGACACGGATGGCGCACCGCCCGACACGGTCGGCAGACTGAGCACCGAGCCGTTGTTGTCGGTCGCGAAGTACGGCACCGGATTGGCGACCTGATACGTTTCCGCGAGCGGTATCGAGATGCAGTTGGCGCCGCTGCAACCGTAGTAGGTCGCGGGAATCGCCTGCTGCACGCAGCTCGCGCCGCAGTCGTGCTTGAACACGCCGATGCCGAGAATGCCGTTGGCCTGCAAGGTCGCCGGCGTATTGCGCGGCGCGCCGACGGCCGCGCAATCGCCCGGCAGCGATGCGTAGCCCGGATCGATCAGCTGGATCGGCAGCGACGCGGCTTTCTCGCCGGCGATCTGCACATCGGCGAGCTTCACCGCGCCCCACGTATAGCCGTCGAAGAACTGCATGCATTCGGCGACGGAATTGCCCGCGCCGTCCTTCTGCTGCGGCAGGCTCATCGACGCGGGCAGTTGCGATGCGAACACGCGCACGCCCCACGAGCCGGTATCGACGAGCACGTGATCGATCGTCTGGCAATTACCGGTGCCGGGCGCGCAGATCGTGATGCTGACGAACGGCATGTTCGGCACGTTGCTGATGCCCGAGTCGACCGTCACGCGCACCGCGTTGGCGGCCAGCACTTGCGGCGACGGCGACGTATTGGTCACGGTCGAACCCGATGAGCCGGTCGAACTCCCGGACGTGCTCGAATTGGCCGTGGTGCTCGCGCTGCCGCCACCACCACCCCCGCCGCCGCACGCGCTCAACAGCAGCGCCAGAACCACGACGGGCGTCGCGCCCAGCCGAGTCATCCACGAAGACCTGGATCGCATGTTCGCTCCGTTATTGAATGACGCGGACATCGACGCCGCCCGGCACCGCCTGCGGCAGATACGCGTAGCCGGTGAAGGCGCGCAGATGGCCGCTCGAGAACACTACGAGATCGCTGTTCGACACCGCGAGCGGCACGCCGCGACGCGTCGCGCTGGCTGCGACGTAGGCGTCGAACGATGCGCCGAGCATCGCCCTCAGATCGGGCAGCGTCGGGCCATCCCACGCGACGCCGAACACGATGCCGTTGGCCGCTACGAATTCGCGCACCTGGGTGCCGGACGGCAGCGTCAGCGCGTGCACCGAATAGGCGCCCTGTGCGCTGGCCGCATGAGCGACTGCGTGCAGGCGCGCCTGATCGGCGTCGACGGTGCTGGCGTTCTGGCCGAGCGTCGCGTGCGCGGCGAACGGCAACGCGCAGCATGCCCCGAGCACTGCGCAGGCAATGCGGGTAAGTAGCTTCGGATTCAAAAGATTTCCTTCCCAGGTGAAAACGCGAAACGAGGGCGCACACCTGACCGGCTACGGCGGGTTGCCTTCACGCCGGTTGGGCTGCGTGAATGCGTCTACGGAAAGGCGGGGCGAAACTTTAAGTCAGGGGAATGGCGCGCGGCAATCGTTTGCTGCGCGATTCGAGCCTTTGGAGGTTGCTGGATCGTTCGACTACGCTCGATCAGTGCGGACAAAGTCTTTTGGCGACAATGCCTTGGTTTTCTTCTGATATTTAGAAGCAGCAGGCTGCGGAAATTTCGGTCGTCACGCGTAGAAGCTGTGAATGAGGGCAGCGTTTTTTTATCGATGTAAGCGTCTACCGAATAACGGACAAAAAAATCGCGGAGGGCTTGACGGCCCTCCGCGACATAGATGGTTCGGAACTCGCGGCGTGCGCTACTTCTTCTGCTGTTCAAGAAGCGACTTCAGCTCCTGCACATTCTCCTCTACGCGTTTCGCGATCACCGCATACGACTCCGCCTGCGTCTGATACGCGGCTTGCGCAAGCTGCTGCATATCGGCGAGCGATTTGTGCAGGCTCTGCTGGATCAGCTCCGCGGTTTTGCTCGACGGCGCGGCGCCAGCCGCGGTGAGTTGCGCAGTCAGTGCCTGCAGCTCGCCCAGCGTGCTGCGCAGCATCTCGGCCTGTTTCTGCGCGAGCGACTGCATCCCCTGGAATGCTGTCTGATTCGCCTGAACCAGCGCTTCCATGTCTTTGCGGCGTGCTTCCATGATGGCGGGTACGTCGAAGCCGGGGAGCTTGAACTGTTCCAGCATTTTGGTCAGATCGCCAAACGGATTGGCTGCATCGGGTCGGTCCATGCGAAATCCTCCTTGCGGTTGAAGACTCATCGCCTCTGCGCCGCCCGCTCCAGGCGCGACGCCGATGCCGGCGGCTGCGTGTGCCGCGCGTGCCGCCTCGGCGACGTGCTTTTGGGGGTCACACGGCACATCGCAGCAATCATGCGCTATCCGGCTGCGTTGCGCCAGCGGCGCTCACCCTGACGCAAATTCGTGCGCGGTGACGTGCGTCGCGTCGAGATGTATGCGCGTGCTTCGAAAGGCTCGGAAAGTTACTGAATGGCTTTCGTAACCCGGCGGATCAGCGTGTCGACTATCGTTGCGAGGAGCCGGTCCATCGGGGCGCCGGCGTTGTTTTCGCTGGGAGAGGCATCATGAGAAAAGCAATCCTCAGCGCGGCCGTGGCCGCGGTTCTTGGCATAATCGCGACGGCCGCGCTTGCCGACGACGGCATGCCACCGCCCCCGCCCGCCGTGATGCACGACGGCGGTCCGCGCGGCGACGGGCCGCCGGAGCATGGTCCGATGATGGGTCATCCGAGCCCAGCTTTCGCGGTGATCAACGATCTCGAACAGCTGCGCCGTCTGTATGCGCTGAGCGGCCGTCAAGGCGAGATCGTCGCGGTCTACCACGACGTGTTGAACAAGACCCAGGACCCGATGCTGCGCCACTACGTGTACGACTCGCTGGCGCGCGAGCAGCTGAAGCCCGCCAATCCCGAGCAAGCTATCGCGACACTGCGCACGAGTCTCGCAGAAGATCTCGCTGCGGTGAACAAGGCGCCGCATGGCACGCCGCCGGGTCTGCCAGCCGCGCAAGCGCAATAAATCTTCGTCGCGAATTGCGAATGGAGCGCCGCGCCACGCGGCGCTTTTTTTGCGCCGAAGCATGCGAGCGCAATCGAGCGATCGGTGCTTCGCTGCCTCTCGCCGATGGGTGGAAGCGCTCCCGCAGCCCCCCTACGCGCGGCTGTGCGGGACTTCGTTGCCTGTCCCACATTGGCGCTTCACTGACGCTTTTCATCTTCCGTCAGGTGATTACGATAGGAGCTCCGCAACGTCAGGACAGGGTGAAGGAATGCGCTATCCAATGGACATGGCCATTGCCGCCGCCCTGCTCGTGTTCGTGCTGTGCTGCATCGTCAAGCTCGCTTTGAACTGATCGGCGGCCCGACGTCCGCGCCTTCTCTCTTCTTCGTCCCGCTCCCCGCCGTCTGGTGTCGCGCTTCGCCGCGGCTCCCCGCGCTTCGCGCCTTCATGTCGTCGTGACATCGCTCGAAATAATTGTTGAATGGAGTTCGGCGGGCCGCTCGCCCATACTTCGTTCGCTGCCGGTGCGTGACGAATCACAGACGCATGAGATCGAAAGGCTTCACGTGCGAATCCCTTCGCCGATGATCGACGATCCCACGGTTGCCCGATCATCGGCGATGGACTCGAACCCACTGGCACCGCGTGCCGACGACAGGATCATCATGTTGACTTCAGTGAACTTCATCAAAAAGAACGCCGCCCGTTTCACCTGCATGGCACTCGTGTGCGGCAGCGCGCTGCTGAGCGGCTGCGCCGGCGCCAGCGTCACGAATCTGAGCGCGACGAGCACGTCCACGACGGCCGGCGCAGGCACGCAGTCGACGATGCATCCGGACACGATCTACGTGTACACGTTCGATGCCGATCCGCAGCAGGTCAAGCTCGATAACAGCGGCATGCTGCAGAAACTGAAGACGCAGATGTCCGGTTCGTCGGACGCGCAGAAGCAGGTTGCCGATGCCACCAAGGTGCGCGAGCAGGTCGCCGACGAGATCGTCCATCAGCTGCAGGCGATGGGTCTGCACGCGGTGCGCACCGACGCGCCGGTGCCCGCCGGCCAGAACGTGCTGCTCGTGCAAGGCAGCTTCGAGACGATCGACGCCGGCAATCGCCGCCGCCGCACGCTGATCGGGCTCGGCGCGGGCAAGAGCGAGGTGAGCAGCGCGGTGCAGATCGTCTACCAACCCGCTGTGGGCGCGCCGCGCGTCGTGCAGAGATTCACGGCCAACGCGGACAGCGGCAAGATGCCGGGCATGGTCGAAACCGCCGGGGTCGGCGCGGCGGCCGGCACCGTCGCGACCGCGGCAGCGGCCGGCGCGGGCCTGCACGGCGTGACCGAAACGAAGCGCGCGGGCGTGTCGGACGATGCAAAGCGCCTAGCCGATGCGGTCGCGAAACAGATCGCGCAGTTCGGTGTCGAAGCCGGCTGGTTGCCGGCCGCGCGGAAGAGCTGAGCGGTTGAGCCCGGCGGGTTGCGCGCCCGACTGAAAAGCGCGGTTGACCAGCCCGGCGGTGTGCAGAGATGTCCACGCCGCCAGGTTTTCGACGCGGGCGCCGTCTTCATCCGCGCCACAGCCCTCGCAACAATGCGAGCAGCGCGGCAGGCGCGGTGCCCTTCTGGCAATAGCCGTCGAAATTGTGACGCTCGCGGCCGGTTTCCCTCACATGATCTTCGTCCAGCGACGTGAACGCGACGATGCCGAGGCTGTGCGTCGGCAGATAGCGGCGCAGCGCGCTCGCCGTTTCGTAGCCGTCGCGCTCCGGCATCATGATGTCGAGCACGACGACGTCGGGAACCCAGTTGCGCACGCAGCGCAGCGCCGCCGTGCAGCCGGTCGCGGCGCGCGCCTCGACGCCCTCGTAGGACAGCCAGGTGGCAAGCGCTTCGGCGGCGCTCTCGTTGTCGTCGACGACGAGCACGCGCGGCACGTCGTGCAATAGCTGGACCTCTCGGGCGCTCCATCTCTGGCAGGTAGTCGAATTTCGTGACATGTATGGCGGCCTGCGGTTAAACCTTTGGGCGGGTAGCAAACGCTGTACCGTCCTTGCGGTGCCGTCAAACCTGCGCATCACGGCGTCATGACGCCATCAGAAACACCCACTTTTGCCATCTGTCCGGTAAATCGTCGCAGTTCTCCCGCAGTTCTTCCGCAGTTCTTCAATAGGAACGATTCGCATTTGAACGATAATCGGGCCGGGCGACTCGCATGCATGACTAAAACGCTGCCAGGCTTTCGGGCCTGGCAGCGTTTTAGCATTTACGCGCGAATTGAACGGCGTGGCGCCGTCCCGCGTCACTCGACCGGCGGCTCGCCTTCGGGTTTCTTCTTCGGCCGCTGCGCATCGGCGGCGCGCTGCGGCAGCTTGCTCTTTTCGTTATCGCTGTGCTTGACGGGCTGGGGATGATTGAACTGTTCGTCGACGACTTTCATGGTGTGCCCCCGTGCCAACGCAACGCAACACAACTCTCAACTCAACACAAACAACACAACGCTCATGAATGTTCGGCGGACCGCTCGGTCTCGCCCGTGCCTGCGACTGCGGCCGGCGCACCGGCTGCCGCGCCCATCGTCACCAGCACACTGCATGTCACGCGATCGAGCAGCAGCCCGTCGTGCCGGCCACCCCACCATCGCGCGAGTCCGTGACTGCGGCGATGACCAACGACGACCAGATCGACCTTCAGATCGTTAGCGAAAAACGGAATCTCGTCGAGTGGTTCACCGATCGCGAGATGACCGGTCGCGCGGATTCCGCGCGCGGCGAGTTTCTGCAAGCCCTCGTTGAGCAGCGCTTTGGCGGATTCGTTGATGAAATCGACCGGCACCGCGGACGTGATGTCCGCGCCCTGCATCCACGCCGTATTGTTGAGCACGGAAAGCAGGTGCACTTCCGCGTTCAGGTCTTGCGCGAGAGCGGCACCGTCCTTCAATGCGTGTTGTCCTTCGCGTGTTCCGTCGTAACAGAGAAGAATGCGCTTGAAGCTCGACATGAGAACCTCCTTGCGCCGCGCGGCAAGTCATCAATTAATTATATGTCAGTTCGTGACATATACCGCGCGACACCGATACATGCCCACGGGGTACGCGCGATGAATCTGCGTCGAGCCGAAGTGTGGTCGGATCGGTGCGGATCGGTGTGTGGGGCCAGGCTGAAGGAGGTCGGGCGCGCGCTCGACTCTCTGCGATATGCGACAGATTTCGCGCGCCGCGCGGGGGTTGGAGAACTTTTTATATCACATTGAAATATAATCATGACCAGACTGTATTCGCGTTGCCAGGGTTTCCCCGGTAATGTCGGGCCCGGCATCTTCGACTACTTTCCGCTCCTATCTTGTCCCGCTCTCCTGCTCTCGGCTGGCTTGCCAGCTTTCTCCCCGCACCGGTCACCGTGAAATGGCACGAGCGTGCGCGTTCGTGCCTCGGCGCGCTGCTCGGCATCGCGTTCACCGGCGGTCTGATGTATCTGCTGCTCGGTCCCGCCGCAAACATTCCGCTGCTGGTCGCGCCGATGGGCGCCTCCGCGGTGCTGCTGTTTGCAGTGCCCGCGAGCCCGCTCGCGCAGCCGTGGTCGATCATCGGCGGCAACCTTGTGTCCGCGACGGTCGGCGTGACCTGCGCGATGCTGATCGGCGATCCGACGCTGGCGGCCGCCCTCGCGGTGGCGCTGTCGATCTCCGGCATGTTCGCGCTGCGCTGCGTGCACCCGCCGTCGGGCGCGGTCGCGTTGACGGCGGTGCTGGGCGGCCCGGTCATTCATGCGCTCGGCTACCGCTTCGTGCTCGAACCGATCGCGATCCAGTCGGCCGCGCTGCTATTCGCGGCGCTCGTCTATCACGCGGCAACCGGCCACCGCTACCCGCATGCGGGACGCCAGGACCGCGCAACGCCGAACCAGGCCGCCGACGAAGCCGCGCGCGTCGGCTTCACCCGCGACGACGTCAAAGCCGTGCTTCGACGCCGTGACGAAATGCTCGACATCGGCACCGACGACCTCTATTCGTTGCTGCGCGAAACGCAGCTACAGGCCTTCTCACGCAGCTTCGACGAACTGCGCTGCGAAGACGTGATGTCGCGCCATGTCGTGTCGGTGTCGCCGGGCACGCGCGCCGCCGCCGCATGGGAGCTGTTCAGGCGCCACAACGTGAAGGCGCTGCCGGTCGTCGATGTGAAGCAGAAGCTGCTCGGCATCGTCACGCGCGCCGATTTCGTCGACAGGAAAAGCTTCGGCGCGCTCGGTCCGATCCTGAACTACTTCGACGGCTGGCTGCGCGGCGATGCGCTTCGCACGTCGAACGTCGGCAGCTTGATGACCACCGACGTGTGCACCGTCGGCGCCTCCGATCCGATCACGGAACTCGTGCCGATGTTCGCGAACTACGGGCACCACCACGTGCCGGTGCTCGATCGCGGGGGGCGCGTGGTCGGCATGATCACGCAGGTGGACCTGATCTCCGGCCTGTACCGGCAGACCGCCACCCAAGCCCGCAAGGCGGCCTGATTTTCAGTTAAAAGAGCAAGGAGACCTGCCGCGCGACGCCGTTGCCACGGCCGCAATCCACCTAAATACGTCATGTCGTGATATATTTTCCGTTTCTTCACATCGGCGGATATCCCATGAAAGTACGGACTCGCAAGCTCGTCAAGAGCGATTTCGAGCAGTTGTCGGAGTTTCGCTACCAGATGCGGCGCTTCGAGCGCTTCTCGGAGCAGGCCGCGCAGAACGAGGGCATCACGCCGTTGCAATACCTGTTGTTGCTGCATATCAAGGGCTATCCCGAGCGCGACTGGGCGACCGTCGGCGAACTCGCGGAGCGTCTGCAGGCGCAACATCACGGCGTCGTCGCACTGGTATCGCGCTGCGAGGCACTGAGTCTCGTGCGCCGCCAGGTCAGCGAAACCGATCGTCGCCAGGTTGAAGTACACATCGAAAAAGCGGGAGAACGGGTACTCGAGCGGCTCGCGGAACTGCATCGCGCCGAATTGAGGTCGCTCGAAGGCTCCTTCCAGATTCCTCAGATCGACCTCGACTAACCATGAGCATGGATTCCCACAAACGCGACTTCGCGGCGAATGCACGGCTGCCCGGCATTTTCGCGCTCGCCGCGTGCATCGGCCTCGTCAGTACGTTTGCCGCTTTTGTTCTGCTGAACCTGATTCGCCTGTTCACCAACCTGTTTTTCTTCGGCACGCTGTCGTTCGTCGACCGCTCGCCCGCCGCCAATACGCTCGGCATCTGGATGATCGGCGTGCCGGTGATCGGCGGCTTGATCGTCGGCCTGATGGCGCGCTTCGGCTCCGAAAAAATTCGCGGCCACGGCATTCCCGAGGCGATCGAAGCGATCCTGTTCGGCAAGAGCAAGATGTCGCCGAAAGTGGCCGTGCTCAAGCCGTTGTCGTCCGGCATCGTGATCGGCAGCGGCGGGCCGTTCGGCGCGGAAGGCCCGATCATCATGACCGGCGGCGCGCTCGGCTCGCTGATCGCGCAGTGCGTGAAGGTCACGTCGGCGGAGCGCAAGACGCTGCTCGTGGCCGGCGCCGCGGCCGGCATGACCGCGGTATTCGGCACGCCGCTCGCGGCCGTGCTGCTCGCGGTCGAGCTGCTGCTGTTCGAATGGCGCCCTCGCAGCTTCCTGCCGGTCGCGGTGGCTTGCGCGGTCGCCGGCTTCGCTCGCGCGATTTTCTTCGGTACAGGTCCGCTGTTTCCGCTGCAGACCGCCGCGCCCGATGGCTGGTCCCTGCTGTCGTGCGCGGTCGCTGGCGTGTTGTCGGGCGCGCTTGCGTCCGGCCTGTCCGCCGCGCTCTACAAGGTGGAAGACCTGTTCGGCAAGCTGCCGATCCACTGGATGTGGTGGCCCGCGCTAGGCGGTATCGTCGTCGGCATTGGCGGCTGGCTCGAACCGCGCGCGCTCGGCGTCGGTTACGACGTGATCGGCGATTTGCTGCATCAGCATATTGCAGTGCAGGTCGCGCTTTTGCTGCTCACCGTGAAGGCTGTGATGTGGGTCATCGCGCTCGGCTCGGGCACGTCGGGCGGTGTGCTCGCACCGCTGCTGATGCTCGGCGCCGGACTCGGCACGGTGCTCGCGCACTGGCTGCCGGGCAGCGAGCCGGCGCTGTGGCCGCTCGTCTGCATGGCCGCGACGCTTGGCGCCACGCTCGGCGCGCCGCTGACGGCCATCGTGTTCGCGTTCGGCCTCACGCACGATGCCAATGCGCTGCTGCCTCTGCTGACGGCAACGCTGATCGCGCACGGCTTCTCCACGATGGTGATGCGGCGCTCGATCATGACCGAGAAAATCGCGCGACGCGGTTATCACATCTATCGCGAGTACGGCGTCGATCCGCTCGAGCGCCACTATGTCGACGAAGTGATGACCGCTTCGGTCGAATCGGTCGATGCCGCCACGACGGTCGGCGCAACGCTGCAGACGCTGTTCGGCGCGAACCAGCTGCACCGCGCGTATCCGGTAGTGCGCGACGGCGCGGTGATCGGCGTGGCCGACCGCCCGTTGCTCGAACGCTTCTGCGCCGAGGACACGGAGCGCAAGCGCGCGATGACCCTCGCCGACGTGTTCGCGCAGCACAACACCGCATTCGCGTTGTCATCCGAAACCTGCCGGCTCGTGGCGACGCGGCTCGCCGTGCTAGGACTCGAACGCCTGCCGGTGGTCGCCGATGGCAACAGCATGCGTCTGATCGGAATCGTGTCGCGAAGCGATCTGATCAAGCCGTCGCTCGCTCACTTCGAAGAGGAACACAAACGGGAGCGGTTCCGTCGTATCGGGCCGTCGCTCGTCAAGCGGCGCTTCGCGCCGGTTCGTAAAACCAGCTAAAAGACCGCTGCAATAGTCGAAGGCCGAGCCCCGCGAGGCCTCGGCCTTTTTATTCGCGCATGCAGCTATTTGCCCGCGCCACGCGACTCGACGCAACCCAGCACGAGCGTGTCGCCCGATTTCGCGCCCGGACCCAGCGCCGCGGTGTGGAAGTCCGCGTGGTCGCAATGCCATTCGGCGTGGAAGTCGCGCGGGCATGCCAGCGTCGTGCCGCCTTTGTGCAGACCGGGCAGCGGGTAATCGCAAGTTTCCCGTCCGTTGCAATGACGCTCGAGCTCGCGAGTCAGGTTGCCCGGCGGCGCGCCGCAATTCCCGCCATAGGTGCCCGATACGATCGTGATCGCGCGCATGGGCGCGTCGGCGTTGGCGGACACCACGAATACGCCGCTTGCCAGCGCCAGCACGGCAGGAAGGATCCCACTGAGGAAAATCCGTCCGCGCCGTGAAGTTTCCATCGGCTTCTTCACTTTTCGCCTCCGTTCCCGCTACAGGCGACGCTGAACCGAAACACGCCGCCTATAGCCAGGTATAGAGGAAAGAGCCAAACGCTGCCACACAAAAACCCATGCCTACAGGCAATCGCGGCAAAACCCGTTATTCGAGCGCCTTGTCGTTCGGTTGCGCGTAAAGCTGCTTCAGCGAATCGCTCATCGGAAAGTCGAAGCTGATGTTCTTCGGCGGCACCGGCTTGACGAACCAACGGTCGTACATCGTGTGGATTTCGGGTCCTTTCATCACCTGTTCGAGCGTGTCGTCGACGAGCTTTCTGAACTCGGGATCGTCGCGGCGCAACATGAAGCCATACGCTTCCGACGATTGCGGCGTGCCGGTGATGATCCAGTCCGACGGCTTGGCGGTCAGCGTGCGCGTGCCGGCAAGCAGCACGTCATCCATCATGTACGCGACGGCACGGCCGCTTTCGAGCGTAAGGCGCCCTTCGCCGTAGTCCTTCGCGCTGATGATCTGCATGTTCATCTTCTTGTCTTCATTCATCTTGCGCAGGATGCGCTCGGACGTCGTGCCTTGATTGGTCACCACCGTCTTGCCCGCGAGATCCGGGAAGTCCTTGATGCCGGAGTCCTTGCGCGTCAGAAGACGTGTCGTCGCGACGAAGAACGTGTCGCCGAAACTCACCTGGCTCTGGCGCGCGGCGAGATTGGTCGTCACGCCGCATTCGAGATCGACTGTGCCGTTCTGTACGAGCGGGATGCGATTCTGCGAGGTCACCGGGATGAAGCGAACCTTGAGGTCCGGACGCTTCGTTTTCGTCTTCACCGCATCGATGATCTTGTTGCACAAGTCCTGCGAAAAGCCGATCACTTCGTTGTTCGCATCGACGTAGGAAAACGGCACCGAGGTCTCGCGATGGCCAATCGCGATCACGCCGCTTTGCTGGATCTTCGCGAGCGTGGACGTCGTGTCCTGCGCGAACGCGGCAGTACTCACCAAGGTTGTCGCCACGAGCACGGCAACAGCGGACCAATTCATCACTTTCATAGGTATCTCCGAGCGTTCTGCAGGTTCCTGATGGATGGCGGGCTGCTGTGCCAGCCGTCTACATATGTTGCCATTAAAAAAATACTTGCAACATATGTTAACTACCGAGTGTCGCCACGCCGTGCAACGGCGTTGTCCGCTCATCAATTCATCATAGATCCGTACCGGACACCATTTTCAAAACCGTACAGGTACTGTACCGGGACCTATCGCTAGAATGAGCTTCACCGTTTCTGTTGGCGACACCGGAGCCATCCCCCATGTCTTTCGTCACGCTCAGCGCGCTGCCCGCCGGCATTCTGTTCGCGCTCGTTACCTCGATTACGCCCGGTCCGAACAACACGATGCTGCTCGCATCGGGCGTCAATTTCGGCTTTCGCCGCACGCTGCCGCATCTGTCCGGCATCAGCGTCGGCGTGGTGCTGTTGATGTTGTCGGTCGGCGTGGGCCTCGGCGAAGCGTTCGCGCACTTTCCCCTGCTGTACACGGTGCTCGAAGTCGTCAGCGTCGCTTATCTGCTGTATCTCGCGTGGAAAATCGGCACGTCGGGCGAGCTGAAGCTCAGGAACGGCGAACGGCGCCCGATGCGCTTTCATGAAGCAATCGCGTTTCAGTGGGTCAATCCGAAGGCGTGGATGATGGTGCTGACCGCCGCGACGACGATTCATCTGAGCAACAGCTTCGGCATGAACGCCGTTGCAATGGCCGCGGTGTTCTATGTGATCGGCTTTCCGTGCATCTGCGTGTGGGCTGGTTTCGGCACGGCGATGCGCGAGGTGCTGTCGAACCCGAAACGGCTGCGCATCTTCAACGTCGCGATGGCGCTGTTGCTCGTGGGATCGTTGTATCCGATCGCACTGAAGCTGTTCGGGCACGGCGGCTGAGCGTTCGACGCGCCGCCGCGTCTACCACGCCCCCTGCCCGACCCTCTCGATGAAGCGCCACAACGCGTCGTCGGTCGAATACGGCGCGTTGAAGCGGAACCACGCGCTCGGCGCGTCGTCGGGACGGAAGTAGGAGCCCGGCGCGAGCCAGATGCCGTGCGCGAGCGCGGCGGTCGCGACCTCGGCGGCGTGCTCCGCTTTGATCGGCAGACGCGCCAGCATGAAGAGCCCCGCGCGCGGCCGATGAAACACCTCGAGCCCGAGCGCGTCGAGCCGTTCTTCGAGTGCCACGTGCGCGAGCTTCAGCCGCTCGTTGACCATCTCGACATGGCGCGCGTAACGCCCTTCCACCAGCACCTTGTCGACGATCCGCTCGATCGTTTCCGACGACGTCAGCCCCACCGCCATCTTCGTGCGCGCGAGCTCGCGCAGCACCGCCTGCTCGGCCACCACGTAGCCGCAGCGCAGCGACGGCGTCACCGTCTTCGAAAAGCCGCCGACGTGCAACACGCGCTGCAAGCCCTCCATCGCCGCCAGCAGCGGCGCGCCGGCCGGCGCGAGTTCGCGGCTCACGTCGTCCTCGATCACCCAGATGCGTTCGCGCTCGGCGATCTGCAGCAAGCGGAACGCGGCCGACATGCCGAAGGTCGCGCCGGTCGGATTCTGCAGCGTGGTGTTGACGAAGATCGCCTTCGGCTTGTGCCGCGCGACCAGCGTTTCGAGAACCTCAGTATCGACGCCGGCCGGCGTGCGCGGCACGCCATGCACGACCAGCCCGGCGAGCTTCAGGATCTGCAGCAGGTTGCAGTAGCCGGGGTCCTCGACGATGACCGCATCGCCTGCGCGCAGCAGCGTGCGCACGATCAGATCGAGTCCCTGCGTCGCGCCCTGCGTGAGCAGCACGTTCGCGACGTCGACCGGCAGCCCGCGCCGATCGAGTTGTTCGGCGATGCGTTCGCGCAGCGGCGCGAAGCCGTACGGATGGCCGTAGTCGCCGAGACGCGCGGCCGGCACCCGGCTCAGCGCACGCAGCGAGTGCTGCAGGCCGCTCTCGTTGGTCCATTCGCTCGGCAGCCAGCCGCAGCCCGCCTTGATCGGCACCGAGTGATCGGCGAACACGTCGGACAGCAGCCATGTCGCGGTCAGGCTCGGCGGCGTCCAATCGGCGACAGCCGCGCGCGCGGACGGCGAGCGCGCCGCCACCCGATAGCCGGAGCCGCGCCGCGCGACCACGAGCCCCATCGACACGAGCCGGTTGTACGCCTCGGTCACCGTGAAGGTGCTCAGCGCGTGGCTTTGCGCAAGCTGCCGCACCGACGGCAGCAGCGCGCCGGCGCGCAGCGATTGCGCATCGATCGCGCGCGCGAAGCCTTGCACGACCTGTTCGACGAGCGTCGGCGCCGCACGCCGGTCGCGTTGAAGGTCCAGTTCGATCATGTTTTGGGCGAAAAACCAGGAAAAAAGACCAAGCGTGGACTGCCCCGCCTACCGGGACAGTTCGCGCGAATCCACCAGCACAGTTGGCACCACACTTCGTCAACTGTTTATGCCGCCATTAAACCGCGAGGACTACAGTTTGGCTACGCTCAAAGCCCCCAACCGACACCCACTTCGAGGAGATGCCATGACTTCGCGCCCCGTCATCGACGATTTGTCGTCCTTCTGGATGCCCTTCACCGCCAACCGCCAGTTCAAGGCCGCGCCGCGCCTGCTGGAATCGGCGAAGGGCATGTACTACCGAAGCACCGACGGGCGCGAGATTCTGGACGGCTGCGCGGGACTGTGGTGCGTGAACGCGGGCCACAGCCGCGATGAAATCGTCGCCGCGATCACGCAGCAGTTGTCGACGCTCGACTTCGCGCCGACCTTCCAGATGGGCCACCCGCTCGCGTTCGAAGCGGCGGCCAAGGTTGCCGAGCTGATGCCGGAAGGACTCGACCGCATTTTCTTCACGAACTCGGGCTCCGAATCGGTCGACACAGCGCTGAAGATCGCGCTCGCGTACCATCGCGCGCGCGGCGAAGCTCAGCGCACGCGTCTGATCGGCCGCGAGCGCGGCTATCACGGCGTCGGCTTCGGCGGCATTTCGGTCGGCGGCATCGCACCGAATCGCAAGACGTTCTCGGGCGCGCTGCTGCCGGCGGTCGATCATCTGCCGCACACGCACAACCTCGAACACAACGCGTTCGCGAAGGGCCAGCCCGCATGGGGCGCGCATCTGGCCGAGGAATTGGAGCGCATCGTCGCGCTGCACGACGCTTCGACGATCGCCGCGGTGATCGTCGAACCGGTGGCCGGCTCGACCGGCGTGCTGATTCCGCCGCAAGGCTATCTGCAGAAGCTGCGCGAGATCTGCACGAAGCACGGCATCCTGCTGATCTTCGACGAGGTGATCACCGGCTTTGGCCGTCTCGGCAACGCGACCGCGAGCGAACACTTCGGCGTCACGCCGGACCTGATGACCTTGGCGAAGGCGATCAACAACGCGTCGATTCCGATGGGTGCGGTCGCGGCGAGCCGCACGATCCATGACACGGTCGTCGGCAGCGGCGCGCCGGGCGCGATCGAGCTGTTCCACGGCTACACGTACTCGGCGCATCCGGCGGCGGCCGCGGCCGCGATCGCGACGCTCGATCTGTACCGCCGCGACCAGCTGTTCGAGCGCGCGGCCAGCCTCGCGCCGACGTTCGAAGCCGCCGCCCATGGGCTGCGCGGCGCGAAGCATGTGAAGGACGTGCGCAATCTCGGCCTCGTCGCGGGCATCGAGCTCGAATCGCGCGACGGTGCGCCGGGCGCGCGCGCTTATGAGGCGTTCGTCAAATGCTTCGAGGCGGGCGTGCTGATCCGCTTCACCGGCGACATCCTCGCGTTCTCGCCGCCGCTTATCATCGACGAAGAGCAGATCGCGCGGCTCTTCCGCACGGTTGGCGAGGTGCTGGCGACGGTGCAGTAAGTAGGCAGGCAAGCCCGCCACCGGGCGACAACGAAAGAGCGGCGGCACGCGCATGGGTGCCGCCGCTCTTTTCCATTGCCGCCGCTTTGCGAGCCGCAAAGCTCAGTGATGCGCGCGCGACGCCCGCGTTTGCGCGGCCTTTTTCGCGGCAGCGGAGCGTCCAGCCGCGCCTTTGGTCGCCGCGGCCTTCTTGGCTGCGGCCGAGCGGCTCGCGGCAGGCCGCTTGGCCGCCGCCGACTTCGCCTGCTTCGACATCGCCGCCGACGACGCCCCGGCCTTGCTCTCGCGCTTGAGCACGCTCTCCGACACACGCGAGCGTTTAGCGCTCGACTCCTTGCTCGCGCTCTTCTTTGCAGCGCCGGCGTGCTTGCCCGCCGCACTGTCCTTCTGCGCTTTCTTGCGGGTCGCCTCGCTCGTCGCGCCCTTCTTCGGCGGCTTTAGGTCGACACCGGCGCGCCGCGCCTCGGACAGCCCGATCGCGATCGCCTGCTTCGGTGAGCGCACGCCGTGCTTGCCGGCGCGGACCTTGTCCACCTGTTCCTTGACGAACTCTCCCGCTTGGGTACTCGCTGATTTGCCCGCGCGTTTATCGGCCGCGGCACGCTTCAAGGTTTTCTGCTCTGGCATGACGGTTCTCCGGTTGTGGGTGACGCTCTTATGGTTCAGCAACGAGCGTGCCGCAACGCCCATCCGCGCTCTGGTCCGACGACAGATACGGGCGGGACTCGCGTGCGTCGGCGGGACGGCGTATGGTTGTGGACATGGGACGGGAGTCAGCGCCGAGGCGCCGACTCAAATCGACCGCTTGCACGGAGACAGCCATGAAGATAGTTACGGTTCGCGCTGGCGCACATATCGAGGGCGTGCACTGGATCGCCGAGTACGTCGAAGACGTCCACGAAATTCGCGTGTTTCGCGAGGGGCAGGAAGTGGACGTGCACAACGCACCGTCCACCCTGTTCGGCGATGAAGAAAACGCGGGCTCGAAAAACACCGCCGATCATCGCGCGATGGAAGCGGCCGTGCTCGCTTATCTGAAGCGCTTCGTCATGGAGCACGACGCGGAAGAGTAGGTTTCACCGGCGGCAGAAGCCGCTGCTGAAGCGCCTTTACCAACACTCACGCGGTTATCGCGCGGCAGTCACGACGGACCGCCGCGCGCCGCGTCCTCAATCCGCCGGCCGCAGTTTTTTCACCTCGGCGTCCGATGGCTGCACGCTCGCGCCATCCACATAGCGGTACGACGTCATCACACCCTTGCCGTCCTTCACGCCGGTCACGCCGACATACGCGCCCATCGTCGACTGATTGTCCTGCGCGCGGTACGTGATCGGACCGAACGGCGTCTGCACGTTGAGCCCCTTGAACGCGGCGGCGAGTTTGTCCGCATCGGTCGAACCCGCCTTCTTGATGCCGTCCGCGATCGACATCAGCGCCGAATAGCCCACCACCGAGCCCAACCGCGGATAGTCGTGATATTTGGCCCGATACGCGTCGACGAACTGCTTGTTCGCGGCGGTATCGATCGAATACCACGGGTAGCCAGTCACGATCCAGCCGGTCGGCGCTTCGGCGCCGAGCGGATCGAGGTAGTCGGGTTCGCCGGTCAAGAGCGACACCACCGCGCGATCCTTGAAGAGCCCGCGCGTATTACCCTCGCGCACGAACTTGCCGAGGTCGGCGGCAAACAGCACGTTGAAGATCGCGTCCGGCTTCGCGTCGGCGATCGCCTGGGTCACGGCGCCCGCGTCGACGTTGCCGAGCGGCGTCGCCTGTTCGACGACGAACTGCACGTCCGGCTGAGCGGCCGTCAGCAGCTTCTTGAAGGTCGCCACCGCCGATTGCCCGTACTCGTAGTTCGGATACACGATTGCCCAGCGCTTCTTTTTCAGCTTCGCGGCCTCGGGCACCAGCATCGCGACCTGCATATAGGTCGAAGGACGCAGACGGTACGTGTATTTGTTGCCATCGGCCCAGACGATCTTGTCGGTCAGCGGTTCGGCGGCGAGGAAGAAGATCTTCTTCTGCTTCGCGAAGTCGGCGAGCGCGAGGCCCGTGTTCGACAGGAAGCCGCCGAACAGCAGCTGTACCTGCTCACGCGCGATCAGTTCCTGCGCGACGCGGATCGTGTCGCCGGGGTTGCCGCCGTCGTCGCGCGAAATCACTTCGAGCTGCTTGCCGAGCACGCCGCCCGCCGCGTTCACCTGCTCGAGCGCGAGATTCCAGCCTTGCCTGTAAGGCCCGAGAAAGGCGGGCTGCGCCTTGTAGCTATTGATCTCGCCGATCTTGATGGTCTGCTGGGCGCTCGCGCCGAGCGCGGCAACCGAGCACACGGTCGACACCATGAGGCGAGAGATCCATCCTGCGCGCGTGGTCATGCGTTACTCCGTAATCAAAAAGGAATGGTGGGTTTTGTCAGACGTGCGAACGGGCGGACGGGCAAGCGCACGGACCTGCGCAGCTGCCGCGGCGGCTCATTGCTCGCGCGGTTCCGCGCGGATTCTGGCCACGTTCGCGGCGACGTCCCGCCATGCCGGCTCGCCGCTCGCGAACTGCGCGCGAACTGCGCGCGCAGGTACGACACGAGCTCGGCGACCTGGGCGTCGTTCAAACTATCGTGGTAAGCCGGCATCGTACCGAGTTCGGGCCGCGCAGGCGAGCCGATGCCGTCGAGAGTCACGCGAATCAGGTTGTCCGGCGCCGCGCGGCCGCCAATCGCCGGCGCCATCGGCCTATCCTTCCGCCGACATTACCGGATGAATTCACACGCTCAGATAAGCGCGCTTCACTGCTTCGTTCCGTGCGAGCTCGCCGATGGTGCCGCTGAAACGGATTTGCCCTTTTTCGAGCACATACCCGCGGTCGCTGACCAACTCGGCGAAGTGCAGATTCTGTTCCGACAGCAGAATGGATAGCCCTTCGCGCTTCAGTTCGAGAATCATGTTCGCCATCTGCTCGACGATCACCGGCGCGACGCCTTCGGACGGTTCGTCGAGCAACACCAGATACGGATTGCCCATCAGCGTGCGTGACACGGTCAGCATCTGCTGCTCGCCGCCGCTCATCTGGCCGCCGGGGCGCTTCGGCATTTCGCCGAGATTCGGAAACAGGCGGAACAGCTTTTCTGGCGTCCATTGCGGCGCGCCTTCGCGCGGCGGCTGGCGGCCGGTGTCGAGGTTCTCCATCACCGACAGATCCGCGAACACGCGGCGGTCCTCGGGCACGAAGCCGACGCCCATGCGCGCGATCTTGTACGGCGCAAGCGCACTGATGTTCTGGCCGCGAAACGTGACTTCGCCGTGGCGGTGCGGCAGCAGTCCCATCACCGCTTTCATCGTCGTCGATTTGCCGGCGCCGTTGCGGCCCATCAGCGCGACCACTTCGCCACGGCCGACTTCGAGGTCGACGTCGAACAGGATATGCGCGCGGCCGTAGAACGCATTGAGGCCGGAGACTTTCAACATCGGTTCGCTCATCGCTGCGCTCCCCGGCCATTCTGCGCATTGCCGTCCGCGTCCTGCAGCGCCGCGTGCGGCCGGAACATCTTGCCCGTGCCGAAATAGACTTCCTGCACGCGCGGGTCGTTGCGGATCGTATCGCCGTCGCCTTCGGCGATCAGCTTGCCGCGCGCGAGCACGATCATCCGGTCCGCGTGTGCGAATACGACGTCCATGCTGTGCTCGGTGAACAGCACGCCGATCCTGCGTTCGGTCACCAAACGCCTGGTCAACGCCATCAATTCGTTGCGCTCCTTCGGCGCCATGCCCGCGGTCGGTTCGTCCATCAACAGCAGCTTCGGCCGGTTCGCGAGCGCGATCGCGAGTTCGACGCGCTTCACGTCGCCATACGCGAGCACCCCGCACGCGCGTTTCGCGTGCTCCCTCATACCGACCTGTTCGAGCAGCGCGAACGCTTCGTCGGCATAGCGCGAGCCCGCTGGTTTCCAGACACCGAAGGTCTTTTTTTCGCGCGACACCAGCGCCATCTGCACGTTTTCAAGCACCGTCATCGAGTTGAACGTCGCGGCGATCTGGAATGTGCGACCGACGCCGCGCCGCCAGATATCGCGCGGCCGCATGCCGACGAGTTCATGACCGTCGAGCAGGATCGATCCCGACGATGGCTGCAACTGACCGTTGACCATGTTGAAACAGGTCGATTTGCCCGCGCCGTTGGGGCCGAGCAGCGCCAGCAGTTGACCGGCTTCGAGCTCGAATGAAACGTCATCGACCGCCTTCAGTCCTCCGAACGATCGCGACAGACCGCTCACGCGCAGCAGGCTCATAGGCCCTCCTTGACCGCGGCGGTCCGTTGCGATGGCGACGCGGCGCCGCCGTTGGACTTATCCGCCTGATCGTCGTTCGTGTCGCCGAAACGCTCGCGAATGAAGCCGACGATTCCCTGCGGAAACGCGATCACCAGCAGCAGGATCGCGAAGCCGAGCAGCGCCTGCCAGTAGTCGGTCTGTCGCGCGACCGTGTCCTGCAGCCACGTGAACACGGCCGCGCCGACGATCGGCCCGCTCAAGGTCTGCAAGCCGCCGAGCAGCACCATCACTAGGCCATCGACCGAGCGGCTCACGCTGATCACTTCGGGCGAGATATTGCCCTTCGAAAACGCGTACAGCGATCCGGCGAGTCCGCAGAACAACGCCGCGATCACGAACGACGCCCACTGCACGCGCTTCACGTCGATGCCGATCGCCTCGGCGCGCAGCGCGGAATCGCGCGACGCGCGCATCGCGTAGCCGAGCGGCGAGAACAGCATGCGGCGCAACAGCCCCACGCCGAGCACCGCGCACGCTAGCGTCAGGTAGTAGAACGCGACCGGCGAGGACAGCCAGTTCGACGGCCATAGTCCGAGAATGCCGTTGCTGCCGCCCGTCACATCGTCCCACTGGAACACGACCGACCAGACGATCTGCGCGAACGCGAGCGTCAGCATCGCCAGATAGACGCCGGACAGGCGCACGCAGAACCAGCCGAACACGAGCGCGCCGACCACCGCGAGCAGCGGCCCGAGCAGCAACGCGGCTTCCATCGGCAGATTCAGCACTTTGAGAAACAGCGCCGCGCCGTATGCACCGAGTCCGAAGTACGCGGCATGGCCGAATGAATGCAGACCGCCCGGGCCCATGATGAAATGCAGACTCGTCGCGAACAGCACCGCGATCAGGATTTCCACGAGCAGCACCGGCACATACGGAAACGCGTTGGCCGCGAGCGGCGCCAGAGCGAGCACTAGCAACACGACGGCGGCGAGCCACTTCAGACGCTTGCCCGCTGGACGCAATGGCGCTGCCGGCGCACCCATCGCGCGCACCGCGGCACTTGCGCGGCCAAGCAGCCCCCAAGGCCGCACCACCAGCACGACCGCCATCACGACGAATTCGGCCACCAGCGTAAAGCGGCTCAGCGACAAACCGATGCCGAAGATCGTCACATGGCCGATGCCAATGCACAGCGCCTTGATCTCGGCGATCAGCAACGCCGCGATGAACGCGCCCGGAATCGAACCCATGCCGCCGACCACGACGACCACGAACGCATTGCCGATCGTCTCCAGGTCGAGCGACAGGTTCGCCGACATGCGCGGCCCTTGCAGCGCGCCGCCCAGTCCCGCCAGAAACGCGCCGATGAAGAACACGCCGGTAAACAGCCATGCCTGATTGATGCCGAGCGCGCCGAGCATCTCGCGATCTTGCGTCGCGGCGCGCACCAGCGTGCCCCAACGCGTGCGCGTCAACGCGTACCACAGCAGCAGCAAGACGACGGGACCGATCACGATCAGTGCGATGTCGTAAGTGGGCAGCGGATGGCCGAGAAAGTCGACCGCGCCCGCGAGATGCGGCGCGCGCGGACCGAACAGGTCGTCGGGGCCCCAAAGCCAGAGCGCGGCGTCGCGAAAGATCAGCACGAGCGCAAAGGTGGCGAGCAGATGGAACAGCTCGGGCGCCTGATAGATCCGCCGCAGCACCACGATTTCGACGAGCGCGCCCAGCACCGCGACCGCGAGCGCGGCACCCAGCACCGACAGCCAGAAGCCGCCTGCGGTCTGGCCAAAGCGGCTCGCGATGCTGTACGCGACGTAGATGCCGAACATATAGAACGAGCCATGCGCAAAGTTGACGATGCGCGTCACGCCGAAGATCAACGACAAACCGGCGGCGACCAGAAACAGCGTCGACGCGTCGGCGAGTCCATTGACCAGTTGTACCAGCAGATTCGAAAGCATCGTGACCCTCGGCAGCTCGCCGAACGGCGCGCACAACATGTGCTGCGGCCCGATCGACGGACGTTGCAGCGCGGGCGGCACCATGCGCGCCCGCGTCAAAGGCAGCACACTACCAGCGAAATAACCCGCGCAACAAGCGAAGGGCGTCCTTGTGGGCGAGCGGCACGTCGATCGCGGTGCTGAGCGTGCCGATCTTCTTCGCCGACGGCACCCGAGCCGCGCCTTTCTCGGCCGCCGCGCGCAGCGGCGCGCCGAGCTCCGGATGCAGGATCGCGGCCGCATGTTCGAGCTCGCCCGCCTCGCCGACGATCGCCAACTTGCCGTAGCTTTGCGCCTCGCCGGGCGCGATGCCGATTACTTCGACGCAGCGCTTGCCGAGCAGCGTGCCGAGCTTCGCCTCGTAGCGGCCCGCATACGCATTATCGATCACGGCGATCGCGACCGCACGGCGCGCGGCGGCTCGACGGTCTGGCTGCACGACCAGCTTGCGAAGCCTGATTGCCATTTCTGCTCTCCGAGGTTCGTTGCATTGCGGTTTGCTGTGAATTGGTGTGCACCGCTTCAGTTTCAGCGCAAGCCATACTTGCCGACAATCGCCCGTTCGCGAGGGCGCCCACCCGCGCATGCACGCGCTGCCCCGTGCTCATTACGATGATGTAGACGATCTCGTCGGCGGCCGGGGCGCCGGGCACGCGTACCTCGATCGCATCGAAGTGGCTGCGCACGTAGCTCGCGTTAACATGCGCGAGCGGCACGTCGAGCGCGGTGGACGGCGCGCCGACTTTCTTCGTCGACGGCACGATCGCGTTGGTCGGCACGCCGTGCTTTTCGAGCAGTTCGCGCATCGCGTAGCCACCGGGCACGTGCCATAGCGCACCGTGCTCGAGCTCGCCGCGCGCGCCGACGATCGCGCCCTTGCCATAGCTCTCGATCGACGCATGCGGCACCGCCATCGCCGCGAGCAGCCGCTGCGCCATATCGAAGCCGATCGGCTTCAGCGTTTCCATGGCGGGTTCGATGTTCGGCTCGTAGCGCGGTTGCGCGGGTGCGGGGGCCGAACTCGTGGAAGATGTCTTCGACGTGCGTCAGCACGCGGCGTATTTCGAACACGGAGCCTCCGTTGTCAGTGAAGCGCGCGTGGCGGACAACGCGCACGAATCGTCGATGCTTGCGACCCGCGCCCGTCCTTGCCGGAACAGCGCGGCGCCTTCCGTGTGCGTCGGCCCACTCGCCAGCACGCTCTCCAACGAGCGCACCGCATCGACGTGCATAGAAAAATATCGGGGCGCCGAATTCGCGAACGCCGTGCAGATTCCTTCGATATCAATCCCGAACGGCGCACATTCATTCACAACGACAACAAGCGTTCTTGTTTTGCGTCTTTCGTTTGCTGCGGCTTTCGCCCATCTCCGAACGTATCCCCCAAACTCGTATTTGCCGTGATCTTTCGCGACCGTTTGCGCTCGCCTCTGCCGGCTCGATACAGGGATGCAGATCAAACTGACGCATATCTTAAAAATTGTATTCAACCAGTTGGTCTGGTGTAATCGTTGGTTCGTACAACCAATGAGGAAACTACAATGGTGTGGATTTACAAACACGCGAGCGGCGAGCTGTATCACGATGATGACTTCATTACCGATGACGGATATGCAGGCAAGGGCATACACAAGAACAAACACGATAGCCAGTATGTCCGCGACCTTGGACCGATCCCCGTCGGTCTGTATGAAATTACGGCACCGTTTCCGCACCATAAAACTGGACCGTTTTCGATGCGGCTCAACCCTGTTGCGGGAACGAGCTTGGGCGGGCGCGACGGCTTCATGATCCACGGCGACAGCAAGACTGACCCCGGCAACGCATCCAATGGCTGTATTGTTCTGCATCTGCAATACCGGAAGAAAATCTGGAACAGTGGCGACAGAATGCTTAGGGTGGAACATCCATGAAGCGCACTGTTGTAGCCCTGCTGCTATCCCTTCCCGCGTTGTTATGCGCGGCGCAATCTCAACCAGAACCCCAATGCGACAGGTGGCCGACCAACATAGCCGAGGGGAGACTAAAAAAAGCCGGCCTGCTCGGCAATATCGACTACACGAAAACAAAAGCGGTGCAATTGGCGTCCGAGAAAATTGGAAAATCGGAGGATGGCGAACAGTTACGGCGCGAGGTCTATCACATCACCTTCCACGAAGAAAACGGAGACAAGGTCAAGGTGATTGCTGTGAACGACGCTGGCGAATTTGAATGCTCAATGAGCGCTGTAGAAGTCTTTGTGGTTTCGAGGCATTTGCCGTCAAGAGTCGAGGCTGACAGAATGTTCAAGCAGATTGAGTGAGGGCCTTTGAATCCATGAAACACGCTATTGCAGTCCTGCTGCTATCCCTTCCCGCATTATGCCTGGCGCAAGGCAGACCGAACCCGCCATGCGACAGGTGGCCGACCAACATCGCAGAAGGGAGACTAAAAAGCGCTGGCATGCTTGGCAGTATCGACTATACGAAAACCGAAGCCGTGCAACTCGCGTCCGAAAAAATTGGAAAATATGAGGATGGCGAACAGATGTGGCGTGAGGTCTATCACATCACCTTCCGCGAAAAAAGCGGAAACAAGGTCAAGCTGATTGCTGTGAACGAAGGAGCAGGCGAATTTGAATGCTCGATAGGTGGGATCGACGTCTTTATTGTTTCAGGTCATTTGCCATCACGCGACGCCGACAGAGTATTCAAGCAGATAGAGTGAGGCTTTGATTCCATGAAACACGTTTTTGCAGTCCTGCTGGTATCCGTTCCCGCGCTATGCCTAGCGGAAACCGGCCCATCCCCCCCATGCGGCGACCGATTTCCGGCCTATGTGGCCCAGATGGCGGTGAGAAAAACAGACATCCTCTCCTTGGATTTCGATGCTACGAAAACAAAAGCCGTGCGACTGGCGTCCGAGAAGATCGGTAAATACGAAGATGGCGAACAAAAGTGGCGCGGGGTCTATCAGATCACCTTTGAGGAGCGAAATGGAAATAAGATCAAGCTGGTTGCTGTGTATGAGATAGGCGAACTGGAGTGCACGATTCGCGACGAACAGTTTCTTATCGTTTCGAAACAGTTGCAGCGTGTCAGCGGGGACACTCGGTACAGGCAGATCGAGTGACTCGCGCCGGTTCAGACGCGGACCCGCTTCGCACGGGTCTTTTTTACATTGAGCAAGGAGTCGGCCTTGCGTCGTTGTACTTAGCTCTGCCCGTCAATTTTAAAGATGGAGGTAGGCGTGGGCGCTCTTTCCATTTGGCACTGGCTGGTGTTTGTTCTTGTTGTCGTCATCGCGGAGATTATCCCACTATGGCTGATCCTGAAGAAGGCGGGATATGCGGGAGTCTGGTCGCTGCTTGCCTTCATTCCGGTGGTGAACGTCGTTCTACTGTGGTTCATTGCCTTGGCCCGCTGGCCTGCATTGAACTCGAGACAGTCCTGACCTGTCGCGTCCGGTCTGAACGTGCAGATGCCGGCAAGCGTCATAGCGACGACCGCCGCATAAAAAACGCGCGACGGAAATATCCGTCGCGCGTTTGCTGATTGGCTCTGAAAACTACGAGCGCTCGTCTTTACGACTTCGCCACCGCGGCCGCCGCATCGTCCTCGCGGAACAGCTTGTCGGCCAGGTGGAACGCTGAGTTGGCCGCCGGCACGCCGACATAAATCGCGGTCTGCAACAGCACTTCCTTGATCTGTTCGCGCGTCACGCCGTTGTTCTTCGCGGCGCGCAGGTGCAGCGCGAGTTCTTCGCTGCGATTCAACGCAACCATCATCGCGATCGTCAGCAGGCTGCGCGTATGACGCGGCAGACCTTCACGCGTCCAGATCTCGCCCCACGCATAGCGCGTGATCAGGTTCTGGAACTCCTCGGTCAGCTCGGTGCGGTTCGCGAGCGAACGGTCGACGTGCGCGTTGCCCAGCACCGCGCGACGTACGCCCATTCCGGCTTCGTAACGGTCTTCGTCGTTCATTTTGCCTCCGTCAGGAAGTCGAGCACGGTCTTCGTGAACTCGTCGACTTTCTCGATGTTGGAAATATGCGAAGCGTCGAGCTCGACGTAGCGTGCGCCCGGAATCGACTGTGCGAGTTCGCGGCCCTGCGCGGGCGTGGCGGCGAGGTCGTGCGTGCCGCTGATCACGAGCGTCGGCAGCTTGATGCCCGGCGTTTCGGGACGCAGATCGGCCGCGTCGATCGCGTCACAGTTCGATGCATAGCCTTCCTTGTCGGTATGCACGAACACGTCGCGGATCATCGCGAGCACGACCGGCTCACGCTCGATGAAGTCTGCCGTGAACCAGCGCGGCAGCACCGCGTCGGCGAGTGCGAGCATGCCTTCCGAGCGCGCTTTCGCGGCGCGCGGCACCCAGACTTCCGGCGAGCCGATGCGCGCGGCCGTATTGCACAGCACGACGCGCTCGAAGCGGTCGCCGTGACGCGCGGCGAGCCCGATGCCGGTCAGGCCGCCCATCGAAATGCCGCAGAAATTCGCGCGCGCGATCTTCAGCGTATCCATCAGACCGAGCACGTCGCCGGTCAGTTGCTCGATCGTGTACGGCCCCTTCGGCGCCTCAGAATGGCCGTGACCGCGCGTATCGTAGCGCAGCACGCGGAAGTGCTTCGACAACGCCGCGACCTGCGGCGTCCACATGGACATATCGCAGCCGAGCGAATTCGACAGCACGAGCCACGGCGCGTGGCCGTGACGGTCGCCGTCGATGCGATAGTGAAGCTCGGTGCCGTTGACTGCGGCGTAGGGCATGCCGGTTACTCCTTGGAATGGGCGCGCTGCGCGCGCGTGGTGTGAAGCGTCAGCGCGGCGTCGACATATGCGTGCGCCTGGCCGACGTATTGAACGGGATCGAGCAGCTGCTCGAGGCGCTCGATCGAAAGATGTTCGGTGACGGCCGCGTCGGCGGCAAGCACGTCGTACAGCGTCTTGCCGTCGCGGATCGCCGCCTTCGACGCGCGCTCGACCAGATGATGCGCGTCGAGCCGGCCGATGGCATCGCCGAGCGCGAGCATCACCGCTTCGCCGAGGATCAGCCCGTGCGTGACGTCGAGATTCTTCGCGAGTCGCGGCACGTTCACGTTCAAGCCGGACGCGATCTGTTCGATGTTCGCGAGCGCGCCGCCCGCGAGACGCGCGAGATCCGGCAGCGCGTCCCATTCGGCTTGCCAGCCGCCGAGCGCGCGTTCGTGCTCCTGCACCATGCCGGCGAACACGGTTGCGACCAGGCCGGGCGCGCGCGTCGCGGCCGTCAGCACCGCCGCGCAACCGACCGGGTTGCGCTTGTGCGGCATCGTCGACGATCCGCCCTTGCCGGCCGCGGCCGGTTCGGCGAGCTCGTCGATTTCGGTTTGCATCTGCAGCGACACATCTCGCGCGATCTTGCCGAGCGTGCCGATCAGCATGCCGAACAGCGACGCCGTCTCGGCGATGCGATCGCGCTGCGTATGCCACGGCAAGGTCGGCACCGCGAGCCCGAGTTCCTTGGCGAGCGACTGCGTGACCTGCGGCGCCGCCTCGCGCAGACTCGCGAGCGTGCCGGCCGCGCCGCCGAATTGCAGCACCAGCACGCGCTCTCGCAGCGCATCGAGCCTATCGCGATGTCGCAGCAGCGCGTCGAGCCATTGCGCGAACTTCAGACCCAGCGTGATCGGCAGCGCCTGTTGCAGCCATGTGCGGCCGATCATCGGCGTCGCGCGATGGGTGGCCGCGAGTTTCGCGATCGCGTCGCAGGTGGCTTGCAGGCCGCTGTCGAGCAGGTCGAAGGTGTCGCGCAGTTGCAGTACCGTCGCGGTGTCGATGATGTCCTGGCTCGTCGCGCCCCAATGCACGTATTTGCCCGCTTCGGCGTCCGCGGCTTTGACGCGTGCGGTCAGTTGCTTGACGAGCGGAATCGCGAGGTTGCCGCCGAGCGCGGCGTCGCGTGCGAGCGCGTCGGCGTCGAGTTGGTCGGCCTGGCAGGCCGCTTCGATCGCGGGGACGGCGGATTCGGGAATGACTTTGTGCGCGGCGGAGGCGCGCGCGAGTGCGGCTTCGACGTCGAGCATTCGCTGCAGCGTGGCACGCGGCGCCCAGATGTCGTTCATCGGCTGTGTGCCGCAAAGAAGGCCAGTCAGACGGGCGCTGGAGTCGAGCATGGTGACGACGATGTTTGAGGGAATCGGAAGTGAAGAAACGGCGCGGCGCGGCGGGTCGAAGCAGACACCGCGGTGGACCGGCGCTTGTAGTGCGCTCGTGCCATATGTATGCCGCACTATGTGCTGCGTATTGTGCGCCAAACGCGGGCAGGCTGTCGCTGAAGTTGCCAGGCCAGCGCTGACGAAGAGTTTGCCTCGTCAGCGCTGGCCCGTTTGCGCAATGCTGCCTTCAGACGAAGCGCCATCGATGCGGCCGCAAGGCAGGCCGCCGCCGCGACGCCTCAGCCACGCATCAGGCCGCGCGTGCGGCCTGGGTGCCGTCGGTCATCGGCACGCCGGTCAGCTTCAGCAGTTCGTCGAAGCCGATGTCCGTGAAAATCTCGCGCACGACGAGGCCTTCCTTCGTCACGTCGATCATCGCGAGGTCCGTATAGATACGGGTCACGCAGGCGATACCGGTGACTGGGTACGAGCACTCGGCGGTGATCTTGCTTTCGCCTTGCTTGGTCAGGTGCTCCATCATCACGTAGACCTGCTTCGCGCCGATCGCGAGGTCCATCGCACCGCCGACCGCCGGAATCGCGTCCGGTGCGCCGGTGTGCCAGTTCGCGAGGTCGCCCTTCGCCGACACCTGAAACGCGCCGAGCACGCAGAAGTCCAGATGGCCGCCGCGCATCATCGCGAACGAATCCGCGTGATGGAAGTAGGCGCCGCCCGTCAGCAGCGTGACGTGCTGTTTGCCGGCGTTGATCAGTTCGTCGTCTTCCTCGCCCTTCGCCGGTGCCGGGCCCATGCCGAGCAGACCGTTTTCGCTGTGCAGGAAGATTTCCTTGTCGGCGGCGAGGTGGTTCGCCACCAGCGTCGGCACGCCGATGCCGAGGTTCACGTAAGCGCCTTCAGGGATGTCCTGGGCAACGCGCTTGGCCATTTCATCGCGGGTCAGTTTCTTCATGTCGGTCTCCGGGTCAGGCAGCAGCGTCGTGAGGATTGGGCGTGGGGAGATGCGCCGCTTGCGGCACTTCGATCACGCGTTGCACGAAAATACCGGGCGTGACGATTTCTTCCGGATCGAGGCCGCCGAGCGGCACCACTTCCGACACCTGCACGATTGCGGTCTTCGCGGCGCTCGCCATGATCGGCCCGAAGTTACGCGCGGTCTTGCGATAGATCAGGTTGCCCCAGCGGTCGCCCTTGTACGCCTTGATCAGCGCGAAGTCCGCATGCAGCGGCGACTCGAGCACGTAGTGACGGCCGTCGATCAGTCGGGTTTCCTTGCCCTCGGCGAGCTTGGTGCCGTACGCGGTCGGCGTGAAGAAGCCGCCGATGCCCGCGCCCGCCGCGCGGATGCGCTCGGCGAGATTGCCTTGCGGCACGAGTTCCAGTTCGATTTCGCCGGCGCGATAGAGCGCGTCGAACACATACGAGTCGGTCTGGCGCGGGAACGAGCAGATGATCTTGCGCACGCGCTTGGCCTTCAGCAGCGCCGCGAGGCCGATGTCGCCATTACCTGCGTTGTTGTTGACGATGGTCAGGTTGCGCGCGCCCTGTTCGATCAGCGCGTCGATCAGTTCGGACGGCATGCCGGCCGTGCCGAAGCCGCCGATCATGACGGTCGCGCCATCGTGGACATCGGCGACCGCCGATTGAAGTGTCTCGAAAATCTTGTTGATCATGTCGAATTTCCTTTGGGGGCGCTACGTGCCGCTGGGCTGACAGCTCTCACCAACCTGGCTCGCGGCAAAGCTCGCGCGGAAACAGTCTCCGGGCATGCTGGCGACGGCTCGCGAGGGAGAGAGCGGGCTGGCGCCTTCGATTGATTCGCCGCTGAATTTTGTTCGTTACATGAACAGTGATTCGTTTAGCGAACGCTCCGGCGATTATGGTTGTCCTGTGGGCGGATTGTCAAGGCAGGGAAACCCCCTTCATCATAGGTCGCCGCACGCGGCGGCGAAGGTGCGGGTAGCCCTCGTCGAGTGCTCGCCCTGCGCGCGAAAAAGCCGGCCGCGCAAAATCCCACTATGCTTATGGGCGATTTTTCAACTAGGCTCTATAGCGATACGGCATAGGCACCGCCTTGCCTTGCCCGCGCCGCGAGCCATAACTAGCATGTCCGAGACACATCTGGATCTGAATCTGATCCCCTATCTGGTTGCAATGGAAGACACGCGCAACGTGAGCCGCGCCGCCGAGCAGCTCGGCGTGAGCCAGCCGCGCGTGAGCACCGCGCTTGGCCGTCTGCGCGAATACTTCGACGATCCGCTGTTCGTGCGCACATCGAAAGGCATGGAGCCGACACCGCGCGCGCTCGCGATCCTGCCCGCCGCGCGCGACGCGCTGCTGCGCATCGAGAAAGGCATGCTCGACGTGCAGGACTTCGATCCGGCGACGAGCACGCACACGTTCTCGATCGCGCTGTCCGACGTCGGCGAGATCGTGTTCCTGCCGCGTCTTTTGCAGCTGTTCGCCGAGCGCGCGCCGTCGGCGAATCTGCGCTCGGTCACGTTGTCGCCGTCGCAGGTCGAACGCGGGCTCGAATCGGGCGACGTCGATCTCGCCGTCGGCTATTTTCCGGACCTGGCGGGCAACAACTTCTTTCAGCAGCGACTCTTCACCCACCGCTTCATCTGCCTGATGCGCAGCGGACATCCGCTGTCGAAGGGGCCGCTCACGCTTGAGCAATACGTGGCGTCGGGGCATGCGGTGGTGCGCGCCGAGGGACGCAGCCAGGAAGTGCTCGAGCAGTACCTCGAAAAGAAGCGCATCAAGCGACGCGCGGTGCTCGAAACGCCCCACTTCATGAGCCTGCCGTTCATCCTCGCGCGCACCGATCTGCTCGCGACCGTCCCGCACGCGATCGGCTTCGCGTACGTGTCGGAGCATGCGTCGATCATGCTCGTCGAGCCGCCGCTGCCGTTGCCGCGCTTCGACCTGCGGCAGCACTGGCATCGCAAGTTTCATAACGATCCGCGCCTCAGCTGGCTGCGCGGCGTGGTCGCCGAACTGTTCAACGATGCGATGGACGAATGGCCGAAGTAGCCGCTCGAGGCAAGTCCGCGACCGCCCCGGCAGCGAAAGGGACATCGGCATCTTCGGGCGCAAAACATGGAACAATGACCTCAGTTACTGACCCCACGCGCAGCGCAGCATCGACACGCGATCCAGGAGGACGACGCATGACCAGCAGCAAGGCAAAGAAAACCAAACCCGCAGCGGCCGTAGAACGCCCGAGCCGCGAAGAAGCTGAGGCAGCCGTGCGCGTGCTGCTGCGCTGGGCCGGCGACGATCCACAGCGCGAAGGCCTGATCGACACGCCGGCGCGCGTGACGCGCGCTTACGAGGAGTTCTTCGCGGGCTATCAGGTCGATCCGCGCGAAATCCTCGCGCGTACCTTCTCCGAAGTGGACGGCTACGACGAAATGATCGTGCTGAAGGACATCCGCTTCGAAAGCTACTGCGAGCACCATATGGTGCCGATCATCGGACGCGCGCACGTCGCGTATCTGCCGAATCATCGCGTGGTCGGCATTTCGAAGCTCGCGCGTCTAGTCGATGCGTTCGCGAAGCGGCTGCAGATCCAGGAAAAGATGACGGTGCAGATCGCCGATACGCTGAACGACGTGCTGCAACCGGCCGGCGTCGGCGTGATTCTTGAAGCCGCGCATCAGTGCATGTCGACGCGTGGCGTGCATAAAGCGGGCGTCACGATGGTCACCTCGCGCATGCTCGGCACGTTCCGCACCGATCCGTCGACCCGGCGGGAGTTTCTGGCGATCGTCGGGAATCCGGGCGTGGTGGCCATGCCGAATGCCTGATGCGGTGAACGCAGGGGCTGTTTGGGGTTCGCTGACGATGCAGCCCCCGCCCCTGCGAATCCTGTGTGCGGCCCCGCGCGCACTCTCTTCACGCTCACCGGCAACGTCGTGGTGGGCAGGTGGGGTTGACAGTTAGTTGCGCCTTGACGATCACCCCCCCGCCCAATCCACCCCCTCCCCACGCGCACCGCCCACAAGCCATCGCCTATGCTGAAATCCAAGGTGCGCATGGCAGCCCACCAGCAGCAACAGGAGCGGCTCAATTGGTCGAGTTTCCGTTGTCGGCGATTTCAACCTGGGGCAGCGCGATCGTGTTCGTCAACGTCCTGCTGACGCGCCTCGGCGTACCGATCCCGGCCGTGCCGATGCTGCTGTTCGCGGGCTCGGCGATCGCCGCGGGCACCCTGTCGTTCTGGCCGACTCTCGGCGCGGCGGTGCTAGGCGCCTTGATGGGCGACGGCACCTGGTTCGCGGCCGGCCGGCTGTATGGCCGCAAGCTGCTCGCATGGCTCGGCCGCCTGTCGCCCGTCGTCGATACGAGGCTCGAAATGGCGCGCTCGCTATTCGAACGCTATGGCATGCCGCTCGTGTCGATTTCCAAGTTCGTGCCTGGGCTCGGCCTGATCACGCCACCGCTGATGGGCACGACCGCCGTCGACATCCGCATCTACGCACTATGGGATCTGGCGAGCGTGATCACGTGGGCGACTTTCTGGCTGCTTGGCGGCGCGGCGGTGGAGCGCGAGGTGCATATGCTGCGCGCATTCGTCGAACGGCGCGGCGGCACACTCGCCGACATCCTTCTTGTGGTGGCGCTGGCCTATCTGCTCTACCGGCTGTATCTGCGATATGACGAACGACGTCGGTTCAGGCGAGCCGCGTCGGCCCCGGCCACGCCGATGCTGGCCGCGCCGACGCACGCGTCACCGGCGAGCGACGCATCGAGACTGCCATGGAGCTGGCGGCACTCGAGTCGCCTGAGCCGCACGGCGCCGTCCCGCGTGCTCGATGCGCGGCCCGGTGCACCACTGCTCGATCTGCGAGGCCAGATCCCCGACGCGCTCGCGCTCGATCCTCACTCGCCCGAACTGATCGACGGTGCACTGCGCACGCACGACGTGGTCATCTATTGCATCTGTCCGGACAGCGCGACCGCGCTCGAAGTCTCGCAACATATGCGCCGCAACGGCTACACGCGGATTCGCGCACTACGCGGCGGGCTCGATGCATGGCGGCGGCGCGGCTTCCCGGTGGGCTCGCTGGCTTACGCGGACGGTATGGCGGCCGATCAGCCACGCCCGGCGTGGCGGGGCGAAACTGCAGCTGCAGTGACGTTGCGCGGTTTCGCGCCGCGCAGCGTGGAGCGCGCCTGAATCGCGCTGCGTCGCGGCCATTTGGGCCGAGCGAGCGCTCACGCTCACGTGAAAGGATACCTGGCGTCAGAGCGCCGCGCCCGTACTCGACGCCCCCTGCACCGCCGAATACTCTTCCCACTGCGCCGACCGGGTGCGATTGCGCCCTTCGTTCTTCGCCACATAGAGCTGCGCGTCAGCGGCGGCCAGCAGCTCGGCTCCGTTGGCGAAATCCGTGGCGCCCGGCAGCGCCGTGGCGCAGCCGACGCTTACCGTCACCGCCTGCGGCGCATCGTGTCCACGCACGATGACGCGGTTTTCCACCTTGCGGCGAATTTGCTCCGCGACCGTGAACGCGCCCCGCGCGGAGGTATCCGGCAGCACCACCGCGAACTCTTCGCCGCCGTAGCGCGCGACCAGATCGACCGAGCGCCGCGCCACAGACGCGATGCAATCCGCCACCGCGACCAATACTTCGTCGCCGCTCTCATGGCCGTAGGTGTCGTTGAAACGCTTGAAGTGATCGATATCGATGAACAGCACCGACAGCGGCTTGTCGTCGCGCCGCGCGCGCTTCCATTCGTCGTCGAGCCGCTTGTCGAGCACCCGGCGATTGCTGAGCCCGGTCAGCGAATCGGTCGAGGCGAGACGCAGCAGCGCGGCCTGCGCGCGCTGTTTGTCGCGCAGCGCGAACGCGAGCAGCCACGACACGACCACGAACACCGCACCAAACCCGATGGTCAGTGCAGCCGCCACGTGGCTGCGATGCTGCCACGGCGCGAGCACGTCGTCGACGGCGGGCGCGATCGCCACGATCAGCGGCGTGCCGGGTACGTGCGCGTACGTAACGATGCGACGCACACCGTCGACCGGCGAGACCGATACGTAGGTCCCGGAGTCGTGCGCGGTCATCGGTACGAAGGTCGGCGACTTTGCGACGCTCGCGCCGATATCGCGCCCGTCGACCGGCTTGCGCGCGAGCAGCGTGCCGTCCGCCATCACGATGGAAACCGAACCCTGCTCGCCGGGGTCGATCCGGTCCAGCAGGTGCTGGAAGTACTCGATGCGAATCGCGAGCAGAGCGATGCCGGCGAAGTTGCCCTGCGCATCGTCGATGCGCCGCGTCAGCGCGATCGACGGCTTGCCGCCGCGCAGCCGCGACATGAACGGATGCGAGAAATACAGGCCCGCCGCCGGGTTGCGCAGTTGCACCTGAAAGTATTCGCGGTCGTCGAGATGGACGGTGGTGTTGGCGTCGTCGTACTGTGCGGCCGCTACTTCGCCGTCGGCGCCGACGACATACGCACCGCCGAGAAAGGCGGCGGTGGTCGCGGGATCGAACAGCTTCGCCTGGCGTGCCGGGACCGGCAGCGTCCAGGTGTCCGGACTGCGCGCGGCATCCACCATCGATTGCAACGACAGGTTATAGATTTCGGCGTTGCGCGCGAGATCCGCGGAAATGATCGACACGAGGTTTTGCGAGGTCTGGCGCGCATGATCGAGCATTTCGCGGCGGCCTTCGCCGACTTCGACCGCAGTCAGGATCGACATCGCCAACGCGACGAGCGTGCCGGCGACGCCGGCCACCCACGGGCGGTTGCCCACATAGCGGGTCATCCCGGCTCGAACGGCATGCAACGTCAGGCGCAACCGATGACGCAGCGAAAGCCCATTCTGTGCCACGCTCCTCGCCTCCTTTCGCGGACGATTCTTTCGGACCGGCAGCGCGGTGCGCAGGGCATGTTGGGCTGCGGGTCCTCCGCGCCAGCGAGACGAGAGCACTCGCTCAGCCCAGTAGCTCCGACGCCGCGCGCAAGCGGCGTTTGCGTTTCCTGTCGAGCCAGGCCAACGCGGCTTCGATGTGGTCCGCGTCGGCAAGCGACGCCGCATTGTCGCGCAACAGCGCTTCGCTGGCGACGGTATCGTTGAGCAAGCCGAAGCGCTTCTGAAGCTTTTTCAGCCGCTTGAGCGTGCGCTTATGGCTGATTTTAAGCACCGGGCCGAAAAACTCGAACAGATAGCGCAGTTTCTTGCCCGCTTTTCTGACATCGTGGAAGGCCGCGTAATTCGAGCGTTTTGCATGGCGCGCGCGTTTCATGCGTTTCTTCAACGAGCGCTCCGACGCCCGAATGCGCCGAGCGGCAAATTTGCGCAACGCAATATCCGCATCGTGCGTGGCGTGAAGTTCCCCGGAAGTGGTGGCCAACGCATCGCGCAACAGATGTTTGACGTCGGCATTCAACAACGTCTCGCGGCTGGTCGCCAGCGTGTCGCGGCGCGTCTGCTCGAGCTTCGGCATCAACGCTCGTGCGTCGCCGCCTTCCTGCTTGAGCAACTCGATCAGGATGTCCCAATCGCGCGTTTTACCCGCCGCGGTGGCGAGGAACTTATAGACGGCGCGCTGGCGAGAATTTTCGCCCTTGTCGAGCAGCGGTGCGAACGCCCACCACAACGAACGCAAACGCCGCAGTGACACACGCAGTTTGTGCAGCGCTTCGGGTGACGGGTCGTCGTGTATGCCTTTGGCGAGTCTGATCGCCTCATCCACCAGTGGCGCGGCGTAGGAAGTAAAGGCCCGCTGCGCCGATTCTTCGGGTACCGGCTCGTTGGCTGTTTCACTGTCTTGCTTCATCGATGCTCCCGGAAACATGACCGTATTTCCAGCGTAGCAAGATCGATGCTCACGAGGGATTCACCGTGCATATCAGCGGGTTTCCCAGTTATGCGTTGGCGCGTCGTGCCGGCAGCGCCTATGCTCGACCGATGGGGCCGCTCATCGCGCGGTCCGGCGAATGCTCCGGCTTGACGATGCAGTGTGCAGCGCGGCAAATGCCGCAAACAGACCTGAGGAGGATGTATGCGAATACTCGTTGTCGGTGCGACCGGCCTGCTCGGCTCGCACATCGTGAAGCTGCTCGCCACCGAGCACGACGTGGTCGGCGCAAGCCGCAAGGGCTCCGACCTGCACGTCGATCTGTCCGACAAACGCAGCATCGAAGCGATGTATGCACAAGCCGGCAGCTTCGACGCGATCATCTGCGCGGCCGGCTCAGCGAAATTCGCGCCGCTCGCGGCGCTTGGCGACGAAGACTTTTCTTTTAGTCTTGCCAACAAACTGATGGGGCAGGTCAATGTTGTGCGCTGCGGCGTGGACCATGTGTCGCAAGGCGGCTCGTTCACACTGACGAGCGGCGTGCTCGCGCAACAGCCGATGGAAGGCAGCGCCGCGGTCAGCATCGTCAATGCGGGTGTCGAGGCGTTCGCGCGCTCGGCCGCACTCGAGTTGCGCGGCAAAGCCCGCGTCAATGTGGTGAGCCCGGGGTGGGTCGCCGAAACGCTCGAATCGATGGGCCGCGATCCGTCGCAAGGGATACCGGCGGAAATCGTCGCGCAAGCCTATAAACGCACCCTCGGTGGCAGCGCAAGCGGCGAAGTCGTGAGCGCATCGTAGGCGCGACTGCGGTGCGTCCACTGCCTGGTTTTATTCATCACTTGCTTAGTCCAGTGCGCGGCGGCATAAGCCGCGCCGCGTCTATTTTTTACACCCCCATTGCCGTCACGCAGTTGTCATCATTGCGACACGCAGCGAAAGCAGCATCGAATACTCTGCGACCACATTTTTGGGGCTCACGCCATGCCGGAACTTTCGTATCCGCAACCAGGCGCCGCCAGCGGCAAGGGCCGTAGCGCGGGCCTGGTGATTTTTGCCGGCCTGCTGATTGCGGGCGTCGTGTACTGCGGTGTTCATCTGATAGACGATCTGCAGCCCGTGCGCGAAAGCTCGGTGCTGCCCTATCTATTGCTCGGCGTCGCGCTGCTGATCGCGCTCGGTTTCGAGTTCGTCAACGGCTTTCACGATACGGCCAATGCGGTCGCCACCGTCATCTATACCCACTCGCTGACACCGAATATCGCGGTCGTCTGGTCCGGCGCGTGGAATTTTCTCGGTGTGCTGTTGTCTAGCGGGGCGGTCGCCTTCGGCGTGCTGCAACTGCTGCCTGTCGAGCTGATCCTGCAGGTCGGCAGCAGCGCCGGGTTCTCGATGGTATTCGCGCTGCTGATCGCCGCGATCATCTGGAACCTCGGCACGTGGTCCCTAGGCCTACCGTCTTCGAGCTCGCACACGCTGATCGGCTCGATCATCGGCGTAGGCCTGATGAATCAGATGATGCACGGTGCGAATGGCACCAGCGGCGTCGACTGGACTCAGGCGCTGGGCGTCGGCAAGTCGCTGCTGTTTTCGCCGATCGTGGGCTTTCTGCTCGCGGGCTTGCTGCTGCTGATCCTGAAGGCCGTCGTGCGGGTGCCCGCGCTGTATGCCGAGCCGCAGGGCAAGGAGCCGCCGCCGTTCTGGATTCGCTGCCTGCTGATTCTGACCTGCACGGGCGTGTCGTTCGCGCACGGCTCGAACGATGGCCAGAAAGGCATGGGTCTGATCATGCTGATCCTGATCGGTACGGTGCCCACTGCGTACGCACTGAATCGAGCGGTCACGCCGGAGCAAACGCAGAACTTCGTCGCGGTCGCGCATCAAACCGCGGCGACGCTAGCGCGCTACACGCAGGGCGCGGCGCCTTCCGCAGATCCGCGCGCCGATGTCGAGGCCTTCGTGCGCACCCGTCAGTTGACACCCGCGACGCTGCCGGCGCTGCGGCAATTGACCGAGCAGATCGGCCGCCAGGTCGGCGAATTTGGCTCGATGGCCGCGCTGCCGCAAGGCATCGTCGATAACGTGCGCAACAACATGTATGTCACGTCCGAGGCGATCCGTCTGATGCAGAAGGCCAATCAGCCGCAGTTCTCGGCCGAGGACGCTAAGGTCATTGCCAACTTCAGGAAGCAGATCGATCACGCAACCAAGTTCATTCCGCCTTGGGTCAAGGTGGCGGTCGCGATCGCGCTGGGTCTCGGCACGATGGTCGGCTGGAAGCGCATCGTCGTCACGGTGGGCGAGAAGATCGGCAAACAGCATCTGACGTACGGCCAGGGCGCGTCGGCTGAACTCGTCGCGATGGTCACGATCGGTGCCGCCGACGTCTACGGTCTGCCGGTGTCGACGACCCACGTGCTCTCTTCCGGCGTGGCCGGCACAATGGCGGCCAACGGTTCGGGCCTGCAATGGGCCACCGTGCGCAGCCTGATCCTCGCATGGGTGCTGACGCTGCCCGCGTCGATCGCGCTCGCGGGCGGGTTGTACTGGGTGTTCCGTTCGGTGTTCTGAGTTCGCCGATCTGGCGGAACCCATCCAGCACGAAAAAAAGCGCGGTACGTTCTATACGTACCGCGCTTTTTCGTTGGCCGGCTAGTCCATACGATCCGCTTTTTAGTACACCTCGGGCACGATCATCGCGTCGGGCACTGGCTGGCGGCTATAGTCTTCGTGATAGACACGCGACGGCAATTCGATGTGCGGGTGCTCGATCTCGTGATATGGCACCTGGCTCAGCAGATGGTGAATGCAGTTCAGGCGCGCGCGCTTCTTGTCGACGGCCTGCACGACCCACCACGGCGCCTCGGGGATATGCGAGCGCTGCAGCATCACTTCTTTCGCCTGCGTATACGCTTCCCAGCGGCGCCGGCTTTCCAGATCCATCGGGCTCAGCTTCCACTGCTTCAGCGGATCGTGAATGCGGTTCTGGAAGCGGATTTCCTGCTCTTCGTCGGTGATCGAAAACCAGTACTTGAGGATCTGCACGCCGCTGCGCACCAGCATCTTTTCGAACTCCGGCACCGAGCGGAAAAACTCTTCGTATTCCTCGTCGGTGCAGAAGTTCATCACGCGCTCGACGCCCGCGCGGTTGTACCAGCTGCGATCGAATAGCACCATCTCGCCGCCCGCCGGCAGGTGCGATACATAGCGCTGAAAATACCATTGCGTGCGCTCGCGATTATTCGGCGCGGGCAATGCTGCCACGCGGCACACGCGCGGATTGAGGCGCTGGGTGATGCGCTTGATCGCGCCGCCCTTACCCGCCGCATCGCGCCCCTCGAAGATCACGACGAGCCGATGTCCGGTCGCGACGATCCAGTCCTGCAGCTTGACCAGTTCCCCCTGCAGCCGGAACAGTTCACGGAAGTACTGCCTGCGCGCCTCGCGATGCTCGGGCGTAAATCCGGCCGGGCCGTCGATGATGCGGTCGTCGACCTCCATTTCGAGTTCTTCGTCGTAGGCATCGATGAGGTCTTCCTCGAAACGGCGTTGCCGCTCCGCCATCAATTCGAAATCGGGTCTCGGGTCCGGCTCTTTCATTGCGGCTCTCCTCGCAACAGGAATGGGATGGCGCGCGGCGGCTAGCGCGACGCGGTCGCGTTCGATTATCGAAGCGCGAGGTGTCAGCCGTGTTACCGCGTGGGCGGCCGCTGCGGATGCGTGGAAACACCCATGATAGCGAGTTTTGCCTGGGCTGCCGCCGCTAGTGCAGCGGCCGCGCGAAGCTCAATTCGTGGCCGTCCGGATCGGTGATATGAAAATAGCGCTCGCCCCACGGCGCATCCGCCGGCGCGAGCGACGGCTGCAAGCCCGCGGCCAGCGCCTTGGCATAGATCGCGTCGACGTCCGACACGTAGATGATCACGCGCCCCCACCAGTTGACCGGCGCGCGCGCATCGGCGATCAGGTTCAGATACGAGCTGCCGAACGCGAACGACGTGAAGGCCTCGCGCGGACCGCCGTATTTGAGCGGGAAGCCGAGCGCTTCGTAGAAGGCGACGGCGCGCTGCATGTCGCTGGTGGCGAGCGTGATTGCGCTCAGAGACTCGATGCGTGGTTCCGGCTGCGGAGGTTGCGGCGCTGAAGGGGTAGATGCGGACATGAAGGGGTCTCCGTGGCGCGAGCGAGCGGCGAGCGACGGCCCGCCCCGGAAAGTGTCTCACACGCGGTGGCCGCCAGTGCGGCACTCGGGACGACCCCGGGCGCCCCGCCCCAGACGCCCTTGAAAACCCGCGCGACGCCCCGCATCTCGCAGCCCGTCTATCCGGAGCATCGTTATGGGAAGCCGTCCACGCTTCATCGATGACCTGTCGAGCGCCGCATCCGACGCCCCCGGGCCCCAATCCACCGAACTTTTGACCAACGACGACGACGCGCTGCTCGACGCCTACTCCCGCACCGTGATCGGCGCACTGGAGCGCGTGCAGCAGGCGGTCGCGTTTATCGCCGTCGAGCGCCGGCTGCCCGGCGACGCGTCCCCGCATGGGCGCGGCGCGCGCGGCGGCACCGGCTCGGGCTTTCTGTTCACGCCCGACGGCTACCTGCTGACCAACAGCCACGTCGTGCATGGCGCGACGCATATCCAGGTGACGCTGGCCGACGGCGCGAAGTTCGACGCCGATCTGGTCGGCGACGATCCCGGCAGCGATCTCGCGGTGCTGCGCATCGGTTCGCCGGAGCCGCTGCCGCATGTCGAACTCGGCGAATCGTCGAAGCTGCGCGTCGGGCAGATCGCCATTGCGGTCGGCAGCCCGCTGGGGCTGCAGCAGACCGTGACGACCGGCGTCGTTTCGGCGCTGGGCCGGTCGCTGCGCTCGAACTCCGGCCGCATGATCTACGACGTGATCCAGACCGACGCGGCGTTGAATCCGGGCAACTCCGGCGGACCGCTGATCAATTCGGCGGGTCAGGTGATCGGCGTGAATACCGCGATCATTCCTGGCGCGCAGGCCATCTGTTTCGCGACCGCGATCGATACCGCGAAGTGGGTCATCATGCAGATCTTCGCGCATGGCCGCGTGCGACGCGCGTATATCGGCGTGGCCGGCACGACGGCGCCGCTATCGCGGCGTGTGCAGCGCTACTTTGGCCTCGGCACGCAAAGCGGCGTGCACGTCATGGAGATCGTCAAAGGCAGTCCGGCTGCGCTCGGCGGCTTGCGCACCGACGACACGATCGTCGCGATCGACGCACAGCCGGTGCAGGATGTGGATGGTCTGCAACGCACCCTCGATGCTTCGCGTATCGACAAGCCGGTCAGCGTGACGGTGTTGCGCGGCGCGCAGCGGCTGGAGTTGACGGTGACGCCGGTGGAGCAGGCGGGGTAAGCAGACTGCGCCCGAATCTTGACTTACGCGCGCCCGCGGCTGCCGCGCGCGATCTCATCACCCGCGTCTCGCGGCAGCCGCCGGGTAATTGGAATCGACAGGCACGAGAACAGGCCGACGACCAGAAACGCCGGCCAGAAATCGGAGAACACGATGTTCGGATGCCCTTGCAGACGATGCGAAATCAGCAGCACGATGCCCGAGATCGTCACGCCGAGGCCGAGCGACATCTGCTGGATCACGCTCGCAACACTCGTTGCGCGGCCGACGTCGCTGCTCGGAATATCCGCATAGGCCAGCGTATTGAGCGACGTGAATTGCAGCGAGGGAAAGAAGCCGCCCACCAGCACGATGCACCAGATCACCCAATGCGGCGTGCCGGGAAAGAACAACCCGTACACGGCGATCGCAAGACCCGCGCACCCGGCATTGACCATCAGCACCGTACGAAAGCCGAAGCGTTCGAGAATGCGCGACGCCACCGTCTTCATGAAGATCGAGCCGAACGCGGACGCGCAGGTGATCGCGCCGGCTCTGAACGCGGTCATGCCGAGCCCTTCCTGCAACGCGAGCGGCAACAGGAACGGCACCGCGCCAAGACCGATACGAAACAGCGAACCGCCGATCACGCTCGCATGAAAACTCGGAATGCGCAGCAAACGCAGATCGAGCACCGGCAGCGCGACGCGGCTCGCATACAGCACATAAACCAGCAGCAGCACGATGCCGGTCACGCACATGCCGACCGATTCTCCCGTCGACACCAGTTCGCCGCCGACGAGCGAGAGCCCGAGCATGAACAACGACGCGCCACTTGCCGACAGCACGAAGCCAAGCCAGTCGAGCCGGCCTGGATGCGGCTCGCGCGTATTGGCGATGTACTTGTTGGTGAGCCAGATTCCGAGCAGCCCGATCGGCACATTGATCACGAAGATCAGACGCCAGTGCAGATAGGTCGTGATAAAGCCGCCGAGCGGCGGCCCGACCACCGGGCCGAGCAACGCCGGCACCGTTAGATAGTTGATCGCGCGAATGAACTCCGACTTCGGCAGCGAACGGAAGATGATGATGCGCCCCACCGGCACCATCAGCGCGCCGCCGATGCCCTGCACGAAGCGCGCGAGCACGAAGGTATCGAGCGAAGTGGAGGCCGCGCACAGCAGCGAGCCCGCCATGAAGATGCCGATCGCGGTTCGGAACACGGTGCGCGAACCGAAGCGGTCGGCGACCCAGCCGCAGATCGGGATAAAAACGCCGAGGCCGATCACATACGCGGTAACCGCAAGCTTCAGCGTGATCGGATCATGACCGAGGTCGCGCGCCAGAACCGGCAGCGACGTCACGATGACCGTGCCGTCCACGTTTTCCATGAACATCGCGCACGCGACGATCAGCGGAACGATGAAAGCGCCTAAAGCGAGCAGCATTGTCATGGCGACGGGCGGCCCGCCATCAATGGAAAGTGCCGATTATGGCATTGCGGCGGCAACAAATGTTGTCGCGCGAGGGGTTTTGCCGCGCGCCGTCATGCGTGCTGACGCGCGGCGGACGCTTTAGCGCGATGCGCTGACGAGCGGCTGCAACTGCGGCAGGATTTCGTTGGCCGCGCGCGCGACGTCGTTCGGGAAGTCGATCTCGATCCACGGCGCGCCGGTCACGTCGGCCGTGTCGAATACCTGGCTGCGCTCGAGCAGCAGGTCGCGCACCGCCTCTTCGTGCGGCATGTTCGCACGGCCGCTGTCGATATAGCCCGCGACGATCTGGGTAAAGCGTCGCGCGGTTTCCTCGCGGAAGCGGAAGAAGCCGACCGACTCCCCGATCGTGTCGAACTCCAGATTGACCGCGAGCTGCTTGCGCAACTCGACCGGCACGCCGTCCTTCAGGCATAGCTTGACCGGCTCGTCGCCCGCTTCGAAATCGCGGTCGATCAGCAGTCGGTTGACCGACTCGCCCGCCACCAGCGCGTTCAGGATGCGCTCGTCGTACAGCACGTCGGCGTCCATCAGCAGCACGTCGCCGCCGCGCGTCAACGCGTCGGCAACGGTATGCACGGTCAGCACGCTGCCCAGATCGAAACGCGGATTGAGCACGATCTCGACCTTGTGCGGCCAGTTGATGCGCGCGAGTTCCGCCTGCACGGATTGCGGCTGGAAACCGAGCGCCAGCACGACGTCGGTCACGCCGGCGGTTTCGAGCATCTGCAGATGCCGTTCGAGCAGGCTCATGCCGTCGAACTGCAACAGGCATTTCGGAAACTGGGCTTGCGGCGGCTGCTGGAGACGCAGGCCGAGGCCCGCTGCGAGAATGATGGCGCGCATGCGCGGTCCTTTGAAAAAAGTACGGAGGTCAATCGGCAACCGGTACACGCCGCGGGGCGCGCCGACGTTGCCAGCTTCGTTCGCTGAAGTGCAATACCAGCAGGCCCGGCAGGCCCAGCAGGATTTCGCGCGCACGCTTGGCGAGCGACAACGCCAGCGCCGCGTCGGGCGGCAAACCCACCAGCGGCGCGAGCAGCAGATAGCCGCCCTCCTGCACGCCGAGCGAGCCCGGAATCATGAAGGCCGCGCCGCGAATCGCCTGGCCGATGCTCTCCAGCAGCAGCGCGTCGACCCAGCCGACCGGATGGCCGAGAAAACGCAGCGCGAGCCAAACCTCGACCGTGCCGACGACCCAGCCGACGAGGCTCAGCGCAAAGCTCGCCGCCACGCGGCCGCGCTCGCGGTACAGCGACTGCACGGCGGCATCGACGGCTTCGGCGCGCGTCATCAGAGACGACCAGTCGCGCTTGCCGAACACCTTCGACACCACGCTCAGCAGCCGGCCGAACAGACCGCGCCGCTGCGCGAAGTAGAACCCGGCGATCAGCGCGCCGAGCACGCAGGTCGCGATCAGCGTTGCGGTGCGCAGGTCGTGCAGCGTGCCGTGCGCGGCGTACGCGCCGAACATCGCGAGGCCGCCGAGCGCGAACACGATTTGCGCGAGCGCCTGCCAGGTCGTGCTGACGGTGATCGCGGCGGCCGCGTCGCGCAGCAGCATGCCGCGCTGCGACAGTTGCCGCACCATCACCACCGGACCGCCGATCTGTCCAGCGGGCAGCAGGCTATTCACCGATTCGCCGATCCAGCGCGCGGACAGCGCATCGCGCAGCGAAAGTCCGGCTCCCGCGCGGCTTGCTGGACCTTCATGCGCGCCGTCACGCGACGGGTGGCCGCGCTTGAACAGCACCGCGATCGCAGCCGCATCGATCACGAGCGGCACCACGTGGAACGCGGCGACGACCGCGAGCCCCCAGCCGGCTGCGAGCAAGGTGGACGCCACCGAGCCGAAGCCCTGCCACGCGAGCAGACCGACGAACAGCGCCGAGCCGATCGACAGCAGAAGCAGCGCCGCGCGACTCATGCGGCGTCCTTGCCGCGCGAGGCCATCTGACGGAACACCTGACGGAAACCGAAGTACGCGATCGCGTCCTTCATGTTCGAGACGAAGCGGCGCCACGGCCGCATGTTGGGATCGGTGACGTATTCGAACGTCAGCGACACGCGCATCTCGTTCGGGCCGGCCGGCGTGATGCGATGACGCAGCTTGTCGCCATCGAAAAACACGAGGCCACCGGGCGGAATCTGCACCGAACCCGGCTGGTCCGGCATCTCTGCATTGCGCGTATGCAGCTCGTAGTCGAGCCGGCACGACGATTCGTCGATCACGCCGAGAAGCAGCGTGTAGCGGCGCCCGTCGTAATACGAAGTATCGTAGTGCCAGCCGATATGGTCGCCGGGGCGCGTGTAGTAGTAGAGCGCGTAGGCGTGCGGGTCGTCGGCAGGCGACACCTGCAACTGGTCGCCGCTCAGCTGCTCGAGCCAGCCGATCAACTCCTTCGAACGATACAGCTCGGCGATGAACGGCGCGAGACGGTCGATCGTATGGCGGCTGACACTGCCGCCCTGCTTGTGGCCAGGCAGATAGTTGCGGTTCACTTCGTCGAGCAGCGAGCGCGCGCTGTGAACCAGCTGCGCGGTGACTTCCGGCGCGAGGAAATCTTCGAGATACAGAAACGCGTCCTGCGCGGCGAAGTCTTTGCGCAGACGCGCGTTGTCGAACGTGCGGGTACGGCTCGCGACCGCGCGGTCGGCATCGGGCGCGGGCGTGAGCGCCGCCACGGGCGTGCCTGTCGACACGGGCGCGATCACGTCGTCTTCGGCGTGCAGATTCATTTGCTGGCCCACTGTTGACTGGTTTCTGAAGTGGCGGGGGACTTGGCCGTCAGGCGAGCGCTACGGCGGGCGACGCGCCAGTAGTCGATCACCACCCATGCGGCGAACAGCGGCGCGCCGATCGACGCGACCACCACGAACGGCGCGACGACATTCGTCAGCGTGACGATGGGCAGCAGGTAAAGCACGTCCTCGGTTTCGAAGCCCCCCACCGACGCCTGCTTCGTGCCGGCCTTGCCGACCATTTCCTCGATCCGCATGCGCAAGAAGAAGATCAGGGCAACCGCGACACCCGCAACCGCGCCGAGCATGCCGGGCGCGAGCTTCAAAGCATCGATCTGCGCACCGCCGACACCGATACCCATGCCGACGAACAGCATCACGGTCACGAGAGCATCGCAGGCGAGATCGTAAAAATGACCGATACGGCTCGACTTGCCGCCGACGCGCGCGAGTTCGCCGTCGGTGTGATCGACGAAATTAGACAGAACGATCAGAAGTGCTCCCGCATTGGCCCACCCGAATCCTCCGTGCGCAAGGCACAGCGCGCCTGCGACGCCGATCAGCAGGCGCAGCGTGGTCAAATGATTCGGGGTGACCCAGGTGTCGATTAGCGGTGTCACGAGCCGGCGAGCGAGCCGGGCATCCCACGTACGTGGCGGCGGGACGTTTATTGGAGGTCGGGGTTGCGAAGTCATAAGGCGGAAATATATACGGGATTCTGAAAGCTTGCTGTTGTGTCGTATATCTCCTGGCAATTTGCAAATACCGTTTGTATGTCCGCCCCAAAGCGGAATTCGCCGAATCGCTGTAAAGTGCGAATCCAGTTGTGCCAGTCACGCGGAATCCGTTCGATGTGCAGCACCGCTCGCGCCCCTCCGGGGGATGGCGCAGTGGTTGCTAATCCACGGCATCGACTGTGGACGCCCGCCTACACTCATGAACCGTCTTCTTGTCCCTCTGCTGTTTGCCGCAGCCGCCGCGCTGCCGCTGTCCTCTTTTGCCGTGGAGCTCGACGCGCCACTCGTATGCAATGAGAGCGGCCACCAGTTCATTGCTGATCTGATGCAGCAGCAACTGATCAACCCGAAGCCAAGTCACGTCGAAAGCAACTCGATCAACGCGTTCTCGCCGATGCCCGATGCGCATCTAACCGCGTTCGGTTTCCGCGTATTCGCGGTGGTGGGCTTCGAAAAAGACGACCCGATGTTCCGGGTCGGCGACGGCGAACCGGTCGCGCAGTCCGCGTATGGCGCCGTCGTGTTCGGCGGCGACGACAAGGTTAAAAGCGCGCTCGAGAACGCCGGCAGTACAGCGATCGTGCACCACGTCGCACCGCTGATCACCGCGATTTTTTGCAAGCGCAACTAGGAATTGGCGGCGGCACGCGCTGGCTGCGGCCATCGGATTTTTCGGGGGTCCGCAAGGGTGTCTATCCGCCTCCTGGTCAACAGGTTCCAGCCGTGTTGGTTAAGTCGGTCGCACCGATCAAGCGCTCCCGCGAAGTTATGAGGCCCCCGCGCGGGGCCTCACCTGTTTCTGGCCCGGCCACTCTCACACATCCAATTCTTTTCTACTGCCGACTCAGGCTCGGGTCGCGGATCGATTCGCCTCTCAAAATCTTGGCCGCGATCACGCGAAACCGCACGATGCTCCGGCGGTTGCGAGGAATACCCGGCCTGCCTGCCGCTTGCGGGCTGCCAAGGTTGCGCACATACGCGCTCTCGATCACGAGCCGCACTTGCGCTGCAACCGCCATTTACCCCGGCCGGCGAAACTCGTTCGCCACCCACGCCGCGGCGCTCGCCTTGCTGAGCTTGAAGGTCGGCGCGACCTGCACCTGCGCGATCTGCTCGCCGAAAATATCGAGCGCGCTCAACAGCGCGTACGGCTCGTCTTCGTCCGGAACGATGTCGAGCGTGATGTCGAGTTCGTCGTTGCCGTCCGCGCTCGGCACGCGCACCGCCTTGTGCAGTTGCGCGCGCAGTTGCTGCTCGTGGCGACGCAGCACTTCCGCCGCGGTTTTCACCAGCGTGTTGAACGCCGACACATCGAGCGGCTTCGGATCCTTCTTGTTGCGACCCATCGTCCAAGGCCCGACGAGCGCGGGCTCCGCCTCGCCGTCCTTGATCATTTCGACGGCCCAGCCTTCGTCGTCTTCGTTCTTGATGATGCGCGCGGTCCAGCCGTTATCGCGCCACAGACGCTCTTCATGCACGCTTTCGTCCGGTCCGGACGAGTCGTCGGCCAGGAACCCGGCATTCGTGTCGGTCGAGGGAAAGGGCGTGTCGTTCATCACAGGTTCACTCACTTCGCGGGGCGCACAAACAGATTTCGAACCCGCGATTCTACCTGCCCGGCCCGCTTCGCCCTGCTCGCTCTGACGAACGGACAAGGCGCGCTCGGAACGGCGAAGCCGCTCGAGGGGCGCGAAAAATTCTATTTACCCTTACGCGACAACGTATAAAACCGCTTTAAATGTCAGATAAAAAAACGCGGCCCGAAAGCCGCGTGTAAAAATGAAAAAGACACCCTTTGGTCGAAGGGGTCTATTGAAATTATAAGTGGCATCCCACCATGATTTAACGCCTTCTTCGTAAGACTGCGTTGCGCAAAACGGTGGGAATCGGCGCAAACGAGGGCCTCCGATGCAGGACGGGAGGCCTTGTGTCGTAACGGTCCGGCAACGTCGCTGGACTTGACGGCGCAGCCGCCCATTCTACTTTAAAAAGAAATTGCTTTTGGGGACCCGCACTTACACGATTAATTCACATAATCGCGGATTCGAAAATAAACTGTTGTCAGTCGAATAATTAAATATCTGCATAGCGGTAATTACACTTCGCTGGGAATGGCGGTCAACATGCCGATTCTGCACCTACCACGAAGTGAGTCCCGAACATGCAAAGAAGCCTCATCACGGCAGGCCTGCTGAGCGCCTTCGCAATCACCGCGCACGCGCAAAGCAGCGTCACGTTGTACGGATCGCTCGACTCGGGTCTCGTCTACTCGAACAGCCAGGGCGGTCACAGCAGCTGGCAGCAGGGCAGCGGCTCATTGTCGAACACCTGCTTTGGTCCGCGTGGCAGCGAGGAAGGTGAGCGGCTCCAACGGCTCGGGCAAGCCGAAGCGGCACACCGTGTCGCTGCAAGGCGATTCCCTGGCTGCGCTAGTGACGACGCCGGCGCTTGCTCGGTATACTGCCCCGGCCGCCGTGCGACGCCGCGAAACCGCGCCGCCTGCACGGTAGCTTCGTCGCGAAGCATCGCGCTGTTCGCCAGCGCATCGCGCTTCGCCCGCGCCTCACCTTCCCATGCATGACTGGGAACGCCGACGATCGGATCATGAAAAGACTTCTCCTGCTTGCCCCCGCTGCCGCCCTCACTACCACCCTCGCCGCTTGCGGTTCGTCGGGCGGCCCCGCGCGCGATGCGTCCGCGCCGCTCGTGTACGTGTCGTCGTCACGCACGCCTGCGTCCATCGCCGCCTGCCTCGAAGGACGTCTGCCGCGCGTGCGTACCTCGCACACCGGCGCCGCGACCGAACTCGCGGTCGGCGCCGATTCGCACAACTCGTACTTCGTCACGCTGACCCCGCTCAACGGCAGCACGGTCATCAAGGTCATGCATCCGGCCAATGCGCCCGACGATCCACCCGAAGAGGAAATGCGCTTCGCTATCGCACGCTGCGCGACCTGAGCGGCGCGGCGCACTTGAACGCCGTGCGCGTCACTCACGGAAGGCCGATGCGCAAATTTATATCTCGCCCATCGGCTATTTTTTTACGCGCTCATCTGCGAACATAGCCGCCCTTTGTTTTTCGCGCGACACTTGTGTCGCGAATGTCGATGGCATCCAGCAAAGCGCATCATGCGACCGGTTTCGCAGCCGGCATCATCGCGGCGGCGATCGTCGCGCGCAGCGGCGGCGGTCCGTTTCACGCTGGCGTGCTGCTGAGCTTCATCGCCGGCGTGGCCGGCAGCACCGCGCCGGACTGGCTCGAAGTTGCATGGTGGTCGCGCGCGCGGCGGCTGTGGATCACGCATCGCACGTTGACGCATTGGGGCATCGGCTGGCTCGCGCTGCTCGCGGCGTCGTATCACATGCTCGGACATTCGATCTACGCGGCGCCCGCGTTCGGCTTCGCGTGCGGCGGCCTGATGCATCTGCTCGCCGATTGGCCGAATCCGCTCGGCGTGCCGTGGATCGCCGGGCGACATTCATTGAATCTATGGAATAGCGGGCACTGCGATCTGATCGTCGTCGCGGCGTCGTGGGTAGCCGCGTGGTTCATCGGCGAGCATGTGTGGCGGCATGGCAGGTATGCGTTGCCATGGTTACGCCATTGGCCGATCAGCTAGGCGCAGCGATGCAGCCGGCCGCGGCCAGGCGAGCATCACTGCCGCCCATTGTCGGTGCGCTCTCCTTCGCGGATCTTGCCTTGCGATACGCTGCTGCCCGGCGGCACGCTATGCGTGAGCCACACGTTGCCGCCGATCACCGATCCGCGCCCAATCGTCACGCGTCCGAGAATCGTCGCGCCCGCGTAGATCACGACGTCGTCCTCGACGATCGGATGCCGGGCGTTGCCCTTGATCAGCATGCCGTCTTCGTCGGCCGCGAAACTCTTCGCGCCGAGCGTGACCGCCTGGTACACGCGCACGCGCTCACCGATGATCGCGGTCTCGCCGATCACCACGCCGGTGCCGTGATCGATGAAGAAGCTCGACCCGATCGTCGCGCCCGGGTGAATGTCGATGCCGGTCGCCGAGTGCGCGATCTCGTTGATGAAGCGCGCGAGCAGCGGCACGCCGAGCCGATGCAGCGCATGCGCGAGCCGGTGATGCGTCATCGCCCACACGCCCGGATAGCACAGCAGGATTTCGGTGATGTGCTGCGCGGCGGGGTCGCCGGTGTACGCAGCCTGGATGTCGCTGACGAGCAGCGCGCGGATGCCCGCCAGCTGCGTCGCGAACTCGCGCGCCACCGCGAATGCGCGCTCGCGCAACTCGGCGTCGGGCGTCGCGCCGAACTCTGGCAGGAAGCGCAGCGCGCGGCGAATCTGTTCGGCGAGCAGCCGCAACGTGCTTTCGAGCGTGTGGCCGACGTAGTAGTCGACCGTCTCGTCGGTTAGATCGGGCGCGCCGTAGTGCGTCGGAAACATCGCGGCGCGCAAGCCGGTCACGATATTGACCACCGCTTCGCGCGATGGCAACTCGCGAATGCCGAGCGGATGCCGCGTGCGATGCAATTGCTCGCGCGAGGCGCGCAGGTCGGCGACGATCTGTTCAAGGCCCCAGTTCGGGGAAGGCTCGTTGGGCATAAGGGACGGCGCCGTGCAGCGTGCACGGTTCAAAGTGGTTATCCAGCAGAGATTACCGCGTTTTAACGCTGCCCGCCCGGCGGCGCGCAGATCGGCTCGGCTCGTTGCGTCGGCGCGTGCCTGCACGCATGCATCGTTCCCTGACGTCAGATTGTCAGACTGCTCGCGTCGATCCAGCGCACTGCCCAATCGCGCGCGTGCGCGATCGCGGCGGCTTCGTCGGAGAAGCGCAGTTCCGTGGGGAAGAAACGGTTGGCGACCAGTTCGCCGTCGCTCGAGCGCGAGATCACCACATACGGTTGCCAGGAGCCGTCGCCCGAGCGCGCCGGTTCGCAATTCAATAGATAGCCGCGATGTGTGAATGCAGCATCGAAGTGCATGAGTCACCCGCCCCTGAAGCCCCGTAACATTTTCAGTCGCGCGGCCATTTGTTTGTTAATTTTTTCCGACCATCGTGAACAGCCGGAGCATGCCGCCAATTTATCCGCGCGTCGGTCGCAGGAGTAGAATCATACTCTGTAGAAAATACGCGTCCATTAAAAAAAACGAAATGAATCGCGGACGTCATCGCCATTCAATCGCGTGGGCAACGCCACTCGCATCGAATCATGGCGGACAACGCATCGCGACTCCCGCGCAAAGCGGCGCCGTGTCAGTCGGAACGGCTTTTGCTCTTTCTTCGAATGTCCTCTTCAGGAGATGCACGATGAACAGCGCGATCAGCAAACCCGAAAACGCCGGCACGAAACCAGACCCGAAGGACCCACCAACCACGGACCTGCACAACGATCGCACGCACGACAGCACCGTAGACACCGACGGCAAGAACCGTGAAGCGGCCCGTCTGGCGGGCCACGGCGCGATCTCGCCCGACGAAATCACCACCAGCAATGCGACGCTCGAGAACAGCGTGCCCGAGGCGCTCGACGGCATGGCCGGCTTCGACAGCCGGCTTGGCGGCAACCATCTGCTGCTCGCGCTCGAGCCCGGTTACGCGGTGATCGACAAGGGCATGGTCGAGCCGCTCGCCGTCTACTCGGCCGACAACCAGTACATCGACCCGCGTCCGGTCGGACAGCGCCAGGATCGCGGCCGGATTCACTATGCGCTCAATCATTTGCGGCCCGCGCGCGTTATCGAATTACACCGCGTGAAATAGGCGGACGCGCGCGTATCATCCCTTTATACGCGCGCGTTTGAATTACCGCATTTATTCCGATTAAATCAGGCATTCACGCAGCACGCACCGTTTTATTCTGGTGCGTGCTTTGCTTTAACGTTGGTTCGTTTAACGGAGTTGCGGATGAAACGGATCGTCGTCATCGGTGCCACGGGCACGCTGGGCCACGCCGTCAGCGCGGAGTTGAAGGCGCGTCACGAAGTGATCGAGGTAGGCGCGACGCGCGGGCAATATCACGTCGACAGCACGGACCCCGCGAGCGTCGAGCGGCTGTTTCGCGACATCGGCAAGGTGGACGGCGTCGTCACCGCGACCGGCAACGTGCATTTCGGTCCGCTGGCGCAGATGAGCATCGAGCAGTTCTGGGTCGGGCTGCGCGACAAGCTGATGGGCCAGATCAACGTCGTGTTCGCAGCGCTGCCGTACGTGGCCGACGGCGGTTCGTTCACGCTGACGAGCGGCATTCTGGGCGACGAGCCGATCGCGCAGGGCGCGAGCGCGACGACCGTCAATCTCGCGCTGGAAGGCTTCGTGCGTGGCGCGGCGATCGAACTGCCGCGCGGGCTGCGCATCAACGTCGTGAGTCCGACCGTGCTGACCGAGTCGATGGAGGCTTATGCGCCGTTCTTTCGCGGCTTCGAGCCCGTCAGCGCACAACGCGCTGCGCTTGCTTATCTGCGCAGCGTGGAAGGCGCGCAGACGGGGCGCGTGTATCGCGTCGGGTATTGAGCGTCAGTGAATTTCCGGTTCGCCCGAGGTTTCCGGACTCGCGCCGCCACGCTGCAGGAAGTCGAAATCGCAGCCTTGGTCCGCCTGCATCACGTGCGCTTGATACAGGGCGCCATAGCCGCGCTCGAAGCGCGCCGCCGGTTTGACCCACGCGGACTTGCGGCGCGCGAACTCTTCGTCCGATATCAGCAGGTTCAGCCTGCGGCGCGGCACATCGAGCTCGATCAGATCGCCGCTTCGCACCAACCCCAGCGGCCCGCCGACGAACGCCTCGGGCGCCACGTGCAGCACGCACGCGCCATAGCTCGTGCCGCTCATCCGCGCGTCGGAGATGCGCACCATGTCGCGCACGCCTTTTTGCAGCAGCTTGCGCGGGATCGGCAGTTGCCCCCACTCGGGCATGCCCGCGCCGACCGGCCCCGCGTGCTGCAGCACCAGCACGCAGCTTTCGTCGATGTCGAGCGCGTCGTCGTCGATGCGCGCGGCCATGTCGTTGTAGTCGCTGAACACGACCGCGCGGCCCGTATGCACGAGCAGATGCGGCTCGGCCGCGCCGGGCTTGATCACCGCGCCGTCGGGCGCGAGATTTCCGCGCAGCACCGCGAGGCTGCTGTCGCGCAGTAGCGGATTCGTGCGGCGGCGGATCACGTCGTCGTTGAAAATCTGCGCGCCCGCGAGGTTCTCGCCGAGCGTGCGGCCGTTCACGGTTTTCTGCGAACCGTCGATCAGCTCGCCCAGTTCCGCGAGCAGCGCGCGCAAACCGCCAGCGTAGAAAAAGTCCTCCATCAGATAGGCGCCGGTCGGCCGGATGTTCGCGAGCACGGGCGTGCGGCGCGCGATCTCGTCGAAGCGATCGAGCGTCAACTCGATGCCCGCGCGCCGTGCAAGCGCGATCATATGCACGACCGAATTGGTCGAGCCGGACAGCGCGACACAAGTCGTCACGGCGTTATCGACCGATGCCGCCGTAATCAGGTCCGACGGCTTCAGATCCTCCCACACCATCTCGACGATCCGCATGCCGGTTTTCGCGGCCATCTGCGCATGGCGCGAATCAGGCGCGGGAATCGACGCGAAGCCGGGCAGCGTGAAGCCCAGTGCTTCGGCCGCGCTGGTCATCGTCGACGCAGTGCCCATCGTCATGCAGTGCCCCGGCGAGCGAGCGATGCCGCCCTCGACGCCCTGCCAGTCTTCCGGCGTCAGCGTGCCCGCGCGCAGTTCGGCCCAGTATCGCCATGAATCGGAACCCGAACCGAGCGTCACGCCGTTCCAGTTGCCGCGCAGCATCGGGCCGGCGGGCAGAAAGATGGCGGGCAGATCCATCGAGATCGCGCCCATCAGCAGCGCGGGGGTGGTCTTGTCGCAGCCGCCCATCAGCACGACGCCGTCGGCGGGGTACGAGCGCAGCATCTCCTCGGCTTCCATCGCGAGGAAATTGCGGTACAGCATCGTGGTGGGCTTCTGGAACGGCTCGGACAGCGTCTGCACAGGCAACTCGATTGGGAAGCCGCCGGCCTGCCAGATGCCCCGCTTCACTTCCTCGACGCGCTGCTTGAAATGCGTGTGGCACGGATTGATCTCGCTCCACGTGTTGAGAATCGCGATGACCGGCTTGCCCGCGTATTCCTCCCGGTTGTAGCCCATCTGCGCGGTGCGCGAGCGGTGGCCGAACGAACGCAGATCGTTCGCGCCATACCAGCGATGACTGCGCAATTCCTCGGGGGTCTTTCTCTTCGTCAACGTCTACTCCACGATTGACGCCGACCACGCGTCAGCGCCGCTGTTCTTTCACGCGAGACACGATCTGCGTCGGGCTCACGAATTGTAGTGCGATCAGCACCCAGATCAACGTGATCGCCATGTAGATCATCGCCATCGCATCGATCGATTGCGGCGCGCGCACGCCGGTCGAAAACACAGCGTAGTACAACGCGACCACCAGCGTTTGCGTGGCAGGACCGGCCGTAAAGAACGTCAGCTCGAACATGCCGATCGTACGCACCAGCACGAGCAACCCTGCGGCCAGCATCCCCGGCACGAGCAGCGGCAGCAGCACATAACGGAAATAGCGGAACGTGTTCGCGCCGAAAATGCGTGCGGCCGCTTCGAGATTCGGATCGATCTGCTCGATGAACGGTGTCATCACCAGAATCACGAACGGCAGCGCCGGTACGAGGTTCGCAAGAATCACGCCCCATAGCGTGCCGGCGAGGCCGACCTTGTACATCACAGTCGCCATCGGAATGCCGTAGGTGACGGGCGGCACCATCAGCGGCAGCAGAAAGATCAGCATCGCAAGGCGCTTGCCGCGGAATTGCACGCGCGCGAGCGCATACGCGGCAGGCACGCCGAGCAGCACCGACAGCAGCACGACCGCGCCGACCACCTGCACGGTCACCCACAGCACGCTCGCAAGCTGGAAGTCGCTCCACGCCTGTGCATACCAGTGCAGCGTGAAGCCTTGCGGCAACGCGGTGCCGAACCAGCGCGTCGCGATCGAATTCACCGCGACCGTCGCAATCAGCAGCACGACGTTGATCAGGAAAAACGCCATCACGGCCCACACCAGCACCTGCCAGATGCGGCCCGGCAAGTTCGCGCGCTGACGCGCGTGTCGCGCGGGCTCGCGGGCGCCATCGCCCGGCTGCGGCGCCGCGGATGCGGACGCGGAGGTGGGCGCGGGCCAGTCGGGCTGCGTCGCGCGACGATCGGTCGTCATCAGCCTTTGCCTCCCGTTACCGGACCACGATAGAACCAGCGGCGCGCGCCGAGCAGCGCGGCGACCACCAGCAGTTGCACGAAGCCCATCACCATCGCGATCGCCGACGCGAGCGAATAGTCGTAGCTCTCGAATGCGGCTTCGGCCGCGGCAATCGACATCACGCGCGTCGGACCCGCGGGCGCGCCCAGCAGCACCGCCGACGGAAACACCGAGAACGCCTGCACGAACGACAGACACGCGGCCATCGTGAGCCCCGGCACGAGCAGCGGAAAATAAATGCGGCGAAACTGCTGCCACGGACTCGCGCCGAGCGTCGCCGCCGCGCTCGCGAGCGTGGGGTCGATGCCGGTCACGTACGACAGTGTTAACAGAAACGCGAACGGAAAGCCCGACACGATCAGCGACAGCAGCACGCCCGTGAAGTTGTGCGTGAGCCGCACCTCTTGCGTGTACAGATGCAGCGCCTGCAATGCCTGCGGCAGCCAACCGTGCGGACCGAAGTACGTGAGCATGCCGTCGGCGATCAGCACGGTGCCGAGCGTCACCGGAATCACCAGCAGCGTCGTGACGATCTTCTGATAACGCGAGTAGCGGCGCAGCGCGAACGCGACCGGCACCGATACGCCGACGTTGATCAGCGTGGCCGGCACCGACAGCTTGAGCGTGACGAGGATCGTCGGCCACATAGAGGTGTCGCTGAAGAACGTCAGATAGTTGGCCCATAGGCCGCCGCCGTTCATCGGCCGGAACGACAGCGCGAGACCGTACGCGAACGGATAAATGAACAGCGCGACGATAAAGAGCAGCGCCGGCGCGACGAGCCAGGCCTTGGCATCGCGCGGCGCGCGGGGAGGAAGCGGGGGGACGAGCGTCGGCGTGTTCATGCGGCCTCGGCATCGTAGACCAGCACGCACGACGGCCGCACGCGCAGCATGATGCGTTCGCCCTCCGCGCATTCACCGGTCACGCGCGCCCACACGTCGCCGAACGCGGTCTTCACGCGCAGCAGCGAATCGTGGCCGCCGTATTCGACCGCGTCGATCAGCGCCTCGAACGCGTTGTCGGCGCCGGGCTCGGCGCGCTCCATGTCTTCGGGGCGCAGCGCGACGCTCACGCGCTTGCTGTCGAAGCCGGCCATCGCCGTGCCGATCAGCCGCACACCGTTAGCACTGACCACGACGCCCTCGCCTTGCATGCCCTCCAGCGTGAACTCGGCGACGTTGCGATAGCCCATGAAGCGCGCGACATGCAGATTGCGCGGCCGCGTATAGACCTCTTTCGGCGTCGCGACCTGCTGCACGACGCCCTCCCTCATCACGACGATGCGATCGGCCATCGACAGCGCTTCGTCCTGATCATGCGTCACGTACAGCGTCGCGCGTTCGAGCTGCGTATGGATGCGGCGAATCTCCGCGCGCATTTCGATGCGCAGCTTCGTATCGAGATTCGACAGCGGCTCGTCCATCAGGATCAGCGGCGGCTCGATCACGATCGCACGCGCGATCGCGACACGCTGCTGCTGGCCACCGGACAATTGGCCGGGCAGCTTCTGCTCATGCCCTGTCAGTTGCACCAGTTTCAAGGCCTCGCGTGCACGGCGCGCGAGCTCGCTCTTGCCGACGCCGCGCATCTTCAGCCCGAAGCCGACGTTGTCGAGCACGCTCATGTGCGGGAACAGCGCGTAGTTCTGGAACACCATGCCGAAGCCGCGCTTTTCCGGCGGCAGCACGTCGATGCGGCGCTCGTCGAGCCAGATGCCGCCGCCGGTGAGCGGCTGCAATCCGGCGATGCAGTTCAGCGCCGTCGATTTGCCACAACCCGACGGTCCCAGCAGCGCGATGAACTCGCCGCGCCGGATCGTCAGATCGAGACCCTGCAGCGCGGCGATCGCGTGACCTTGCGCGTTCGTGAAACTGCGGCTCACCGAGTCGAGCCGTAACTGCTCAAAGTGATGCTTCATACGGTTTCCTGATCCGCGTGAGACGACGGGTGTCGCAAGTGCCGCGCGTGCGGTGCGCGCGGCGCATCAGGCAGTTAAGCCGAGGCGCGCGTGGTCGCCGCAAACACGCAGCGCGGCGCTACCTCACGCGGCGCTGCGTTTCGCCTCGTTTTCCGTCGCAATGGTGAAGGCCTAGCGGGTCTTCTGCGCGCCGATGTCGGTATCCCACTTCCTGAAGGCCGCGACCATTGCCGCCGCATTCAGCGGTAACGCATGCGGACGATCGCTCAACATCTTCGCGTATTCCGGTCGGCCATACTTTTGCAGCACCTCCTGGCTATGCGCGGGCGCCTGCTCGATCGTGACGCCCTTGATCGCCGGGCCCGGGTAGAAGTAGCCGTCGTCGTAGGTCAATGCTTGCTGCGCGGGCTCCAGCATGAAGTTCATCATCTTGTACAGCACGTCTAGCTTTTCCTTCGGCACGCCCTTCGGAACCACCATGTAGTGCGCGTCGTTGACCCACGTCATGTTGTCGAACGGCTGTACGCGGAATTCGGCCGGCACGATGCCGAGCGCGCGCGGATTGATGTCCCAGCCGGTCACGCTCACGGTCATGTCGCGCGTGCCTTCGCCCAGTTCCTTCATCACCGCCGAGGTGCCGCCCGGATAGTACGGAATGCAGTCGTTCAACTGCTTCAGGTACGCCCACGTCTTGTCCCAGCCGTGCACCGGGTCCTGCGGGTCCTTGTCGCCGAGCACATAGGGCAGGCCCATCAGGAACGTGCGGCCAGGACCGGAATTGGCCGGCCGCGCGTAGATCAGCTTGTCGGGGTGGGCCTTGCACCATTGCAGCAGTTGCTCGGGTGTCTTCGGCGGATCGCTGACCTTGGCCGGGTTGTATTCGAGCAGCGGACCAGCCGGCATATACGCGACCTCGAGACCGTAACCCTGCGCCAGATCCTGCATCTTGCGCGGGCCCGGCGCGTACTTGTCGAGCACACCGGGGAACTGCGCCGCGTTATCGGGCAGCAGCTTGATCCACAGGTTCTGTTCGATGCCGGCCGCGAGCGCGTCGGTGCCGGTCAATACGAGGTCGATGTCGGAGCGTCCCGCGGCCTGCATCGCCTTGATCTTGCCGGGCAATTGCGGCGACGGAGCGTTCGTGAACGTGATGTTCACAACGAGATTCGGATTCTTCGCCTTGAACGCCTCGAAGCCCTTCTGCGTGAGTTGAAGATCGCCGGCCACGTCGACGATGTTGATCGTGACCGGATCGGCCGCGTGCGCGGCAAGAGTGAACGCCGCACTCGCAGCGATACAGACGGATACCAGCTTGAACGACAGCCTGTGCGAAACAGTCATTGCGTCTCCTCGCTTCTTGGTATGGAAGCCCGCTGGTCGATGTGTTGCATGCGGGCGGTATCTTTCTACCAACGGAACATAGCGAAGCGTAACAGCCGATGTCAAGCAAATAGTCAAGAGCGCGAGGCCTGGTCAAAAGTGGCTCGATTGACGTGAAATCCTTGCCGTTCAATGCCTGGTAACGCGAGTTAAGGGCAAACCCGAGCATCCGCAGTGGCTGCAACACCTGTTGTCTAGTTAGCGGACAACTGCTCAACCCCCGCGCACGCCCTGCGTATTGACGAACAGCGAATACAAGCCGTGGCTCGCCGCCATGAACAGACGGTTGCGATGCCGTCCGCCGAAGCAAACGTTCGCGCAACGCTCCGGTAGCGCGATATGGCCGAGCGGCTCGCCTTGCGCGGTGAAGACGCGCACGCCGTCGAGTTCGTCGGTGCCCATGCCCCAGCCGCACCACAGGTTGCCGTGCACGTCCACCCGAAAGCCGTCGGGCGTGCCCGGACCCGCGTCGATCAGCACGCGGTTGTTCGATACCGTCGTGCCTTTGCCATTGGCCTCGACATCGAATACGCGGATCTTGCGCGGCTCGCCGCGCGATTGGACCACGTACAGCAGCGACTCGTCCGGCGAAAACGCGAGACCGTTCGGGGCGAGCACGTCGTCGATGACCATCGAGACCTCGCCCGACTGCCCGTCGATCCGATACACGCACGGCTTCAGTTCGGACTGCTGCTGCTCGCCCTCGTAGAAACCTTCGATGCCGAAGGTCGGGTCGGTAAACCAGATCGAGCCGTCCGATTTGACGACCACGTCGTTCGGCGAATTGAAGCGCTTGCCCTGATAGCGGTCGGCGAGCACGGTGATCGAGCCGTCGTACTCGGTGCGCGTCACGCGCCGCGTCAGGTGCTCGCAACTGACGAGACGCCCTTCGCGATCGCGCGTATGGCCGTTCGCGTTGTTCGACGATTGACGGAACGTGCTGACCGCGCCCGTCGTTTCGTCCCAGCGCAGGATGCGGTCGTTCGGAATATCGCTCCACAGCAGATAGCGGCCGTCGCCGAACCACACCGGCCCCTCCGACCAGCGCGTGCCCTGATACAGGCATTCGACCGACGCCGATGCGATGATCAACGACTTGAAGCGCGGATCGAACACTCGGATGGAGGGATCGGGATAGCGTCGGCTGTGTTCGGTCATGTGCTTGCCTGCGTGTCGGAGCGGTTCGATTGGGTGGGTGCGAACTCGCGCTCGAGAGCGAGCAGCGTGCACGCGGTCTGCGCGATCTTCGCATGATGCTCGCGCGGTGTCGAACTGAGTAGCGGCAGCAACGGCCCCATGTCGGCGAGGCCCGTGAAGGTAATCGCGTCGTGCAGCACGCGGATCGGCGAGATGTCGTTACGCAGCGTTTCGAGCGGCATGAACGCATCGTACAAACGCTGGGCGGTGTCGTTGTCCGCGCTATCGGTGCCATCGGCGCTCCGGCCGCTTTGCACCGCGCGCAGCAACGCCATCACCATGTTCGGCGCGATGCAGCCGCTGCCGGTCGTCCACGCTGCCAGCCCGAACTCGCGCAGATGCACGAGCGCTGGCCGCTCGCCCATGCCCGATACGATCTTCGCGGCCGGCACGCATTGCAGCAGCCGGCGCAGATAGGGATCGTCGGCGGGATCGTCGCGCGGGATCGCGTATTTGACCGCGCTCAACGTGCCACGCTCGGCGAGCCGCGCGAGCGCATCGACAGCCACATAGTTTTCGCTCTTGATATACAAGGTGAGCGGCATGCCGGCCGTGTCGGCGATCCGCGTGAGGCCCGTCTCGACGCCCTCGGACGTCGTAACGCCGCCGAGCGGCAGCACCATCGCGGTGCGGTAACGCGTCTGCGCGAGGATGCGCGCCTGATCGAGCATCTTGCCGTAGTCGGGACCGAGCGCCGGTATCACGCGTGTGCCCGGACTCGCGGCTTCGGCGAGCAGGTCCAGTAGCTCGTGATATTCACTGACTGCGACGTGATAGAGGTTCGCGTTGCCGCCATACAGTAGCGTGCGTACGCCACCCGCTTCGATATGGCGGATCAGCGCGAGATTCCGAGCAGGGTCGAGCGTGTAGTCGGCGCGGCGCGCGAGCGGCGGCACGGCCATGACCGACGCGGCGAACTCGCCGTCGCGCAGCGGAGATTCGTTCATGATGGTTGACGCGCAAACGTGCTGGGCGGAGTTTTCACGGTAGCATCGGCATCACAATGTTGTCAAACAACCTGCGCGCGGCGATTGCCCCAGCATGCCGTCGGTGGCGAATTGCCCGGGAACTGCTCACGAAATTTCCTTTTGGATAACAATGGAGCCACAACCCTCATGCAAACCGCGCAGGCGCTTGTTTGGCAAGACCGACGCGACGCGCAAATAACCCGCGTTCCCAAATAATCGAGTAAATGCGATTAATTCCGAATCACGAAAGAAATAATGCTGTCAATGAAACACATTAAAATGCGGTAGCCGGATGCCGATTAGCCGTATTTCTCGCCCGAGACCCGGGCGGGTTAAAGATCTATTTCAATCAGCATAATAATAGGCAACACCGCCCTTGCTATCACATGGCTGCTATCGTTTACCCCGCGCAGCAGCAGCGCATTGCTTTCGAGTTTTTAGTGATAGATTATGCGGACCAAAAGAGCGGACCGAAGTTTGTCTGCCAATAACCGCGAATGGGATGTTTGCGAGCCTGAGAGAGCCAAAAATTGTCGCTACACTTTATCGAGCAGATGGCACCGCTATTGGACGCCGCCGACGAGGCGGAATGGTTCGGCGTGATTACGGGCCTCGCCGAAACGTGGGGCTTCGACAGGATACTGGTCGCGATGCTGCCGCGGCCCACCATGCGTCTCGAGGACGCTTACCTGCGCAGCACTTACGCCCCGGCATGGCGGCAGACGTATGACGAACAGGGCATGGTGCATATCGACCCGACGGTCGCGCACTGCCTGTCACGCTCCGCGCCGCTCATCTGGACGCCAGAGATTTTCGCCACCCCGCCACAGCAAGCCCTGTACGAGGAAGCCCGCTCGTACGGCTTGGGTGCGGGTGTGACGCTGCCGATTCACGGGCCGAATCAGGAAGCCGGCATGATGTGCTTCGTCAATGACGACAAGCCGTCGGACGGGTTCAGGCGCCATGTAAACGCCGCGTTGCCGAACCTCGTGCTGTTGCGCGACCTGGTGATCGACACCAGCAAACAGCATCTGGATTCGCATGCGCAGAGCTTGATGCCGAAGCTGACTCCGCGCGAGCGCGAATGTCTGAAATGGACCGCGCGCGGCAAATCCACGTGGGAGATATCTCACATCCTGAGTTGCTCGGAAGCCGTGGTGAACTTCCACATGAAAAACATCAGGGCGAAATTCGGCGTGAATTCACGGCGCGCGGCCGCCGTGATCGCGGCCCAGCTTGGGCTTATTGACCCGGGTTGAGCAGCGCGGCCGCGTCGCGGCTGTACATCACGCGCTCGGCGCGACCCAGATCGGCGTCCGACACGGTTTTCATGAAGTAAAGGCCAAGCAGGATCGACACCGGCGCCGGGATCTCCGCACCCGACTCGAAGCGGCTGCCGCGCGACTGCGTGACGCCGAAGCGAGCCCAGAAACGACGCTGGCTCTCTTTTTTCTTCTTCCGGTAGGCAATGATCAGAACACGATCCACTGCCGAAGAGACCTCCGAGGGACGCGCCTGGAGGTGGGTTTGCGGTTGCCAGTGATTGTCGAGGAGTTCCATTTTGGACCCTTGTAGGTTGGGGGCGGATACGTGTGTGAATTTTGCGATACCCGATAAGCATCCACACCTATCCAGGTAGGTAGGTGGCGCAAAGATTCAGAATGCATAAGTTTTCCTGCGTATGTGGCAGCCCCAACACGCACAGGAGAACGTCATGCAAACCACGATCCGTATTGGACTCCGGCAGGAATTCGACAACGAACTGATCAACGAGATGTACCGGCTGCGCGCCCGGGTCTTTCACGGCCGGCTCGGCTGGGAAATACCGACCATCGCGGGAATGGAGATAGACGGCTACGACGCGCTCGGGCCGTATTACATGCTGATTCAGGGCGAAGACGAACGGTTGCGCGGCTGTTGGCGACTGATGCCGACCGAAGGTCCGAACATGCTGAAAGACACTTTCCCGCAACTGCTGCATGGCGCGGCCGCGCCGGTCGGCCGACATATCTGGGAACTGAGCCGCTGGGCGATCGAAACCAACGGGGAGGAACAGTCTTTTGGTTTCACGGATATGACAATTCGCGCAATTCAGGAAGTGATGCGCTTCGCGCAGCGCATGGGCATCACGCATTACGTCACGGTGACTACCACGCCGATCGAGCGCATGCTGCGCCGTGCCGGGCTCGATATCAGCCGGCTCGGGCCGCCGCTGCAGATCGGCGTCGAACGGGCCGTTGCGCTCGACGTCGCGGTAAGCGCGAAAACGCTGACCTCGCTATTCGGGCCGGTCGCCGACGCGGCTTGAGCCGCGCCGGAGCGTGGCCGCACCGAAATCTCGACACCTTCACCCGAGCGCGCGGACTCAGGAGCCGAACATCCGTTCCAGCGCGTTCTCGAGATGCGCGCGCATCGCGGCGCCCGCGGCCGCCGAGTCCTTGCGGCGGATCGCGTCGAGCACCGCCATGTGCTCGGCCTGCACCACCCGCTGCCGCTCCACCGTTTTGACCAGCGACAGATTGCGCGACAGGTTCATGCTGAACAGGATCTGTTCCTCGATGAACGACATCACCGTGATGAAAAACGGATTCTTCGACGCCCGCGCGACCGCCTGGTGGAACAGGAAGTCGTCCTTCGCGCCGATGCCCTGCGCCTCGATGATGCGCTCGAGCTCGTCCCATGCATGCTGGATCGCGGCGATGTCCTGAGCGTCGGCCTTCAGCGCTGCCTGCGCGGCCGCGCCCGCCTCGGTAACGATGCGAAACTCATAGCAGCGGCGGATATCGGACAGCGTTTCGAGCGGCGCGAAGCGGCGCACGTCCGGGTCGGGGCGCCGCGCGACGGTCGTGCCAGAGCCGTGCCGCGTCGAGATGATGCCGTCGGCCCGCAATCGCGCGAGCGCTTCGCGCACGGTCGGCCGGGACGTGGCAAAACGCTCCGCCAGCGCATGCTCGGTCGGCAACCGCTCGCCTTCCTTGTACTCGCCTTCGAGGATGCGGTTGAGAATGTCGCCGTAGATCTGGTCGGGTAAGCCCTTGGTTTTTCGATCGTTCATCAGCGGACTGGCCAGCTTGTCTGAATATGGCCTGATTGTAAGGCCAACATTGTTCCAGCTTCAGCAAACTTATGCGGTTTGTAAGCATGCAAGACCACTCGCGCGCGCTGCCGCGCCCGCCATTTCGTCCGCGCCGGGTCTGAATATTTGGCAAATGTTTGATTTACATCCTGGTCGAGTGCATCTTTTCCGGCAATCATCTAAGCTTCATTGGTATAAAAGATCAATAAACCCTGCCGCCGCTGGCAATGTGGCAGACGCTTTTTTGACGTGGAGCCGATATGTACAAACGCATCCTTGTAGCGGTCGACGGCAGCAATACCTCGCGCCGTGCGTTCGAAGCGGCGCTCGAACTCGCCAAGTCGAATGGCGCTGTGCTGCGGCCGTTTTACGTCGTCGAAAATACGCCGATGTACTTCGAGGCGCCCGGCTACGACCCGTCGATCCTGCGCAACCGGCTGATCGAGGAAGGCCAGGAGCTGCGTGCCGAGTTTTCGAAAGTGATGGCCGAGCAAGGTGTGAAAGGCGACCCGGGGGTTTCCGAGGCTTCGTCGCTCGGCGATGTCGCCGAGATCGTGCTGCACGCCGCCGCCGAATTCAACGCCGACCTGCTCGTGATGGGCACGCACGGGCGGCGTGGCTTCCAGCGGCTGATTCTCGGCAGCGTCGCCGAACGCTGCGTGCGCCAGGCCACGCTGCCGGTTCTGCTGGTACCGTCCGCCGCGGGCGCCGACAAGCAACCCGTCTGACACGGTCATCATGCGCAAGACGGTGAGCCACGACGACACAAGCCGCGGCGGCTCACCTTCCCACCCTCGTCGGGGCAGCATGGTCGCCAGGAAAGCGAAGCAGCGAACGCGTCACTTTGCCACCTGTTGAGGGTCATAACGGGTGGGACAATTTCACCACTACCAATAATCGCGCGCAGAACATGCTGAATCCTACCGCTGTGCCCCGTTCCTCGACCCGCTCCGCCGGCTCTGCCGCGAGCGGCAGCCGCGAGTCCATGGCGGGACGCGCCACCGCACGCACCGCCGCGCGCTGCTCCAGTTGTTCGATGCGTCAGATCTGCATGCCGCAGGGGCTGTCCGCGGAGGAGCTGCCGAAGCTCGAAACGCTGATCTGCTCGGCGCGCTCGGTGCCGCGCGGCGAAGCGCTGTATCGCAGCGGCGACCGGTTCGACAGCATCTACGCGCTGCGTTCCGGCTCGATGAAGACCGTGATGGTCCACCGCGACGGCCGCGAGCAGGTCACCGGCCTGCGTCTTGCGGGCGAGCCGCTCGGGCTCGACGGCATCAGCGCGGACATCCATGCGTGCAGCGCCGTCGCGCTGGAAGACAGCACAGTGTGCATCGTTCCATACAGTGCGCTGAAGCAGCTATGCCGCGAAATCGGTTCGATCCAGGAGCGCATGCACAAGCTGCTGGGTGCGCAGATCGTCAGCGAGGCCGCGCAGATGATGGTGCTCGGCTCTCTGTCCGCCGACGAACGCGTCGCCGCCTTCCTGCTGGACGTGTCGCAGCGCAATGCGCAGCGCGGCTACTCGTGGTCGGAATTCAACCTGCGCATGACGCGCGAGGACATGGGCAGCTACCTCGGCATGACGCTCGAAACGGTCAGCCGCACGCTGTCAAGATTTCAAAAGCGTGGCCTGATCGACACGCGGGGCAAGCATATTCACATCGTCGATCTCGAAGGCTTGCGGCAGGTCTGAGCAGCTGGGCGGGGCTGAACGGGTTGCTCGGTTCGTCTTGGCACGCCGTCTGCAAGGGGGTAAAGTTTTCAGACCGCCCCCCACGGCAACCGTGTTGCATGGAGACCCGGCCCCAATGAATCGCGACCCTGCCCCGCATCATCCGCTCGTGCAGCGCCTGCACGACGCGCGTCAAGTCACCGATGACCTGTTTGCAATCGTCAAACCCGACTACCTCTATGAACGGCCGATCCGCGAGCGTCACCGTGTCGTGTTCTATATCGGCCATCTCGAAGCGTTCGATCGCAATCTGTTCGACCAGCGTCTGTTCGATCTGCCGGCTTTCGCACCGGAACTCGACCAGCTGTTCGCATTCGGCATCGATCCGGTAGACGGCGGCTTTCCCACCGATCAGCCCAGCGATTGGCCGTCGCTCGACGCCGTGCGCGAGTATGCGATGCGCGCGCGCCGCCAGATCGACGCCGCGCTCGACGAACTCGGCAACCCGGTGGGCGATCAAGCGGCCGTGCAGTTGCTGAACGTCGCGATCGAGCATCGGTTGATGCACGCGGAAACGCTCGCGTACATGCTCCATCAGTTGCCGCTCGCGCAGAAAAACACCGCATTGCGCGAACCGGTGGTGACACGCACGGAGCGGCGCGACGGGTTGTCGTCGATGGTCCGCGTGCCCGCCGGCACGACCGTGCTCGGCATGCCGCGCGAGGCCGGCCGTTTCGGCTGGGACAATGAATTCGGCGAGATGGGCGTGGAGGTGCCCGCGTTCGAGATCGATCGATACATGGTCACGAACGGTGCGTTCCTCGAGTTCCTCGAAGGCGGCGGCTATCGCGAGCCGAAGTGGTGGTCGCCGAAAGACTGGGCGTGGAAGGAAGCGGAGTGCATCGAGCATCCGGCCGGCTGGTCGCAACGCACGTCGGAAGACGGCCGCACCGCATGGACGCTGCGCACGATGTTCGACGACGTGCCGTTGCCGCTCGACTGGCCCGTCTATGTGAGCCACGCCGAAGCGAGCGCCTACGCGCGCTGGGCCGGCAAAGCCCTGCCGACGGAGGCGCAATGGCAGCGCGCGGCGCACGGCGCGCCGCACGCGGCATCGGGGAATTTCGATTTCCGCAGCTGGGACCCACGGCCCGTCGATGCGCATCCGGACAACGTCAGCGCGTTCGGTGCGGAAGGTCAGTTCGGCAACGGTTGGGAATGGACCTCGACGCTATTCGAAGCGCTGCCGGGGTTCGAAGCGTTTCCGTTCTATCCCGGCTATTCGGCCAACTTCTTCGATGGACAGCATTACGTGCTGAAGGGCGGCTCGGCGCGTACCGCGCTGTGCATGCTGCGGCCGGAATTTCGCAACTGGTTTCAGCCGCACTATCAGTATGTGTATGCGGGGTTTCGGTGTGTGCGGGGTTGATCGATATAGCGATAGCTGACCTGCGACATTCCGTGCTTGCGAAGCCGCATCGATGATGGAAGCCGCATGAGATGCGCACTCCGAACGCGCGAAAAGTTTATCGGAAGACGCTCACGGCCTCCACAAGCCTCGTCGCCTGCTGCTTGAGGCTATCCGAAGCGGCACTGCTTTTCTCGACCAGCGCTGTGTTCTGCTGCGTGATGTTGTCGAGATCGCTCACGGCCTGATCGATCTGGGAGACGCCGCTGCTTTGTTCTTCCGTTGCGGCTCTGATCTCCGCGATCAGATCCGACACTCTCTTCACTTGCGTCACGATCTCGTCCATTGTCTTACCAGCGTCGTCGACCAGGCTGGACCCCGCCTCGACTTTCTCAACGCTGGTCAAGATGAGGTTCTTGATCTCTTTCGCCGCATTCGCGCTACGTTCTGCAAGCGCACGGACTTCCCCGGCAACGCCATACCAACGTCAGCAGCGCGTTATTCGTTCCGCGCGCGGAATGCCCTTGTCAGTACTCGGCCTGTCTATCTCGGCCGGATTAAAGCTGCTGGCACTCTGTTTTGAACCAGGAGTCGACCAGGCGCTGTGCCGCTTGCAGATCATCCGGGTAGTATGGATCGTCATACCACGCTGACGCAGCGTAGCCCGCTTTCCTGAGGGCAGTGAGTTCGCTATGGTGTTGCTCTATGGTAGGGTGCGCGTTTTCTCTGAGCGCCACCAGGTCGCGGCACTCCGTCGAGGTGAGGCGTGGCCCGTCATACGGCATGCCACAAGCGGCACAGCCTGCGAGAAGAATCACCAGACCTGGAAGTATTGACCTTGTTCCAGTAGCCATTCTCATCGTGCATCTCCTTTCCTGCGTCGCGCCAACAGAAAGCCCATCAATTTCAGTGCTTCCTTGAAATAGCGGCGGTGCGGGGGGCCGTAAGTTTTCGGTTCCGGGCCACGTCGGCGTGAAAGCCGTGGTGCGATGCCACCGATATTGTTTTCGATTCCGACTTCCACTCACACTGGATCGTTGTTCGGGTTTGCGCGACGTCAGGCACCAGCGAGTTGTGCGGCAGCTGCTCAGTCCTCGATGCGCAGGCCGACCTTCAGCGTCACCTGCCAGTACGCGACCTTGCCGTTCTCGATCTGGCCACGTGTTTCCGTGACCTCGAACCAGTGCAGATTGCGCAGCGTTTCCGACGCTTTGGCGATCGCTGTGGTGATCGCGTCGTCGATCGATTTCTTCGACGAACCGGTCAGTTCGACCTTCTTGTAAAAGTGTTCTGACATAAATGTCCTAATCGGTGTGCGCCGCCGAGCGGCAAAAAGCTGCTCGGATACGCAGATGGAAAATACATACGCAGCGGTTCGGTTGAACCTCGTACTTGAGACGGCCCGTTTCAATTCACCGCGAGAACTTTCGATCGCACAACGCGTTTGCCATTCGCTGCAGCGATTGCACCGAGCGCTGGCAGTTGCTGTTTCAAGACGTCACGCTCCAGCAGAGCAAGACGAATGTTAGGGGGACGTCCCCACGAGAAGAAGATGGAAAGAGGGCAACATGGTGTTGCATCGAAGAACATCAATCGACGTTGCCCCGGTGGGCTCTTCCGGTGGCGTGTGCCAGACCATGAGTGCGGCCTGGTGGTGTACACACATGATGGCTTGAGAGATTCCGCTCGCAGACAGTCGGATCAAGAATCTGGCCCGCCTTTGATCCGCAACTCCTCGGGAGAGTCCGTGCCGCCAGTGAGGCGTTTTTGCAAGTGAAGGAACCGCAGATTGCCGCATTTGTCAGGCAGTTTCGTAGGCTACAGTCCAGTCCTTTGGCCAGAACCGACTCGGCGGCGGCCTACGACTTCACCGCCTGGACCCTAACCGTCAATACCGTCCGCGTTCCGCCGATCTGACGATCTCCATCTTTCTCACCAGATCGGCAAGCGATAGCGCTTCAAGCTTCTTCATCGCAGCGCCACGGTACATCTTGATGGTGATTTCGCTCAGGTTCATTTCAGCAGCGATCTGCTTGTTCAAAAGCCCCTTCACCACGTACCAGATCACTTCACGCTCCCGCGCGGTAAGCGTGTTATAACGCGCCAGAAGCGCAACCCTTGTCAGAGATTTTTCCAATTGCTCAGCATGACGACCGATCGCCGACGAAACAGCGTCGATAACACGTTGCTCTCGAACAGGTTTAGTCAGGAAATCAACGGCGCCGGCTTTCATGGCCTCCACCGACATTTCAATATCGCCATGGGCAGTCATGACGATAATTGGCATGTCGACCTGATGGTTTCGCGCACTCAACTGGAACGTCAAACCACTCTCACCCTGCAGGCGGACGTCCAGTAGCAGGCAGCTTGGAACCCCTGGTTTTTCAGCCGAAATGAAATCCCGGATCCGCTCAAAGGTTCGCACCGAATATCCGCACGAGCGCAACAAGCTAGATAGTGCCGAGAGCATTGACGCATCGTCGTCGATTACATAGACGATTGCACCGTCTGTGCTAGCCACGGCCGGAAAAACGTTTTTCTCCATTCGCATTCCTTTCCCCGTACTGGTGTGCACAATGCGTCGGTCCGTCAGTGGGAATAGTCGCTCTTTCGGAATGAGATGTAATTGTAAGCGAATGGTGAACGTCGGAGCCGGTATCACAAGCAGCGCCGGCAGAAGCTCACAGCTTACTGGCCACTAACATTCTACCGACAAACAGTACTGCCCCTATATATACTTGCGTATGATTTTAAGCGGCCCCCCCGTCGGGTATGATCGCATTCATCCGCTGGACGCGATGGCCACTCCGCGCAATCGGCGCGGACAGGGAGAAAGATAATTGCGCGCGTCACAGGTGATTTGGGTCGTTGACGACGATCCCTCGGTTCGATCGGGTCTATCAACCCTGCTCAGATCGTTTGACTACGATATCGTGACCTTCGAATCGGCCGCCGAGGTGTTGGCACATACTGGCGATACTCAGCCCGACTGCATCGTTTCAGATGTTCAAATGCCGGGATTATCGGGCATTGAATTGTCTGTGCGCCTGATCGAAAACGGGTGGCGCATACCAACGATATTTATCACCGCATATCCGACGCCCGAACTGCATCGTCAAGCTTTCGCGACCGGAGCCTGTGCCCTTCTGATCAAGCCTTTGGGTGCCAACGACCTGGCAGCTGCCATCGAGAGTGCGACGAGCAAGAGCTCCGGTTAGCGTTACATATCAGATACTTCTATCGGAAACTTCGAGAAGCGCTACTGCCGTCGGCGCAATATCGACACCCTACCTTCGGTAACTGCATTCGGCCGCGCCAGATCGGGGTGGCCCCTCATTCAAGAGCCGATTAACGTCGCGTCCTTTGATGTTTCCGGATGCAACACGACGTTGCCTCCTTTCAGCCTTCTTTTCGTCGGGATGCCCCCCTAACATTCCTCTCGCGCTGCTGAAGCATGACTTCGTGCGATCGCCATGGTCAACGAAACCAGACCCGCTCAGAGCAGACGCTCAACAACGAGGATGAATATGAAAAGCAGTAAGGTGAATGAACAACCCACACGTCGAAAATTGTTGATCGGCGGTGCCGCGGCCGCAGGCGGCCTGGCGGCCGCCATGCTCCCGGGTACGGTTCAGGCAAGCCCAGCCGTCGCTTCACCACAGGCATCGAAAGCGGACCACCGACACTTCTCGAGTTACATATCGTCGAAAGACGGCACTCAGTTGTACTACAAGGATTGGGGTACAGCCGCCCCGTGGTGTTCTGTCACGGCTGGCCGCTGAGCTCCGATAGTTGGGAATCGCAGATGATGCTAGTGGCGTCGCACGGCTTTCGCGCCGTGGCGCACGACCGCAGAGGCCACGGACGTTCGAGCCGCATACGCTTCAAATGGCGCGAAAATGTCCCTGTCCGCTGAAATCCGCAGCAATCGTCTGCAGCAGAAAACCAATTCCCAATAGCTGCCCAATTCTATGAATATACGGAACAAATATTCGGACGAAGCTTCATAAATAATAGGAAAACACATCACTTAGAATTCCTCGGGCAAAACCGCCTGCCGCCGGCGGAATTACATCACCACACACTCTGATGTTCGACCAAGGAAGACCATATGAGTTACCAGACGGGGCTAAGCGGCTTGCATGCCGCCTCAAACGATCTTGATGTCATCGGCAATAATATTGCAAATGCCCACACAGTGGGATTCAAGCAAGGCATGGCGGTTTTTTCCGATATGTACGCTAACGCAATGCTCGGCGCGACGAATAATCAGATCGGCATCGGCGTTGCAACGTCGACGATCGTCCGGGACTTCTCGGAAGGGACACCCACCCAAACAGCTAATCCGCTCGATCTCGACATTAGAGGGAATGGTTTCTTTCTGCTTTCTCAGAACGGTACGCTGGTCTACTCGAGAAACGGTCAATTTCAGCAGGACAGTGACGGAAATATTATTAACAGCAGCAATGGCCTTCCGTTAATGGGATACGCAGTAGGTCCGAATAGCGTCGTCGACACTTCACGACTGGTTCAATTAACGACTGCGACCGTGGCGAATCTGCCCCCGAAGCCGACCAGCGCGATCGCGTGGTCTTTCAATCTCAACGCGGGAGATGAAACCCCGAAGGTCACGCCGTTCGACCCTACCAACAACCAGAGCTACAACTTCGCAACGACGGCTACTACGTACGATTCAGAAGGTAACGAGCATCAGATCAGCATTTATCTTGTGAAAGATCCGGCCACCCCCAATCAATGCAGTGCCTATATAGCGCCCCAAGGTTCGGATGTCACCGTTGACAATGGAACCGGGACGCCTTCCCCGTACACGCAAATCGGAACACTGACTTTCGATTCCTCCGGGAGACTCACCAGTTCGAGTTCCCTTTCGTTCGAGATGAACACGACTAATGGCAGCGCCAGCCCGCAAACGATTGCCGTCGATCTCGGCAACACCACGCAGTACGCCGCGACGACAGACAGCGTGACCCGGTACCACCCCGACGGATACGCCGCGGCCGCTTACAACGGCACACTTTCCGTCGCTGACGACGGCACCATCACTGCCGGTTACACGAACGGGGAGACACTCGTCATTGGGCAAGTGGCGACGGCGACTTTCGCCAATCCGAATGGGCTTGAAAGTCAAAGCGGCAACCTGTTTTACGCAACTCTGGCGTCAGGGGCTGCGCAAATCGGCACGCCGGGCACTTTCAACCACGGTGTGCTACAAGGGTTTATGCAAGAAAGTTCGAACGTTGATCTGACTGACCAGCTCGTAGCGCTCATTACGGCGCAACGGAACTATCAGGCGAACGCTCAAACGATAAAGACCCAGCAAACCGTCGACCAATCGCTTATCAATTTGTAGCCAGGCAGGACCGAGGCAGGCGGCGTCCTGCCTTTGCCCTCACCTGAACCCTCCAGTACTTCGTGTGGCGCTAGCTGCGCTGCTAGCTCTCACCACAGTCCCCAAATCGACATGGAAAGCACCTCGGTTGTATCAGCTCCCTCCGCCTTCAGACCGTTTTGCGTGACGGGGGAAGCTGGAAATTCGCTGACGGAGATTCCGATTGTCAAGGCCACCCGACTTAAACCCTCCACGCTGGCCGCTACGCCAGCGGGATGGTCCGGCTTCCAGGAGTGTTGCGTCTGTCCTGACGACTGGAACGTTGACTTTGTAGCCGCTTATTTTTCCCCATATCAAATTGAAAATGAGCAGATCATCTCAACGCTGACTTTTAACGTCACGATGCAAAGTGACGCTGCATACCCGGTACGGGCAACTGGGTATGTCTTTGATGAACTCGACCATCCCGTGGGTAGCCTGGACCTGAGATATTTCGGGCAACGAATGCCCCGTGCGCTGCAATTCGACGTTTCTGCATACCAGTTACCGATATCGAGTCGCCTTCTGATCGCCTTCCAGATTGGTGGAGGGGGAAGCACGAAGATCCCGCGCCCCCCGCTCATCACGAGCGTCACAATCGACGTTGTAGCCTGCGTTCTGACGACCGTCGAGAATTAATGTCCCGGCGCTGGCATATCAGGGGCGAGCGGTGAAGGAATAAAGCGATATCGTGCGACATGCGCCGAACATCATCCGGACACGGCGGTATGGCGTGATGACAGCAAAGCGACGAATAACAGGCCTTTCAGTGCGCATTCGACCAACGACAACCAGAACGCGACACGAAACCCCGCGTACTCGGCGGGCAGCGCCGTCGCGATGGCGATAACGCTCAACACATGCAGTTGCCTGCACGCGCGCCGAAGACAGCCAACCAGATTCCCGGCAGCGCTTGCCGCATTCGCTTACAAGCGCTTCTCCAATTCGTCTTTAAGGATCATCGCGTCTGCGTTCACGGCTTGAGGGCGCCTACGTTGGGGCCGGTAAACGTACTCGTCGAACTGGATCTGGCGACCGCTGACTGCACATACGCCTGAGTGACGAGCACGAATCAGGTGCCATTCCTGGTTTCCGTAGACACATCGCAACGGGTCCAGCCAGGCGAGCGTTACGCTCGTTGTCGTGGCACGCTCCAAAAAGCGGATTGTGAGTCCGTCTGCCCGCTTTCCTGCCGAACGTTCCGACCATCGCGTCCACTCCGATGCAACGTTGCTTCCCAAGCTCTTCTCACCCGACAGTTGCCCAAGGATGCCAATAGTCATCAGCCACGGATCGAGAATATTCGACTGCGCCTCCATATTCGGGCTCCTCGTACATCGTTGCGTGTTCTTCAAGCTCAGTCGGATTCGCATGCCAATGTGAGCGTCCGAAGAAGCGCTCCACGTCAGGTGAAATCCTAGGCGCGGTACGCGAGCAGCAGTAGCCCCGAGCACGGGCTCACCGTGTTGTCATCGCATCAACAATCACGGACAACAGGATTGCAGATCGAGCGCGCGGATCTGCTCGGTCATGTAATCGATAAATACGCGAATGCGCGACGGCAAGTGCTTGCGGCTCAGATAGCACGCGTAATGACCACGATCGTCGGGCGCATACTGTGCAAGGCACGCGTACAGACGCTTCGCGCGCAGCAGTTCGCTCGCCTGGTAGGCTGCGAGCTGGGCAATGCCGTGGCCCGCAAGCACCGCCTGCAGCATCAGATCCGCATCGTTGAGAACGTGCACGGCCTTCGGTACGACTCTGCGGCTCACGCCGCCGACCTTGAATTCCCATCCGGCGATACGGCCCGAAGCAAGACGGAGATTGATGCAGCGATGCATCTCGAGGTCCTCGACGAAGCGCGGCAAGCCGTGAGCGCGTGCATATTCCGGCGACCCACACACGATCATCTGCATCGGGATCAGCTGTTTGGCGACGACCTGGCTGTCGTCCAGCTTGCCGTCACGAAACGCGACGTCGATACGCTCTGTTGTGAATTCGACGGGGTCGTCCTTGAGCATGAAGTCGAGCGCAATATCGGGGTACGCTGTACAGAAGCCGCTGAGCAGCGGCGCTACGATCCTGCGTCCGAAGCCCGTCGTCGAGCAGACGCGCAACTGGCCGCGCGGCGGACCCTGACGAAGTTCGCGCATATCCGCGAGCGCCTGGACGATGCGCTCGACAGCGGGGTTGCAGTTCTGATAGAAAAGTTCGCCTTCGCGTGTCAATGCCGTGCTGCGCGTGGTCCTCAGCAGGAGCCGCGCATCGATTTGCGCTTCGAGTTTCTGGACGTTGCGGCTCACAGCCGAGCGGCCGATGCCGAGCCGACTGGCAGCCTTGGCGAAGCTGCCTTCGCTCACTACCGCGAGGAAGGAGATCACGCCCGCATAGCTGGTGGCGAAACTGGATGCGAGAGAGTCGTCGCTCGAAGCCGGGGGAGACCTCGTCAAGCCGGTCGGGACGAGCATGTGCTGTTTGCCGTTCATTTCACGAGCCGTTAATCACTTCGAGTTAACTCATATCAGCGACATACCGCCATCGACGTTCAGATTGATGCCGCTGATGAAACTGCTTTCGTCGCTGACCAGGAAGAGCGCGGCGCGCGCCAATTCTTCGGGCCGGCCGAGGCGACCCAATGGAATCCGGCCTGCAACGGCCGCCTCGAATGCGGGCCTCTCGGCGCTCCCAATGCCGAGCTTCCCGAGAATAGGTGTATCGACCGGTCCCGGACTGATGACATTCACGCGAATGCCACGTGCCTGGAATTCGAGCGCCCAACTTCGCGCAAATGCCTCGATTGCGGCCTTGGTGCCGGCATAGACGGCGTGCCCCTCGAATACCTTCGAACTCGCAATCGAACTGGTCAGCAGAATGGCGCCGTGCTCGCGCATCAACGGTGCGATTTTCTGGACGCCAAAAAAGACGCCTCTGGTGTTGGTCGTGAAGTGAAGGTCGTACGATTCGTGGCTCACATCGCTCGAGGGCGCAATAGTATTGATTCCCGCATTGGCGAAGTAGATATCGAGTCCGCCGAAACGGCGGGAAACCAGCGAGGCCACGTCATCGTGCGTTTGCGGGTTCGCGAGATCGCCCGTCAATCCGATCGCCCTATCTCCAAGTTCGGATACGGCCGCATTGACCGCATCTGCCCGGCGGCCTACCACGATCACATTCGCACCCTCCTCGACCAACAGCCTGGCTGTCGCCAACCCAATTCCGCTATTCGCGCCTGTGACGACTGCGACCTTATTTGCGAGCCGATTCATTTTCTTTCCTCGTCGTATTTCGCCGATCTGGCGTACAGCCGGAATGTAGCAACGACTGCGAAGGCGCTAAAGTCACACGATGATCATTTCACTTGTTCCGTTCTGTCATCATGTCTGTCGAAAATTTCAATGGTCTTGCTGCATTCGTCCGCGCCGTCGAGACTGGCTCGTTCACGAGTGCAGCGCAAACGTTAGGCACCACCCCTTCCGCAGTGTCCAAAAGCATCGCGAGGCTCGAAAAGCGCCTGGGCGTCAGGTTGTTTCAACGGTCGACGCGCGCCTTCCTCCTGAGCGCGGAAGGGCAGGCGTACTACGAGCGAGTCGCTCCGCTCCTGCGCGGCCTGGAGAGTGCAGAAGAAGTTCTGCGCTCGCCCGCAACTGCCACGGGAAGACTGCGCGTGAGCCTGCCAGGCGAGTTGGGGCGCCTTTTGCTGGACCCGCTAACCCGGCAACTCATGACGAAACATCCGGAACTCGCGCTCGATGTGAGCGTCAGCGACCGCCATGTCGATCTGATCCGCGATGGCTTCGATATCGCGATCAGAGCAGGATGGCTAGGAGATAGCGGTCTGCATGCGCACACCATTGCAGAGTTGCCACTGGTGCTGGTGGCTGCACCGGGTTATCTGCGTGAACACGGAACACCGCGGAGGATCGCGGATCTCGTCGCGCATCGACACGTGCGCTATCGGCTCAACGGGCGCGCGTATCCCGTGATCTTCGCAGATGGAACGACTGTCGCTGTCGATGGCATGTTCGACGCGGACAGCGGCGACGCAATGCGGGTGGCAGCGTTGAATGGACTGGGTATTGCGCAGATCCTGGCGATCGCCGTGCGAGATGACCTCGCTGCCGGACGGTTACGCCCCGTGCTGCAGGACCAGGCGCTGGCGGCCGTGCCCGTGCATGCGCTTCATGCCTTTGGACGGAACATTCCAATGCGCGCAAGGGTATTCATGGATTTCGTCACGGCACAACTAGTTGGATGGAAGGCCACGCCTGCCGGGTCCGTCCGTGTAGCTGCACCACGTTCGCACCTGAAAATGCGATCGAAAAGGACCTGATGGCGCTGTCACTGCCGTACGTGCGAATGATGCCGGGGAAAGGGTTCACGCATGATGCTGCTACTTGCACCCCCATTGATAATGATCCGCATTACCAATGACGCCGCCATAAGGAACGTGTATTCTTCCGAAGTGCCTGTATCCGCAGAATTTGACCTATCTCGTTGCAACTCCGATGGATCAGAAAAGAAATGTTCTATGGGACGACGGCGAGCGCATTTTCTCGCGAGAACAGTTCCCCGTGGTGGCTGGCCAGAATGTGCTGCTCGCACGGCTTGCCGCTGACCAGCCGATGCCCGCCAGTCTCGATCGTCTTGCCCACGAGTTCGGGCTGAGGGACGAGCTTGACAGTGCGTGGGCGGTACGGCCGCTAAGGCTGGTGCGCGAAGGCGGCCAGACCGTGCTGGCGCTCGAGGACCCCGGCGGCGAGCCGGTCGCGCGTCTGCTCGGCGCACCCATGGAGATTGGCTATTTCCTGGAACTCGCCATTGGCATTGCCGCCGCGCTCGGCAAGCTTCACCAGCGCGGCCTGATCCATAAGGATCTGAAGCCCGCGCATATCCTCGTGCATTGCGCCGACGAACAGGCGCGGCTCACCGGATTCGGCCTGGCCTCGCGTCTGCCACGCGAGCGGCAGGCGCCGGAGCCTCCCGAAACCATCGCGGGAACGCTCGCCTACATGGCCCCCGAGCAGACCGGACGGATGAATCGTTCGATCGATTCGCGCAGCGATCTGTATGCGCTCGGCGTCACGTTCTACCAGATGCTGACGGGTGTCTTGCCGTTTGCGGCCACGGACGCAATGGAATGGGTGCACTGCCATATCGCCAGAACGCCGTTGTCACCCAGCGCGCGGGTGGAAGCTGTCCCTGCGGTGATCTCCCGCATCGTCATGAAGCTGCTCGCCAAGACCGCCGAGGAGCGTTACCAGACTGCCGCTGGTGTCGAACATGATCTGCGGCATTGCCTCGCGGACTGGCAACGTCAGCGCCGTATCGACGACTTCCCGCTGGACGAGCACGGCACCCCCGACCGGCTGATGATCCCCGAGAAGCTTTACGGGCGTGAGGGCGAAGTCGAAACGTTGGTCACCACTTTCGCCCGGATTCTGGAGAACGGCGTTCCCGAGCTCGTGCTGGTTTCCGGCTATTCGGGCATCGGCAAATCGTCGGTGGTCAATGAGCTGCACAAGATCCTCGTGCCGCCCCGTGGATTGTTTGCCTCCGGCAAGTTCGACCAGTACAAGCGTGATATTCCCTATGCCACGCTGATTCAGGCATTCCAGGGCCTGGTCCGCATGCTTCTTGGCAAGTCCGAGACGGAGCTGGCAGGCTGGCGCGCCGCATTGCTCGAGTCGCTTGCGCCCAATGCGGCGCTCATCAGCGACCTGATCCCTGAACTGAAGCTGATCATCGGCGAGCCGCCGCCAGTCCCGGAGCTCGAACCACAACAGGCGAAGCAGCGCTTCCTGCAGGTATTCCGGCGCTTCATCGGCGTATTCGCACAGGCAGACCATCCGCTGGCACTGTTTCTCGACGACCTGCAGTGGCTCGATGCAGCGACCCTGGACCTGCTTGCGGATCTGCTGATCCAGCCGGATCTGCGCTACCTGATGGTCATCGGTGCCTATCGCGACAACGAGGTAGATGCCGCCCATCCGCTTACCGCCAGGCTCCAGGCGATCCGCAGCGCGGGCGCGAAGATCGGGGAAATCCGGCTCGCGCCGCTGACCGGTGCGCACATCGGGCATCTGATCGCGGACGCGCTGCACTGTGCGCCCGAATCGATCGGGCCACTGGCGCGCCTCGTGACCGACCGGACCGGTGGCAATCCGTTCTTCGTGATCCAGTTCCTGCACGCGCTGGCCGAAGGCGGTCTGCTGGCATTCGATCATGATGCGCGGCAGTGGCGCTGGGATACCGAACGCATCCAGGCCAGCGGCTACACCGACAACGTCGTGGACCTGATGGCCGGCAAGCTGACGCGCCTGCCGCCCGCGACACAGCACGCGCTGCAGCAGCTTGCCTGCCTTGGAAACGTTGCGGACATTGCGACGCTGTCGGCCGTGCTCGGCATGCCGGAGGCGGGGATTCACGCCGTGGTCTGGGAGGCGGTTCGCCAGGAACTGGTCGTGCGGCTGGAAGGCGCCTACGCGTTCGTTCATGACCGGATTCACGAAGCTGCCTATTCACTGATTCCGGAATCATCGCGGGCCGAGGCCCATCTGCGGATCGGCCGGCTGCTCGTCGCGCAGACACCTGCAGAAAAGAGCGAGGAAGCGATCTTCGAAATCGTCGGGCAACTCAATCGCGGCGCCGCGCTGATCACCGAACGGGACGAACGCGAGCAACTGGCCGAACTCAATCTGCGCGCTGGCCAGCGCGCCAGGGCGTCGGCAGCCTATGCCTCGGCGCTCGCCTATTTCAGCGCTGGCGCCGATCTGTTGAATGACAATGGCCGGGAACGCCGGCATGAGTTGACCTTTGCACTGGAACTGAACCGGGCCGAATGCGAACTCCTGACGGGACAACTGCTGGCTGCCGAAACGCGACTGGCGGAGTTATCGAGGCGTGCTACGACCACCGTCGAGCGCGCCCGGGTCGCGTGCTTGCAGATGGATGTCTTCCTGATGCTCGGCAAGCGCGAGATCGGGGTCGCTGTGTGCCTCGCCTTCCTTCGTCATGTGGGCATAGAGTGGTCACCCCATCCGGACGACGCGACCGTGCGCAGCGAATACGAGCGCATCTGGCCGCTGCTTGGGGGGCGGGCCATCGAGGAGCTCATCGATCTGCCGCCGATGCAGGACGCGGTCGCCCTCGCAACCATCGATGCAGTGATCTCGCTAGTCCCGCCAGCCCTCCACAGCGACGGGAACCTCGCCTGCCTGACGGTCTGCAAGGCAATCACGCTGAGCCTCGAGCACGGCAATAGCGACGCCTCGTCCGTGGCCTACGCTAATTTTCCGAGGTTCGCCGGACGCGTTTTCGGCGACTATCAGGCCGGATTCCAGTTCGGCGAGCTCGGCTGCCAACTGGTCGAACGGCGTGGCCTCGAACGCTACAAAGCCCGCACGTATCTGTCCTACTACATGTATGCTGCGCGCCTGGTTCAACCCATGCGCAATTGCGCCGAGCAGATGCACCGCGTTTTCGACATGGCCAATCGGACTGGCGATATTCCGTGGGGGGCGTTCTCGCGCAATCACGTCGTCTCGACCCTGCTTGTAACCGGCGCACCACTATCCGAGGCACACCGAGAGACAGAATCCGGCATTGCATACTGCGAGAGAGTGCAGTTTCCGATGGTCACGGCCTTTAGTGGGCTGCAGCTCGCACTGATCCGGACGCTCCGCGGCCTGACACGGGTGTTCGGCAGCTTCGATTGCTCCGAGTTCGACGAGCTTCACACAGAACGTCACCTGTCTCAAACCTCCGTGTCGTACGTGTGCATGTATTGGATCCGCAAACTACAGGCACGCTGTCTTGCCGGCGACTACGAGGCGGCCACGCATGCAGGTGCAAAGGCGAATGAGCTAGGCTGGGCCATGTACTCGTTCACCGAGGAGGCTGAATATTGCTTCTATGCCGCGCTCGCGTGGGCTGGCCGGATCGACGCCATCCCGGCTGGCGAGCGTACGCAGCACCTTGACACGCTGCGCGCCCATCAAAAGCAACTGAGTATCTGGGCGGATCTTTGCGCGGAGAACTTCGCCAGCCATACCGCGCTGGTCGGCGCCGAGATCGCCCGCATCGAAGGCCGCGTGATCGAGGCCGAAATGCTCTACGAACAAGCCATCAGATTGGCGCAGGATAGCGATTTCGCGCACGTCGAGGCACTGGCCAACGAACATGCGTCCCGCTTTTATGCCGCACGCGATCTTCGCAGGTTTGCGCGCGTTTGCATGCAGGACGCCCACAATGGCTATCTGCGATGGGGTGCCATTGGCAAGGTGCGGCAACTCGAGGAACAGCATCCGTACTTGAGAACCGACGAGGCGGCGGCGACCGGACCGACGAATACGATCGCGGCGCCCATCGAGCACCTCGATCTGGCGACCGTGATCAAGGTGTCGCAGGCGGCTTCCGGCGAGATCCATCTGGAAAAGCTGCTCGGGATGGTCATGCGCACGTCGATCGAGCAGGCGGGCGCCGAACGGGGATTGCTGATCCTGTCGGATGCGGGCGGCCATCGGATTGCTGCGGAAGCCACCACCGCCGGCGACGCGGTCCATGTGCAGCTCTCCGACGCGCCGCTCACCGCAGCGATGTTGCCGCAGTCGATCCTCAACCAGGTCTTGCGTACGCGCGAGACTATCTTTCTGGACGATGCCGCAACGGATCCCCTGGCTGCCGCGGATCCCTACGTCCGTCTGCATCGCGCCCGGTCCGTTCTCTGCCTGCCCTTGATGAACGCAGCCAAGCTCATGGGTGCGCTGTACCTCGAGAACAACCTCACTGCCCGCGTGTTCAGCCCGGCCCGGGTCGCCGTCCTGAAGCTCGTGGCCTCGCAGGCTGCGATTTCGCTCGAAAATGCCCGTTTGTACCGCGATGTCGCGGAAAGCGAAGCGAAGATCCGGCGTCTCGTCGATGCCAACATCATCGGGATCAATGTCTGGCATGCCGACGGGATTGTCCTCGAAGCCAATGACGTATTTCTGCGCATGGTGGGCTATGACCGCGACGATCTGGTCTCTGGCCGCGTCCGCTGGCTGGATCTGACGCCACCGGAAAAGCATGACGACGCCATCCGCGCGCGCATCGAGTTAACCGAAACTGGCCGCACCAAGCCGTTCGAAATGGAATACATCAGGAAAGACGGCAGTCGCGTTCCCATCATTCTGGGCCTCGCTGCGTTCGACGCAAGCGGCCGGGAAGGCCTGGCGTTCGTGCTCGATCTGACCGAGCAGAAGCAGGCGGAACGAAAAATCCGCGAGAGCGAGCAGCGCTATCGCGAGGTGCAGGCCGATCTGGCGCACGCGAACCGCGTGGCGACTATGGGGCAGCTCGCGGCCTCGATTGCTCACGAAGTCTATCAACCCATTGCCGCGACGGTGGCCCATGCCGAAGCCGGATTGCGATGGCTGAACCGCGAACCCTCCAACCTCATCGAGGTCGGCCTGGCGCTCGACGGCATCCTCAGGGATGGCAACCGCGCCGGCGAGGTGCTCGGGCGGCTGCGGCAACTGATCAGAAAGGCGCCACGGAAAAAGGAGCCGGTGAACATCAACGAGGCGATCCGCGAGATCGTCGAACTCGTGCAGGGGGAAGCAAGGAAATGCGGCGCCCTGCTGGTGATGCAGCTCGCAGAGTGTTTGCCCTTCGTCGAAGGCGACCGCGTCGAACTGCAGCAGGTCATGCTCAATCTGATCATCAATGCGCTCGAGGCAATGAGCGGCATCGATGGGGTGCGACAGGTGCATATCAGTACCGGTGAGGCCGACGGCGCGTGCGTGCTCGTGACGGTGCGCGACTCGGGTCCGGGCTTTGGTCCGGACGGCGCCGAACGCGCATTCACCGCGTTCTACACCACGAAGTCCACGGGCCTTGGCATGGGACTTTCGATCTGCCGTTCGATCATCGATGCACACCGCGGCCGACTGTGGGTCAGTGAGTGCTCTCCATGCGGCGCGCTCGTTCAGTTCAGGCTACCCCGGCATCGCGCGGTTTTGTCGTGATCGTCCGTGGCGACATAAAGCCGAATAGCAAATAACGACGACTGCAGTCATAGATTCCATCTTTTCGACGCTGGTAGAGATCGGGGTCGTGCTTACCTTCGTTGCTGTTCGAGAACACCGCACGCGCAATGCGCGGTGTTTCACGCCCGATTCGGGAGTTGCACATAGATCACTGTACGAGGGCAGACCCGCTGTATGGCGCGGATGTTCGAAATGCGCTCGAAGCGCTGGATGCATCGGGTGAGAGCGCAACTCGATCGGAGCTGCAAACGCACAAGTAATGCGTACTTTTCCGGGCGCGTCAAGATGACTGAGCGGGCGCCGTCTGGCATCCTGGCGATCACGCAGGCCGACGTCACTTGCAACGCCTGATGCGAACGAACCGATCGCATGTAGATCACGGAGCCGCTATCGTTGGAGGCATATACGTGCCGGATAGCGGCTCGCGTCGCTGGCGGGCCAAGGGCTAGCGTCAGGCTTCGTCGCCGTTCGCCTCGCTGAATAGGTTATTAGCCACGAAGTCCACGAATGCCCGTATTTTCGTCGCCATGTGCCGACTGGATGGCCACACTGCCACGCACTGGTAACTGCCAGAGACATGGTCTCCCAGCACGCGCCGCATTGATCCATCCTTCAATTGCCGCTCGATCGCGAATTCCGGCAGGCATGCGATGCCGGATCCACATTCCACCAGATTGACCAGTGCGCCAAGCATCGAAACCGCCATAGAGACAGGCGGCTCGCCGGCGTCCGATTCGCTGAGCCCGAGTGGCCATCGGATCAGCTTTCCTGCATCTTTCAGATGAATGCAGACGTGATGCGCGAGGTCTTGCGGTGTCGCAGGTGTTCCGCAGCGCTCGAAATAGGATGCGGCACCCGCAATACAAATCCTGGAGTACCCGAGGTGCTTCGACATTAGTCGGGAGTCTGTATCGAGGCCGGGACAGATTGCAACGTCGAATCCGCTTTCTATCAAACCGGCAGCGCCAGTTCCCCATTCGATATCGAGTTCTATTTCTGGAAAGGCAACGATGAACTTGCGGAGTACCGGGGCGAGATAGGCACTGGGAATCTGCGCAATCACGCGTAGCCTGCCGCTCGGAGCCTTTCCGCTCCTGGTAAAGCGCTCCTCGATCATCTCCAGTTCTTCGATGATGCGTCGACAGCTTTCCAGGAGCATTTCGCCCTCGTGGGTAAGCATTACGTTTCTGGTGCTGCGATGAAACAGGCGGATGCCCATCCGGTCTTCGAGACGGGCAATCGATTTGGCAATCGCTGACGCGGAGAGGCCGAGACGCTGAGCAGTTCGCGTGAAGTTGCGGGTCTCCGCCGCGTGTACAAATATGCTGAGGGTACCTAATGTGTCCACCCTACGGTTCCCCGGTTAAGTAGGATCGCGCGCGCCCAAATACTCATAATTCAGGATTTACGTCCGCGGTGTCCCGAGTACCGCGAACGAACTGCAAGTCGTACTTTCAGGTATGCGCGAGCTCGGTTTCTGAAACCAGAGTTCGCGGTTCGGCGCGGGAAGTGTGCCTGTGTTCATCGCAAATCGCATGACTCGAATGACTGGTTGAAATCGCCGGGATTCGCGTTGAAAGGATAACTTTACGAATTCAGCGGCGAAATCGGAAGGTACAAGAACTGACAATCTGATTAGGTCATGAATACCTATTGCGAAGGCCGTACCGCGGCGCTGCACTTCGTGGCCTTAGAGGCTATGCGTGGTTCGATCGCGGGCAATTGGACAATGCGGCGGCGCCAGACTGTGCCTGCGCAATCAGACCCGCCTCGTTGAACGTGTGTTGGGTGACAGGCTTGGCATGAGCCCGTCAATCTCTGGATACCGTGTATGAAAGTCACTCGGCAGCGGCGCTGCAGTCTGGCGCCGAATGCCGGGGTCGAGAGGATGCGAAGACCGTCACGTGCAGCACGCTGCTGAGTCGCGACACAAAAGAAACGTGCGCCGCCCCGGAGCCGGGGCCGCTATACAACGCAAGCGACGAACAGGTGGTACGCGTGCGCTGACGCGTTCACCCGTTCGAACGTTTTGGCGGATGCCGCCGTCGCGACAGTCAATGGCCCTGTTTCTCGGGAACCAAAACCGGTGCGCCCTGGTTCTTGAGCAGCAGCACGACGAACTTCGCCGGCAGCGTCTGGCTGGCGTTGCGCCCCACCGTATGCACGTCGGTCGGACCTTCGTAGAAGGTCTGGCCGGGCGTCAGCGTTACTTCCTTGCCACCCTTGACCTGCATGACGATGGATCCCTCCAGCACATAGATGAAACCGTGCGCGTGATGGCGATGCACGGGGTCCTCGGCGCCCGGTGGATATTCGACGCTAATCATCAAGGCTTCTTTGCCCGGATAATCGCCAAGCCGTTGCGTCATCAGTGGAGTGACAATGGCCTCAGCGGGCGTGCCAGCGTGAGCGATGCCCAGCGACGCGCCCACGGCAAGCAAGGTCACGAGTGGGGCTTTCTTCAGGCGAAGCATATTCGTGTGCTCCAGTATGAGCCGGCCCGTGCGGACCGGCGCCAACGAAACGTGTAGAGGATGCGCTCAGATCAGATTCGCCTTGTCGAGGCCGTACGCTTTATCGGCCGAACCCGGCACGGTCCTGAACGCAACGTTCACGCGATTCCACGCGTTGATCGCCATGATGTCGAACGTCAGGTCCGAGAGTTCCTTTTCGCTGAACTGCGTGCGCACGCGCTCGTAGATATCGTCAGGCACACCTTGCTCCGGAAGCTTCGTGAGCACTTCGGTCCAGGCGAGCGCGGCGCGTTCACGCGGAGCGAACAGCGTCGATTCACGCCAGGCCGTGAGATGATGAATGCGCAATTCGCGCTCGTCGTGAATCTTTGCTTCCTTTACGTGCATGTCGAGGCAAAACGCACACCCGTTGAGTTGCGAAGCGCGAATCGATACGAGATCGCGAACCGATTCTTCGATCGCGCTCTCTTTCAACAGGTTGCTGAACTCCAGAAACTTCTTGAATAGTTCCGGCGATTGCTGGATGTAGTTGATACGCTGCGACATGATGCCTCCTGGTTGAAATGAGCAGGTATGTGTGGCGTGGGGGATGCGTTCAGCAGCATCGAGCCCGCACGAAGGCATCTTAGGACCCCATGACCCCAGCCGGTAGACGCGGCAACCGGCTCACGATGTTGCTCGGCCAGCACCAATCAGACTGGGTGACCTTTTCGCGTGAGCCGGGGTGTCGCGCAGCGGCACTCCGGGGTGAAATGTTCGCTCTGAGCAGATCCACGCCGCCGCCGGCGTTTCGTCTTCACGCGGACGGTCACCTCGGCATGGGGCTTTCGATCTGTCGTTCGATCATCGATGCGCACCGCGGCCGGCTGTGGGTCAGTGAGTGCTCCCCACGCGGCGTGTGCGTTCAGTTCAGGCTACCCAGGCATCCCGGCGTTTCGTCGTAGTCGTCGGGGATTTGCCTGAAAACACCCGGCTGCGCAGTCGGTCGCCCAAATCGCGCATTCACGGCCGAGCCGCGTAATACTTTGCGAGACCGTCGATCTCTTCGGGTCGAAGTTGCCGCGCGACGTTGCGCATTTGCTCGCCGATGTCGTTACGCCGGGTGCCGCCGGCAAACGCGCGCATCTGCGCGGCAAGATACGAGGCTGACTGCCCGTCGAGCGAGGGCGCCGCGCCCTTGCGGTCGATCGTGCCGTGGCACGCTGCACAAGGAGCGATATTGCGGATCGGCGCGCCTTGCATCGCAAGCGCGTGAGCGGCGCCGTAATCGCGGCTGCCCGCTTCCTGCGCCTGCGTATGGCGTGGCTGGCTCGAATAGTATTCGGCGACATCGTGCAGGTCCTGGTCACTCAGGCTCGCGATGATCGGCTGCATGATCGCGCTCTCCCGTGCGCCGTTCTGAAAGTCGCGCAGTTCCTTGTAGATCGCATCGGCATACTGGCCAGCGAGCGCTGGAGCCGTTATGCCGGCCGGGCTCTGCGCGCCGTGGCACATCGAGCCACGCTGCGTGGCGAGCGTGGCGCCGCGTCCGCTCGAAACCGCGTTGATGCGCACGGCGCGCAGCGGCGGCAGCACGACGACATTGCTCGGTGGTGCGTCAGGCACGATGTCGCTGCCCTTTGACCCCGACGATGGCACACCCGCCGCGCTACAGATCGCGCTCCACAGCTCGTTCGCCGTGAAGTCGCGCTGCATCGATGGCAACCAGACGAAGCCAATGAGAATCGCGAGGACAGCGACGAGAAATGTCCCGCCGGCGCTCACGGCAAACCACGGGTTGCGAAGGCTGAACACGCGTTCCTGTTTCATCGCGGTGCTCCCACGGCAACGGCCGGATTCCCGGATGCTAGCGGCAGTTTTAAACCGCCTGCCGGCGACGGCCAGGGATCGTCGGGCCGAGGCTGCCGCGCGAGCCAGCTGGAAACCGCATAGATATCGCGATCATTCAGCCTGGCGGCAATCTCGTGCATGCAGTCGGGCGCGAGTGCGTGTCGCGTGCCCGAGCGCCATGTCCCCATCTGCCCGGCGATATAGCTCGCACAGAGACCGAGCAGGCCGGGCACGCCGAGCTTCGCGCCGGTCAGGCGGGCTCCGTGACACGCCGCGCACGCAGGCAGCTTGCGTGACGCATCGCCGTTCATCACGAGTTGCTTGCCGTGGTCGAGCACATCGGGCGGCACCGCGGCAGTATCGGGATCGGGATACGGAGGCTGAAAGCCAGCGAAGTACTGGGCGATCCTGCGCAGATCTTCGTCGGTCAGAAACGCCAGCAGGTAACTCATCGGCGGATAGGTCCGGCCGCCGTCGCGAAACGCGGACAGCTGATTAAACAGATAGTCAGCAGGCTTGCCGGCAATGCGGGGGAAGTAGTCGTTGCTGCGCCCCTAGTCCTGTACACCATGGCACGACGTGCAGGCGCGCATACGCTCGTCCATCGCGGAGGACGAAGCGGATGACTGGGCGAATACGCACGCTGATGCGAGGCATAGCAACACGAAGAGCGACGCGGTCGTAAATGCGCGATGCACGACAAGTCTCACGGAAAAATAAAGAAAGTTCAGCGATCTCTGTGTGCGAAGTAGTGCATCGCAATGTACAAAAAGGTCAGAGGCATTTCGCAGCGTTCAACCGAGCCATCTACCGGGCGGCTCGGATCTGACTCACCATCATATGGATGCCTTGTCCCCGATAGCAGATCAGCAGTGCATGCTTCTGAGTTTCCAGAAAAGCAACAATCACAGCACGCTTTCTTCATCGATAACGTATGGGTTGTGATGGAGCCGCCTACAGCCGATAACGAACTGTGACCATCGATCGAATCCTGGCGTTTTCGTTCCAGTGGCTTCACTGATCGCCCTGTAACGCAATGGGATGAATCATCGCATTCGCGTTGAGCGGCATCCTCGGGCGCGTTGCCCGAGGGCGATAAACGATCTCACCCCGGCGGATTTTCATTCCACTTATCGCGCAAACTCCCGAGTGGCGTGCGCGAGTCAGATGCCACTCCTGATCATGGTAAGCACAACGCAAGGGATCACTCCAGGCGAGCGTAACTCGCGTGGCAGTCGAACGCTCTAGCAGCCGTACCTTGACGCCCACGACCGGTGCCGTTGACACGTTCTGCATTTCCCGCTTGAACAAAGCAGTAACGCTCGTTTCGCCGTTTACGGGTAGCTCGTCCGACAATTGCCCCAGCAACCCGACGGTCCTCGCCCATGGATCGCAAATATCCGATTGTTCCAATACCATACGGGTTCCCCAAGTTCGAATGATTGGTGCTCGTCACGCGGCTGCGAGAGGCGAATCGACGAATTCGATTACGCCGGTCATACGCCATTTCGGCATTTCGGCACCCCTCGCCGCACAAACACATCAGAGGATTGCCGTCGGTATCGGTCGGCTGGCGCTCTACTCGAATCGGTCTTGCGGTTGTGGGCGGGGCACAGTCAGGCAGGTTTCATGGTCCTTCTTCCTATTGCTAGTCCGATCTCCGTGCTGAACAGATGCAAATGCAGGCTGAATCGTCATGATCAACGGTATCCCTGATAGACCCACGTCGCCACCCTACTTTGAATTGGCATAAGCTACTTACCGGATTGGAACGCTCATACCTTCGTATAGTAGAGACCACCGTACCGTCATCTCATCATAGGGATGAACGGTCCACTGTCGTTCGCGTCATTTCGGCGTCATGCAGGGTAAGCGTTTTAGTGCTCTGCAATCACGCACGATGGCAAGTGTCGGCTTCGCCCTCTTACCCGATGTCCAATACAGCGTTGTTATCGAATCTGGCTCCCGATTTCCACCTCTCTAATTTCTCGATAGTCAATTAGTGACGGTCGATTTTGAATCGAAACACTTGACCAAACAAAGGTATGCGGGGTCCGTACGATCGTAGACTGGTATGAGGTACGCGTGCGAAGTAACTTGGCTTGGGGAAACGATCGCTGTGGAGCTCTGTCCCGTTCGCACGGGACGACATGCCCATGCGTCTCAACGTCCGCAAGTCGAATAGCTTTGGAGCGTTTCATGAATCAATTGAATATCTCGCCACCCGCCTTTCCTGCCGATTTTCTGAACCACGCCGATCCTTTCTTAAACTGCTTTGCGAGCAGCTATGCAGGCATCGTCACGTTCATGGCGGTTGCTAAAGAAGGGAGTTTTGCCAAAGCGGGCGAGCGACTTGGAGTTGGACGCTCGAGCGTCTCGCGCAGTGTCCAGCGGCTCGAGAAGCAGCTCAGCACACGTCTGTTCCTTCGAACGACGAGAACCACGCGCCTGACGCGCGAGGGAGAGCGCTTTTTTGAGCACTGCAATCTTGGTGTGGCTCATATCGTCGGGGCCGTCAACGACATGCTCGACCTGCGCCACGGTCCGCCTCGTGGCTTGCTGCGGGTCTCATCGGGCATCGGGTTCGGGCGCAATGTGGTCGCGCCGCTATTGTTGAAGTTCTCCGAGCTCTACCCGGACATCTCGGTCGAACTGCTTCTCGATGACAAACCGGTGGATTTCGCCGGTGGCCAGATCGATGTCGCGTTCCGCGATGGACACCTCACAGACTCCCGCATCGTCGCAAAGCGGCTGATTCCGATGCAGCTCATCGTTTGCGCGTCGCGTGCCTACGCCGAGCGGCACGGACTTCCTTCCAGCCTCGGCGAGCTTGGCCAGCACGAGTGCATCAACATGAAACAGTCAACTGGGCGAGTCGTCGAGTGGGAGTTCATGGTGGAGGGCCGGACTCAAAAATTCCTCCCGCCCTCCAAGTTGACGTTCAATGACGCGGATCTCGTACGCGATGCCGTCCTCGGTGGTCGCGGCATTGCGCAGATGCCGGCGCATCAGATCTGGGACTACGCGAGGCGCCAGGAGCTTGTGATGACGTTGACCCAGCATCTGTCGAAGGAGCGTGGCTACTACATTTGCTACCTTTGCCGTGAACACCTGCCGATCCGGGTCCGCGTCTTTATCGATTTCATGACTGAGCAGATCCGGGCACTCGATCTGAATAACCTGAACCGCACCAATGCGAGCGAGGCTATGAACTGCATTGCGGCGATGCCCGCGTAGTGTCCGACCGGCGGCGACAGCGTTGCACGCTATCCGGACCGTTCCATGATTTAAACGGTCGCAAGGCTTGATCGATTCGTGATGTCAGCCGTCCAGGCAGGCTCGCAACAATTGCGCGAGACGCTCAGCCTCCCGCGCGTCGGCAACGTTCGCAAAGCCCATCACCAGACCGCGCGGAGTGTGCGGTGTGCGGCCATCCGCGTACCAGCTCGAAAGCGGCAGGACCGCAAGTCCGGCCTCGCGGGCGCGCGCGGCAACTGCGACATCGTCGATTGGGCCATTGGGGCCTTCGGCGAATCGGGTCGCAAACTGCACTCCGCCCGATGGTGGATCGACCATCAGTCGTTCTCCGAACGCCCGCTTCAACCCGTCCACGATCAGCATGCGACGCTCCCCGTACAACGCGCGCATACGCTTCAGATGGCGCGCGAAATGTCCCTGCCCGATGAAATCTGAAGCAACCGCCTGCAGCAATGTCGAAGCGCCTGCGTTCATACTGTGCGTCACCCGCTCGACGCTCTCGATCGCCCGTTCCGGCACGACCACATACGCGAGCCGTAAGCCCGGGAAAATCACCTTGCTGAAGGTGCCGCAATAGATCACGCGACCGTGCCGGTCAATGCTCTTCAAAGCCGGCAAAGGCCGGCCCGTGTAGCGGAATTCGCTGTCGTAGTCGTCTTCCAGGATCCAGCTAGAGGCGTTCTCCGCCCAATCGAGCAGTGCGATCCGCCTCGCGAGTGACAGCGTGTGCCCGAGCGGACTCTGATGGGACGGGGTAACGAGTGCAAAGCGTGCCTGTGCGTCCAGTTGTATGCCGCGCTCGACGTCGATCCCTTCACGATCGACCGGCACCGGCACGAGCCGCACGCCGGCATCGGCCAGAAAGCTGCGTGCGAGCAGATAGCCGGGATCTTCGAACCACATGCGATCGCCTGCGGATGCGAGACTGCGCATCACGAGTTCGAGCGTCGCGCGGTAACTCCCGGTCACGAACACCTGTTCGGGCAGGCAGGTGACGCCGCGCGACAGCCCGAGATGCGTAGCGATGTGTTCGCGCAGTGGCTGGTAGCCGGCCGGCGCTGGATAAGCGAGTGCCGCACGTTCGCCGCTGCGTACGCGAAACGAGAACAGCCGGTTCCAGACCTTGCGCGGAAAAGCGTCGAGCGCAGGCAAGCCCGGTTGTAACGGCAGCGGTTCGCCGCTGAAGGGAACGACCGGTCGATACAGCGTCGATTGACTGCCGTGCGGCGCGACCGGCTCAGTCGTTACTCCGCCTGCGACCGCGCGAGGCCTGTCGAGCGAGTTCCGAACGGTTTGCAGCCTTGACGATCGCATCGCCGCCACCGGAAGCGATGGCGACACGAAGGTGCCCGCCGCGCCGCGCACCTGCAGGTAGCCCTCGCCGACGAGGGTCGTGTACGCGCGTTCAACCGTGCCTAGTGCGGTATTCAGCTGCGTGGCCAGACCGCGCAATGCGGGCACGCGGTCTCCGGGGCGCAGATTCCCCGCGGCGATCGCAGTCCGGAAGCGCTCGCAGATTTGCAGATAGATCGGCAACTCATGTTGCGGGTCGATCTCGATGGTCAATGCCGGTAACGGTGCGGTCATTACGGTCTCGCGTGCGAACGAAGCAGAGGTGACGTTTTTGGTGACCTCGGGATTACAGACAGTGTAGGAGCGTGGCCTAACGAGTGGAGGGCGAGGCATGGGCGGGCGTCGGAGTATCGACCACGGGCTCGGCGGCCCGCATGTCGCGCTCGCCACCCGTTTCAAGCGCCCAGGAAAGGCCGCGGGTCAGCCTGCGGGTCTATCGCTACCCACTCGTTCGCCGGTCTGAAACCGCAGTTGATGTCGAGCTCTCGCTGCGAAGCCGTTTGCGCATGGATGGCCATGCAAACGCGAACCTTGTCGTGTGCGAGACGCAGGCGGATGGAATGGTGCGTCAGGATACGACAAATCGATTCTCGGCGCGCTTGAACAAGGCTTAAACAAGCCGACCGAGAGACAGCAACGCAACATCGCGTTCAGTTTGAATGCGATGTTGGGTCCCCAAAGTACTTCAGCGGAATAGCCGTCTGAGTGCAGACGCGCGGCCGAAGACAAATGTCCTAGCCCAACGTATAGCCATTATCGACTATCAAGTCCTGACCATATATCCCGCGAGACGCCGGCGACAGCAAAAACATGATTGTGTCGGCTACCGCATCGGCCTCGAGGAAGCGGCCAGGAAGCAAACGCCGATTGACTCGTTCCGCAATCGCGGAAAGCTGATTATCTGGCAAGCCCAACGAGGACCAGATTGCTGTAGCGGTTGGTCCCGGCGAGACCAGATTGATTCTGATGCCATGTGATGCCAGTTCCACTGCGAGTGTCCTCGCATGCGCCTTGACTGCCGCCTTTGATGCTATATACGCGCCGAGACCCGGAAATGTTGTCTGCGACAGAAACGTCCCGATGAACACAACCGACGCAGGTTTCGCCAACTGTTCTCGCACCACTGAAAGCGTGTTCAGCGCACCCGCTCCGTTCACCGCCCATTGACGCTCGAACGCCGCGGCTTCAAGACCGTCGTCCAATATAGCGATGCCTGCATTCGGCACCAGAAAGTCGATCGGACCGAGCCGCTGGGCCTCCGCAGAAAGCAACTCGAGATCGTCACTTCGTGTGACGTCCCCTTTGATCCATACGAGCCTCTCGTCGAATGTCGACTGCAATGCGGCCAAACCCCCTTTCGTTCGACTCATCGCCAGCACGCGCGCCCCATTGTTTAATAGGCGACGGGTAGTCGCAAGCCCAATTCCGGAACTCGCTCCCGTGACCACAGCAAGACGACCTTCAAAATCATTAAGCATCGTTCTTTCCTTCCTGGCGGCTGTTTTTCTGTAGGACAGATTGGTCCTTCAGAAAATCATGGCAATAAGAGTGAAGCACTAAATCAAAATTCAACGCATGATGATCAAGATCACAATTTCCAATCGGATATCGATTATTTTACTTCCTCGACAAGATCGGCTAGTTAGATAGCCATATCGAAGATGAGGGAAAATCCAGAGCAGCAGAGATAAAATACTAAATCGATCAGGATGATCTGTTTCATGAAAAATCGGATCAACTGTTTGTACGCGATGTCATAAATGCGCGGAAATCGGTTCACTACAATTGCGCACGCGAAGCCTGTTCCGTCCGGCGGGAAGACATAGCGCCGCGCTGTCAGGCTTCGCGAAGGTGCGCTATCGAGGTCTGGCGAAGAACGCCAATCGCGCCTTCGGCGTGCTGGCCGAACCGGTGAATACAACGGCTTGTTCAGCGTTGCCGTAAGCAGTCGTGCTGCGTCGCAGCCTGCTCACCATTCCTGTTTCGTCGAGACACAACCCTTGATGATGTCCGTCTTTCTGATCAGATCGGGAAGCGATAACGCTTCAAGCTTCTTCATCGCAGCGCCACGGTACATCTTGATGGTGATTTCGCTCAAGTTCATTTCAGCAGCGATCTGCTTGTTCAAAAGCCCCTTCACAACGTACCAGATCACTTCACGCTCCCGCACGGTCAGCGTCTCGTAACGCGCCAGAAGCGAAACCCTTGTCAGAGATTTCTCCAGTTGCTCGGCATGACGACCGATCGCCGATGAAACAACGTCAATAACACGTTGCTCCCGGACAGGTTTGGTCAGGAAATCAACGGCGCCGGCTTTCATGGCCTCCACCGACATTTCAATATCCGCATGGGCAGTCATGACGATAATTGGCATGTCGACCTGATGCCTTCTCGCGCTCAACTGGAACGTCAAACCACTCTCCCCCTGCAGGCGAACGTCCAGTAGCAGGCAGCTTGGAACCCCTGGTTTTTCAGCCGAAATGAAATCCCGGATCCGCTCAAAGGTTCGCACCGAATATCCGCACGAACGCAGTAAGCTCGAGAGCGACGAGCGAAGCGACGCGTCGTCGTCAATTACATAGACAATTGCACCGTCGGTGCTAGCCACGGCTGGAAAGGTAGTTTTCTCCATTCGCGTTCCTTTCCTGTATTGATGTGCACAACGCATCGGTTGCGCACCAAGATTTAAACTGCCTCCCGAAGTGTAATTTAAATGTAGGATTCTGGCGAGGCGGTGCCGACATCGCCGGCACCGCCCGCTGCAGCACGTAGCTCACTCGCCTCCCGCATGCCACCCACGACCCGCACGAACCTCTCGATATACCTGGGTATGCTTTCAACCGGGCTCTATGTTGAGTATCCTTCGTTTGCGCACACACGACAGGGCGGCCAAACCGTCGCAGCCGGCGCGGACTGGGAGAAGGCTAATTGCGCTCGCCACAGGTAATCTGGGTCGTTGATGACGATCCCTCGTTTCGATCGGGACTCTCAAGCCTGCTCAGATCGCTCGATTACGTTGTCTTGACCTTCCAGTCTGGAGCGGACCTGTTGACACGTACCGGAGAAACGCAGCCCGATTGCATCATTTCGGACGTAGAGATGCCCGACATGTCGGGCTTCGAATTGACTCTGCGTCTGATCGAAACCGGACGGTCCATACCAACAGTATTTGTCTCCGCCTATCCGAAGCCTGAACTGCAGCAGGAAGCGCTAGCCACGGGCGCCTGTGTGTTTCTGACCAAGCCTTTGAGTGCCAAAGAACTGACAGCTGCCATCGAGGCGGTCACGAGCACGCGTTCCAGTTAGCGTAATGAGCGTCAGGTAAGCGCGCAACCTTCCTTCAAGCCGCACACAGTTTGTGTGATCGCGCGAAGTAACCAGCCGCAATCCCGCATTGGTTCTGGATCGATTCGAACAACCGAGAATCGGCCATCGTCCCGTTGAACGCCAGTCCCCCCCTGGCGCCCTCGTTGACCAGACATCCGCACTGAGCGGGCACCCTCTGGAATTGCATCACGCTCACCGAATAGTGCTTGTTGCGCACGAGGCAACACAGTGGTTTCTGTGGACCGGCTTCTGCCAAGCACCGGCGCGCGATACCGTCTGGCAGCAACGTCACTGGACTTTCTTCAATCACAGGAGGCTGACATGGGACTCTTTGTCCTGCCACGAAAAGCTGTCTGCGTATGCGCGCTAGTCGCAACGCTGCCCGCGGTCGCCGCCGCTGAACCGTTTTCCCTCAAAGTTGCCGACCTCGATCATGGCCGCTTCACGAATGAACAGGTGTACAGCGGATTCGGTTGCCACGGCGAGAACGTGTCGCCCGGTGTGTCCTGGTCGCACCTGCCGGCCGAAGCCCGCAGCGTCGTCGTGACCATCCACGATCCCGATGCGCCGACGGGCGGTCTGGGCTGGACTCACTGGGCGGTTGCCAACATACCGCCCTCGCAGACGTCGCTTCCGAAAGGCGCCTCCGGTAACGGACAACTGCTGCCGGCTGGCGCCATCGAGACACTGACTGACTTTGGCATATCAAAGTACGGCGGGCCCTGTCCGCCGCAAGGCAAGCCGCATCGCTATGTGGTCACAGCGTACGCACTTGACGTGCCACATATCGACGTCAGTGCTGCGTCGAGTCCGGCGCTCGTTGCGTTTCAGATGCACGGCAAGATCGTCGCACAGGCGCGCTTCGTCGCAACGTACCAGAGTGCGCCGAACTGAACTGCGTCCCGCGCGGATTCATGTCAGCGACGAGCCGAGGTAGCCCCACGGAGCGTCAGATGATGGATGCACAGTTCATGCTCTGCGTGCCTGCTTGCATCCTTCACGTGCGAGTCGAAAGGCCTTATCCCGCCTGAGCCCTCAAGCGACTGTCCGCGCAAGAGTCAATCGCAGGCGAACGTCACCGCGTCACCAGGTAACCGCGCCATGCACCTCGGCAAATCTTATAAGTTATCGGAATTCCTGTTCTGGACGAGAAGGCAAATCTATGCCCTCATCATCTGGGGCACGTTGCCCGTCATTCTCTTCAAGTTTTGCGGCATGGCGTGGCTGTCAGTGCCGCTGACGATCGTCGTTCTGCTTGGCACCGCCACGTCGTTCATTGTTGGCTTCAAGAACGTTCAGACCTATAACAGGGCGATGGATGCCCAAACGATCTGGACAGGCATCGTGAGCGCAAGCCGGCGCTGGGCCCAGCTTGCCCGTGATTTTCTGGACGACGACAGCACCAGCCGGCAGTTGATCGACCGTCATCTCGCCTGGCTCACTGCATTGCGTTACTCGCTGCGCCGCCCGCGCGTGTGGGAAAGCATGAGCAAGCGATTCAATACCGAATACCGTCGGCACTACAGGGTGCCCGAATGGGAAAGGAGTCTCGAAGAAGCGCTGCGCAAATATTTGACTGTGCTGGAGACCGAGCACACGCTCGATTCCCCGAGCGCCGCGACAAGCCTGCTGAGCGCCCAAGGCGCTAGTCTGCAGGAGCTTCACGCGGCGGGAAAACTGCATTCGTCGTTCTATCTGGAACTTCAACGCGCGTTGGGAGATTTCATTGATTTGCAAGCAAAGGCAGAACAGTTGAAGGACTTTCCGTATCCCCGTCAATACGCAACCGTGTGCGCGCTATTCGTCCGCTTCTTTTGCCTACTTTTTCCGTTTGGCTTACTGCGGGAATTCGACAGGCTCAACGACAGCGTGAGCGGCTTTATGCACGGAAACATGATATGGCTCGTCGTGCCGTTCAGCGTGGCCGTGTCGTGGATGTACACCTCGCTCGAACAGGTGGGCGACAGCACTGAAAACCCGTTTGAAGGAAGCGCGAATGACGTGCCGATTTCGACGCTGTGCGCGCACATCGAGCGCGATGTTCGATCGATGCTAGGCGAGCGAACGGAGGATCTCGAACAGCAGACGATCGCCCTGTAGCCCGAGGACGGTGAGGCGAGCGGGACGGCTCACCGTGTTGCATATCCGGCAACATTAAGCATGGTTCGCATACCCTTGCGACTGCTACGATGTTTCAGACGGTACGTCTTTGTTCCGTCCCAATGCCTGTCTTCACATCGCTTCGCTTCGTCCGCTTTTTGCGAGCGTTCGTGCCGAAGCGGTGACTTCTGTTGCGCGGGCGCCGGATCATGATGATCCGTCTCCTAGCGCGGACAACGTCAAAGGAGCATGACCATGCCGTACGTCAGGACTAAGGACAATGTCGATATCTTCTACAAGGACTGGGGTCCAAAGGACGCCCAGCCCATCGTCTTCCATCACGGTTGGCCGCTCTCTTCCGACGACTGGGATACGCAGATGCTTTTCTTCGTGCAGAAAGGCTACCGCGTCATCGCGCATGATCGGCGCGGCCATGGTCGTTCGTCGCAGGTCTCGGGCGGTCATGATATGGACCATTACGCTGCCGATGCCTTTGCTGTCGTTGAAGCACTCGATCTGCATAACGCGGTGCATATCGGCCATTCGACGGGCGGCGGCGAGGCAACCCGGTATGTAGCGAAACACGGGCAGCCGGCGGGACGAGTAGCCAAAGCCGTCCTGGTCAGTGCCGTGCCTCCGCTCATGCTCAAGACTGACGCAAATCCGGAAGGTCTACCAGTCGAAGTCTTCGACGGTTTCCGGAAAGCGCTTGCAGACAATCGAGCCCAGTTCTTCCTCGACGTCGCGGCCGGTCCTTTTTACGGTTTCAACCGTCCCGGCGCGACCGTGTACCAGGGTGTGGTCCAAAACTGGTGGCGGCAGGCAATGATGGGTAGTGCGGAAGCGCACTATGAGGGTATCAAAGCCTTCTCGGAAACTGACCAGACGGAAGATCTCAAGGCGATTACCGTCCCGACGCTCGTACTGCATGGAGACGACGACCAGATCGTACCGATCGCCGCTGCGGCGCTGAAGTCGATCAAGCTGTTGAAGAACGGGACTCTGAAGACGTACCCGGCTTTTCCGCACGGCATGTTGACGGTGAACGCCGAGGTCCTCAACGCGGATCTGCTCGCCTTCGTGCGCAGCTAACGTTTAACATAGGCCCGCTTCGGCGGGATTTTCGATGCGGCAATGGTTTCGACCAGCCGCTCAGCACCGTTGTCCCCGTCAGGTCTCGGTTGGTCGACCTGGATGCAACAATCATGGACAATCTGGATCAGGGTTCCGCGATCCAGTGTCCCCAATGTTCTTCGTCGATATAAATCCGATGATTCCACTTCACCGTAATCCGTCTTTTTACCAACTCCTTTCCGACAGTTACGCCCGGCTAGTCGGTCACAGTCTGGTTCCGCACGTCATGCCCGTTGCCGAAGCGACCGAATGGCTCTATGAACACGTCCCATTCGCGGTACTCGCGCACAATACCGATCCCGACCCGGTCTTTATTTACGGCAACAAGGCCGCACAGCGCCGCTTTGGATATAGCTGGGATGAAATCACCAGGCTGCCGTCCCGGCTTTCCGCCGAGGCCCCGAATCGTGAGGAACGGCAGCAATTCCTCGAACGCGTGCAGCGGCTCGGCTACGAGACGAACTACCGGGGCGTGCGTGTTACCAAGTCTGGCGAGCGCTTCATGATCGAGCAAGCCACACTGTGGCAGCTACTCGACGCGAACGGCACACTGCACGGCCAGGCGGTGATCATCCCACACACTCGCGACATCTGATCGTGCGTATGGGCACTCCAGTATGAAAAAAAACCCGCCTTACCAGACGGGCAAACAGGGGGAGCGCTAATCGACGAGTGGAATAGCTCGACGCTAAGACCTCTGAAAACGCGCCTTCATGGGTCGCGTTTACTTCGCCGCCTGGGCCTGCCGGAACCATGCATCGAAATCGACAGCGCCCAGCCGCGCATGCGGACCTGGCACAAGCGTGTCGTCCTGCTGTTGCGCGCCGAAGTAACGCGCGTTGGCATCTTCGAAGACCGTACGGTTATCTTGCGTCGCCTGTAGATAGCGTCGCACCATTGCCGCAAGTCGAACGCGTTCCGGCCCGGCGATTTCCACGATGCCGTTGCGCGGCTCACCAACCGCGAAGTCCGTCACGACCGCGGCCACGTCGTCGGACGAAATTGGCTGGAAGAAAGCGGGCGAGAGCCGGACGCTGTCGCCCTCGGTGCCCGATTGCGCAATGCCACCGAGGAACTCGAAGAACTGTGTGGAATGCACGATCGTGTATGGCACGCCCGAATCGCGAATGAGTTTTTCCTGCGCGATCTTGGCGCGGAAATAGCCGCTTTGCGAAAGCCTGTCGGTGCCGACGACAGAAAGCGCGACGTGATGCCGGACGCCGGACTCGATTTCCGCCGCGAACAGATTGCGGCCCGATGTTTCGAAGAAGGCCAAAACGGCGTTGTCCTCGAACGAAGGTGAATTGGCGAGATCGACGACGACGTCGCACCCCTCGAGCGCCTCGCGCAGTCCTTCGGTGGTGAGCGTATTCACGCCCGTTGCCGGCGAAGCCGCGACGGCGGTATGACCGAGCTCACGCAGATTCTTCACCACCTTGCTGCCGATCAGTCCCGTACCGCCAATGACGATGAGCTTCATGTAGTTTCTCCGTGCGATGTTGCCTCTACAGATTGCCGCCGCGTATGGCGCCATATTCGGCGTGCGCGGCGACGACGGTCCATCCACGAGTGATCGTACGTACGCGCTGCTCCCTGCGGTAGATCGTTGCCGGCACCCACAGTGTTGCGCGCGGAACATCAATCAACAGGGGCTTCGATTGTTGCCGTTCGGACAACACGATAAACGCATTTGCGACACTACTTACGTTCGCCAGCCTAACTAAAATCGCTCTCACGATCAGTCGAAACGCGAGCACAACGAAGCGCGCGAAACTCGTGGTCGTGCTCGTGAACCGCGTCGCCCCGTGCGGCTTACCCCACTTAATCAACAGGACTATTGAAGATGAGCGCAACTACCCGCAATGTGCAGCCGGTTATCGCCGACCTTGGCAAAGAAGATTCAGGCGAACTCGTATCTTCGCGCTACGCCGTGCGCGTGGGTGACATCGACGTCGTGCTGATCAGCGATGGCGTTCTGCCGCTGCCCACCTCCACCATGTCCACTAACGTGAGCGAAGCGGACCGCAACGAATGGTTCGATGGCCGTTTCCTGCAACGTGACATGTTCGACTGGGCGCTGAATATCGCGCTAGTGCGCAGCGGCGAACGCCTGATCCTGATCGACTCGGGCGTGGGCGACGGTTTCGAATACTTCTCGCGCGCCGGTCGGTCGGTGATGCGCCTGGAAACGGCTGGCATCGACCTGGCTGGGATTACCGATATCGTGATTACGCATATGCACATGGATCACGTCGGCGGGCTCAACGTTGCTGGCGTCAAGGCCAAGCTGCGCCCCGACGTGCGCATTCACGTGTCGGCCGCGGAAGTGGAGTTCTGGAAAAATCCGGACTTCAGCAAGACGGTGATGCCGGAATCGGTTCCTCCGGCGCTTCGCAAGGCTGCTGCAAAGTTCGTGGAGCTCTACGGCGAAAATATCGTGCGGTTCGATCGAACCGTCGAAATCGCGGCGGGCGTGTCGGCACGCGTGACGGGCGGGCACACGCCGGGGCACTGCGTCGTCGACGTCGCATCAAAGGGCGAGAAGCTGACGTTCGTAGGCGACGCAATTTTCGAAGTCGGCTTCGATAATCCCGCTTGGCAAAATGGCTTCGAGCACGATCCTGAAAAGGCTGTGGACGTGCGAATCGCGCTATTCAACGAAGCCGCTGAAACCGGCTCGCTACTGGCAGCAGCGCATGTCGCATTCCCGTCCATCGGTCACGTTGCGAAGCACGGCGAAGGCTTCCGTTTCGTACCGGTGCAGTGGGACTACTGATTGACGCCTCGACTATCAACCATCGTCGTATAGACCGACGATTGTCGGAAGACCGCCACGAGTTCACGAGACTCGTGGCGGTTTTTTGTTAACGACCACTGCCATTCATGCGTGGGCGGCTACATCAGGATGCCGGCATAGCTGAGGTCTGCCCCCGGCACTGAAGTGGCTTATCGCGCGTGATCGCCCAGGCATTGCTTCGATTATCGCTAATTCTTCAATGCGACATCGGAACAGAATGCAGGCAAAGGTTTTACGCGCGCCTTGTCGGGCCAGCAAAGAAATTAATTGCTGGAAACGTCAAAAATCACGTAACCTATAAAGAACATGCATGCGGCTAAACGCCCCGCCGCACGTTAGATTCTTAATGCAGTCATCGGAAAAGACATTTCGAGATGGAACTGATTCAGAAAATAGCATCGGCTTATAAGTCGGGCGGCACCCGAAACTTGCTAAGACGTGCCTTTGGTTACATTGATACTCGCGCTCGCTTGAAGCTCTTCAGTGCAGCGCCACCGTTTCTCGGAAAACAAAAGAATGATTCAGCCGTGAAGATTCTTGCGAAGCAAGCAGGGGACGAACAATCAATCGAGATGCTGATGTGGCTTGTTCCCAATCTCAATTCTCTGAAATCGGATGATCAGTTGACCATTGCGGTCCCAAACTACTGGAAAAAGGTATTTGGGATGGTTCGTCCGTTGTTGCTGAACGGCAGGCTGGAACTGTGTCCTATCGGAGAATATTCTCCGCAGGTGCGCTTGATGGTAATCAACCGGGCAATGTTGAATCAGATTCCGCCACAGTACGCACAGAGGATCGCGCAGATGCAAGTCCCGTTTGCGAATGGCGCCTATATCGTTATTGCCGACAGGGGTCTCCGCCTCAGTACGGTGCCCAATCCCGAGTCACCGAGGCAACTCGCGGAGCAAGTGGCGGACAACAAGGCGCCGGGCGACGTAGTCATCGTAAGCAGGTACGGTTTTCAGTTTGCGGTGCGAACCGGCACAATGGATGAGGGTATTGTCGATGAGGTAAGGTCCGAATATCTCGACCCACTGTCAGGAATCGACTTCCATGGCACTACCGTACTCGACCTCGGTGGCCATATCGGTTCGTTCTCTATCCAGGTCAGTGCGCTGTTGAAACAGCCCATGCAGATAATCATTGTCGAGCCGGCACCTCGTAATGCCGAGTTGATTCGGAAGAACATCGACCTCAACCAGCTCCAATCTTCGATCGAGCTGAAGGAGATGGCGGTGTCTTCGGCATCTGGTGTGGGCACGCTGTTTATTAGCTCCGACAACACTGGCGGAAATAAGCTGAACATGGTCGAGCATTCCTCAGCGGAGACGGTCGAGGTCCCCGTAACGGATTTTCCGACGCTACTGCGGGGCTTTTCGTCGGAAATCCTGGATTTGTTGAAGATTGATGTCGAAGGCTCGGAGCATGCCATTTTGTTTCCGCACGGCCGACTGTTGTCACAGAAGGTTCGCGTGATCGTTGGCGAGGCAGGTGGATCTGATAGGGGTGACGGTTTGGCCTTTTTGCGGTTCCTCGAGCAAAACGGCTTTACCGTGAGCCATAAAGGCAACGAATCCCAGTTGATTTTTCTGGCGGTTAACAAGCATCTCAACTAGTGGTTGCCGCTGCGCACAGACGTAATGGCGCTCTACTCGATCGCGCTGCCTGGCACGACGTGTACTGGGACACCGATGCCACGACCGCTACGTTATCCATTCCGTTATCATTTCGCAAACATGCGCGGCATTTGCCGTTATCCCATATGTAGTCTCCAACCTTTTCCCCGTCATTGCGGGGACGCGCTCTGAAGTCAGCGATGAAAGTCGATCTAGCCACCCTATACCTTCTCGTGATTGGAACCTTATTAGCCAGTTCCGCGATGATGTATTGGGAACACTTGTCTCATCCGAAGCGCAGCAAGGAATTGCGAACGCTGGCGATCGGCTACGCCACCCTTGGACTGGGTTGCGCGGCGGCCTTGTTTCGGGTTCAACTGCTCGGCGCCGCTGGCCCGGCAGTGAGTAATCTCGTGATTCTCACCGGCTATCTGCTCGTCCTCGACGGTGTGGCAATGTTCAACGGCCGGCGCTATCTCGCGAGTTCGATCGGTTTGCTCGTGCTGACGGCGCTCACGTGGACGGTAGCCGGCGTGCGTTGGCAGGCTGCCGTCTGGATGTACGTCAGCGCCATCCCGATCGCGCTGGCTTCCGCCATGACGTCGCTCGAACTGCTGCGAGGCGACGGCATGCCGGCGGTTCAATCCAGGCGCGTCGCCGTGGTGGTCACGGGTATCCACGCGCTGTTTTACGTCACCCGGGCATTCGTGCTGCCATGGATGGTGTCGATCTTCGGGCCACGCGTGCTGGCTGTCTCCAGCGAAATCACGATGTACGAAGGAGTTCTCTACTCGGTCATTTTGCCGATGACCTTGCTCCGGATGACCCGGGAAGAAATTCATGGTGAGCTTTTGCAAGAGTCCCGCACGGATTACCTGACTCGCCTCGGCAATCGAAAGTTGTTTTTCGAAGAGGGCGAGCGGGCCATCAGCGACCACCAGACACATCGACGACCCGTCACGCTCCTCGCGTTCGACCTCGACCACTTCAAGAGAATCAATGACCGCTACGGACACAAGACTGGCGACGAGGTCTTGAGATCATTCGCGGAAACCGTTCGAGCCGTGACGGGCAGAGACGCGATTCTTGCACGCATCGGCGGCGAAGAATTTGCCGCCCTGTTGCCCGGCCACGACAGGGAACGCGCAAGAAAGGTGGGCGAGACCGTTGCCAGCCGGTTCGCTGCAATGTCCCATGGCGCCGACGGCGACCGGATCCGCGCCACCGTCAGCATTGGACTCGCCGAGTCGAGTCGCGAAACGGCTTCCCTCGCCGACCTGCTCTCAGCCGCCGACCAGGCGTTGTATCGAGCCAAGTCGCTAGGCGGCAACCGGCTCGAACAGACGCCAAGGGCTGCGCTCCCTGCCGATAGCTACTCCGCGGATCGAAACCAGATTTGATCGCTCAGTAATGTGGCATGCACCTTCATATCGGTAGTGTTCGTCAAATTTTCGCCAAGGTACGTCAAGGATCGGTGAGAGGTATGCTTAATCGCCCGCTACCGCCCGAGCTCACATCGCCAAACCGCCGCTTGCGCACGTAGGCCCAACAACATGGATGCACCCAAACCCGTCACGCGGCCGATACAGCCAATGCCCCGTCCGGTGCTGGTCTGGGACGCGCCGGTGCGACTGTTTCACTGGCTGGTGGTCGTGCTGGTCGCTGCGGCTTATATCACCCTGAAGCTGAACTGGATCGACTGGCACGTGCGCGTCGGCGAGACGCTGCTCGCCCTGGTTATTTTCCGGCTGCTGTGGGGCTGCTTTGGCAGCGAGACCGCGCGCTTTCGCAGTTTCGTGGCGTCGCCCGCGGCCGCGCTTCGTCATTTGCGCCGGCTGTTTCATCGCGAACCGGATGTGCAGGTCGGCCACAATGCAGCCGGCGGCTGGATGGTTCTATTTCTGCTCGCCTTGCTGCTGACCGAGACGCTGAGCGGGCTCTACGTCAACAACGACATCGCCGACGAAGGCCCGTTGAGCGAACTCGTGCCCGCGTGGCTCGCCAACGCAATCTCGGCGCTGCATGGGCTGGTCTGGTACGTGCTGCTCGCGGCCGTCGCGCTGCATACGCTCGTGATCGCCGTCTACGCGGTAGCGAAGGGACACAACCTGCTTCGTCCGATGCTGACCGGCTCCAAACTGCTGCCCTCGTCCGTGGACGCGCCGCGGCAGGCGCCAGCGCTGCTGGCGCTGCTGCCGCTCGGCGTCGGCGTTGCCGTGGTGATGCTGCTCGCGGCATATCTGTGAGCAAGCCGCGCACCCGATCTCGGGGCGGCTACCGTGCCTGCTTCAGCCTCACTTCGGCGGCGTCACCTGGCCACGAATCTCGCCGTCCGGATTGTTCTTCGTGTGAACGTTGATGTACATCTCACCCGCTTCGAACATCTTGGCTTCGTCCGGAGATAGCGTGGCCTGACCGGTGATCGGGCTCGTCACCTCGGTGGAGCCTTTCTGCGAGATCCAGACTTTTACGCCGGCGTTTTTACCGGCCGGCGCGGGTCCGTGGAAGTGCGCCATCGTGGTCGGACTCGTCAATCCGCTGAAGGTGATGTTCCAGGTGACGACCCGTGTGCTGGCGTCGTACGTGAGCTTGGCGTTGCCGCTGCCCGGAGTTTGCACCGGTGGAACCTGTTGAGCGCCCGTCAAAGGCACCGCGAACGAGACGGGCGCCGCTTGCGCGAAGGTCAGCGTACCCGCTAAGGCCAAACCACCGAACACCATGAAAGCGCGCCGCGTGATGGATCGTGACATCTGGTTTTCTCCTGTTGGGTTTGCCCTTGGTGAACGGGCGATTATTGAAGACTGCAGAAGAGCTCGTCGACGTCGTAGACAGCCGAACAAGTGAGTCAAGCATAGACGCAAGCCGGCCGTTACGCGAAGTTCGCATCAGGCCGAACTCTGGTCATGGCATGACGACCGCCCCGTTACGTCGACGTCCCACAAGTGTGGACAGCGAGCCGAAAGAAAAACGCTGGGCGAAAATCGTTGAAAAATCGATCCAAAGCGAAAAATTCTTCCGGTACGATATGCGCTTTGCGCGAAGGCAGCGGATGTAACCAGCGCGACCTCGTATTGCGCCAGGCGCCTTCATGGATCACACCCATCGTTACGCTGCCATGTCCATTCCGAACGCGCTAATCGGCATTGCGATTCTGTCCTGCCTGATGAGCGTCGCCGTTCTAGGCTCGCTGTTTCACACTCAGGTTCCGGGGATACGCCGTTGGTGTGTGGCGAGTGGTCTGCTGGCCGTCACGGCCACGCTCCTCCTGTTCCGTAGGTCTGATCTCGTCGTACTGGGCGCGAGCGTATTGCTGCTCGTCGCGTCGCTCCTCGCGATTCACGGCTTCCGGCAATTCTTTCATCGGCCGCCATCGGTAATCTGGGAGTACGGCGCGCTGTGCGCGATCCTGGCGGGACTCGTTTATTGGACTTACGTGTCGCCTGACGTCAGTGCCCGGGGCGCGATGATCTCGGGTTTTCTCGCCTACATCCGATTTGCGATCGCCTGGGTCGTGCAACGGTATCGGCCGGCGGGCAGACCGAAATACGGCTACCACTTCGTGGCTGTTGCGGCGGTGTTGGGGGCGGTCGTCCACGCAGCCCGCTGCGTCGTATATGGGTCGGGGCTAGCGCATGAATCGGTCTTTCTGGAGGAAACGCCGCTAAACGTCGCATTTCTCGGCATGGCGATACTGACTTTGCCATGCCTGTCGGTCGGCATGGTAATGCTGGCTCATGACCGGCTGGCGGAGCGGATGGAACGCCTCGCCACCATCGACGATCTGACGGGCGCGCTCGGACGGCGCGCTTTCATCGCGCGCGCGGAGGCGCTGTTCGAGTTGGCAAAGGTGGCGAAGTCGAAGCTGTCCATCGCGATCCTGGACATCGATAACTTCAAGGGCATCAATGACCGATACGGGCATGCAGCCGGCGACCACGCCCTTGCGCATGTTGCCTTGACGATATCGCGCGAACTACGGCAAACCGACGTGCTTGGCCGCATCGGCGGTGAAGAGTTTGCGCTGCTGATGCCACTGACCGGCAAAGACGAAGCGGCCCATTTCACGAACCGGTTGCGCGCACTCGTCGCGGCGTCTGTTGCGCGTGCTCCGACCGGCGACGTCGCCTGCACACTCAGCGCTGGCGTCGACGAATTCGGTAATGGCGATACCGTTGCCTCGGTGATGGCGAGAGCCGACACGGCGCTCTATGCAGCGAAAGCCAACGGCAGAAACTGCGTGATGGTTGCAGCATCTTCGCAGCCTGCCGATGGCCTCGTTTCCAGTGTTCCGGCTTAAGGAAGGTTCCGCGCTGGGCACTGCCCCTGCAAAAAGACCGGCATGCAGTCGCCCGCATACCGGTCTGTGTTCGGCCCGTCCGCGTCACCGCGAACAGGGCCGTCGCGCTGATCCGCGCTTTACTTGCGCTTCAATTGCGAAATGTCGCGCACCGCGCCGCGATCGGCCGAGGTCGCGAGCGCCGCATACGCCTGCAATGCCTGCGACACCACACGTTCGCGATTGGTCGGCTGCCATGCGTCGGCGCCGCGCGCTTCCATCGCCGCACGACGGCGTGCGAGCTCTTCATTCGACACCGCCAGATGCATCTTGCGCTGCGGAATGTCGATCTCGATCACGTCGCCGTCTTCGACCAGACCGATCGTGCCGCCTTCCGCCGCTTCCGGCGACGCATGGCCGATCACGAGACCCGACGAGCCGCCCGAGAAACGGCCATCGGTAAACAGCGCACAGCTCTTGCCGAGGCCCTTCGACTTCAGATACGAAGTCGGGTACAGCATTTCCTGCATGCCCGGACCGCCCTTCGGACCTTCGTAGCGGATCACCACGACGTCGCCCGGCACGACCTTGTCACCGAGAATCGCATCGACCGCGTCGTCCTGGCTTTCGAACACGCGCGCGCGGCCCGAGAACAGCCACTGCGATTCGTCGACACCCGCGGTCTTCACGATACAGCCCTTCTCCGCGAGGTTGCCGTACAGCACCGCGAGTCCGCCGTCCTTCGAATACGCGTTTTCCTTGCTGCGGATACAGCCGCTCTTGCGGTCCGTGTCGAGCGTCGCGTAGGTCGCTTCCTGGCTGAACGCGACCGTGGTCGGAATGCCGCCCGGCGCCGCGCGGAAGAACTTCTGCGCTTCGTCGCCCGCGCCGCCGGCGATGTCCCACTTCGCGATCGCGTTGCCGAGCGTGCCGCTATGCACGTTGCCGCACGACAGATCGAGCAGGTCCGCGCGCGCGAGCTCGCCGAGAATACCGATGATGCCGCCCGCGCGATGCACGTCCTCGATGTGGTATTTGTCGGTCATGGGCGCGGCCTTGCACAGGCACGGCACCTTGCGCGAGATGCGATCGATGTCCGACATCGTGAAATCGACGCCCGCTTCCTGTGCGGCGGCCAGCAGGTGCAGCACGGTGTTGGTCGAGCCGCCCATCGCGACGTCGAGCGTCATCGCGTTCTCGAACGCCTGCTTGGTGGCGATGCTGCGTGGCAGGACCGAGGCATCCTCTTCCTGGTAGTAGCGGCGGCACAGATCGACGACGAGGCTGCCCGCCTGCTCGAACAGCCCCTTGCGCCATGCGTGCGTCGCGACGACCGTACCGTTGCCCGGCAGCGCGAGGCCGATCGCCTCGGTCAGGCAGTTCATCGAATTCGCCGTGAACATGCCCGAGCACGACCCGCAGGTCGGGCACGCGCTGCGCTCGACTTCGGCGACTTCCGCGTCGCTGATCTTCGGATCGGCGGCCTTGATCATCGCGTCGATCAGGTCGATCTTCGCAATCACCTGGCCGTCGGCCGGCGACTTGACCTTGCCCGCTTCCATCGGGCCGCCCGACACGAACACGACCGGGATGTTCAGGCGCATCGCGGCCATCAGCATGCCCGGGGTGATCTTGTCGCAGTTCGAGATACAGACCATCGCATCCGCGCAGTGCGCGTTGACCATGTACTCGACCGAGTCCGCGATCAGTTCGCGCGACGGCAGCGAATACAGCATGCCGCCGTGACCCATCGCGATGCCGTCGTCGACGGCGATCGTGTTGAATTCCTTCGCCACGCCGCCGGCCGCCTCGATCTGCTTCGCGACCAGCGCGCCCAGGTCGCGCAGATGCACGTGGCCCGGCACGAACTGCGTGAACGAGTTCACGACCGCGATGATCGGCTTGCCGAAATCGTCGTCCTTCATGCCGGTCGCGCGCCACAGCGCGCGGGCGCCGGCCATGTTGCGGCCATGAGTCGAAGTGCGTGAGCGATAGTTGGGCATCTGTATCCTCAGGTATTGCTGTTATCGGTTTGAGCGCCCGCGCGGGCGTGGGGATCGCAGCGCGGAGTCGGCGCTGGAAACGAATAGTGCAAGAGCGCCAGTAAGACGTCCAATATATTTTTCAGGCGCGATTAGGTCGCAAAGGGTATTAATCGATGCAGCGACCGCTTAGCCGATCCACGCCGCTCGATTTCAGTCAAAGCAAAGGGCCGATGAAGCGATGCTTCATCGGCCCTTCGTGCTTTCAACGCTTTTAACGCGTCTGCGCTGTTACATCTTCACGACGTCGAGCAGCGACTTCTTGCCATCCTTGTAGTCGTACAGCGAGATCACGCCATGCTGAAGGTCGCCCTTCGCGTCGAACGTCGTTTCACCGGTCACGCCCTTGTAGTTGGTGCTTGACACCTTGGCCAGCACCTTCGCCGGGTCGGTCGAGTTCGCGCGCTTCATTGCGTCGACGACGATATACACCGCGTCGTACGTGAACGGTGCGTCGAATTCGATCGGATGACCGAAGCGCTTCGTGTACTTCGCCGCGAATTGCGCGCCGCCGTTCATGCGCTCGACGGCCATGCCGGCCTGCGAGCACACCACGTTGCCCGCCGCCGGACCGGCGAGGTCCGCGAGGCTTTCGGTGCACACGCCGTCGCCCGACAGCAACTTCGCGCGCAGGCCCAGCTGACGCGCCTGCTTCGCGAACGGACCGCCGGTCGCGTCCATGCCGCCGTACATAATCGCGTCGGGATTCTCGCCCTTGATCTTGGTCAGGATCGCGCGGAAGTCGACCGCCTTGTCGTTGGTCGCGTCGTGCGAGACGACCTTCAGGCCGAGCGACTTCGCGGTCTTTTCGAATTCGTTCGCGAGACCCTGGCCATAGGCGGTCGAATCGTCGACCACGGCCACGGTCTTCACGTTCAGGGTCTTCGCGGCGTAGGCGGCGAGTGCCGGACCTTGCTGTGCATCGGTCGCGACGACGCGGTAGGTCGTCTTGAAGCCCTGCTGCGTGTAGGCCGGGTTCGTCGACGACGGCGAAATTTGCACGATGCCCGCGTCGCTATAGATCTTCGATGCCGGAATCGACGCGCCCGAGTTCAAGTGGCCGACCACCGCGACGACCTTATCGTCCACGAGTTTCTGCGCGACCTGGGTTGCCTGGCGCGGGTCGCCCGCGTCGTCCTGCGCGTCGAGCACGAGCGTGACCTTCTGACCGTCGATCGTCAGGCCCTTCGCGTTGATTTCCTCGATCGCGAGGCGCGCGCCGTTTTCATTGTCCTTGCCGAGGTGGGCGGAGCCGCCCGTCAACGGACCGACGTGACCGATCTTGACGACCTGATCCGCATTTGCCGTACCGGCAATGCCCGCGAATGCGACGACTGCCGCGCTGAGCGGCAGCAGTTTGTGAAGCTTGAACGACATACGACACATCTCCTCTTTACTTACCTTGCCAACCGGACGGCTGGGCAATCGCCAGCTCCGCCATTTTTGGTGCAGCACGATAACGCAAAACCGGCGCAAGCGACAAATTCCCGCGCAATGGGATTGCCGCGGCGTCAATGAGCGGTCGTTTCGTCGCTCTATTGAAGCGGGAGATTGCGCGTTCGATTTGCTGAGGGAATCGTCAGTAAAAGCGACGAAATAAGCGGCAACTCAGCCAATAAAGCTGAATCTCGCGCTTATTCTTCGGCAACGGTACGGAGCAATCAAGGCTTGAAGTCGGCCAGCATCACGCCCTCGCGGATATGCGCGAGAGCGGCCGCCACATAGTCGACGATCGGCGCCGGCGGATGGTCCGGCTTCGCCCACACGAAGCCCGAGCACTTGTGCGGCTCCATGTTCGCCGGTTCGCCTTGCCATGAACGGCACGCGAAAAAGAAGCTGATGCGGTTCGTGTCCGAGTCGCGCCGCATCACGAGCTTGAATTCGAGTTCGCCGGGCGCAATCGTCACGCCCGCTTCGTCTTTCGACTCGCGAATCGCACACTCTTCGATCGATTCGCCAGGTTCGAGATGGCCGGCAATCAGCGCGTACTGGCCGTCCCTGAAACCGGTATTCGCCCGCTGCATGAAAAGGCACTCGCCCTGCCCGTTCAGAAACAGCACGTTCACATCGACGACGCTTTGCATTCGGCTCATTTGCTTGCAGTCATCGTGACGGACTACGCGCGCTGCGCGCTCAGCAGCTTGATGCCGAGCGCGACGAAGACGAGGCCGCTGCCGCGTTTGATCGCCGCGATCCACCGGCTGGCTCCGACGCGCTTATGGATACCTTGCACGCCGAGCGAATAAATGGTGTGTACGAGCGCGACGGTGACAGCGATCGTCAGATACATCACGATGAACTGCTCCGGCAGGCCGCGCTCGTGGTCGATGAATTGCGGCATGAACGCCGAAAGAAAGATCATCGTCTTCGGATTGCTGCCCGACACGAGCAAGGCTTCGCGGAATACTTTGCTGCGCTCGAACGTATCAGCGGGCGATGCGACGCCCGTGGGCTGCGCGGCCTGCGCTGCCTGCCTGTTGCCGCCGCCGCGCAGTTGCCTGATGCCGAGATACATCAGATAACCCGCGCCGAGCACTTTCATTGCGACGAAGAGCGGCGGCAGTGTCGTCAATACCGCGCCGACACCGAGCGCCACGAGCGCGACGACGACTCCTTGCGCGAGCAGATTGCCGGCAACGCTCGCGGCCGCGCCGCGGCTTCCATAGCGAACGGAGTTGCGGATCACCAGCAGAACGTTCGGTCCCGGCGAAATGGTGGTGAGCAGATAGGCAGCGGCGAAAAGCAACCAGGTATGGAATGACATGGCACGTCCGGGAGTTCGTTGTGATTGGATTCCAACAGACCAGACATGATGACACGAAAAAAAACGCCGCGACCGGCGTCATCGCGCGGACCTCCTGAAGCGGCGCCTTGCAGCACCAGATAGCCGATCTTGCGCTCGATGAATTCGAAGCTCAGATTGAACGTCGAGAAGAACAGCACGACCAGCAACGCGAGTTCGCACCACACGACGGTAATCTGCCAGCGCAGCGAAAGCCTCAGCAACAGATAGCAATTGGCGACCAGCACCGCAATCGCGACCGCGCCGCCCAGCAGCTTCTGCCGCGGGCCGCGCACTCGACCTGCTATCGGTGTTCGACGCGCGGCGGCGGCAAGTGGCGCAATCGCGCGCCCCGCATCAACGTTTGGAGGCCGTCACCAGTTGCAGCGGCGTCTCGATCACCCTCGACAGCTCGCGCTGCTTGCGTCGCTCGGTCACCGCCTTTAATGCGAAGTCGATGCCGAACACGGTCTGGCGGTCGGCGAACTGGTTCATCGTCGCGAGCACGCGGCCGTCGGCGAGCAGCGGCTTGATCGCATCGATCGCGTCGTAGCCGGTGACGTAGACACCGCCGCCGCGGCCCGCGTCGCGAATCGCGTCGACCGCGCCCATCGCCATGTTGTCGTTGCCGCATAACAGCGCGCGAAGCTGCGGATGCTCGGCCAGCATCTTCGCGGCCACGTCGCGGCCCCTGCCGTACTCCCAGTTACCCGACTCGACCGCGACGACCTGCACCTTCGCCGCATCCATCGCGTCGCGGCTGCCGGCCGTGCGCTGCTGCGCATTGCTGCTCACCGAAATGCCTTCGATGATGCCGACCTGATCGCCGGGCTTCAGCCGCGTGGCCAGATACTGGCCGACCTGCTTCGCGCCGCTGCGATTGTTCGGCCCGACGAACGGCACCGAGATGCCAGCGGCCGCCTGCGCCGCGTCGTCGAGCGGGTTGTCGATCGTGATCGTGATGATGCCGGCCTTGATCGCACGTGCGATCACCGGGATCAGCGCCTTCGAGTCGGTCGGCGCGATCACGATCGCGTTCATCTTCGCCCTGATCATCTCGTCGACCATGCGAATCTGCGCGGCGGTGTCGGTCTGCCTGGCCGTGCCGCGAATCGTCAGGCTGAATTGCGATGAGAAGTGCTGCTGGTAATTGCGCGCGGCGTCGACCATCGCGACCGTGAACGGGTCCGACATCGATTTGAGCACGAGCGCGATCTTCGGCTTCGCGGCGGGCGGTACCTGGGCATGGGCATCGTCCGCGAATCGCGCGACGCCGGTGAGACCGGTTGCTGCCAGCGCGCCCGCGAGCAGCACGCGGCGGCGCATGTTCTGCGTCATGGCTTGACTCCTTCGCGGAGGTGCTGGTTGCGGACGGACTGGTTGCGGCTGTGCCGATCGAACGACGCGACGCTGGCAACGATTTCGTCGAACAGCGGCCGGCTGTCGATGTCTTCGCTCAGACAACGCGTCTTCAACGCGGCCAGTTGCCCGGCGATGTCCGCTTGCGCGTCGCAACGCTCCAGCAGTTCTTCGAGCAGACAGCCGTACGCCCTCACTTCGAGCCGCTGCAACGCGATAGCAAGCTCGCGATCGCCGGCATCGAAAAACGACGCCGCGCCGAAATCGCCGAGCAGCGCGCGCCCCGCGCCGCCGTGCAGGATATTGTGCGCGTACAGATCGCCATGCATCACGCCACGCCGATGCAGATGACTCGCGACCTTCGCGATGCCGCTCGCGATACCGAGCACCGTCTCGAGGTCGAAGCACGCGTCGTCGCGATAGATATCGCGGGTGCACGATGCGAGGCTCGGCGGACCGGCCAGACTGGCGAAGCGCGGATCGACCAATCCCATCACGAGGCCATGCGTGTCCGACGGATGCCCGATCACCTTGCCGAGCACGGGAATCAGGTTCGCATGTTCGCCGCCGCGAATGCAAGCAGCCATTTCGCAGTCGGGCAAACCGTCGCTCGTCACCGCGCCCTTGAACAGCTTGACGGCGACCGCACGCGGCGCGGGTTCGTGGTCCGCGTGCAGCGCCGCGCGATAGATGACGCCCGATGCGCCCTCGCCCAGCGGCCGTTCGAGCCGCAACGCATCCCAGCGAATGCCGCTGATCGGTGTGTCGACGAGCGCCGCCCGTTCGAGCGCCGCGTCGAACGGATTGCCCGCATACGCGAGCCACGCAAGCCGCGGCAGACGCAGCAACCAATGCGGTAACGCGTCGAACCGATTCGCCGCGAGCCGCAGCAGTTCGAGCCGCGTGCATGCGGCCAGTTCCTCGGGCAGCGCGCGCAGCCGGTTGCCGGCGAGCATCAGCTTCTGCAGTTGCGTGCAGCGGCCGAGTTCCGCGGGCAAGCTTTCGATGTCGTTGTCGGTCAGAATCAGCCAACGCAACAGCGGCGGCAGCGCGCTCGCCGGCACCTCGCGGATGCGATTCGACTTGAAGCCGATCATGCTCAGTTGCGCGCATTCGCCGAGCACACCGGGCAGTTCGGTGAACGGGTTGTTGGACGCGAACAGGATGCGCAGTTTGCGCAGGCGCGGCAGATCGTCGGGCAGCGTCGTCAGTGCATTGTTCGACAGGTCGAGCACTTCGAGCGTATCGGCGAGATCGAAAATCTCGCGCGGAAATTCGCTGACACCACACGCGAGTTTGAGTTCGCGCGTACCGGCCAGTTGCCCGGCCCGCAGTTGTTCTAAAGTCGTGGTCACAGTCGTGGGAAAGAAGATCGGGTAGCGCGCGCAGCGCGTCGTACCGAAGCTATCGATTTTACTGAGTCAAAGGCCATCTGGGGTTCTCTGCGGTACAGTGACGTGATCGCCGCGACGCTCACGACAGTCGCGGCCGTGTCGAATGCGAATGAGACAGCAATATCCGGAGGGCGTTCAGGCGACGCGAGCGGGACACTCCCCAGTATCGGCGCAGCCTTCATACGGCTTTCCGCGTCGGGTCGTTCAAGCACGTCCGTCTCGCGGGTCTTGCGCCTCCACCCTGTCAGGAGCCTGAGAAAGTGACGTACGCATACAAGTTGATCGATTCGCCGGTCGGTCAGTTGAAGCTCGTGGCGAAAGGCGAATGCCTTGCCGCGATTCTGTGGGAACACGACAAGCCGAACCGCGTGCGACTCGGCGAAATGGGCGAAGCGAACGAGCTGGCGGTGCTCGTCGAAACCGAGCGGCAGTTGCGCGAGTACTTCGCGGGCACGCGGCAGACCTTCGATCTGCCGCTCGATTTTCAGGGCACCGAGTTCCAGAAGCAGGTCTGGCGCGCGCTGCTGACCATCCCGTTCGGCCAGACGCGCAGCTACTCGGAGATCGCGCAGCAGATCGGCAAGCTCAATGCAGTGCGCGCGGTGGGCGCGGCAAATGGCCGTAATCCGATTTCGATCGTCGCGCCGTGTCATCGCGTGATTGGCGCGTCGGGCGAGCTGACGGGGTTCGCCGGCGGCCTCGCCAACAAGATGCTGCTGCTATCGCTGGAGGCGGGGCAGACGTCGCTCGAAGCAGCGGCCGATGATGCGCAACGGCCCGCGCCGGAACGAAAGGCAGCGCGGCCGGTCAGGGACGATGCACCCGCGAAACCGGCGCATCACGCACCGAGCCGGGGAACACAGGGATCGCTGTTCGGTAGCTGAAGCCGCGCAGACACAGCACAACGCGCCACCCGTCGGCCGTAATCGCCGATGCTTCGTCCGCGATCAACGCCATCGGCCGCGCATGCAACACCTATCCTTGAGATGCCCGTTGAGGTATCGAACAGGAGGATGACATGCGCATGCTTCTCAACATACAAATACCGAATGAACCGTTCAGCACACTCGTGCGCGAAGGCCGAATCGGCGAGCTGATGCAAAAGATCCTCGAGGACATGAAGCCGGAAGCCATCTACTTCACCGAGCAGCAGGGCAAACGCGGCGCGGTGGCGGTCGTCGATGTCGCCGATGCATCGGCGATTCCCGCACTCGCCGAACCGTGGTTCCTGAAGCTCGACGCCGAGTGCGAACTGCGCATCGCGATGCTGCCCGATGATCTGATGAAAGCCGGCCTCGACGCGCTAGGCGACAAGTGGAAGTAGCGCGGCCCTCAGGAATGCCCCGCCGATAGCTGCAGCAGCATCGAAGCCGCGGCCGTCGCGGCGACCTGGCAGCCGAGCACGATATGCTCCTCGGCCGTGTCCTCGATGAAGTCGTGACTCACGCCGCCGATGCTCGGCACGAACATCATGCAGGCCGGCATGCAACGCGCGATCACCTGCGCGTCGTGTGCGGCACCGCTCGGCATGCGCAGCCATTGGCCCGGCGCGATCGCTTCGGCGGCTCGCGCGATGTGCTCCGCGAGCGTGGCGTCCATGCTGACGGGCTCGATCGGCTCGTCGATCGTCTGCAAGTCGACGCTTACGGCGTTGTGCGCATTGAAGTCGCGCACCAGTTCCGCGAGCGCATGCTCCATTGCGTGAAGCCGTGCGGGGTTCGCGTCGCGGAATTGCAGATACATGTCGGCAGCGCCGGGTACGACGCTCATCGAGCCCGGATCGAGATCGATGCGGCCCACGGTCCAGACGGTATCCGCGTCGGCCAGTTGCGTGAACGCGTCGTTCATCCGCGCGATGAATGCGACGAGCGCCGCGCCCGCGTCGCGGCGGATCGCCATCGGCGTCGTGCCCGCATGGTTGCGCTGACCCGTGAAGCGCAGCCGCGATTCGCGCAGCCCGACGATCGTCGTGACCACGCCGATCGATTTGCCGATCGCTTCGAGCCGCCCGCCCTGCTCGATATGCGGCTCCAGATACGCGACCTGGCGCCCTGCCTCGAAACGCGCACGCGGCCGGCCCGCGAGGCCCGCCGCCGCCAGTACATCGGTGAGACGTTCGCCCTGCCGGTTGGTCGCGCCGCGAATCGATTCGTCGACCGCCTCGCCGAGGAAGCTACGGCTACCGAGCAGGCCCGAGAATGTGCCCTCCTCGTCGATCCACGACGCGACGTCGACGGCGAGGTGCCGCGTCGCGTCGTTCTCCGCGAGCGCGCGGGCGATTTCGAGCCCGTAGATCACGCCCATTGCGCCATCGAGCCAGCCGCCGGTCGGCTGCGTGTCCGTGTGTGAACCGATCACGAGCGCGGGGCCGCTGTTGCGCGAGCGTCCGAACACGGTGCCCACGCCGTCGATGCACGCGTCGAGCCCCGCCTCCGTCATCCTGCCGACCAGCCATTCGCGTGCCGCAAGATCGACCGGCGACAGCGCGAGCCGGACCACGCCTGGGCCGGCCGCGCCTGAGCCGGCCGCGCCAAATCCGCGCAGCCGTTTGAGGTCGGCCATCAGCCGGTCCGGATCGATCTTTACCACGTTGTCATCTCCCTGAATTGATTGCGGATGCGGCCGCGCGAAAATCGCCCGGCGACATATCGTACGCACGTCTGAACGCGCGATTGAAATCCGACGCGCTATTGAAGCCCCAGCCGTACGCGACGTCGATCACCGGCCTGCGCGGGTGGCGATACAGTTCGTCGGCCGCCTCGCGCAGGCGCCGGTTGCGAATATACGCGTGGAGCCCGCCCTCCGGCTCGAACAATCGATACAGCGTGGGCCGCGACAGCTGCGACACGGCCAGCACGCTGTCGACGGTCAGATCAGGTTGGCCGAGATTCGCGTCGATATAGCGGCGCGCCGCCGCGAACATCGCGGTGCGTGCCACCGCGCGCGCACTGCCGGTCAAGCCGGTCTCCTTGCCGAACGCCGCCGCCATCAGCAACGCGCAGGTGTGGAACGCTTCCTGCGCCGCGGGCGCGTCCATCGTGGGCAACCTGCGGCATAGATCGGCCAGATGCGCGGGAATCAGCCGCGCAAGCGGCGTTTCGTATTCGATCATGCGGCCATGTATCGACTCCGCTTCCGGCAGCACCGGATCGATCAGATGGCGCGGCAAAAACAGCGCGACCAGGCGGCACGGCCCCCGCGTCATCTGCATCGGCTGATTCATGTCGAGCGCGAGGATGCTCGGCCGCGTTTGCAGCGCGACGCGCTTCGGATAGAGGCCGGTGGTCGTCTCGAAGGTCCCTTCGACGGCTACGTGAAACACGATCTGACGTACGTTGTCAGTCGAAATGCGCGCGACCGAGCGCGCTTGCGCGACCGGATCGGAGCGGCAATCCGTGAAGGCCATGCCGCCGGCGCGATAGGTGTCGATGCTGCCGCGAAAGCCGTCGGCGAGTTGCCGGCGCGAGATCGGCACGTCGAGAAAATGGCCGACGCGCTCCCGCCACATGGGCAATTGCGCGCGCGGCGCCGTGGTGTAGGTGTCGAAGTGGGTGTAGTCGAAAGCCGCTGGCATTGCTGCGGCCGCGGTTGCGGTGCGGTTGGCTGCCTGATTGGTCGTCAAGGTCTCCCCGCCGGTTTTGTAGTGTGCGCGGCATGATAGCCGCGGTTGGCGAAAACGTCATGAGCCTGTTGCTAGTGCGTCGATGCCGTGGCCGTCGAAGCTCATGTGCCCCCGCTCCGCTCATGCCTGACAGGCATCAGCACCAGCCTACAAAGTCTTTTCACTTTGCGCAAGGCCTCTCATGCCGCCGCTCGAGCTCGCTTTCGTCCATGTCGCAGGCACTCGTGCGATCCGGCCGGACAACATAAAAAAATGGCCTCCAGACTGAGGCCATTTTGTGTTTAAAAGAATCGCTTCGAAACGCGTAGATTATCTCAAATAAACGCGCATCCAGCAGCTATCGTTTCATCGCAGCGGCTCGAAGCATTGCTGCCAAGGTGACTAGCCCTGCCCCCAAAGGGGGCCCATAGTCATAAAACCGCAAGTGCCGCGCAAAGAAAATGGTGGAAGTCGAAATTACTATCAAAACTACAACGGCAATGATGGAAAAAACCACCAGGAAATCTTTATTCACGATTGGCTCCTTGCGTCGAAATTTCCCCGCTTCCGCATTCCGTCCCAAAACCAGAAAGGCTCCGCTTTGACGCGACAAAAGTTTGCATAGTAGCCTCCGTACGCTAGCAAGAGTCCTCCGTTCAACAGCAACTCCTGGAAGCCGGTGAACAGTTCGCGCGGATCTGGCGAAACGAAAAGGTTGAGGAAGACAATGGTGACGCTGATGCCGGCCATTATGATCAATGCGAGCGGCACCCCGATGTTTAGCAGCAGCATGGACCCAAGCACGACTTCCAGATATTTGACCATTTGGTAGAAGCCGACATCTGCCATAGCGCCGATATAGGCGCCCACTTTTCCTGCGTGGCTGAAATCCGGAATGTATCTGAAAACCACGAAATTCAGCCCGGAAGAGAGATAGTGGAATGCGAAATATAACCTCATCCACATGACGACGAACTTCCAGGGTGATTCATTTGCTACTTTCATCGCTCTTTATCCTTTTTTTCGGATTAGAAACTTTGCCATCGGCCTTTTACTCACTCCTTGAAAGGCATTGCGAGGAGTCCGCGCGGGTGTCGGGAGACCGTGAATCAAATGGCGCGTGCGATCTTGAAGTTGGTCACCAGTGACTGTAGGCGCTCAGCTTCTGCATGAACGCCCCGGGCTGCGGCAGCGGCCTCTTCGACCAGGGCTGCGTTGTGCTGTGTCACGGTATCGATTTCGCCGATCGCCTTGTTTATCTCCATGATGCCCCGGTGGCCGTCATCGGATGCATGGGTGATCTCCTCCATCAGGGTCGATACGTGGGCGAACTCACTCACCACCTCGTTAATTTTTGACCCGGCATCGTTCACCAGCTGTGATCCCTGATCAACGCGGGTGACCGAATTGCTGACCAATTCCTTGATTTCCTTGGCGGCCGATGCCGAGCGTTGAGCCAGCGTGCGGACCTCCTGGGCAACGACGGCGAAGCCACGACCTTCGTTGCCAGCACGTGCAGCTTCAACCGCCGCGTTAAGGGCCAGGATATTGGTCTGAAAGGCGATACCCTCAATAGTCGCAATGATGTCGGCGACTTTCCTGGATTGATCGGCAATGCCTGACATGGTGGTCACGACCACTTTCATGACCTCTCCACCGCCGTTTGCCAAATCGGATGTAGTCTGCGCGAGTTTGAGGCCCTGTCTGGCATTCGCCGCGTTGTTCTCCACGGTCGCCGTCAACTGCTGGATCGAAGCTACCGTCTGTTCGAGAGACGCCGCCTGTTCCTCGGTGCGCTGACTCAGGTTCTCGTTACCTGCCGCGATCTCGGATGCGCCGGTCAATACGGCCTCGCTACCGGACCGGACTTGCTTCACGATATCCACGAGACTCTCATTCATGCTGCGAAGCGCACGCATCAATTGGCCGAGTTCAGTATCGGAATGCACCCTGACCTGTGACGTCAAATCCCCCGACGCAACTGCTTCGGCAATTCTTACGGCGTCATTTAACGGGAAGACGATTGATGTGGCAACCGTGTTGCAGACATATACCGTCGCAATGATAGCGATACAGATCACGGTGAATGTCAGCATCAGGGCCATGTCGTAGTCGTGAATGGCGTTTTCCGCAGCTTCATCCGCATTCTTCTGGATGAAGTCCATATGGGCGCTTAGTGTGTTCTCGGTCGCCTTGAAGACATCAAAGATCTTGGTGTTGGCGAGCACCCGGGCGGTAGCAAGATCTGGATTGTCAGTCATTGCAAGCGTGTAGAGTTCTTTGTTGATCACCGCATACGCAGCAATTGCCTTCTTATCGTTCTCGAAATACTGACGGTCCTCGCCCGGCAGCGCGTTTTTCTCATAGTGATTGACACCCTGTCTCAGCTGATCCAGGGCTTGGGTCCGAATCGCCGCATTGGTATCTTTGGCTTGTTTGGAATCAGACAACACCAGACCCAGCGTGGCGCGACGATCCGTACTGAGGGCCAGACGAAGATCAGCAATCGTTTTGATCGACTCCATCCAATTCTGTTTGATGTCCACTAGATGCGATTCGATCCGATGCGCCTGGAAAAGCGCAAATCCCGCGGCACCGCATAACAGCAGGATAACGATTGCGAAGCTAACAAACAGCCGGTTGCGTACTTTGAGATTGCGAAGAAGCATTAGCATGTTTTTTTGCCTACATTGATTGTATAACCTTGGATTTCGGCATAAATCCCCTGAGTATGGATAGGGGGCAAGCATGATTGTGAAATCCGGTCTGATGTGTTAGTGCCGGACTCGCGAGATCTTTCGACCGCTAAGGCAAAGTTAACGCAGCACGGGCGCCAACGATGGCCGGTGTGCTCTGTTTTTTCTGTCCGTGGATGCGGCCTCCGGATAGCGGCATCGACCGCGCTGGCCACGTTGTAGTGCGAAGGAGAGAGCGTTGTCGGTCACGCCGGTGCGCCAATGGCGCCGAAGGACCTCGGGCTGACCGTCGAGGCAACTGCCGAGACATCGGCTGCCCCATGAGTTGCGGAATTCACGAGTAAGCGCTTGAGCAACGCCATGAAAATATCCGCTTCGTCCTCGGTTAAGAGGCTAATCAATTTCTGGTCAGTTGCCCCGAGAAACGCGGTGATCTTCGCGACCATGGCCACTCCGCTTCCCGTGAGCTGAACGCACCAGCAGCGACAGTCGTCTGGATGCCGGGACCTCATTACAATTCCAGCGTCGATGAGACGCGGAATGAGTCGGGATAGCGACCCCATATCGTAATTCAGCCGGCGGGCGAGTTGAACCTGCGTCATGAATTGCCGTCCAGCGAGGCAAATGATGACCTTAGCCTGCGCAGATGAAACCCCAAGCGATGACTTCAGATGTCGATCAGCAGACTCCGAGACCGCCTTGTCGACGGCAACAAAACCGGTTAGCCAATTCAAAGCTGGGGCTTCAACTCCATGGCTTAGGGGTAGGTCCTCCTCGCTCTTCATATCTGCCGCTCCTTCAAATGTGATCGGAACCAGACGTCGGGTTTGCGCCTATACGTCCGAACACTACCTCGTACTATGGTTGATCGGTCGGTCCCGCGCCGCTACCGCGTGTCCGGCGCACTGAATTACTTATAATTCTAAATTGTATACTATCATAGTAGACGAAAAAGCCTCGTGGCACTTTCTGCGCTTGATCGGGGGGACTTTTTACTATTGCAATCCGTGAAGAGCACGGCAGCGATGACGAAAACATGCTCATCGCCGCCGCTCTCAATGAAGCATCAGAATCGATGCATCATGCCAAGCTGAAAAACTGACTGGATATTGCCGTTTGCCACGATGTTCCCGATTTCTGCAGCATATGCGCCATTGGTGCGTTGAAATACACCAGCGGCATAAAGCGAGGTGCGTCTCGACAACGTGTATGTCAACTGCAATGCGGCCTGGTTGATCGTCACGTTCTTCAGCAGCTCGTTACCATTTTCGTAGGTGTAAGCGCCGCCGAGGTTCCAGGCCGGTGAGAAGTCATAGCCGACGCCACCTGCAAGCGCGTAAATCCTGGCACCCGTATGGGTGTTGCGCGCCTGGCTGTAGATCCCCGAGACCGTGAAATGGGCGTACTTCGTCCTTGCGCCGGCGAGGAGGTTGGCGATGCCACTATGCCCGTTGTTGACCGGCGCGTAGTTCTGCTCGGTGTAAACAACCGCAGCACGCGTTTCCCCGTTCCTGAAGTTGATCGCGGCGCTCTTTCCAGCCCCGTTGTTGAAGTCCCCCGCCGTGCCGCCGAAGCTATACATCAAGCCAACCGACAGCCCGGCATATTCCTCGGAGACGACCTTGACGGCATTCGACATTCGTTTGCCGCCGACACGATCCCAGTTGATGGCCGCTAGCCCAGTGATCTGGCCGTTGCTTGTGATAGGTGCGAACGGCCCGCCTGAGACGGCACCGGCGATCTGGGCTGGACCCGAAACGCCGAGCAGGTCGGCACCGAAGCTACCGGTGCGGAAGTTCAGCATACCGCCAGCGATGCCCGTGGCCGGATCGATACCGCCGAGCAGGTAATAGTCGAAGGCGAAGTCGTTCTGCCGCCCGAGGCGGAAGCTGCCAATCCCTGCTTGACTCAGTCCGACCCACGACGAGTTCTCGAACATCGCGCCGCGTGACTGCGGATCAAGTCCCCCTGTGCTTAGGCTGATCATCGAGTCGAGGCTGAAGTTGGCGCGCAGGCCGCCCCCCATGTCCTCGCTCCCGCGGAAGAAGAACTTGGTTGGAAAAATGGCGGAATCCTGCATTTGAAATAAACGTGACCCACCTGAATCACGATAGGTAGCGATCCCTTCGTCAAGGAATCCTCCAAGCATCACGCTACTTTGCGCATGTGCGGCCGTCATGCTCATGCAAACCGATGCGCATGCCAACGGCACCGTGGCCCATCGGCGTTTCCTCCCGCCCCCCTGGTCATTCATACATTCTCCTGATTGTTATAAGTGATCTTTGAAACTGACTGCTGGTGAATTGTTTCGCTGGTCGGTTGCCCTCCTGAAGTTGTGCAGCATCCAATGCGGGCGTCCGGGTCCCAGTTGAACACCCGAAGCAACTCATGAATCGTGCGAGCCGTGGCCGGCGCCAGCTGTACGGAGGCACCGGCCTAATAGAGAGGGGAGCCGGTCTCGGCGTGACGAATGACAGAGCTCGGCACGTTGGCGATCAGGATGTTGCGTTCTTGCATGCGAATCGATTGCTCAGATCGGCCGCTGCCCAAGGCAGTGCATTTGCCGTGAACTGCTTGGCGGCTCGAATGTTCGAGCAGGACGCGTTAGCAAAACCTCAACAGATTCGGGATGCGCGACCTGCCACAACCGGATTCGCACCGCACCCCGATATCATCGTGCGTCCGATCTTTGAATTCGTTATCATCAGTCAAAATAGTATTTACGACAGCCTACAATGTCAACGGACCATGCTCCGGTAAAAACCCTGGGCGTGGCTTTCCGGTCGCGTCGCAATTTGCCTGAGGCACGAGGGAATTCGCGGGGCGTCTGCACTCGCACTCGTGCCGCATCGTACGCGTTTGCCCTAGTACAATCGTAGTCTTTTTTGAATACAAAATCGCGCATCATATCTGTAACCCCAACATAAAGGAGACGTGAGCTTGAACGCGAATCGAAAAATCTTCGTCGGTGCGGCACTCGCTTTCGCCGCAGTCGCCGGCATCACGATGTCAAGTCGTGGCTTCGCGGCACAGACGGCCCCCGTCAAAGCCTCCATCGCCAAAGCACCGGCGAAGTCGGCGCCGGTCAAGCTGATCGCTGCCGGGCCGAACCAGAATTCGGACCTGGTTGCACGCGCATTGGCACCCGCATTGAGCAAGGCGCTGGGCACCGATGTTGTCGTCGAAAATCAGCCGGACGCGGCTGCGGTGTCCGCAGCAAAAGCAGCGCCCGCTGACGGACTGACGCTTCTCGTCGGCGATACCGATCAAGTGGACGGCGCACGCCAGGATTTGACTCCGGTGGCACAGGTCACCGGTCACGCGGGCCTGGTTCTGGTCGCGGGCAACGGCGCCGGTTTGAGCGGCACCGACATCAAGGACTACGCCGATCTGATCAGCCGTCTGAAGGACAATCCGAACTGCTACATGTTTGGATCGACAGGCACCACGTCGCGAGAATATCTGGCGATGGCGGCGTTCCAGAAGCGTGCCGGCGTCAAAATGATTCATACCGCCTACAAGAGCGACGCCGAACAGATCCCGGCGCTCTTGAGCGGCAAGGTGCAAATGATAGAGATTCCGTATGAAATGGCGGCGCCGCAGATCAAGGCCGGCAAGATGCGTGTGCTCGCGGTCCTGGGTTCGCGCCGTATTCCCGAGATTCAGAATGTTCCCGCACTCGGCGAAATGTTCCCAGGCTTCGATTTCGCGTCGCATACGGGTGTGTTGGCACCGAAGGATCTCCCGGCGCCGCTCCGCGATAAGATCGCGGATGCCGTAAAGACGGCCGTGCAGGACCCGAACGTCCAGAAGGCGTTGAACGTCAACGGTCACCAGGCCGCTTATCTCGCATCCGCTGACTATGCGAAGGTTATCGCCACTGACCACGACAAGCTGAGTCAGCCCGCGAAGTAACGTTGTACCTTGCGTGTATAGCAACTGGAGCTCGATGTTCTGAAAAGGCATCGAGCTTTTTTCTTCTGTCGCTCATCCATCTCTTGTCGCAACTGGAGGCTACGGGGATTCTCCTCAGTGTCCTCGTCACGCTCCCCGCTACTCCGCTCACGGAAAAATCGACGCCATCGTGACACTTCCGAGCCGTCCAATCGCGTTGATCACGCGCGAGCGCTAACCTGCCGCCCTCGTGAATTTTCGCGCGCTTCATCTCGCGGCGTCACCTGTAGTTCGGCTGCTGGATCGGCCACGCGCCGGTCGTAAAATTCTGCCTCGAAAGCACCGAAGTGATCCGCCAGGTCTCGACCGTAATCACTTGAGCCCGGATATGTATTTGCGTGTGATTTAAAGGAATAGCTCATATCGTTTCTCGTAATCTAGCGCAGTTCCCGGCCTTCCTCCCTGGGAAGACCGGCGAATGCCACGACCGACAACAGGGTAAAGGCTCCGACAACGAAGAATGTCATCGGGAAATCGTCGATTACCAGATGATTCGCGCTGTGCCCATGAACCTGCGCGGTGATCGTCAGGCACGATGCGCAGACTGCGACACCAAAACTGATCGACGTCTGCTGCATCATTGTCGAAAGTGCCGTGGCCTTACTCATCAAGGTCTTAGGAATGCCGGAATAGCCGACCGTATTCATAGTTATCATCCCCAGAGAATTGACGATACCCGCTACGAAAAGCACGAAGCACATAAGCCCAACCGACGTCGTCGGTCTGAACAAGCCATAGCAAGCGAATGTCGCGCCCGTCATCGCGGCGCCCAGCATCATGATCGGCCTGAATCCGAACTTCCTTATTGCACGATCCATGATTGGACGGACACCGAATGCGCCGACAGAGAGCCAGGCGCTCATCAAGCCGGATTGAATGGGCGTCAATCCCAAGCCGACCTGCAAGAGCAGCGGTACGAAGATTGGAGCCGAGCCGACCGCGAGTCTGAGCGGAATGCCGCCAATCGTCGTGATGCTAAACGCTTTATATCCAAAAATCTTGAGAGGGATAATGACATCGAGACGTCCACGGCTATAAAGCCCGTATGCGACCATTGCCAGAACCCCAATAGCCGTGATTCCAATCGTCACGCTCATAGGGACGAAATTGCGGCCGACGGTTTCCAGACCACATACGATGCCAGAAAGCCCTATCGCCATCAGAATGAATCCCGTCATGTCGAACGGCTCAGACTTCTCCGAGCGCGAATCCGGCACAAATTTCAACGACAGCAGGATGCCCAATACACCGAATGGAATGTTCAGCAGAAAGATCCATCGCCAGGAGCCCATCGTGACGATCAGCCCACCCAGTAGCGGCCCAATCACACGCCCAATGGCGCCGGGAACTGTAAACCACACCATTGCTGCCACCAGCTGCGTTGCCGGAATACTTCGCAGCAGAATCAGGCGCCCTACAGGCACCATCATGGCTCCGCCAAGGCCTTGCAAGACCCGGAATAGAACGATTTCAGTGATCGAGGTGGCCGCGCCGCATAGTGCGGATGCCAGTGAGAAGATGGCGACTGCCGAACAGAATACGCGCCGCGTTCCGAACCTATCGGTGAGCCACCCGCTTGCCGGGAGGAACAGTGCAAGGCTCAACAGATAGGCGGTTATAGCGAAGTTGAGATGAAGTATCTCGACATTCAGGGAAGCGGCAATCGACTGGAGAGACGTGCCCAATATCGAGGTATCCAGACTCTGCAAGAACATCGGCACCGCAACGATCATTGGAATCAGTCGCGTACGCCGGGATGCAGATCGAGACTCCTGGGTGGAGTCTCGCGCATCCCCAATAGTTATATTTTTCTCAAGCACCGGATTGTCTAGCGTTTCGCTATTTGACGTCGATACATATCGACGATCTTGGGATCGTAGTTGCGGAAGAACTGCTGTCTGACGGGATCTGTAAGGGTGTCCAGTTTTGCTATTTCATCCGTCGCGACGGTATGAACCGTCATTCCGTGACGCTCAAGCTCAGCACGATCGGTTTTCGCCTGTTCTCGAATCAGATCGCGCTCAAACCGCCCAGCTTCTATCGCAGCGTGTTGTAAAACATTTCGGTCCTGCACCGTCAACTTCTGCCAGATTGCCGAATTGGCAACCACAGCAATGGCGCTGTATGAGTGATTCGTGACCGAAACGGCCGATTGAACATCATAAAGGTGACCGGCCAAGATCTGCGAATAGAAGTTATCTTCCGCAACGATGCGTCCACTCTTCAATGCTCCGTTTAGTTCAGAATACGGAAGTCCCACGACGTCAGCGCCCAAGACCTTGAACGTCTCAACGAACGCGGGTTCCGGGATCACGCGAACCGGCCGGTTCGCCAGATCGAGCGCGTGCTGGAACGGCTGGCCCGACGTCGTGATCTGTCGGAAGCCGTTCTCCCACCAGGCGAGACCCGTCAAACCGTGACCCTCGAGGCGCGACAACAGAGCTTGTCCGAACGGACCATCGAGCAGCGCCTGCGCCTGACGTTCGCTGCGGACAACATACGGCAGATCCATGATCTCGAATTCGGGCACGAGATGACGCAATGCCGGCGTCACCAGCAGCATCAAATCCGGGGCACCCGGGCCACCTGCCTGCAATGTTTTGATCTGCTCACCCGGCGAACCCGGTACTGTATCGGCGCTCACGCTCACCACCAGACGACCGTGAGACTCCCGGTTCACGATATCTGCGAACCTGGCCATGCCGCGCATTGTCGGCTGGTCCGGCGACATATGCGCTCGATACTCTACGATCGTGAGCGTTTGAACAGGCTGCCCATGCGCGATCAACGGCTGCACGATCAACAGCATGCCAAATATCGCACCGCTGATATCGCCACAAACTCGGCTCAATGACCAACCCGATTTAAGACGTAAAAATCTTTTCGTCATGTTCCAGGAAATATCGCCAAATACCTAAACAAAAAAAGCTACGTTACCGAGGCAACGTAGCCAAATCCCTCACTTCACATCCGAAATCAGATCAGATCAACAACGTCCGACTTGAAAATCTTTGGCAGCTTCTTCCAGTCGCTGATGCGGCCGATCGTGGTTTTGAACGTCATCATCGGCAGGTAATACTTGATGTACCAGACCATCAGAATCAGGTTCATATATAGGCAACCAACGCCCATGTACGGCGTGAACATCTTGTCGAAGCGATGGTTCAACACGATCGCGTTGTACCAGACGACGAACGACACCGGCAGAAGCATAAGCAGGCCGACCGGGACGAAGATACCGAGAATGAGCGAAAGGCCACCCAGAATTTCGCACGTCTTCACGATATGGAAAAAGTGCGTGTGAACCATCGTGACCAGCAGTTCATTCGACTCGGGCAGCGTGCCGAACGGTTGCGGGAAGATCGGCGACATGCCGAGAGCCGTACGCCAGTAACTGGTACCGCTGACGATCATCCAGCCGCCAAGATACAGCCGGCAGAACGTCAAGATGACCTTGCCGATGAGTTGCGGCATGGTTTTGCGATCATCGTTGTCCATAGTGTGCTTTCGTCCTTTGCTGTTTAGTTCGCAGCCTGCACAGGCGCCGCCTTCTGTTGCGTAATGCGATCATGGCGAATGATCCAGCCAGACCCGCTGATCTCGTATACATCGACAACGTCTTGCGCCGGTTGGCCACGGGCGGCGCCGATCGTCTGGTAGACCGCGACGTCCATGCCTTGGACGATGATCTTCTTCACTTCGTGGGGAATGGGTTCGCCATCCCGATGATCGATCGTGTTCGGCGCGTTATCGACAGCCTTTTCCGAAAAGTAAGTCTTGTACGCTTCGGCGCCCTTGCCCTCCGTATAGGCCAGGTCCATGAACTCCTGAACGATGTCATGCGGCAGTTTGCCGGTGCCCGCATGCCAGTGCCAACGCGGATCCGAATGCAAACCGTGAGCGATCTGCGCGATGAACAGGAAGCCCACGATTGCCGTGACCACGCGTCCAGTCATGCTGTCCATCCACACGTTGATACGCGTGGCGATACCCCCCGAGGAGAGAACCCCTTGGTTATTCGACATCCTGCCTCCTTGAAAGCATTGTGAAGAGTGAAACGCTTCGGCTTGAGATGGTTCGGTCCTGCGTTTTTGTATTTAATTTAGCCTACCGAATCGTATAGGTCGAAAGATCGTGTGTAAACGTCGGGGTTTCCCTATTGCCGTTGTCGGCGGAGAGGTGCTATTTGATGTACGCGACATTTCCTTCGCGCGGAATGTAATCCGCGGGGAGCGACGGCGCCGGGCGGACGGCAAGGTCGGTTTTGGGGGCTGACGATCCGTCAGCAGTGAGTCGGTCAGTGGCAAGGAACCCGTATGCCGCGATAGTTGACGCGGCATGGTGGCAAAAGCCTTGCCATCCTCGGCCTTGCGTAATGCCCGAGTCCTCACCCGGATGGGTAGACAGGAAGATTCAATCCGCGAGCGAACACGATCCACCACCGGCATTGGCCCTTGCAGCGCCCGACGCCGGATGATCGGGGTGTTGCGGCTGCGTTACTACTGGGGCATCTGACCAGTTGGAGCGCTGGCCGCCTCATGCCATTGCGCCACGATGGCGCCTGCGCGTATCGCGCTATCGGGGTAGTCGAACCAGTCGTCGGACTGGTCGTAGCCCGCCTTCCGCCATTCGATCAGGTCGGCGCGCACCGTGGCTCGTGTGAGCGGAACCGTCGAATCGTACGGTTGGGCCTGCGCCGCAATCGACGCGAAACAGCACGCCGCGGCAAGGACGCCGAGCGCTATACGCGGAACGGAGTTCATGGCAAGGCCTTTCTTATCGGGGTTATCACTGAAAGTATAGGCGTTGTCTTGACAAACGAAAGGCAAATCGAAACATATTCACTTCTCGCGTAGTGCACAAAACGAGGGGCCGGGAATATGGTCTGGCAACCCGCCGACTAACGGATCACCAAGCGCATATCGTTCGGCGCTGTCCTGTGTCAGCGGAGGAATTTCGAGGACAAGGCCACTGCCAGAGCGAGGCGTTCGATGGATCGCGCGGCATCGAGGCGCGCCGCAATTGCCGATAGAATGCGCGCCGGAAGCTTCCCGCTGTAAGCGCCTTCTGTTCCGCCGAAAAGAGCTTCGCCCGCGGGCCTTTCCCCATGCCGGCTTCAGACGCCTTCAACCAATGGTGCTCTATCTTTTTCTTTTGAAGAATCGCTCTGCACCATCGCTCTTTCCTTTGCAATCCCAATCAATGACCACAAAAGGAAAATAGCGAGCATCAGCTGTCATCCAGGGAATACCCTCGAACACAACAAGTCGGAAATTTTCCACCTGTTATATGCAACATCGTATATTATTTTGCATGCGTACTGTTGTGCATCGCCTCCCCTTGTGCAACGTCGACCACTCTACAAATTAACATCCACAAATAGGAGACACTGGAATTGCGCAAACTGCTCGTTAGCTGCGCCGTTACGGCAGCAATCGCGCCTGTGATGGCACAGGCACAGACCAGCGTGACGCTGTATGGCGTCGCCGATGCATTCATCGGCTACTTCGGAAACTCGGAAGGCCAACACGTCATCAGCATGAACAGCGGCGGTGCCGGTGGTTCCCGTTGGGGCATTCGCGCGAAGGAAGATCTGGGCGGCGGTCTGTCAGCGATCGCCGTGCTCGAAAGCGGCTTCAACATCAACAACGGTACTTCCGGGCAGAGTGGACGTCTGTTCGGGCGTCGCGCCTACGTCGGCATCGACAGCCGCGACTTCGGCCAGATCATTGCAGGTCGCCTGCAAACGGCCGGCTACGAATGGGGCGGCACTTTCGACCCGATGCTGCTGGCAGCAGCCTCGCCGCTCGGCTCGATTGGCGGCGAAGAACCGCGTCCGTGGATTTTCAACATGCTGCAAGATCCGGCTCGCCAGGACAATACGATCCAGTATTCGTCGCCGACCTGGCGGGGTCTGAATGGCACGGCAGCGTATTCGTGGGGCAACAATCAAGGTCTACAGAACGCGACGCACTACCAACTCGCGACTCTTACCTACGCCAACGGCCCGTTGCTCACGAGCTACGGTTTCGGCCACAGCCTGCAACCGTCAGCGACCATTGCACGCAATACGTACGAACACGTCTTGGGTGTGAAATACGACTTCAACTTCGTCGCGCTCTACGGTACGTACCAAGTGCGTCTGAATGATCCGGGCCAGACCGATAAGGGCTGGCAAGCCGGTGTCACGATTCCGACCGGCCCATTCGGCACCATTCGCGCTTCTTACGGCGGACTGAGCGACCAGAACATTACCTATGCCAGCACAAACGGTCCGGTAACTGGCAATTGGGCGATTCGATCGGCTGCTGTCGGTTACACGTACCAACTCTCGAAGGCGACGATGCTGTACGGCTTCTTCAAGAAGCTCTGGAACAGCGGGATCGCGCACCAAACGATCTACCCGCCCGGTGGTCTCGGTGCCCCGACCGGCTACCACGCCAATGTCACGGCAATCGGCCTGGGTTTGGCAACGCGCTTCTAAGCCTTCCTGCTCCTTTGAAAAAAGCCCGCTTCGAGCGGGCTTTTTTTATTCATAGTCCTCTGCTTACCAAAACGTCGATGACCGTCCCGCTTATACGCTCTCGCTCATCGATCAACACCCGCTTAGCCTACCAATCCTTTGCAGGCAGGCATCTATCTGTCGCCAGTGGAAGGTACTTCTCCATCCGTTCAATCAGACGCAGTGCCTCTGTCTAAGGACTTTCAAACGCACTCGGAACAAAGCGAGATTGGGAGATCTGTCGCAGCTCATTGCTCGATAGATCAGAGACGAAATGCCTACGACTTGGGTCATGCGTACTCGCGCCCTGCGCCACCATCAGGTCGATCCTGCTGAACCCAACTCAGATGGACACGCCAAGCCGTATATAAACAAAAAAGTCCAGAGAGAAAATTCTCCCCGGACTTCCTTGAATCTAGAACCGCGGTGACCGCAGACTTATGCTTCGCCCTTTATCTTATCGCGCACGAGCACGAAGATGAACAGCAGCCAGGAGACGCCGAGGCCGAAGTAGTCGAAATTACGCAGCGGACGGTAATCCGTCCAGCCCCAACCCGTCGAGCCGTCGACGGCCGCCAGCGTCAGTGCGAGACAGATGGCGATTGCGATCCAGGTATTCTTTTTCATCGCGTGTGCTCCTTAAGCCAATTCTTTTTTCCGCTGTTCGAAGGCGGGTACATTTTGCTGCTGTTCGACGGCGGGTACACCCACCAGGCTTCCACCCTTGCCCTTCAGGCTGAAACCCTTCCAGCCGTCCCACAGCCACATCGGGTTGAGCGTCGGCCGGAAGCAAACCGCCATGTAGCCGCTGTATGCGAGCAGCAGAATGCCGTTCATCAGGAGTTCTTGCGGACCCGAGAACAGTTGACGCGGCGTCGCCGAGATAAACGTGTTCAGCCAGAAAATCGTGACCGTGGTCGGCATCTCGAGAATCAGTGTCAGGAACACGAAACGGTTCATCAGCAGAAGTGCCCCGTAAACCGCTTCCATGTACTTAACCCAGTGATACATACCGATCGCATCGGCTCCCGCCACATACTGGCCGGCGAGACCCGGAATCATCGGCACATAGCCGTCGATCACGAATCGGATACCTGAGAAGAAAAGGTGGGCGCCGAAATACAGACGCAACCACGTGATCACATACTTCCACGGGGAAGAATTCGCGCTATTCATTGGAAGGGTATTTCCGTAAAGGTTCTTGCAGTACAACGTTGAAATATGGTGCCGCAGAAATTGCAATACGGCAGGATATCTCAAAGGTGATGGAAACTTCCCATCACCTAAGAGCCGTTTTAAACGATGCCTTTACGGCGATCGCGAATCAGTACAGTAATGACGCAGATCCACGGAATTGCCAGACCAAACATGTCACGCGCGCGCAGAGGACGATATTCCGTGTAACCCAATCCCGTCGATCCGAAGAAGACCCAGCACGTCATGACCAGACAAAGGGCGAGACCGATATAGAGATTCCGGTTGCTCTTCATTGCAGTTCTCCCGATTCGACGATATCTCTGCGCGGTTCAGGTGTTTTCTTGAACTTGAGAGACTCTTTCCAGACATCGACCTTGAACCCTTCCCACAATGCTAGAGGCGTGAGTTTTGGCTTAAATACCGAAGCCATGTAGCCGCTGTAGGCCAAAATCAATAGACCATTCATCAGCAGTTGATTCGGGCCCGAGAACAATTGGCGCGGAGTCGCAACGATGAAGGTATTGATCCAGAAAATCGAAACCGAAGTCGGGAACTCGAAAATCGCAGCGAGCAGCACGAAACGGTTGCTCAGCATCAGGATACCGAGCACGCATTCCATATACTTGACGACCGGGAACATGTGAATCGCATCCAGCGCTTGCACGTATGCACCTCCGGTGCCCGGAATGAATGGAACCCATCCGGTGGAGATATAACGAAAACCCGACCACAGCAAATCGGCACCGAAATAAATCCGGAGCCAAAGGACAGCGTACTTCCACGGCGGCGAATTAATACCTTGCATCAGATGTCTCCGTTGTTGGCTTTAGTTTTCGCAACGCGGCGGAATCGAGTCAGCCGCTGAATGCCCGTTTACGCCTGAACGACCCGATGGGCTGCGCCCGGCGTGATGATTTTGCTCAGGAGCTTTTCATCGACCTCGAATCCAAAGCCCGGCCCTTCGCTCGGATATGCCCGGCCCCGGGCAAACCGCTGACCGCCGATTGCCAGATCTTCGCCCGCCGGAATCTCGTCGCTGTTGAATACCGAATGCACGGCCAGAGGCCCCATACTTTCGCTCATGAACTGGCACGCCCACTGATCCGAGACCATCAAATGCGTGCTCGGGCCCGACTCGATACCGCCACCGATCAAGGTGGAGCAGAACACGGGGATATCGTAGATCCGGCATGCCGCCAGGAATCGTTGCGCCTTGAGCAGACCGCCGACCTTTTGAATCTTCAGAATCACGCCGTCCGCCGAGCGGCGCTCCGCGATCTCGCGCAGGTCGCCAAGTTCCTGTGCCCCCTCGTCTGCGTAAATCGGCGTGTTCACGCGCTCACGGAGTTTGGACATGCTGTCGCGGTATTGATGCGCCAGCGGCTGCTCCATGAAAGCGAGGTTGTATTCGTCCAGGCGACGCACCGTCTTCAGGGCCTGCTCGTAATTCCACGAACCATTTGCGTCCAGAGTGATCATCGCGTCCGGGCCGAGTGCTTTACGCACTTCGCGGGCCGTCGCCACATCGTTGTCGAACGTATGGCGCCCAACCTTGAGTTTGAAGGCCGAGAAACCAGCCTCCCGAACCTGGACTGCTGCCTCTGCCACTTTTTCCGGATCGCCGGCCGAGAGAACCCAGCCCAACGGTACTGACTCGCGAGTGCGGCCACCCAGAAGATCGTAGACCGGGCGACCGAGAGCTTTCCCCTTCAGGTCATGCAACGCGCAATCGACGAGAGCTTTCGCTTGATTGTTGTCGCGTGCTAGCTGATCCATCATGCCGACGATTTTTTCGATATTGCACGGATCTTCGCCAAGCAGGATTCGCGGAGCGAAAATATCGGAAATCATTGCCGTCATCGAGGCCTGGCTTTCACCGCGATACCACGACGAGGTGTCGCCAGATTCAGCGACGCCCACCAATCCGTTATCGGCATAAATACGCACCACGAGCGTATTCAGACAGGTGATCGTGACGTTCGGAAGCTTCAGTGGCTTCTTAAGCGGCATTGAAACCGGAACGCACTCAACGCGGGTAATTTTCACGGGATTGAACCTATAGAAACTCGAGAGAGGAGTGCCCCCAACGGACACTCCTGAATCAGATATCAGCTATTTGCCGCCGCACGATGCAGTGCACCACAGACACGGATCAACAGAATGACTGCCAGTGCTACCGAGATCACATAGCAAACGACGAAGGAAGCGCCGAGTGCATTGGGACCCGAGAACAGTTTGGCAACGAGCGCGACGACGGTGGGCCCGAGTGCCAGGCCGAGCAGGTTGGTGATCAGGTAGTAGACCGCCGTCAGTTTTCCCATCATGTTGCCCGGCGTGAAGTTGGCCATCGTTGCACCGCCCGCTACCGCGAACATCGAGAACATGAACGTCTGTACGAAATATGCGATCAGGCCGACATTCATCGAGTGAATCAGCGGGAAGCATGCGGTGACGATTGCAGCGATGGCCGTCGTGACAGCGGCGACACGAACCGGTGCGTCGATCATGCCGCGTTCACGCAGCCAGTCAGCGATACGGCCCAGGATCAACAGGCCAGCGGGCGACGCCAACAGTGCCACACCGCCCAACGCCTTACCGATCTCCGGACGCGGGACATTCAGCGTGCGCGCGATGATTTCCGGGAGCCACGCCATCTGCGAACCAACCGCAATGCCGTACAAGCAGATCGCAACCCAGAGTTGAACGTAGACGGCCTTGTTGGTCCACGCGAAACAAAGCGCTTGACGATACGTGACCCCACTGCCCGCGTTGACGTCGCGGCGTGCCGGTTCACGTACGAGCCACAGAAGCACAGCGAACGGAATGCCGATAAGACCCGGCACCAGCAGCACGAAATGCCATGGTTTGAGCCCCCCAACCAGCGGCAGGCCCCCAAATGCGCCCGCGGACGCCGCCTTCAGAAGAAAACCGCCGAGGCCGAGAGCCAGACCGGTGCCGAGAAGCGGGCCGATGTTGTAAATGCCGAACGCGAGGCTGCGGCGTTGCGGCGGAAACGCATCGCGAATCATCGACGCGGCTCCAGGCGACAGCGCGGACTCGCCAACACCGAGGCCCACCCGCGTCACGAACAACTGGACATACGTCTGACTGAGACCGCACAAAACCTGAACGGCGGACCATGCCATGATCGCGCCACCGAGCAGGCGCCGGCGCTCGTACTTATCGACCAGCGCACCCATGGGGACGCCAAGCACGCTGTACAGAAGCATGAATGAGAGCCCGAGAAGCCAACTGACTTCGAGATCGGAAATTCCGAGGTCTTCCTTGATCGGCCCGACGACGAGGGAAATCGCGCCCCGATCGATGAAGGAGACCACGTATGTCGCCGTCAAAATGGCGAGCATCCACCATGCTCCCTTCGACGTTTTCGAATCCGAAGCGGCTTCGGCGGGTGCGAACGTCGCTCGCACCTCTGCGGTCTCACTCATTGTTCTCTGTCTCCTGGTTAGTTATCCGTGTAATCAATCAGCGAAGCTTCCGATCCTCGCTATCGGAAAGTGCGGTCTTCGCTGCTGTCATGCCTGATACGATGAACTCCGCAATATCGCCCATCGAGTTGTAGAACGGACCCCACAAAGATCCGCACTCCCCAACTGCATAGAGACCGGGAATCGGCTTGTCGTGATGATCGAGAACACGTTGCCCCGCATCATGTTTCGGTCCGCCGTGGGTATTGAGGTACGTCGGCAGCATGGGTCCGATCGCGTAGTACGGCCCCTCGTCGTTGAGCGGCACCAGGAACGTCTCGCGTCCGAACTCGGGATCGGCATTCAGACGGCACTGCTCGTTATAGCGCTCCACAGTCTCACGAAGTGCCCGGGGATCGAGGTGACCTGCCTTGGTCACGCCCGGGATTTCCGGCCATTGGCACTTCAATGCCAGCTCTTCGAGCGTATCGGCCTTGATGATCAGACCTTCTTCGAGTTCCTTGAGATTGTCCTGGCTCCACGGCGGTACGCGCGAATTCAGCGTGGTCATCGCCGCGCCACCGGCCCGAACCTTTTCGTCGAAGATGTGGAATGCCGGCACGTTGGTGAATTCCGGAATGCCCGGCGTCGTTGCTAGCCACGTGTCGCGATTCGCCAACCCGTGTTGAACGACCGACGTGTCGATCGTTTCGTTGTGGAAGCGCTTCGCCTGTCGGTTCACCCACAGCAGACTGCCGCCGTCCTTGAACGCGCCCGACTTGTAGCCGAAACCCGCTACCTTGTTAAGGTCATACGTGACATAGACGTACCCTTCCTTAGACTTGATGCCCATGTTGAGCGGGCCTGCCACGGCGTTCATGTGCCACAGCTGGGCACCGACTTCCTGCGCCATGCGGATGCCGTCGCCGGTCAGATTCGGGCTGCCCAGGAAATAGATCGGGCATGCGGTGAGAAACTGCTTGCACATGGCCTCGTTCGCTTCGAATCCACCGCTGGCCAGCACCGTTGCCTTGCGACCGCGAATCGTGATCGTCGTGCCATCTTCGCGTTCGGCTTCGACACCGAGAATCGCACGTGTCACCGGATGCTGAATCAGACGCGTGACACGCGTGCTGTACTTGACACGTGCACCCGCCTTCTCTGCTTGAGCCGAGATCGCGTTATAGAGACCTGCGCCGCCTGGCGCGGCCACGACGCTCATACCCTTGATGCTCTCGGCACCCGGAGCGCCCGCGAACTCGGGAAAGAAACCCGGGGCCGAGAACGGCTGCGGGTTGTCTTTGAGCGGCAATTCCAGTTTGTGCTGGAACGCAGGTATGTCTTTGAGACTTGCGACGAAATGACGAAGAACGCTCTCCTCGGTCTGACCAGCACACAACCAGTTCAGATACTTGAAAGACTCTTCTTCATCCACGGAGGTCATGATCAGACCACCCGCCACACAGACCGAGTTACCGCCGCCCTGCGCACCCTTTTCGAGGATGAGCACGTCAGCGCCCTGTTCGGCGGCAGCGAACGCGAACGTTGCGCCCGCACCGCCATAGCCGACCACCACCATATCGGCCTGTTCATCCCATCGGGGCTCGGTCCAGTTCACTTCCATCTTTTCGTTATCCATCGTGTCTCTAAACATACCGGCGCGGGTTGAGCTGCTTAGGCTGCGGGAGATGCTGCCTGCTCGGCTTCTTCCTTCGTGCGAAGGCCGTCATAAATCTCGTTGTAACGCAGCACCGGCTGATCCATCGCCAGCATGATCATCTTGCGGCCCGGCACCTTCTTGATCATTGCCTGCTGCGCTTCGATGATTGCCTTGTCTTCGGCGAATGCCGCGTCGGCGATTCCGAATGCGTGCTCCTTCAGATCGGCGTGCTCATGATCCGGACCGAAGTTGTAGAAGAACATCGATTGTGTATCGTTGATCGGCGTAATCATCTGGCACGTGCAGCGACGGAAGATCGGTTCCTCGTTCGGCTTACCGTCGACGAAACGATCTTGAACGCCCGGTGCGAAGGAGTTGATCTTCAGAATGAAGACGCCCGGCACCAGGAAGGTGCTGACCACGTTATCGTCGGAAGGCAGATCGAAATACGGGTTCGTCGGACGGCCCATGTGCCAACGATCGGCGACGACGCCACGTTCGAGAACCGTCGTGCCGCGCTTGGTCTCGCCATCCTTCTGAACCTTCAGCGACACCTTGTTATTCGCACCGAACGTCGATTCGTGAATGAACGGTGCGTGCGACAGGTCGAGCAGGTTGTCGGCCACGAGTTCTGCATTGCCGTTCATGACGAACTTCGAGCAGACCATCGAGTACGTGTCGCTATCCGGACCTTCGATCGGCGGAATCAGTGCGACGTCGGCCTTTGCCGGGTCACCCATCCAGACCCACGCGGCACCGTGCTTTTCTTCGATCGGGTAGCTGCGCACGCAGACCTTCGACGAAATCCGCTCCTGGCCCGGGATTTCGGTGCAGCGACCATCGGCAGCGAACTTCAGGCCGTGATACATGCAGCGCAGTTCGTCGCCTTCTTTGCGGCCAACCGTCAGCGGCGCCAAACGGTGCGGGCACAAGTCTTCCAGAGCGACGAGCGTGCCGTCGTCCTTGCGATAGAGCGCCAGCGGTTCGTCCATCACGGTGAACGGGACGATGTCGGTAGCCGAGAACTCGCTCGACCAGCCAACCATGTACCAACAGTTCCGAAGGAATTTCATTTGATGTCTCCTCAGAGAGAATCGAGAACGGACAAATCGAGCGTATTGCCTGATACATGCGGTACAGCCGACCCAACTTGCCCCGGATCGGATTTACCGAGCTCGATTGCCGAAAGTATTCAATTGGGTATTCTTTATCTTATCTTGTAGCACCGCTCGACAAGACTCGGGGATACCCTTAAATGCGAGAATCGGCGTCCCGCTTTTTCTTGCTGGAACGCCGTATCCACGTGGGCGAATATCAGCTGAAGTACACGCGTTCAGCGGTCGTGTGCAGGACCTTCCGCTGATCTGCTTCAGAGAGCGACGACACTGAATCCTTTGCCAACTGAACCATGTCCTTGTACTCACCCTTCGACTGCGCGATGTCCGAACCCCACATCACGCGGTCGGCTCCGAACGACCGGACGACACGCTCGACGACGGGCGCTGCCGGCAGCTCGAGTGCCTTCAGCTTGCCGAGGTTGATCATCGAGTACAGCAGGTAGACGTTCGGCGAGTCGACGAACTTGAGCAGCGCTTCGTCCACGCCGTAGTCCGGTGCACCCGATTCGCCGACGATGTTCGAAAAGTGATCGAGAATGACTGGCGTGTTCGGGAATTGCTTGACGACATCTCGAAGCGCTTCGAGCGCGGCGGCGCGATTCCAGCGATAGAAGTGCAGGCGCACCGAGCCGCCGAGATCCGACACAGCCGACCATGCACGCATGGCTTCTTTCGACGCGAACCAGCTCGAGTCCGCGCCCTTGTTCGGCTCCGTCAGACGAATGCCGACCGAGCCACGCTGGCCAACCCAGTAGCGCACGGTTTCTTCCACGTTGTCGGCCAGTGCATCGATCATGCACAGCGACCGCAGACGATCGGGATATTGCTCTGCGGAGTCCACCACATAGTCGTTGTGGAAGCCGTAGAGGTGAGCGCGCTGGACCGCGAGCGCCTTCTCGACACCATTTGCATCGAGCAGGTCGATCAGGCGTTCGGCCGTCACCGGGTTGTCGAATGCGTTGGCTTCGAGCGTGCCGCTCAAAGGCGACGGCGGATACTTCTCCACGTTCGTGGAAATCAGGTGGGCGTGACTGTCGATCATGACGTTACCTTCTCTGTAAAATTCGATATCAACAAACGGTAGTGCGTTATTTCCACGGATCGACACAGACGTGGATAGCGCCTTCGACGCCACGCCCGGCCGTCGCCAGGATCGCTTCGTGTGTCTGTGCGAGTCCGAAGGTGTGCGAGCACACCTCGTCGATCGGATAGCGGCCCGAACCGATATAGCGCAGTGCCAGTTCCACAGCCGCATAGCTACGGCCACGCGGTGCACGCACCGTCAGATAGCGCTTCTTGATCTCGCCGATCGGCACGTGCTGTTCCAGGCCGTTCAGGCTCAGGTAGGCGCCCTTCGCTGCCAGCGCGATCGCCTGCTTGACGATTTCGCCTTTGGGATCGCCCGTGGTATCGACAACGACGTCCACGCCACGGCCCTTCGTGATACGCATCACTTCGGCTTCAAGGTCTTGCGTCTCGACATTGATCGCGTAGTCGGCGCCAAGGCGCAGCGACAGATCGAGACGAGTCTGGTCACGCGTCATACCCGCGAGAATCACCGTGTACGAGCCAGCGGCCTTTGCCGCCAGCACGCAGCCCAAACCCTGCTGGCCAGGACCGAAGACGAGCACGACCTTGCCGGGGCCTGCGCCACCGTCAAGACACGCCCACTGCACGCCGTTGCCGAACGGCACGGCCAGCGTCGCATGCGTGGCCGGCATGTCGTGGGGAATCTTGTGCATCACCGTGTTGAGCGGCATGTGCATGTACTGCGCGTAACCGCCCCACAGATGCGGCGGCTTGTTGGCGGTGGACATGCCGAATCGATCGGTATTCAGACGATCCTTCACGTTGAAGAAATCGACCTCCATGCACAGACGGAAATCGCCCTTCATACACCACTCGCAATTCCAGCACGGCAGGTATTCATGGAGAGCAACGCGGTCGCCGGGCTTGACGCCCCACCGCTTAGCCGCGATGTCGCCAACTTCTTCGATCGTGCCGACGTTCTCGTGGCCCATGATCACCGGAACGTGACCGGCCTTGCGATACAACTCGGGATCGCTGCCACCGACGCCGCTGGCTTCGATGCGCAGAATGCCGGTCTCGGGGCGCACTTGCGGATAATCGAATTCACGCAATGCGGTGGTCTCGACATCCGTCTTAACCGCGGCCAATACCTTCTTCGTCATGTCTGTCTCCTACTAGTATTTCAATCTCAGGCTTTCGAAAATACGCGCAGGGCGGTGCCGCCAAAGATCGCGTCGAGATCGTCATTCGTCAGTCCCGCGAGTGCCTGGCGCGTGAGTTTCAACGCCAGACCATATCCCTCGCGTGAACTCACGACGGGGAAGTCAGAGCCCCACATCAAACGATCAGCGCCAAACGCGCTAACTGCTTCGTGTAGGAGCGTAGGATGGGCATCACCAAACGGCCGGCCCTGCTGCCATGTTTTCAGATCGCGAGGCAATAGTTCGCCGAGGCCCGGTACTTTCAGCATCACGTTGGGGAACGCCGCGAGTTTGAACACCTGGCGGCGCTGCGCCAGCGCTTCATCCGTTGAAGCCGGCGTGCTGGTACCGCCAAGATGCTCGAGGACAATCGTCGTACCCGGCAATTTGGTGATCAATTCAATGAAGCCCGGCGCGTTGAATGCTTCAGCAGATCCAACGCAGCTCACTGGCAATCCCGAGGCCTGGATACCGCGCCAAGCCTCGGGAAGGCGACCGTCGACAAGACATGCCGATGGTCTCAATCGAATACCGCTGGCACCAGCACGGGCCAGCGATTCGATCGTTTTCGCGACGTCCGGGTCCCCGACATCGACCCAGGCCACGCTCGACAGACGGCCGGGAAATCGTTTAACGCATTCCTGCTGATACCGGTTATCCGTCTGTCCAATCATCTGCGTGAGCACGGCATGACCAACACCGTATTCATTCATCTGATCGAGCAGCGTCTCGACGGGCTCATACCAATGAGGCGATACGTGAGCGTGGCTATCGACGATCATGCGAACCTCAGGCCTTCAGAGCGACGTCCGGGTTGAGGGGCACTTCTTCCTTCCACGTGCGGTCGTTCGGGAAGATCACTGTCGAAGCGTGAATCTGATTCCACGGAATCGTGTTCGTCAGCACGCTCGGCAGTTCACCGCTTTGTGCATACGCGCGTGCCGAACGAATCATCTGGCGACGCCATGCGACGACCGCGACGTCCGACGTGCCGAGGTGTTCCTTCGTGCGGTCGAGGATGCGGCCCTGCGTTTCGCTGACTGCGTGGTCTTGCGTCAGGATGCCCTTGATGCCCGACATCGACGAGGTCTTCATCGCTTCGCGGTCCTGCTTGTACCAGTTGTCGATGTTGAGTTCCTTGCGGAAGTTTTCGTCGACCCAGTGACCGCCTTCCTGGATGCGATATTCGATATCGACCGGCTGGGTTTCGTCGAAGAACCACTGGATGTGCCACGTCGATTCGTCATCGCGCGGAACGAAAGCGTTGGCCATGCGGCGGTTCTTACGGACGCCGAAGCCATCGGGAGGGATCAGCGTGAAGAACGGCAGAATCACTTCCGTGACGCGGGCGTGCAGCTTGCCTTCTTCCCGGAAATTGCGGACGCCAGCGTAGCGCAAACCGTACAGCGTGTATTCGACTTCGATCTTCGGACGCAGATCGCGCTCGTGCTCGTACTTCGCCGGTGCCGACCACGGCTGCTCGCGGTGAAGGACACCCGCGTGTGCCGAGTCGATCGTGCCTTCGACGGCCTGAGCGTAGTTGCAGTCTTCGAGAACCTTGAACGCTGCGACCTTTTCTGCCGGGTACGACAGGAAATCGAAGTCGGGGAACTGCGGAACCTTCGCCGGGTCGCCCATGTACGTCCAGATCACGCCAGCGACTTCACGCACCGGGTACGCGATCGCCTTGATACGCGAGCACAGCTTCGAATCTTCCGGCTCGGTCGGGGTGTCCATGCACTGGCCATCTACCGCGAACTTCCAGCCGTGGTACAGACAACGCAGACCGCCTTCAGAGTTATCGCCCAGCGCGAGCGATGCACGACGGTGCGGGCACTGTTCTTCGAGCAGGCCGACCTTGCCGTCGCTGTCGCGGAACGCCACGAGATCTTCGCCCAGCAGACGCACGCGCTTGGGCGCACCACCCGGCTCCTGAATTTCCGATGCGAGCAGCGCCGGAATCCAGAATTGACGAATCATGTCGCCGTTCGGGGTGCCTTTTCCTACTTGAGTCAGAACGTCGTTGTCTTCACGGGAAAGCATGTTTGCTCCTAATCTCTTATATGTGAATTTGCGTGGGAGACCGAAATCCCCCGTCGGCCTTAAACGAGTGCGACCGCTTTAAGCAGTCGCTCGCGAGCGTCTACTGTGTTACTTTCGTTGCCGACCAGGTCGTGCGCTTCGATGACCAGATTGCGCAGCGCCACGAGGTTCTGCCCTTCGGCCGAGTTCGCGGCATTCCGTGCTTCCGCGGCGATATCGTTGTCGAGCAGTCGCCAGACTTCGTCCAGTTCGGACTCGCGATAAATCATCTGTTCGAACGTGCGCGAGTTCTCCACCCGTTCGATAATCTGACGCAGCGTTTCCGGCGAGTAATCCTCGATTGAATGAAGATCATCCACGTTCATTGGTAACTCCTATTTCTTAGGACCAGGGCCGAAGTTCGAAGGCGGCAGATCGAGTGCCTGACGTCCATAACTCGTCAGTGCGCTGTCCCACGTGAATGCGAAGTGCTGCGCGGCCGAATTGACGTCGCGCCAGATTCGTTGGAGGTCCGACGCGTTATAGATGCTGGTGCCACCCGCGGCTTCGAACAAACTGTTGGCCGCACGACGAGCCGTTTGCGCCGAATATGCCCAATCGCGGGAAATGCGCGACCATTCGAGCGGCGTCAACGACTTTGCGCTTTCTGCTGCGTCAATGCGACGTGTGTCTTCGAGAATCAACGCATAGGCCGCGTCGAGATCCGCCGTCGCGTGTGCGAGACGTTCGATCGTTGCGGACTGCTCTGCCATTTGGTCAGCCGGCATTGCCTTCAGACGTGGCGCCAGGCCTTCGGTGAATGATTTGATTGCCGCGCGTGCCATGCCCAGGGGCGCACCGATCAGCGAGAACGGCGTGACGTTATGGAACGGCATGCGATAGATCGGAGCGCGCATGGCATCGGCGCCTTCGACATTGCCCGTCATCATTTCCTTGACGGACACCGAACGGTGTGCCGGGATGAACGCTTCGGCGACCTTGATCGTGCGGCTGCCGGTGCCACGCAAGCCTGCGGTGTGCCAGTCATCGACGATCTGGATGTCCGAGCGCGGGATCACGAAGAAACGCGGTTCGGGCGGGCCGTCTTCGCGCTGCACCGCATTGCCGACGATGACCCACTCCACGTGATCGATACCGGAGCAGAAACGCCCTTCACCGTTCACGAGTTTGTAGCCACCGTCGACTTCGGTAATCGTGCCGCCGAGGCGGAACACCGTGGCCGTCAGAGCGTGGCCTTTGCCCAGCACGTCTTGCTGTGCTTTCAACGGGAACAGGTTCAGCATCCAGCTGTGACCGGCGAGCACGCCGAACACCCAGCCGGTCGAACCGCAAGCCGACGCGATTTCTGCCGTGACTTCGACGAGCGTCGTGAAGCCCAACTCGGAACCGCCAAACGACTTCGGCGTGATGATGTTGAAAAGACCCGACTCACGTAGTGCGTCGATGGTTTCTTTCGGCACCACGCGATCGCTTTCGGTCTGTTTGACACGTGAACGAATCACGTCGTGCAAACCGCGAGCGATAGCGAGGGCGTCCTCGTGACTAGCAATACGACTCAAGGCGTTCTCCTGTTAGGCTTGCTGCGCCGCGCTCGAGGAACCGGCGCGCAGAATAGTTTTTGTTTAGCCGATGTGGCCGGGTCAGTGTTCGTTGCGGCCGTAACGACCTTCGACGTTCATGCGTTCCTTGGCATCGAGGAACCAGCGGTAATGACCACCCTTCGAGATCGGCGGCACGTCTTCCGAGATCGCGTACCAGCTTTCGCCGTCGTTCTCGGTCGCGTAAATCTCGCCCGTCGCGGTACCGGCGATGAGCATGATCCTGTCGTCCCAGTGATAGAGGCCCATGCCCTCGATGTTGCCGATGATTTCCGTGGGCAAACCATTACGCATATGGTCCCAGGTGACGCCACCATCGGTGCTCTTGAGAACCGTGGCATCCGCCGACTTCCGTGCACCCCAGTCACGCGGCGCGTTGCCCGGGCCACCGAGATAAAGCACGTTTTCGTTGCGGGGATCGATGAACATCGCGTCGGGATAGCCGATCAGGTCTTGACGCGTCATCAGGTGCACCCACGTCTCGCCTGCGTCTGCGCTGTAGTGCAGGCCTTCGCCGCCGCACATGAACATCTGCCGGGGATTGGACGGACGAATCAGCACGCGGTGGTTGTCGTGGTAGAACTTGTCGTTTTCCGATTCGTAGCTACGCGGCTCGGTCCATGTCTTGCCGTCATCGACCGTCTTGAGCAGCGCGCCCTGTTCGATACAGATATAAAGCGTCTCCGGTTCGGCCGGATGGAACGCGATGTTCTTCACGTGCGCGATGTGCGGGGGCGGCGGGAACGTCCATTTGTCCTGGTCCGGCACCGTCATCATCTCGGGGATTTCGACCCATGTGGCACCCAGGTCGTCGCTGCGATAAAGCGCGGACGGCTCCGTACCCAGGAACAGAACGGTACGGCCATCGCGCTCCTGTTGCGCCATCGTGTAGATATGCGTGCTGTTCAGCCCGTTGTTGGCCGGTTCCCACGTCAGCCCGAGGTCCTTGCTGACCGACAGACTGCCTTGGCCGTGTGCGCCCGCGAACAACAGACCCGCTTTCGGCACGTAGAGCAGCGCGCTCACGTGGCGATCTTCCAGCGCCTTGCGCGTGAGCTTCCACGGCGCACTGGCGTCGGCACGCTCGAACACGAGCATGCCGCGAATAGTGGCGACCAACAGCGTGGTTGCCGCACCCTCACCGTACGTGACGGTTCCACCGTTGGTGGTCAGAACTGCGATCATTTCTCCTCCCTAGGGGAATACCCCGTGTGATGTCGCCTGTTTTCCTCAGAAACGTAGTCGCTACAGCTTCCGCCAGACTCTGCGCCGAAGAGGCTTTGACTTTTTTCTGGTCAGGCCAAATAATATGCAAAAAAGAATTACGCGTCAAACGGCCCACGGAACTTTCGGTGCCCCGTGATTCTGACGTCAGAGGTTTTTAAACAAGGAAGCGTGATGTGTGATTCTTGCGCGCCGTTTGCGCGGTTCCCCGCGTTCTACGAATTTGGAGGTGACATGAGTGAACAACTGAATGAAGTGATGACCCTGCGTTTAACGGCGATCAACTATCTGGCCCGAAACACGCTGGCCTTCACGTTCGAAGACCCCGAGGGCAACCTGCTGCCCGGGGCGGAACCGGGCGCTCACGTCGGAGTCGTTTTGCCGAACGGCCTGACCCGTCAGTACTCGCTATTGGAATACAGCAACAGCCTGACACAGCGTTCGTACGTGGTCGGCGTCAAACTCGATCCGCAGTCGCGCGGCGGTTCGCGCTATATGCATGAAACGATGCGTGTCGGCGATCTCATCCAGATCGAAGCACCTCGTAACAATTTCCCGCTCAATGAAGATGCCGCGCACACCGTCCTGGTCGCCGGCGGCATCGGGATTACACCCATTCTGTGTATGGCGCGTCGTCTGAAAGAGCTCGGCCAATCGCCGCGTATCTATTACTCGTGCCGTGAACGCGTCGACGTCGCGTTTGCCGAGGAATTGAAAAGCTTCGAAGGCGCGCTGGTTCACGTCGATGCCGAGGCCGGCACATTCCTCAACATCGCGGACGTCGTCAAGAACGAACCGTCTACCGCTCACTTCTACTGCTGCGGCCCCGGCCCGATGCTCGAGGCGTTCGAAGCCGCGTGTGCATCGCTGCCTCAGGAACAGGTTCACGTCGAATACTTCTCCGCGAAGCAGGAAGCCGCGCTCGATGGAAACTTCGTCATCGAATTGCGCAAGAGCGGAAAAACCCTGACGGTCCCGCAGGGCAAGACGATTCTCAACGTCGTGCGCGACGCGGGAATCCCCATTTCCTATTCCTGTGAAGAAGGCGTGTGCGGCGCGTGTGAAGTCCGCGTGCTCGAAGGGCAGCCGGATCACCGCGATGCCATTCTGTCGGAGCCCGAAAAGGCTGCGAACAACACGATGATCATTTGCTGTTCTGGCTGTAAGGGCGACCGTCTCGTCCTCGATCTGTAAGTAGAACACCGGGCGACGACGTCGCCCACATCTCACGTTAAGTCAAGGAGACAAGTAAGTGATTATCGATTGCCACGGTCACGTCAGCGCGCCCGCCGAACTCTGGGTCTACAAGGCACACATCCTCTCGCATCGCGGCGAGCATGGTCGCAGGATGCCGGAAGTGACGGACGAAGAGATCCTGCACTACGCCAACAAGAAGGAAATGGCGCCGGTCGGCCATCTCGACATGCTCGATCGCGTGGGCACGAACGTCCAGCTGCTGTCGCCGCGGCCGTTCCAGATGATGCACAGCCAGAAGCCGGGCAAACTCGTACACTGGTTCACCGAAGAAACGAACAACATCATCTCGCGCACGGTCAAGCTGCTGCCGAAGCGCTTTATCGGTGTCGGTGGCCTGCCGCAAGTTGCGGGTGACCCGATCGAAACCGTGCTGCCGGAACTCGAACGCGGCGTGAAGGAACTCGGCTTCAAGGGCGTGCTGCTCAACCCCGATCCGTTCGAAAACAGCGGCAGCGAAGCCCCGGGGCTGGGTGAGCGCTACTGGTATCCGCTGTACGAAAAGCTGTGCGAACTCGACATTCCGGCGCACATCCACGCTACGGGTTCACATTCGGCTCGCTCGCCCTACACCGTTCACTTCATCAATGAAGAAACGATCGCGGTGTTCAACCTCGTCAACTCGAACGTTTTCAAGGACTTCCCGAAGCTGAAGATCATGATCTCGCACGGCGGCGGCTCGATCCCATATCAGATCGGTCGCTTCCAGTCGGGTGGCGCACGCGCCGGCCGCAACTTCCTCGAAGGTATGCGCAACCTGTATTACGACACCGTGCTCTACTCGGAAGAGTCGCTGCGCCTGCTGATCAAGACCGTGGGAGCCGATCGCTGCCTGTTCGGCGCCGAGTGCCCGGGCGTCGGCTCGGCGATCAATCCGGATACGGGCCGCACGTTCGACGACATCAAGCCGTACATCCAGGGCTTCGACTGGCTGTCGCAGGAGGAGAAGGACAAGATCTTCTTCGGCAATGCCCGCGACTTCTTCAAACTCGACCTCGCGGATTACGAATAATTCCCGGCGCCCACAGGACTCGAAACCATGGCAAAAATCGTACTGGGAATGGGGACATCGCACGGTCCCATGCTCGTGACGCCGCCTGAAACCTGGGGCGCTCGTGTACCCGATGACCGACTGAGTAAGCATCACTTCGAGGGCCGTGAGTGGTCCTTCGATGAACTCGTCGATTATCGGCGTGCCGAGAACCTCGGGAACCAGATCACGCTCGACGTATGGAAAGCCAGGCACGCCCAGTGTCTCGCGGCTATCGAGGAGATGGCGCGGGTTCTCGCTGAAGCGAAGCCGGACGTCGTTGTGATCGTCGGCAACGATCAGATGGAAATCTTCGATACCGACTGCATCCCTGCGCTCAGCGTGATGTGTGGCCCGACGATCGTGAACAACATGATCAGCCACGAGAAACTTCAGACGATGCCCCCGGGTGTGCGTCACGCGATGCCGGGCTATATGCCGGATACCGCGAGTTACTCCGGCGTTCCCGAACTCGCGAAGCACATCATCAAGACCGCGATGAACGATCAGTTCGACGTCGCAGCCCTTCAGCGCCTGTCGGAAACCGAAACGCCGCACGCGTTCGGGTTCGTGTTCCGTCAGTTGATGAAGGATCAGGTGATCCCGACCGTGCCGGTGCTCGTCAACACGTTCTACCCGCCGAATCAACCGACCGTTGCCCGCTGCCACGCGTTCGGTCGCTCGATCGGTCGCGCTATCCAGTCGTGGGACACGGATGCACGCGTTGCCGTCATCGCCTCGGGCGGTCTGACGCACTTCGTGATCGACGAGCGCGTCGACCAGTTGGTCCTGAGCGCGATGAAGAACCATGATTTCTCGCCGGTCTCCGAACTTGATGAAGCGATCTTCCAGGCAGGCACGTCGGAAATCAAGAACTGGATTCCGGTCGCTGGCGTGATGGACGAAATCGGCTTCGACATGACGGTGGTCGATTACGTGCCGTGCTATCGCAGCGAAGCCGGCACCGGCAACGCGATGGGTTTCGTCTATTGGAAATCGCCGGACCAGCAATAAGGATTAGCAAAGATATGAAAAGCAAAGACGAATACGTCCACCGCCTTCGGCGATTGGACTGCTGTGCCGTCTCGGATGCGCTGGACAAACTCGGTCTGACCGGTGTCGTCAGCGGTGTTCAGCAGGCTTCGGGCACGAGGCGGATCGCAGGTCGCGTGATCACGATGAAACTCGGCGTTGGCGATCCGCCTCCGGGCCCGCCGCGTCACCTCGGCACCACCGCGATCGAACTCGGCGGCGCCGACGACGTGATCGTTGTCGAGCAGCGCACGGGCGTCGAAGCCGGTTCGTGGGGCGGCATCCTCTCGTTGGGCGCCAAGGTTCGCGGCATCGCTGGCGTGATCGCCGACGGCCCGGTCCGTGATATCGACGAATCCCGCGAGATGGATCTGCCGGTGTTCGCAAACGCGTTCACCGCCCGCACTGCCCGCGGTCGCATCGTCGAGAAGGGCGTCAACGTTCCGGTCGAGGTCTTCGGTACCGCCGTTGAAGCCGGTGATTATGTGATCGCCGACAGCAGCGCCGTGATCTTCATCAGCGCGGCCAACGTTGCACGCGTGATCGAAACCGCCGAGTCGATCGTGGCCCGTGAAGCCCTGATGGCGAAGGCTGTACTGGCAGGCACCCCCATCCACGAAGTAATGGGCGGCAACTACGAATTCATGCTTAAGGATTAGTCATGTCCGAAATCGAACAAGACAAGAACGTTGCTCGTGCAGCAAAACTCGAAACGGCAACGCTAAGCGACGCTCTCGATCGTCTGGGTCTCAACGGCCAGTGCAGCCGCATCAAGCCCCGTGACCCGTCCTTCCGCATGGCTGGTCGTGCATTCACGATCCTCTACGGCCCGGCTGCTTCTCCCGCAGGCACGGTCGGCGACTTCATCGACGACGTGCCGCCCGGCAGCGTGATTGTTCTCGACAACGGCGGTCGCACCGATGCCACCGTTTGGGGCGACATCCTGACCGAAATCGCACACCGTCGCGGCATCGCCGGCACGGTGATCGACGGCATCAACCGCGACGTCCATCTCTGCCTATCGCTCGGTTATCCGGTGTTCTCCAAGGACAACTGGATGCGCACTGGAAAGGATCGCGTGCAAGTCGAAGCCACGAACGTGCCGGTCAACATCGGCGACGTACGTGTTGCTCCGGGTGACCTGCTACGCGGTGATGCCGATGGCGTTATTTCGATTCCCAAAGAACACGAAGAGCGTGTGCTCGCCGCTGCCGAAGAAATCGATGCAGCAGAAAGAGCCATTCGTGCAGCAGTCGCGTCGGGCATGCGCCTCGACGAAGCGCGCAAGCAGTTCAAGTACCATCAATTGCAAACGCGCACCACCGGGAGCAAGGCATGACCGGCCCGCGCTTGAACCCAGCAGAGACGACACGACTCGACATTCAACGTCCGGATACCGAACTAATCAAGTCGGCGGGCAAACTGCCGTCTGCCACGCTGCATGAAGCGGCTGGAAAGATCGGTGCGCTGCCGGCTGCAATTCACCCTGTGGCACCGGGTTTCAAAGTGTGTGGCCCTGCTGTGACCGTCCATTCGCCGGGTGGTGACAACCTGTGGTTGCACCGGGCGATCTACGCCGCACAGCCGGGCGATGTGCTGGTCGTGTCGGTCAGCGAAGCGTATGAGCATGGGTACTGGGGCGAGATCATGTCAACGGCTTCAAAGGTTCGCGGGCTTGCAGGTCTCGTCATTAACGGGTGCGTTCGTGATCAGCGACTGCTGTCCGAGATCGGGTTCCCAGTCTTCGCCCGAGGACTTTGTATCCGTGGCACCGGAAAAGATTTTGGCGCCCGTGGCTGGATCAACGCACCGATCCGAGTCGACGACGTGACCGTCAATGCAGGTGACCTGATCGTCGGCGACGAAGATGGTGTCGTCTGCATTCCGCGCGAGCAGGTCGCAACCGCTATCGCAGCGTCGGAAGCACGTGAGGCCGCAGAAGCACAGCAGTTGAAACGGCTCGAGGCAGGCGAAAGCACGCTCAGTATCTTCGGCTGGGACCAGTAACCAGCTGAGAGGTGCGAGTCTCTCTCACGGGCGGCCGTCTTTGGGACGCCACCCGTGTTTCTTTTAGTGTCACCAAATTATGATGACCTGGGGGCGCAATTGAGCATCGAAGAATCTGAATTTAGGCGCGCCATGCGCAGTCTCACCGGGCACGTGTGTTTGATTACCACCGGTTCTGACGCTGACGGTCCACTTGCTGGCATGACAGCAACCGCCGTGACTTCCGTGAGTGCTGCGCCCCCTATCCTGCTCGTCTGCATCAATCGCGCGAATTCCTCGTTGGCGCACGTGCAGGCGACCGGTCATTTCGTCGTCAACGTGCTAGCGCGCAGCGAGCAGGAATTGGCACAACGGTTTTCTCGCCCTATCTCGCCTGAGGAGAAATTCCGGGCTGGCACGTGGAATCGCATCAGGACAGGCGCCCCGGCGCTGGCCACGGCGATGGTGAATTTCGATTGCGGCGTCGAACGTATCGTCGAAATCGGCACGCATGCCGTAATTTTTGGCCACGTATTGGGAACCGCCATTAATACGGACGCAAAGACCCCGCTACTGTATTCGCAGGGTTCTTACGGTGAATTTCAAACCAATAAGGCCGTCGATTTCCACGACATGCTTTGGATCTCGAACTGGGGGTCCGATTAATTTAGCAATTTGGCAGGCGTCTTCGCGTGGGCGTCAAACGACAATCACGTTGCACGATACCGGCTGTAGATGAAAAAAGGGGCACCGTTGGCGCCCCATCTATCGATCAGGTCTCTCTGGCCGCAAGCACCGCCATCAAGCCGCTCAAAACAATTGATCGGCCCTTTTCGTAAGTCGCGAGCAGCAAGTCTTTATCCTTACTCTGCAGAGCCTTCACCAACCGCGCCTCGATATTCGCATTGCGGTGTTCAGGGTTCGCTGAGATATCTGCGGCCAATGCACGATAGCGATCGGTCAATCGCATCAATCGCAGCACTTCGCGCTTAAGCACCTTGTTCGGTGACAGATCGAAAATCATGTCGTGGAATGCGCGGTGCTGCTCGATCCAGCCTTCGCGATTACCCGCACCGAGCAAATGCTCCAGATCCGCGAGCATTGCCTTGAGTTGCTTCATCTGCGCGGGCGTCGGCCATTCGATGGTCATCAGCAATTCGGCTTCAAGCAGTTGCCGCATCCGATATAGTTGCCGTGCCTCGTCGCTCGACAGTTGGGCGACAAAGAACCCACGATTCGGATCGTGTTCGATGATGCCTTCAGCGGCCAGCAGTTTCAGCGCCTCACGCACGGGCACCCGGCTAATGCCGAAGCGCTCGGCAAGATCGGACTGTCGTAGTTGGAAGCCGGGTGCAAGCACTCCCCGGTTGATCAGTTTGCGTGTCTCTGCCGCTACCTGAGCCGGAAAATCACTGCCGTCCAGTTCCTGAAGTTCGCCGGAAGTCACTCGGCCTAGGATTGCAATCGTATTCATTTTCGTATTATATCCCAGAATATCCCGACGCAAGCGTCAACCTCAACGACACGTCGTAGCCGGCCCTTGGCCCGGACGCTCGCCGCCCCGCGTGTTGCCTCGGGCTCGCGAATTTCACCTTGGGTATTAGGTAGGTACTTAACTGTATTTGCCGGTGCTCGACCGGTCAGACAATGTCAGCGAAGATGTCGCCCGCTCCCGACCGGGGGAATGATGCTATCGAGTCCCGAACAACGAAATGAACGGACACCGTCTGCCGAGTTAAGTGCTGCTCTACAACTTAACCGAGGATTCCAATACCGTTTAGCATTTTATGTTGGCTTTGCTTTCAAATGCAATTCTTGAAGAGACGCATCCGATAAGGAAAACTACGTTTGCGCCAAATCAAATAGTCCACATCCGCCATATTGACACGCCATTGAACACTCAGGGTTTGAAGCGCACCTCGCAAACTCGGAAAAGGCTGCATAAGAGAACGGCCGCGCTGCAAAAAAAAACAGCGCGGCCGTCCGCTTCCGCCATTCACCAACTCATTTCCACAGCGTGCGGCCAAAGAACGTCAGCGTACGATCCCACGCCTGTTGCGCCCAGACCGGATCGTATTGCGTCTTCGCAATGCGGCCCGACCCAACCGCCGTTTCGTTCGCGAACGCGTGACGCGCCAGATAACGATGAAACTCGATGTCGACCTTCGCGTCGGTGAGTTTCTTTTCGAGCGCGTCGACGGTGTCGGCGGCGAAGAACTCGTCCTGCTGACCCCAGTGGCCCATCACCGGAACCTTGATCTTCGACGCGTCGATATAGTCGAGCGGCGGGAAGCCATACCAGACGACGCCGGCCGCCAGTTCGGGCACGTTGCACAGCGCGAGCAACGTCAGCGCGCCACCCATGCAATAGCCGGTCACGCCGACCTTCGCAGCGTGCTGCTGCAGATACTGGACCGCGCCGCGCACATCCTGCGTTGCGGCATCGCCGAAATCGAGGCCGCTCATCAGATGGTGCGCCTCGTCCTCTTCGACCGTCGACTTGCCGCGATACAGATCGGGCACGAGCGCAAAGTAGCCGGCTTTCGCGAGGCGATCGGCGACGCCGCGAATCTGGTCGTTCAAGCCCCACCATTCCTGGATCACGACGATTGCGGGCGCGCCGGCGGTTTTTTCCGGCTTCGCGAGATAGCCCTGTAGCTGCTTGCCGTCCGGACGGTTGAACGTGATCATCGAACCTGCTTGTTGGGTCATCGGTCGCTCCTCGAGTAGACGAAACCGCTAGCATAGCGCCACTGCCCCGTTTCCTGTTCTATCGGAACCGTGTCAGCGCACGGGCGTGCTCCCGTTGAATTGCGCATTATGTAAATCCAACCATACGACGTTGAACATCAGGAAAAGCGCATTAACCAATTCGCCGAAGTGCGGTTCCACAAAGTCGATTGACGACGCTATACTCCACGCCATGCTTTCTGGATCGACATTCGAAGGAAGAGCAGTCGGCGGAACGCGCTCTCAATCGTCTCGTGCCGAAAGCTAACGTTAAAGTACGACGCTGGTCGATGCGCATCGCGGCGCCCCGAAATACCGCACTGGCGCTGCTTTGCGGGTCCATGTCTCTCAGGTTCTGGCCATCATCCTCGGATGCCAGAATCTTTAGGCCGACACACTGTGTCGGCTTTTTTTTATTCGCGACGCTTTTGCAATTCCGACTCGCGCGACACTTTCGTCAATTGGCAGTCGCATCAAAAGTGCATTCGACAGATACCAATTAATCACGTATTGCGATCCGCGCTAGAACCGCTCGATCACACCGAATTGAACACCCGCCACCGGCGCACCCGGATAGGCGACCGGCAGCCCGGTCACGTTGACGCCGCGCAGCGTGAAGCTCGAGTCGTCGTGATTCGCGAGATACGCGGCGCTGAAGTACAGCAGCAGCGTCGGCGACATGCTGTATTCGAATGCCGCGCTGAACTGGTCGGCGCTGCCGCCAGGCGTCGTGTAGTCGCGCACGTGCGCATAGCCGAGCGACGCACGCGCGTTGTTCGAAAAGCTGTACTGCGCCGATAGCGAGCCGCCCGCGCCGTGATAGACCGGCGCGCCGCCATCGCCATTGAAAAAGGACAGCCACACGCGCAGCTTGCCGAAGGCGTAGTTCGCGCCGCCGAGATTCGCGCGCAGTGCACCGGCACCGTGGGTCTGCTGGCGCGCGTACAGCAGATGCAACTGGTCGAACCGATACGACGCGGTTACGTAATAGCCGTCGATACCGTTGCCGTCCTTCTCGGACGGATCGCGCATCGCCATCATCAGCGTCGCGCTAAAGCCGGCGATGCGCGGCGACAGATACGCAACCGCATTGTTCGCGTATGGGGTGATCTTCGACAGGTTGTTGAGCCCCGAAGCGATCGTTCCGGCGCCGAACGCGTCGAGATCGCCCTTGAACGGAATATAGATTGGCGAATACTGGCGGCCGAAGCGCAGTTCGCCCCAGCCGCCGCTCGCGCCGATCCATGCCTGGCGATTGAAGATCGAGCCAGGCACCTGCAGGCTGCCGTCGGTCGAGCCGAAGCCGTTTTCGAGCGTGAACACGATCGCGTTGCCGCCGCCGAGCGGCTCCGCGCCATGCAGCCCGACACGCGAACCGCGATATGCGCCCGAGTCCATACGCGCGACCCAGCCCGACCCGGGGTCGGTGATTTCGACGCTCGTGTCGATCACGCCATACAGCGAGACGAAGCCGGCGTTGGTTCCCGAAGCGGAAGCGGCGCCGGTGCCAGTATCGATGTCGGTGACGGCGCCCGCGCCGTGCGCGTAGAGCAGCAGCGCGCCACCTAACCAGGCCGCTGTCACGCCGACGCTGATCGTCAAGGCTTCGCGGACCGTGTTCAGCAGGCAAGCCATGGCGTGACGCAGGATGAGGTCCTCCTCGAACACATCGATCGGATATTCCGCGTGCGAACTTACCACGTTCGGACGAGACCATGCGGGCCGTCCAGTACGCTGGCGCACACCCGAACGATGGATGCATGCGCGCGGCAGCGTAGGTCGCAGCGGGTTTTTTCGCGCGACGAATGGTTTCGACCAGGGGAAACCCGTATAATCCTCAAGACGTCAGACAACTTGCGTACAATCGCCGGGTGCCTGACCGTCCGCCGCGCAGCGTCCACCCCGAACCGCCTTCTGCCCGACCCGTGAATTCCACCGCCCCCGCCGCCAGTTCCGCCGCAGTTCCCGCCGCCCCCACCCTGCCGTTTCGCCACGCGCTTTACGCGATGCTCGGCATCGGCCTTGTCAATATGCTGGTCGCGCTGGACCAGACCGTCGTCAGCACCGCGTTGCCGTCGATCGTCGCCGAGCTGCACGGCTTCGAATATTTCGCGTGGATCGCGAGCGCGTACCTGCTCGCGTCGGTCGTCACGGTGCCGGTGTTCGGGCGGCTCGGCGACTACTTCGGCCGCAAGCGCTTCGTGATTGCCGCGGTGATCACGTTCACGGTCGCGTCGGTGTTGTGCGGCCTCGCCAACAGCATGCTGTTTCTCGCGATCGCGCGCGGCCTGCAAGGCGTCGGCGGCGGCATGATGGTCGGCACTGCGTTCGCATCGATTCCCGATCTGTTCCCCGACCCGCGCACTCGCGTGCGCTGGCAGGTTGTGCTGGCCGCGACCTACGGCATCGGCACGGCGACGGGTCCGTCGCTCGGCGGCTGGATGAGTGAGCACCTCGGCTGGCGCTCGACGTTTCTCATCAATCTGCCGGTCGGCGCGGCCGCACTCTATTTCGTCTGGATGCATCTGCCGAACTTCCGACGGCCGCAGGAGGGCGAAGTCAAGATCGACTGGCTCGGCGCTGGGCTCGTCGCGTGCGTGCTCGGCGGCTTGCAGGCCTTCATCGAAGCAGTGCCGAAGAGTGGCCTCACGGTGGGCAACCTCGTGCTCGGTGCGTGCGTCGTCATCGGTGCTGTCGCGCTCTTCAAGTGCGAAAAGCGAGCCACGCATCCGATCATCCCGCTCGATCTGTTCAAGGACGCGCAGCTCGTCACGCTATTCACGCTCGGTATGCTGTCCGGCTTCGTGATGTTCTCGCTGATCTTCTTCGCGCCTTTGCTGCTGCAAGGGGGCTTCGGTCTGTCGCCGCAGCAGGCCGGCTTGCTCGCGACGCCGATCGCCGCGTGCATCGCGCTTGGCAGTCTGCTGAACACGCGCATCGTGATTCACATGAAGAAGCCCACGCGCATTCTGACCATCGGTTTCGGGCTGCTGATGTTCGCGTCGATCGCGCTCGCTTTCGCGAATCCGGATACGCCGCGCTTGCGCATCGTGCTGCCGATGGGCGCGGTCGGCATCGGCCTCGGCTTCATCCTGAACAATCTGAACGTGTTCGGCCAGGAGATCGCCGGACGGGAGCGCTTCGGCATCACCACCGCACTGCTGCAATCGACCCGCATGGTCGGCGGCATGCTCGGCACCAGCATCGTCGCGACCGTCGTGCAGCATCACTATCGCGACGTCGTCACGCGCACGATGAGCGTGCTCGGCGAGCCGGCCTCATCGCAATGGCGGCCGCGTTTCGTCGATCTGCGCATTTTGATCGACGATGCGTCGCGCACGCGGCTGATCGCGGACATGAAGTCGTCGGGACTCGATACGCTCGCGCTGATCGATAGCGCGCGCGATGCCCTCGTACAGTCGATTCATATGGGCGTGTGGCTGACGGCGGTGGCATCGCTCGCGGCCGCGCTGCTGGTGCAACGGATTTCGCACGTGGTGTTTCGCAAGAACTGAGTGCGCGAATAAGACATAGAGACCCGACGCCGTCACATCAGGCTCTCAATCGCATCCCAAGGATGACGAACGTGACTTGGCCGCTTACTGAATGGTGGCTTTCGCTCTAAGATCCTTCACCATCCTGTCGACGAGTTCCGCTTGTGCCTGCTGGTACAGCATCGGCTTCATGTCTTCGAACGACGGAACCTGCAAGGGGCGAGTGTCATCGACTTCGATCACATGAAAACCGTATCCGGTCCTGACCGGCGTGCGAGTGTATTCGCCCTTGTGCAAATGCAAAACCGCGTCAGCAAACGGTTTGACCACCTTGCTGGAAGTTATCCAGCCCAGATCTCCGCCGTTATATCGAGTGTCGGCATCGATCGATTCCTTTGCGAGGTCGCCGAATGACGCACCCTTGTTCAGCTTCGCGATGATGTCTTTTGCCTGGCCTTCATCCTTGACGAGGATATGGCGGACTTTATATTGCGTGCTTCCGCCTTTTGCTTTCATGTCGTTGTACATCGCCTTCAATTGATCGTCACTGACAGGATTCTTTTTCAGAAAGTCCTGCATGTACGCTCTGACGATCTCGATCTCCCAGGTCGCCTGCGCCTGCGCGAGAATCTTTTGCCGCGCGGCCTCGGCGCGTGCCGCGACTTCCGGGTTGCGGTCGAAGCCAGTTTTCTGCGCCTGCTGGAACAGAACTTCGCGCCGGATCAGTTCGTCCCGCACATGGTCCGTCAATTGTGGGGAATCGGAAAATCCTTGCGCATGCGCCTGTCCGATGTACAAATCGGCATCGGCCTGAGAAACCGGTTTGCCATTGACCGTGACGAAGGGCTTCTCTGTTGCACTCGTCGTCAGCGAGAGCATTGCACCGAGCACAAGTGCCAACATCCGTCGTGATAGTACTTTCATTAAGCGGACCACTTTCGTTGGTGTGTGTAACGCCAGGTCCGATCAAGCATCGAACCTGATCAGACTCTGGCGCTTTATTCGACTTTATTTAGTAATAGTTCCCGCAAGAGTAAGGCTGCGCGACGAGTTCCCGATATACACCGAGTAGGAACCCGTCGGAGTCGTCCACTGCTGCGCATCTTTACTCCACGTGCTGAGCGGATGATTCGGCGCGGCGGGATCGATCGTGATCGACACGGTCTGCGTTCCGCCTGCATTCAGACTCACCTTCTGAAATCCCACCAGACGCTTGGGCGGCTCTCCCGCTGACGTCGGCAGCGCAACGTACACCTGCGGAACTTCGGCGCCCGCGACGGAACCCGTGTTCTTCACGACCGCGCTAACCGTGTACGTGCCGTTTGCTCCGGTACTGACGGTCGGGTCGGTAATCGTGAAGGTCGTGTACGAAAGACCGTAACCGAATGGGAATGCCGGAGTTTTGCCCATCGCGTCATACCAGCGATAGCCGACATTGAGCGCTTCGGAGTAGGTGACCGTCGCGCTTCCGTTGATCGACACGCCCGGGTATTGGTAAGCCGTAATCGAATCCATGAAGCCCTGGCCGACCTGCGGGAACGTCACAGGCAGCTTGCCGGACGGATTCGCGACGCCCCACAGCAGATCCGCCACGATGTGCCCGTCTTCCTGGCCCGGGAACCACGTCTCGAGAATCGCGCTCGCGGCGGATGTCCCGCCGGTGAGGATCGACGGATCGAGCGCTTCGGCAGCACTGTCCTTCAGAACGAGCACGGTGTTGCCGTTTGCCGCGACGATGGTCTGCAGCAACGCGAGCGTGTTGCTGTTCTTTGCGGTACTCGAGGTGGTGATCGAGCTCGACTTTGGCGAATACCAGTCGAGCGTATTCAGGTACTTGCCTGTGTCGAGCGTCAGCCCCGTCGAGTCGGTAAAGGTCGCCTGGTCGGCACCCTCCTCCGACATGGAGCCGGCCATGAAGATCACAGCGTCTGCGCCGGTCGCCGCTGACGTGACATCGGAGATGGTGGCGGCCGCGCCGTCGATCGTGCCAGTCGAATTGTTGTCGTCGACGAGCGCCAGATGAACCTGAGCACCGGTATTGCCGAGGTTCGCTAGCGTGTCCTTGATGCCCTGCACCGGCGTCACGGTGTACAAGGCGACGACGTCGGAGCTGCCGCCGCCCGAACCCATCGGGTGGCCGACCGAGCTGCCGCCGGCAACCGCTTGCTGCGCATAGACCTGTGTCGTCTTGCCGACCACAAGGACGTTTCGAACCGTCTTCTTCAGCGGCAAAGTCCCGTTGTTTTGCAGCAGCACGGCCGACTGTTCACCGATCTGCTTCGCGACCGCACCGTCGGCCGTCGCGTTGATGGCGGTCTGAGCAATGGGCCGATCGAAGATGCCCGCGCGGAACATCTGCGTGTATCGGCGCAGCAGCGCATTGTCGATATCCGAGGTCTGAATCTGCCCCGAAGCCAAAGCCGCATTCAGATTTGCCGGCGACCAGTTCTGCGGCAGCGGCATTTCGTTGTCCATGCCTGCCAGAAGGGTCGGCGCGGTACTGTGCGCCGCAAAGAAGTCCGACTGCACGTAGCCCTTGAAGCCCCATTGTCCGCGAAGCACATCGGACAGGATGTGCTTCTGCTCGCACATCGAAAAACCGTTCACCGAGTTGTACGAACACATGACGGCGCCGACGTTGCCTGCCTTCACCGCCATTTCGAACGGCAGCATATAGAGTTCGTGCAACGTCTGGTCGTCGATGCTCTCCTGAATCGTCATGCGATTCGTTTCCTGCTCATTCGCCACGAGGTGCTTCGCCATCGCGATCATGCCGTGCGCTTGCACGGCATGGATTTCGGCGACACCCATCGTGCCGGTGAGATAGGGGTCCTCGCCCATGTACTCGAAGTTGCGTCCGCCCACCGGCAACCTTGCCAGATTCATACCCGGCGCTTCGAACACGTGCAGAGCCAGATTGCCTCCTTCGACGCCAACCACGTTGCCAAACTGGGTTGCTACGGAAGGATCGAACGAAGCCGCCATCGCGATCGCTGAAGGCAGAGCGGTCGCCTTGGCGGAGCTGGAATCCGTATAGGCGGCGAAGCCCGATACGGACGGAGAAACGCAGTCGTTCTGGCCGATACCCACGGGCCCATTGGTGATGCGCAACGTCGGAATAGCGTACTTCGTCAGGCCGAGAATGTGCCGCGCACCGTAGCACTGCGGCAATTCAGGCAGGATGCCGGGATTCGAACCGGCCAATTGCTCTTCCTTATCGGCAAGCGCCATTGCGGGGACAAGCAGTGCCGCGCGTGCTTCGGGAGACAGTGACGTATTCATCCATGGCATGGTGGATGTCTGCGTCGGGGCTGGCGTTGAAGCCGCCGTTGTGTTCGGACTATCACTGCCACCGCACGCCGCCAGAATGAATACGAAACTTGCGGCAGCGGCTGTTCTCCTCTGAGTGAATTTCACAGACATGTCTTTCCTCAATTGTTATATGCACAAATGCGAGACGCGCATCGGTCGTTTTAATGTGAAGGACTGCGATTCGATTTGTTGCCAGTTTTCCGCTTGCTGCTGCTCCAAGGCCCGAATCTAAAAAGACATGTAGGCCTGGCTGGAAACCTCTCGTTCCCGACGTTCACCTCAACATGGACACGATCCGCTTTCCAGTGAAGCCATCGTAATGATTTAATCGTCATCAGACGACTAGGGTTTACGTGACAGCAATAAAAACAATGACTTAATAGATATGCACAGACGTCTGATGAGTAGTGTGCGGCGAGCGAGGATGTCTACGGCCTGAAAACAAAAAAACCTGGCGGACCGCACCTTTCGTGCAGCCCGCCAGGCTTTCGATTGAGTTAAATCCTCTTTAACGCACGAGACACGGACGCTTGTTATCGAACTTCCAGTTCGGAATCAGATATTGCATGGCAACGCCGTCGTCGCGCGCGCCGAGGCCGTGCTGCTGATACAGCGCGTGCGCCTTCTCGAGTTCGTCCATATCGAGCTCGATGCCGAGGCCCGGCTTCTGCGGCACCTTGACCTTGCCACCGACGATCCGCAGCGGATCGCGCGTCAGCAACTGACCGTCCTGCCAGATCCAGTGCGTATCGATCGCGGTGATCTTGCCCGGCGCCGCGGCCGCGACGTGCGTGAACATCGCGAGCGAAATATCGAAGTGGTTGTTCGAATGCGAGCCCCACGTGAGGCCCCAGTCGTTGCACATCTGCGCGACGCGCACCGAGCCCTGCATGGTCCAGAAATGCGGATCGGCGAGCGGAATGTCCACCGATTGCAGCTGGATGGCGTGTCCCATCTGACGCCAGTCGGTCGCGATCATGTTGGTCGCCGTCGGCAGGCCGGTCGCGCGGCGGAACTCGGCCATCACTTCGCGGCCCGAATAGCCATTCTCCGCGCCGCACGGATCTTCCGCGTAGGCGAGCACGTCGTGCTTGTCACGGCACAGGCGCACCGCTTCGGCGAGCGACCACGCGCCGTTCGGGTCGAGCGTCACGCGCGCTTCGGGGAAGCGCTCGGCCAGCGCCGTGACCGCTTCGATTTCCGCGTCGCCTTGCAGCACGCCGCCCTTCAGCTTGAAGTCGTTGAAGCCGTAGCGCGCCTTCGCGGCTTCGGCGAGACGCACGACCGTTTCCGGCGTCAGCGCTTGTTCGGTGCGCACGCGCTCCCAGTCGTCACGCGCGCCGGCGTTGTTCGCATACGGCAGATCGGTCTTGTTGCGATCGCCGATATAGAACAGGTAGCCGAGCATTTCCACCTCGTCGCGCTGCTGGCCTTCGCCGAGCAGCGCCGCGACCGGTACGCCGAGATGCTGGCCGAGCAGGTCCAGTAGCGCGGCTTCGAGCGCGGTCACCGCGTGAATCGTCGTGCGCAGGTCGAAGGTCTGCAGACCGCGACCGCCTGCGTCGCGATCGGCGAACTGCGTGCGCACCTGGTTCAATATCGCCTGCAGATTGCCGATCGACTGACCGACCACGAACGGCCGCGCGTCGTCGATCGTCTTGCGGATGTTCTCGCCGCCCGGCACTTCGCCGACACCGGTATGGCCCGCGCTGTCGCGCAGGATCACGACGTTGCGCGTGAAGAACGGACCATGCGCGCCGCTCAGATTCATCAGCATGCTGTCGCGGCCAGCGACGGGCACGACGCGCAGCTCGGTGACGACCGGCGTGGCGTTCGATTCGGTAGGTTTGGTGGACATGGGAAAAGCACCTGTGTGATGAAGTAAGCCGGCCGGCGGAAGCCGCCGCGCGCTGCGTGCGCGTTCGACCGGACCGGATGAAAACTCGAATACAGAAGAACTGACGGCCGCATACGAGCCGTCAGTGTAGTCAATGCGCGTTGCCGCGCAACGACTCGGGCGCCGGCTCGCGATTGCCGGGCTTGTTGCGCGTCAGGAAGCCGGCCGCAGCCGCGAGCAGCGACGCGACACCGAGGCCGTACAAGCCGCCCGTGATCGACCCCGTGTGCTGCTGCAGATAGCCGAAGGTAGCGGGCGCGAAGAAGCCGCCGAGGTTGCCGAGCGAGTTGATCAGCGCGAGCACGCCGGCGGCGACGCGCGCATCGAGGTAGCCCTGCGGAATCGGCCAGAACAGCGACGACGCCGCCTTGAAGCCGATCGCCGAGAAGCAGATCGCGACGAACGAGAAGACCGGGTTGCCCGATGTCGACGCGAACAGGCCGATCGCCGCGATGACGAGCGCGACCGCGAGCCAGCCCTGCTGATGACGCCACTTCGCCGATACGACCGCGAAACCATACATCGCGACCATTGCGATCAGCCACGGAATCGCGTTGAACATGCCGACCTCGAAATCGGACAGGCCGCCCATCTTGCGGATGATCGTGGGCAGCCAGAAAGTGGCCGCGTAGATCGTCAGCTGGATCGCGAAGTACAGGAAGCAGAACAGCGCGATCTGCGGGTCCTTCAGCAGCTTCATCGTCGGCAGATGCGCGCCGCCCTGCGCCTCGCGCTCGGCCTGTTCGGCCGCGATCGAGTGTTCGAGCACGCGCTGTTCTTCGCCGGTGAGCCAGTGCGCGTCGCGGATGTGCGACTTCAGCAGCAACCAGCTGACGATGCACAGCACGATCGAGAACCCGCCTTCGATCAGGAACATCCACTGCCAGCCTTGCAGGCCGAGGCCGCGAATCGACAGCAGCGAGCCGGTGATCGGGCCGGACAGCACCGACGCGAGCGCCGAGCCGGACAGAAAGATCGCCATCGCCTTGCCGCGTTCTTTTTGCGGCAGCCACTGAGTAAAGTAAAAGACGACGCCGGGAAAGAAGCCCGCCTCGGCGACGCCGAGCAGGAACCGCAGCACGTAAAACGACGTATCGTTCCACACGAACGCCATCGCGGCCGCCACCAGCCCCCACGTGCCCATGATGCGCGTGAGCCACGCGCGCGCGCCGAACTTCTGCATCAGCACGTTCGACGGCACTTCGAACAGCGCGTAGCCGATGAAGAACAGCCCGCTGCCGAGACCGTAGGCTGCCGCTCCGATGCCGAGATCGGTCTTCATGTGCGCGTTGACGAAGCCGATGTTCACGCGGTCGATATAGTTCGCGATGAACATGATCAGGAAAAGCGGCAACACGTTGCGCTTCACCTTCGCGACCGCTGATTCCAGCGGGTCGAGCGCGGCAGTCAGAACTGATGTCAAGATTTGTCTCCCCTGTCGGCCATGTGGCCTGGTGGAACGCAGCGCGACGCAACAGGTGAGTGCGAGACCCGCCGGCAGGTCTGATACGTTGTCTGACGACAGTCTACCGCGTTGTTTTTCTCAAATCTAGTTGCGTGTTTACCCTGCGTGTCTCGATCAATGCCTTTGAAATAACAGCGGGTTCAAGGCTTCAAAGACTATAGCCCACTTCTAGGTCTCACTAGATAAGACGTCCGATGTCTTTAAATTGGCGGCTCGCTAGCAGCACCCCATGCGTTTGCGCCAATGTCCGCCTGATCTTCGCTCCATCGCGCGTCCGCACGGAAAAAATAGCCCGCGCCGATGCCGCCGAACCCGGCAGAATCGAGTACAGTCCTGTGCGATACTTTGTTGGATCAGTCAACCAGCCACAAAAATGAGCAGCCTAACTGAAAAGGTGGTGGCCACCCTTTCCGATGAAATTCGCCGCGGGGCGCTGAGGCCAGGCGATCGCATCCCCACCGAAGTCGCGATGATGAAGCAGTTGTCCGTGAGCCGCTCCGTGGTCCGCGAGGCGATTTCGCGTCTGCAGGCAGCGAGGATCGTCGAGACGCGCCACGGCATCGGCACGTTCGTGCTCACGCCCGCCGCGGAAAAGCCGATGCAGCTTCCCGCCGCCGATCTCACCAGCATGCTCGACGTGATGGCGATCATCGAGTTCCGGATCGACGTCGAAGCGGCCGCGGCCGCGCTCGCGGCCTCGCGGCGTACCGAGCAGAACCTGAAGCAGATTCGCATCGCACTCGATCGCTTCGAGTCGGAACTCGAGCGCGGCAGCACCGACACGCTCGCACACGACATCGAGTTCCATCTGCAGATCGCACGCGCGAGCGGCAACCGCTACTTCTTCGACGTGCTGAGCCAGCTCGGGCGCTCGGTCAGCCCGCGCACGCGGCTCGGTTCGGCCGAGATCGCGGAGCTCGACCATATCGAGGTGCTGCGTAGCGTGCTCGGCGAGCACTTGATGATCTATCGCGCGATCGAACGTCAGGACGCCGACGACGCGCGCGCCGCGATGCGCATGCATCTGAGCAACAGCCGCGAGCGTCTGCGACGCGCGCATGATTTGACGAAGGCTGGCGTGTGATCGCATGCGGGGCTGATCGACCGCCCCGCAACACGACACGCCGCCAGCAGCATCCGCTCATTCCCCCACGTCCAGATCCATCAACGCCGAGCTCAGCGATTTGCCATGCGCATCGAGCGCGAGCGAACGCGTAACGCCGCCGCCGAGCGCATCCCCGAGCACGAAGTTGAACGCGGCAAGGCCCGGCAACTCATGACGCACCACGTCACCGCGCACCACCTCCCGCAGATGCGCGTTGACGCGCTCGGGCGTCAACACATCGCGCAACCGCTCGTAATGCCGCGCGTCGTAGCAGATCACCGAGATGTTGAGCGTATTGCCCTTGTCGCCGGTGCGCGAATGAGCCAGTTCACGTAGTTTCATCTCGAGCCTCCACCAGCGAGAAAGCCGGCGTCGCATGCTCGCGCGGCAGCAGCACCGATTGCACGGCGACCACCTCGCGCGCCGCCTTCGTCACTCCGCCACCGCCCGCCGGTCCGTTCGTGTACAGCGTCTCGACCTCGTTGCCGATGCGCACCGCCTCCGCGAGCGATGCCGTGCGCCCCGCCACCCGCGCGCGCGCTTCGTACGGCTCGCCATGGCCAGCCGCCACCGTGTCACCGTGCAGTGCGTTCACGCCGATCAGATCGAAGCGCAGTTCACGCGTCTCTACACCGGTCAGCGCGAGCCGTTCGCGCACGATCTCGAGAGCGAGCCGTGCCCGCGCAAGCGCGCCCGGTCCGCCGTACGAAATCTGCCCTTCGCCGATATAGCCGTCGAAATACGCAACCGACACTTTCAGCGTCGCGGTGCGCTCCGTGCCGCCACCGCCGGTGACGCGCACACGGTCCGGGGCTTCCTGCTCGACGCGCACCTGCGAGAAATCGGCCACCACGTCGGGCTGCGGATAACGACGCGGATCGTGAATCTCGTACAGCAACTGCTCCTTGCAGGTCGCCTCGGTCACGAGCCCGCCACTTTGCGCGAGCTTCGTGATCACCACCGAACCGTCCCGCGCAACTTCGGCGATCGGAAAGCCGAGCCGCGCGAGATTCGGCACGTCCTTGAAGCCGGGGTCTGCGAAATAGCCGCCGGTGATCTGCCCTGCGCATTCGAGCAGATGGCCGATTACCGTCGCCTGGCCGAGCATCGGCCAGTCGTCCATACGCCAGCCAAATTCGTGGACCAGCGGCGCGACGAACAGCGACGGATCGGCGACGCGCCCGGTCAGCACGATCTGCGCGCCGGCCGCCAGCGCGTCGACGATGCCGCTCGCGCCGAGATACGCATTCGCCGATATCAACCGGTCCTCGTACGCGGCCAACGCGTCGCCCGATTCGACGAAATGGAAGCCGCCCGCACGCACGACGTCGAGCACGTCGTCGCCGGTGACGGCGGCAATCCTCAGCGCGCCGAGACCGAGCTCGCGCGCGATCTGTGCGGTCCTGCGCGCCGCCGCGCGAGGATTGGCCGCGCCCATGTTCGACACGATACGCACGCCGTTGCGCGCCGCGACGGGCAGCACCGCGCGCATGCGCGCTTCGAGCAGCGGGTCGTAGCCGAGCTCCGCGTCCTTGCTGCGCGCCTGCTGCGCGATCGCGATCGTGCGTTCGGCGAGGCATTCGAACACGAGATAGTCGAGGTGGCCGTGTTCCGCGAGTTCGAGCGCGGGTTCGATGCGGTCGCCCGAATAGCCCGCGCCAGCGCCGATGCGCACGATGCGTTCAGATTCAGTGGCTGTCATGGTGCTCCCGTCCGTTCAATGAAGCTCACAGTGGAAAGATCCCGAGCGCGACGCACGCCATCGTCATCACGACCGACGCGCCGAACAGCAGGGGAAACGTGAATCTTTGATGATCGGCCAGCTCGATACCGCACAGGCCGACCACGAGGAACGTCGCGGGCGTGAGCGGGCTGACCGGAAAACCGGTGGTCATTTGTCCGAGCAACGCGGCCTGCCCGACGTGCACTGCGGGCACGCCGAGCTGGCCCGCCACTTCCGCGATCACCGGCAGTACGCCGAAATAAAAGGAATCGGGATCGAACAACATGCTGAGCGGCATCGACAGCAGGCCGAGCACGATCGGAATATGGCTCGCCATCGCCGGCGGCACGAAGCCGACCGCCGCCTGCGCCATCGCCTTCAGCATGCCGCTGCCCTGCATCACGCCGGTGAACACGCCGGCCGCGAGCAAGATGCCGGCCATCATCAGCGCGGCGCGCGCATGCGCGTCGATCCGTTTGCGCTGCATGTCGACGTTCGGATAGTTGACCATCAACGCGACGCACAGGCCCACCATGAACATAACGGCCGGCGGAATCTTCTCGCCCATCACGACCATCGTGCCCAGCACGACGAGCGTCAACACGATGTTGAACCAGAAGTTTTGCGGGCGGCGCAGCGCCTGTTGTTCTGGCGTCAGTTCGCGTTGGGGCATCGGCACGGACCCGCTCGCGGCAGTGAGGCCGAGGCGCTTTTCCTCGCGCCGCCCGAGCCAGTACGCCATCGAGAACACGAATACGAGGCCGATCGCCTGCACCGGAATCAGCGGATTGAATAGCGCCGAGATCGGCAGATGCAGCGACGCAGACGCGCGAATCATCGGCCCCGTCCACGGCAGGAAGTTGATGCCGGCCGCCATCGATACCGCCGCGGCGAGCACGCGCCGGTCCATCTTCAGGCGATCGTAAAGCGGCAGCATCGCGGGAATCGTGACGAGGAAGCAGACGGCGCCGGAGCCGTCGAGGTGGATCAGCAGCGCGAGCAGCGTGGTGCCCATCACGATGCGCGTGGGCCGCGTGCCGACCGCGCGCAGGATACGCTCGATGATCGGGTCGAGCATGCCGGCGTCGGTGATCGTGCCGAAGTACAGGATCGCGAATACGAACATGCAGACGACCGGCGCGAGACTTTTCAGACCATCGACGACGAACTTGCTGGTCTGCAGGCCGAAGCCGCCGAGCAGCGATGCCGCGAGCGGCACGATGATCAGCGCGACGAGCGGCGACATGCGTTTGGACAGGATCGCGCCGAGCAGCACGACGATGGTAGCCAGCCCCAGCAATGGCAGCATGAGCTTGTCTCCAGGTTGTTTTTTAGTGTGATCGAGCGTAAGTTCGCGGCAGCAATAAAACAATTGAAATGAACTAATCGCAGCGATCACAAATCATCATGGATCTGAATCTGCGGGACATCCGGGCGTTTATCGCGGTCGCGCAAACGGGCAGCTTCACGCGCGCGGCCGCGCGGCTGCATCTGTCGCAACCGGCGTTGACGGTGCAGATTCGCCGGCTCGAGGAAACGGTCGGCCTGCGCTTGTTCGATCGCAACAGCCGCAATGTCGCGCTGACGCCGACCGGCCGCGAGCTGCTGCCCGTGCTGCAGAAATCGCTGCACGACATGGAGCACGTGCTGCGCGATGCACGCTCGCTCGGCGAAGGCGCGAGCGGCACGGTGCGCATCGCCTGCCTGCCGACCTTCGCGGCGAGCGTCCTGCCCGAGCTGGTGCAGGCGCTGAGAAAAGCCGTGCCGCGCGTCGGCTTCGAGGTGCGCGATGTCGTCGCGAGCATGGTCAACACGCTGGTGCGCAACGAGGAAGTCGATATCGGGCTGACCGGCGGCGAGCTGAACGACAGCGGGCTCGAGGTGCTGCATGAGGGCATCGACCGGCTCGTCGCAGTGCTGCCGAAGCAGCACGCACTCGCACGGCGGCGCCGGCCCGTCACGCTCGCCGATCTCGCCAACGAGCCGCTCGTGCTGACCGCCCAGGGCACGAGCGTGCGTGCGGTCGTCGACAGCGCGTTCGCCGACGCGCAATGTGAGCCGCGCATCGCCTGCGAGCCGACCTACATGATGAGCGCGGTCGCGATGGCGCGCGCCGGCCTCGGCATCACGATCCTGCCGGCGTCGGCACGTGAGGTACGCGCGGAGCCCGAACTGGTCGCGCGGCCGATCGACGAAGCCGCGTTCACGCGCCGCATCGCGCTGATCAGAAAGCGTGGCCGAACCTTGCCGCCGGTGAGCGAGACCTTCGTCGCGATGCTGATCGAACGGATCGACGCGTCATAGGGCCGCATGGCATCGTTTTGCCCGTCGCGCGCAGCCCCTAATTTTCACGATACGAAACGATGCCGCGCGTCGTAAAAAATTATGGTGCGTGGCACAAACCGGGCATTTCACGATGTCCGGCGGCGTTGCACATCGCAAAATGAAACGCGCAACCCATTGTTTTTACAAAAATATTTTTAAGATAAAGAACGGTTTGACGCCCGCTTGCCAGCCGACTCCCTGACGTAGACTCTTTCACAAGAGCATGCGCTTCACGCAGTCGGATTCGAGGGGCCTCGCGAAATGGCCACCCAAATCCCAGAGATTGCGCAGAAGCCGTTACGAATCGCGGCTTTTTTATTGGTAACTGGGAGACAAAAAATGAAAGGCTTTCGCTTTGGTTCGACGCAGGGAGCGTTCTACATTCTGCCGGGTCAGGACGGCTGGGAAGCCACCTACGGCAACGAAACGCTCGGAGAATTCTCGAGCCCGCAACAGGCCGCCGACGACCTCGCGCGCGGCCTGAGCTGCGAGCATCTGTCCGAGCTCGACACGTCGACACTCGAAATTCCGGAGAAGCTCGCCGATTGGGAAATCGTTCACGTATAAGGACGGATATGACCGACGGCGACGTAGCAGTGAAAGCAGAAACGACAATGGCGCCCGAAGGCGCCATTGTCGTATTTGCGGTCCTGCTTGCGGCTTTGTGCGCGGTTGCGCTGCGCGCTTACCGCGTGGCTTTCCGGGCCCGCGTAGCTGCGGCCACGACGCTTACCGCATCAGCGGCCCGTACGGCGTCAAGCCACCGAATCGACGATCGCGTTCAGCGTCGCGCTCGGGCGCATCGCCTTGCTGGTCAGCTCGACGTTCGGACGGTAGTAGCCGCCGATATCCACCGGCTTGCCCTGCGCCGCGCCGAGTTCCGCGACGATCTTCGCCTCGTTGTCGGCCATCGCCTTCGCGACGCCCGCGAACTGCGCTTGCAGCGCCGCGTCGTCGGTTTGCGCGGCCAGTGCTTCGGCCCAGTACATCGCGAGGTAGAAGTGGCTGCCGCGATTGTCGATGCCGCCGACCTTGCGCGCCGGCGACTTGTCGTTGTCGAGGAACTTGCCGGTCGCCTGATCGAGCGTCTTCGCGAGAACCTGCGCCTTCGGGTTGTGATACGCGGTGCTCAGATGTTCGAGCGATGCGGCCAGCGCCAGGAATTCACCGAGCGAATCCCAGCGCAGGAAGCCTTCCTCGACCAGCTGCTGCACGTGCTTCGGCGCCGAACCGCCCGCGCCGGTTTCGAACATGCCGCCACCGGCCATCAGCGGAACGATCGACAGCATCTTCGCGCTGGTGCCCAGTTCCATGATCGGGAACAGGTCGGTCAGGTAGTCGCGCAGCACGTTGCCGGTGACCGAGATCGTGTCCTTGCCCGCGCGGATGCGCTCGACCGAGAACTTCGTCGCGTCGACCGGCGTCATCACGCGGATGTCGAGACCGTTGGTGTCATGATCCTTCAGGTACTGTTCGACCTTTTTGATGATCTGCGCATCGTGCGCGCGCACCGGGTCGAGCCAGAACACGGCCGGCGTGTTGGTTGCGCGGGCGCGGTTCACCGCGAGCTTGACCCAGTCGCGGATCGGCGCGTCCTTGGTCTGGCACATACGGAAGATGTCGCCTTCCTCGACCGGCTGCTCCAGCAGCACCGCGCCGGCTTCGTCGGTCACGCGGACCACGCCGTTCGCCGGGATCTGGAACGTCTTGTCGTGTGAACCGTATTCCTCTGCGGCTTGCGCCATCAGGCCGACGTTCGGCACCGTGCCCATCGTGACCGGATCGAACGCGCCGTGCTTCTTGCAGTCTTCGATCACAGCCTGGTACACACCGGCGTAGCAACGGTCCGGAATCACCGCCTTCGCGTCGTGCAGCGCGCCGTCGGCGCCCCACATCTTGCCCGACTCGCGGATCATCGCCGGCATCGAGGCGTCGACGATCACGTCGCTCGGCACGTGCAGGCTCGTGATGCCCTTATCCGAGTTGACCATCGCGAGCGGCGGACGCTGTTCGTACTGCGCCTTGATGTCGGCTTCGATCGCCGCTGCCGTTTCAGCCGGCAGATCCTTCAGACGCGCGTACAGGTCGCCGATACCGTTGTTCGGGTTGAAGCCGACCTTGGCGAGCGCCTCTGCGTGCTTCGCGAGCACGTCCTTGTAGAACACCGACACGACGTGGCCGAAGATGATCGGGTCCGAGACCTTCATCATCGTGGCCTTCAGGTGCACCGAGAACAGCACGCCGTTCGCCTTCGCGTCGGCGATCTGCGCTTCGATGAAGCTGCGCAGCGCGTTCTTGCTCAGCACCGACGCGTCGATGATTTCGCCTGCCAGCACCGGCGTCTTCGCCTTCAGGACCGTCGTCGTGCCGTCCGCGGCGGCCAGCTCGATCTTGACGCTACCGGCTTGCGCGATCAGCGCCGACTTCTCGCTGCCGTAGAAATCGCCACCGCTCATGTGCGAGACGTGCGACTTCGAGTCCGCGCTCCACGCGCCCATCTTGTGCGGATGCTTGCGCGCATAGTTCTTGACCGACAGCGGCGCGCGGCGGTCCGAGTTGCCTTCGCGCAGCACCGGGTTCACCGCGCTGCCCTTGATCTTGTCGTAACGGGCCTTGACGTCCTTCTCGGCGTCGGTCGTCGCGACGTCCGGGTACGACGGCAGCTTGTAGCCCTGGTCGCGCAGCTCGGCGATCGCGGCCTTCAGTTGCGGCACCGACGCGCTGATGTTCGGCAGCTTGATGATGTTCGCTTCCGGGCGCGTGGTGAGTCCACCGAGCTCCGCCAGATCGTCGGAAGCCTTCTGTTCCGCGCTCAGGTAGTCGGGAAATGCGGCAATGATCCGGCCGGCGAGCGAGATGTCACGCGTTTCGACGAGCACGTCGGACGAGCGCGTGAACGCCTTGACGATCGGCAGCAGCGAGTACGTCGCCAGTGCGGGCGCTTCGTCGGTCAGGGTGTAGATGATCTTCGGCGGTGTGGACATGATTAATGCTTTGCTAGGAAGTGATAGACAGAGCGTTGGCAGTCGAGGCCAGCCCAAATCGCGGCGCGATGGCGACGGCGCCGGTTCGGCACGACGCAACCCGCGACCTTCGTTTTGCGATACGACCGAGAGTATATGCGCGTTTTCCACTAAATGTGGGTAAACAAACAGGTCGCGAGACCCTACCGAAAAGGGTCGAGCCCCGGCTGGCAAGGGTTTGCGGCCGATTGCCCGGGTCTTAAGACAGATATCTTATAGATGACTTGCGGCATATTATTTTTGGCTAAATGCGAATGGATCGCATTGAGAAGTCGCTAATCTCGCTCGCTTCAGCCGCCGCGAACCATCAGGCCCGCGCTTCGCGCGCCACGACGTTTCCGTGCGGGCTTCGTCGACGGAGGGCGCACGAGTGTCCCCTGCAGAGTGGACAGATCCGCATCTGGTGGTGCGGCAGTCGACGGTTAGACGGGAGAAGTGGGGGAGGCGCGGACGGGAATGCTCGCACGTGAAACATACGAGTCGGATGCTGGCAGCGGAGTGATTGCGTCACTCGCCGCGCGCGGCTTCAGGTCGAATCGTCTTTCCCGTCATTCCAGAATCGTTTGAAGGCGGGCAAGCGCGTCCTCGACCACCTCGGCCGGAGCGCACTCGACTTTGCGTGCGGCGCGTGCCTCCAGGCCCAGAGTGCGCACCATGTTCATCAGCGCGACCCCCGGAGTTTCTGTTCCTGAACCCGAGAGGGTATCTACATTGACTCTACACGCGGAGCCGTAAAATCGCCGGGAAATGGGCATAAAGAAGCAACCAGCCCGCCGCCGCAACGGCGCGCCAGTCGCTCGCAATAACAACCCGCCTTACCCCTCGCGTCCCAGGAACTCAACCACCATCCGGTTGAACTTGTCCGCATGCTCCCACTGCGCCCAATGCCCGCAGCGGCCGAACACATGCAGATCGGCGTTCGGCATCCCGGCGACGAGCCGCAGCCCGACGTCCATCGGCACGAAGCGATCGTCGCGGCCCCAGATCACGAGCGTCGGCGCGGCCACTTCGCCGAGGCGCGGCCCATAGTCGTTGAACTGTTTCGGATTCGCGGCGAGGCTCGCGACGAAGTTCTCGAGGTGGTCGCGCCGTGCCAGCATATTCGCGAGACGCGCCTGCATCAGATCCTCGGTCAACGCCTTCGTGTCGAACACGAAGACGCTCATCATGCGCTGCAGGTTCTCGATGGTCGGGTTGCGGTACAGCCCCTGCAGCAGCTTGATGCCTTCGGTCGGCATCGGCACGAACTGGCTCGGGCCGCCGGTGCCGCCGCCCATCAGCACGAGCTTGCCGACGCGCTGCGGTTCAGCGAGCGCGAACGCGACCGCGCTATGCCCACCCATCGAGTTGCCGATGATATGCGCGCGCTCGATATCGAGCGCATCGAGCAACGCCTTCAGGCAGCGCGCGTTGAGTTCCGCGCGCGAACCCTTGCAGACGATCGGGTCGCTCTTGCCCCACCCGAGGCAGTCCATCAGGATCACGCGATACCCCGCCGCGACGAGCGGCTCGACGTTGCGATTGAAGTTGGCCCAGCCGGTCGCACCCGGTCCCGAGCCGTGCAGCATCACGACCGTGTCCGCGCCCTGCCCCACGTCGTTGTAGTGCAGCTGCACCTCGCGGCCATCTTCAGTGATCCGGACGAATTTGCTGGTCGCTTCTTCACTGATCGCCACTGCTTGCGTGTTGGTATTGCTCATGTCGAATTCCTGTGTTTCACGAGTTGAGTGACTGCGGGCCGCCGCCGACGGCGAACCCGCTCCATATTTCAGGCCGCAAACTACTGCGCGGCCACCGCGGTGTATCGAAGTGTCGAGCGATTCACGACGAGCCACGCGCCGATCGCGGCAACCGCGATCAGCGGAATGCTCGCGCCGAGCAGCACGCTCGCGCCCTGACCGATCGCGAGCAGTTGCCCCGCGATCAACGGTCCGAGGATCGAGCCGAGACGGCCCACCGCCACGGCCGCGCCGACGCCGGTGCCACGCACTTCGGTCGGGTACAGGCTGCTCGCCAGCGCGTAGAGCACCGACTGGCCGCCGACCAGGAACAGCCCCGCGAGCAGACCGCCCCACGCCATCGACGCGCCGCCATGCGCGCTCAGCAACGCGCCAAGCGCAACGACGATGCCGACATACATGCCCGCCACCGTGCGGCGCCGGCCCATCCGGTCCATCATGCCGGCGATCACGATCGCGCCGATGCCGCCGCCGATGTTGAACATCATCTGCACGACACCCGACTGCACGCGCGTCAGACCGCGCGTCAACACGAGCGACGGCAGCCAGTTGATCAGGAAATACAGCACGATCAGCGTGCCGAGGTAGCTGATCCACAACGCGATCGTCGTGCCCGCGCGCCCTTCCTGCCACAGCGCGCGCGTCACGCTAGCGGCTGCATCGGGCCGCGCGCCCGTGGTTGCGCGCGCCGCGACGAACTGCGCCGACTCGCGCATGAACAGCGCAAGCAGCGGCAGCACCAGCAACGGCCCGAACCCGCCGACGTAGAAGATATGCCGCCAGCCCTCATCGCCCGGACTGACGATGCCGACCACCGCCGCAAGCGCCGCGCCGAACGGCATGCCGCAATACATCGCGCCGACCGCCGTGTTGCGCTGGTGCGGCGGCGCCGCTTCCGAGCACAGCGCGATCAGATTCGGCATCGCCGCACCAAGACCGAGGCCGGTCAGAAAGCGCGCGGCGAGCAGGCTGTTCAGATCCCATACCTGCGCGGTCGCGAGCGAGAAGAGGCCGAACAGCGCGACCGACCACATCAGCACGCGCTTGCGCCCGAGCCGGTCGGCGAGACGTCCGCCGATCGCGGCTCCGGGCAGCAGCCCGAATGCGCCGATGCTGAACGCCCAGCCCAGCTGCGCGACCGCGAGATGAAATTCGCGCGCCATGCGCGGTGCAGCGAGGCCGGTCGATTGCAGGTCGACGCCTTCGAGCAGCGCGACGATCAGGCAGAGCCCGATCGTCAGCGCGCCGCTGGCAAGAGGTTTCGTCGACTGCGTTGTTGGGGTTGCTTGTGTTGACTGCCGCATGAATGTCTCCAATGTTGAATCAGCGTCGCTCTTGCGGCGACCTTGCTGGGTGAAATGAACGCTGCGCGCGTGGCATGCGGCGCCGCCGCGCAGCGTCTGGGTCATGAGGCCACTGCGTCGGATCCGCGCTTCAGATCCAGTGCGACATCGACGATCATGTCTTCCTGGCCGCCGACCATGCGGCGCTTGCCCAGCTCGACCAGAATGTCGACGGTCTTCAGACCGTACTTCTTCGCGGCCACTTCCGAATGACGCAGGAAGCTCGAATACACGCCCGCATAGCCGAGCGCCAGCGTTTCGCGGTCCACGCGCACCGGCCGGTCCTGTAGCGGACGCACGATGTCGTCGGCGGCGTCCATCAGCGTGTAGAGGTCGGTGCCGTGATTCCAGCCCATGCGCTCCGCTGCCGCGATGAACACTTCGAGCGGCGCGTTGCCCGCGCCTGCGCCCATGCCCGCGAGCGATGCGTCGATGCGGTCGCAGCCTTCTTCGACCGCGACGATCGAATTCGCCACGCCGAGCGACAGGTTGTGGTGCGCGTGCATGCCCGTCTGCGTTTCGGGTTTCAGCACGGTCTTCACCGCGCGGAAGCGGTCGCGCACATCGTTCATCGTCAGTGCGCCGCCCGAATCGACCACGTAAATGCAGGTCGCGCCGTAGCTCTCCATCTTCTTCGCTTCGATGGCGAGGTTCTCCGGCGTGGTCATGTGGCTCATCATCAGGAAGCCGACGGTGTCCATGCCGAGTTCGCGCGCGTATTCGATGTGCTGCTTCGAGATGTCCGCTTCGGTGCAGTGCGTCGCCACGCGCACCACGCGCGCGCCCGCGTTATACGCAGCCTTCAGGTCGTGAATCGTGCCGATGCCCGGCAGCAGCAGTGTCGCGATCTTCGCGTGCTCGACGACGTCGGCCACCGCTTCGATCCATTCCAGGTCGCTATGCGCGCCGAAGCCGTAGTTGAAGCTCGAACCTTGCAGGCCGTCGCCGTGCGCGACTTCGATGCTGTCCACTTTCGCGCGGTCCAATGCGCGTGCGATGTCCTGCACGTTCTGGATCGAGTACTGGTGACGTATCGCGTGGCTGCCGTCGCGCAGCGTCACGTCGGAGATATACAGTTTCTTGTCCATGCGGGGAGTCTCCTTAAGCCTCTGATGCCTGCACGAGCGCCTGCGCCATGCGCTCGGCGGTCGCGAGCGCGGCCGAAGTCATGATGTCGAGATTGCCCGCGTAGGCGGGAAGGTAGTGCGCGGCGCCTTCGACCTCGATGAAGACCGACGTCTTCAGGCCGCTGAACTTGCCGAGGCCCGGAATGTTGAGCGGCGCGTTCGCAGGGATTACATCGAACTGCACCTTCTGCTTCAGGCGATAGCCGGGCACGTACGCCTGCACCGCGGCGGCCATCTGCTCGATCGAAGCCTCGACCTTGTCGAGGTCGGCCATCTCCGACAGCGTATAGACGGTATCGCGCATCATCACCGGCGGCTCGGCCGGATTGAGCACGATGATCGCCTTGCCTTTCGCCGCGCCGCCGACCGCTTCGATCGCCTTCGACGTGGTCTCGGTGAATTCATCGATATTCGCGCGCGTGCCGGGACCGGCCGACTTGCTGCTGATCGACGCGACGATCTCCGCGTAATGCACCTTCGCCACGCGCGACACGGCCGCGACCATCGGAATGGTCGCCTGTCCGCCGCAGGTCACCATGTTCACGTTGGGCGCGCCGATATGCGCGTCGAGATTGACGACCGGCACGCAGTACGGGCCGATCGCGGCCGGCGTCAGATCGACCACGCGAATCGAAGGCTTCAGCTTTCGCAACAGCGCATCGTTCTTCACGTGCGCGCCGGCCGAGGTCGCGTCGAACACGAAGTCGATGTCATTGAACACGGGCAGACGCGTCAGACCTTCGACGCCTTCATGCGTGGTCGCGACGCCAAGCCGCGCGGCGCGCGCGAGGCCGTCCGAGTTCGGATCGATGCCGACCATCGCCGCCATCTCCAGATGCCGGCTGTTGCGCAGGATCTTGATCATCAGATCCGTGCCGATGTTGCCCGAGCCGATGATCGCGGCCTTGAGTTTTTCGCTTGCCATATGAGTTCCCAATCGAGTGCTTGCGAGTGCTTGCTTTATGCGGAAAAGGTCGCGCGGACGCTGCCGAGACCGTCGATCTGCGCGCTGAAGGTGCCCGGCTGCCTGACCGCGACCATCGGGCCCAAAGCGCCCGTCATCAGCACGTCGCCGGCACGCAGCGGCGTGCCGAGCCGGACCATCCGATCCGCGAGCCACGCTGCGGCATTCAGCGGATTGCCGAGACACGCGGCACCATTGCCGCGCGACAGGACTTCGGCATCGTTCGACAGCGTCATCGCGCAGGCCGCGAGATCGACATCGCGCAGCAGCACCGGGCGGCTGCCGAGCACGAAGCGCGCGCTCGACGCGTTGTCCGCGACCGTATCGACGAAGCGGATGTTCCAGCCTTCGATGCGACTGTCCACCACTTCGATCGCCGCGACCGCATACGCGGTTGCGCGCATCAGATCGGCATACGTGTGGCGCTCGTGCAGCAGATCGTGCTCGAGCACGAGCGCGATCTCCGCCTCGACCTTCGGCTGGATCAGCTCGCCGAGCGGAATCGGCTGGCTGTCGCCATACGCCATCGATGCAAACAGCGCGCCGAAGTCAGGTTGATCGACACCGAGTTGACGCTGCACGGCCGGCGACGTGAGTCCGATCTTGCGGCCGACGATGCGCTCGCCCGCCGCGACGCGCGCAGCCACGTTGGCCTGCTGCACCGCGTACGCGAGCTGCTCGGCGTCGGCCGGGTTCGGCAGTTCGACGAAACGCGCGTCGTCGCGCAGCGGCGCGATGGTCACGCGCGTACGTTCCGATTCGCGCAGGCGCAGGGCCAACGCGTCGATGTTGCTTTGAGTGTTCATAGCGGATTCCAGATTCGGTTAAACGTGGGCAGTCACGGGTCGCGCGTGCATCGCGCCGAAGCCCGCGATCCATTCGGGGATCGGACGGTAGTAATCGAGCGACGCGCGATACGGGCCGCTCGCGTGCAGCGCGCCGAACGCGGCGATCCACGTGCGGATTTCGTGCGCGGACTTGCCGCCATCGCGCGTGATTGCGTTGTTGGTCAGGCCGTCGAGCGCGGTGAGCTCGCCGTCTTCGAGCAGCTTCAGGAACGCGCGATCCCATTCGGGATTGAGCGGATGCAGATGGCTGTCGCCCGCGGTGAACGCGCGCGCCGCCGCAATCGTGCGTGCCTGCCGCGCCGCGCGCGACTCGGCCGACGGATTGCGGCCCGCGATCAGACGCTCGGCGACTTCCTCGCTCGCGCCCGCGAGTTCCGGCACCGGCGGCTCATGCGAGATGCCGCCCGAGCCGATCACGAGCACGCGCTGATTCGAGCGTGCGAGCGCGCGGCCCAACGCATCGCCGAGCAGACGCGCGCGGCGGCATGAAGCCATCGGCGCGGCCACCGAATTGATGAACACCGGCACGACCGGATATCGATCGAGTCCGCCGGTCAGAATCTCCAGCGCTTGCGCGCAACCGTGATCGACCTGCATGCGGTAGGAGACCGCGACGTCGACGTCGCTCGCGAGCACCGCTTCGGCCAGTTCGAGCGCCGTATCGGCGGGCACGTTCAGCGGACCGGCGAGGCTCTTGAAGTCGCCGATCGCGCTCGCCGATGCGCCGATGCAGAACGGCGGCATCACGTCATAGAAGAAACCGTTGTAATGATCGGGCGCGAACACGACGACCAGTTGGGGATCGAACTCGACGACGCGCGCACGCGCCGCCGCATGCACACGCTCGACTTCGGCGACGACTTCGGGCGCGGGATCGTAATAGCCGTGCAACGGCGTGTGCGATAGGCATTCGAGCAGCATCGGCATATCAGGCTCCGGCGGTTGCAGCGGTTGCGAGAGTGGCAACGGCGTCGCGCGCGAACGCTGCATCGTTGCCGGCATTCGCCGCATCCGCACGCGTTGCCGCGTCGAGTTGCAGCTTCCGCGCGAGATCGACGACCAGTTGCGACACCTGCTGCGGCGAGCCCATGCCCGCGACGAAACGATCCGGACGCAACAGCACGACCGACTCCGGCACTCGCGTGAACCAGTCCTTCAGCCGCGTGTTCACATCGCCGATCGCGATCACGTCTTCTGGCACGTCGTCATGAAAAGACAGTTGCGTATCCGGCTTCGCGACCACGAAGCAGCCGCCGAGCCGCTGCCAGATCGCGCGCGCTTCCTCCGACAAACCGAAGGTCGGTTCCGCGCCCCAGCCGACGATCGCGAAGCGGTTGCCGAGCACATCGTCGAGTCGCACGATCTCGCCGCTCGCCGTACGCACGCGCGGCTGAATGAACATGCGGCCGACCGGCGAATGACAATGCGGGTCGCGTCCATACACGAGACGGCCCAGCCGCGACTCGCGCTTCTCGCTCATCAGACCGAGCAGGCGGCCCGGCGCGGAATGGCCCGAGCGTTCGAGCACGCGCGCGAGCCAGCCACGCTTGCGCGGCGTGTGCGCGAGCAACACGACGCCGCTTTCATAGCGCGGCATCGGCTTGAAACGCATTTCGACGAAGTAGCGCTTGACCGCCGGAAACCAGTTGAACGTACGCACGAACGCGTCGCGGAACTTGATGCCGAAGCGGCTCGTCGGCGCGAAAATGTCGCCCGCCACTTCGGAGAGGTGGATCATCGAGCGCGCATGCGAACGGCGCTCGGCGGTATAGGTATCGAGCAGCGCATCGCCGGCGACTCCCTTGACCACCATCGCGAGTTTCCAGCCGAGGTTGCTAGCGTCGCGAATGCCGCTGTTGTAGCCCTGGCCCTGCCATACCGGCATGATGTGCGCGGCGTCGCCGGCGAGCAGCACGCGGTTCACGCGAAAGCTGCTCGCAAGGCGCGCGTTGTGCGTATAGACGCGCTTGCGGATGTAGTCGACCTTGTCCGGCTCGGCGACGACCTTGCGGATCAGCGCGGCCATGTTCTCCGGCTTCGACAGCTCTTCCTCGGTCTCACCGGGCATCACCATGAATTCGAAGCGGCGAATGCCGTGCGGCAGCGCGGCCGACACATACGGGCGTCGTGGATCGCAGTGCATGTACACGTGCGGCGAACCGATCGGGTCGTTGCGCACATCGACGACGATCCACTGATTCGGTTTCGTGCGGCCCTCGAACGGCACGTCGAGCGTGCGGCGCACGAAGCTGTTGCCGCCGTCCGCGCCGACCATGTACGACGCGCGGATCGTGCGGCGGCCGCTCTGCGCGTGTTCCGCTTCGATCGTGACGCCGCTGCCGTCCTGCGTGAACGAGTTGACGGTGTGGCCGAACAGCACCTCGACGTGCGGGAAGCGTTGCAGGCCGTCGTACAGCACGCGATCGGCCAGCGGCTGAATGAACGCGTTGCGGCGCGACCAGCCGAATTCGTCGGTGCGCGGTTCGATCGATGCGAAGCAGTGACCGTTGCGGGTGACGAAGCGCATCCAGTGATCGGGAGTCGTGTGCGGCAGCAACGCATCCGCGAGGCCGACGGACTGGAACACGCGCAGTGCTTCGTCATCGAGGCCAATTGCGCGCGGATAATCGATGATCTTCTCGAGCTTTTCGATCAGCACGACGCGTACGCCCTGCAGGCCGAGATAGTTGGCGATCATCAAACCGACCGGGCCGGCGCCGATGATCGCGACGTCGGTGGTGACGGTTCCGCTGTGGCCTTGCGCGGCCACCGGGTCGAGCGGTTGGGGCATGTTGTCTCCGTATGTCGACCGGATTGACCGGGTCGAGCTATTCACGGAGCGCGGCGGCGGGAACCAGCGCTGGCCACGGCGAAAATCGCCTGCGGGCAACCGCTCGCGTCTCCATGAAATCGTTGATTTGTTGGCAGTCTAGGACCGGCCACCTGCACGCTCAACAAAATCTGGAAAATGTGCATAGAATGCACATAGCTGATTTAATTGAGGTTTTTAAGTGACCAAATACACGAATGTGCGAGGTCTGTCGCGCGGCTTGCAGGTGCTGCAAGCACTCAACTCGATGGACAGCGGCCGCGCGACGAGCCAGCAGATCAGCGAGCTGACCGGCCTGCATCGCACCACCGCGCGGCGGCTTCTGGAGACGTTGATGGAAGAAGGCTTCGTGCGGCGCAGCGCGTCGGACGACAGCTTCCGGCTCACGCTGAAAGTGCGCGCGCTGAGCGAAGGCTTCACGGACGACGAACGCATCGCGACCATCGCGCCGCCGGTCATGGGGCGTCTGCTGCAACGTGTTGCGTGGCCGTCCGATCTGACCACGCCCGACGGCGACGCGATGATCATCCGCGAGACCACGCACCGCTTCAGTACGCTGTCGTTTCATCGCGCGATGGTCGGCCGCCGATTGCCGATGCTGCTGACCGCGGCGGGCCGCGCGTACTTCGCGATGTGCCCCGATGAAGAGCGCGAGGACATTCTCGATCTGCTGCGCGCGGGCGCGGGCGGCGAGGAGCAGAAGGCGCTCGCGTCGAACGACGCGTTGATCCACAGTCTCGTGAGACGCGTGCGCGCGGATGGGTTCGGTTCGAATCACGGCGACTGGGCGGACCAGGGGAAGATCGGCGCGGTCGCCGTCGCGATCGTGTTCGAGGAACGGGTGCTCGCGAGCTTGAACGTGGTGTTTCTGTCGCGCGCGGTGTCGCTTGCGGAAGCGAAGCGGCGCTATGTGCCCGAGTTGCAGACGGCTGCGCGTGAGATGGTCGTGGAACTCGCGGCGCAGAGCAGCGCGAAGAGCGGAGCGGGTAAAACGCGCACGGGGCGCGAGCGCAACTCGTGAGGCCGCTTTCGAAACCTTATCAAAATCATCCGCCTGGCACCTCGGAACCGCGTGCAAACGCGCTCCTATCGTGCGGTCATCTCAGGCAGACGCAAATGCCTCGTGCGGTTCTTCTTCGCGCAAGATATAGCCGAGTCCGCGCAAGGTCATGATCTTCGCGGTCGATGCCGCGAGATGCTTGCGCAGCCGGTGAATATAGATATCGATCGCGTCGGCGCTCGGCTCTTCGTCGAGCGTGAAGATCTTGTCCATCAGCGTGGCTTTGGAGACGGTCTTGCCCTGCTTCAGTATCAGCGCTTCGAGGATCGCGTGTTCGCGGCGGCGCAACGACAGGCGTTGGTCCTGCAGCACGAATTCGCGGGAATCGAACAGATAACGCAGATTGCCGCATTCGGTCGACTGCCCTCTGTCTCCCGCGGCCTGACGGCGAATCAGCGCCTTGATGCGCGCCACCAGTTCGCGCGCATCGAAGGGCTTGACCACATAGTCGTCCGCACCGGCCGAAAAGCAGGCCACCTTGTCGTCGGTCGAGCCATTCGCGGTCAGCATCAGCACCGGCACGTTGTCGCGCTTGCGGCGCAACCTCGCGAGCACCTCCTTGCCGCTGATGCCAGGCAGGCGCAGATCGAGCAGCACCGCGTCATAGCATTGCAGACCGAGCAGCGTCTCCGCGCATTCGCCGTTTTGCGCCCAGTCGATCGCGAATTGCTCGACTTGCATCAGGTTCATCACCCAGCGCGCGAGGTCCGCGTCGTCTTCTACGAGCAGCAGTTTCATCGTTGTCCTCTCATTGGTGAGTCGCGCGACGTCAGGTTGCGCCGAGCCATAAGCGCATCTCGACCGTCGCAACGAGGCCCGCGCCGCCTGCGTTCGATTCGAGCGTCACGCTGCCGCCCTGGCGATGCGCAATCTCGCGCACGATCGGCAAGCCGAGACCAGTCCCTTCCGCATGAGTCGACGCGCGATAGAAGCGCTCGAACACTCGCTCGCGCGCATCGGCCTTGATGCCGGGCCCGTTGTCGATCACACGCACGATCGCCATGCCCTCGCGCCGCTGCGTCTGCACCGTGACGCGCCCGCCCGCCTGCGTATAGCGCAACGCGTTGTCGACCAGATTGGTCACGAGGGCCGCGGTCAATGCTTCGTCACCGGTCACGTACAGGCCGTCTTCCAGCTCCGCGCCCAGATCGATCTCTCGCGACTGCGCAAACGCGATCAGCTCCTCGAGCACGCCCGCGATCAACGCGCTCAGATCGATCCGCTCCGGCACGTTCAGCGGCGCGGCCGACTCGGCCTGCGCGAGCAGCAACAGCTTGTTGGTCAGCGTGGTCAGCTTGCGGCTGCTCTTGTGCATGCCCGCGAGCGCTTCGTCGAGCGGGGCGTCGCGGCTATCGCGTTGCCGCGCGAACTGGATCTGCGCGGCCAGCAGCGCGAGCGGCGTGCGCAACTGATGCGCTGCATCGGAGATGAATTGACGCTGCGTCGCGGCCTGCTGGCCCATTCGCGCGATGCACTGGTTAATCGCCTCGACGATCGGCCTCAGCTCGACGTGCAGACGCGCGACGCGAATCGGTTCGAGTTGCGACGCATTGCGATCGGCAACGTCGTCCTTCACCCTCATCAGCGGCAGCAGTTCGAAGGTCAGGCCGAGGTAGACGAACACCATCGCCAGCACCAGCGTCAGAACTTCGCCGGACAATTGCGGCCGCAGCAGACGCCACACCATCGCGTCGCGCGAGCCCTCCGTCTTCGCGACCGCGACGATCACTTCCTCGGTGTGACCCGAGTCGTAAAGCTGCCGCGCGTAGGCGACCGCGCGCGCCGCGCGGCCGTCGGCGAAATGGGTGGAATAAAGCGTTGGCTTGTCGCTCACATGCGGCGGCAGCGGCAACTCGGGGATGCCCGCGAGCAAACGATGGCCGCTTGCCTCGACGCGATAGAAAACCGTGTCGTGTTCCGGCGACTCGAAGAGTTCCAGCGCGGCCGGCGGAATCTGGATCGACACCGAACCGTTGTCCCAGTCGACATCCTCGCCGATGATCCGCATCGACGACAGCAGCGCATTGTCCTGCACCAGGTCCGCGGTGTTCTGCGCGAACCGGTATGAAATGACGACTGAAATGGAGACGAATGCCGCCAGCGGCAACAGCAGCCACCACAACAAGCGTCCGCGCAAACTGCCTGAAAACACGATGTGCCGATCCTCTTGTGCTCGATGCGACCCACGCGGTCAGCCCGCTTTCAAGGCTTCACGTCGGAGACGAACTGGTTGGTGAAGGTGCGCGACAGATCGATATACCGCCCCTTCACCGCCGGATTGAAACTCGACAGTACCTTCAGCACCGTCCGCGGACCGTCGGCGGGCATCTTGCCGTCGACGGTGTACATCGGCAGCGAAGCCTGCAACGCGCTGATATACAGTGCCTTGTCGTTGCCGATGTCTTCTTTTGGCATCCGCGCGGCGATCTGTTCCGCGCTGTGGGTATGCATATAGCGCAGTGTCCTCACGAATGCGCGCGCGAGTTTCGCGGCTTCGTCGGGATGCGCGTCGAGCCACGTGCTTTGCACGTAGAGGCTCGACGCCGGATACATGCCGCCGAGCGCGGCGCGCGTGCCGTCGACGTTGCGCATATCGACGAGTACTTTGGCGTCGCCCGCCCTCAATAGCTGAGTGACGGTCGGCTCGGTCGTCATACCCGCGTGAATGCGTCCTTCCCGGATCGCCGCGATGAAACTGCTGTCCGCGCCGACCGGCAGCAGCGTGTATTGCGTGGACGGCACGCCCGCGCGCTGTGCGAGGTATTGCGTCAGAAAACTCGTCGAGGAACCGAGCCCGGTCACGCCGAGCGTCTTGCCGCGCACGTCGGCCATGCTGCGGATCGAAGCGGCCGACTTCGCCGCGACCAGTTGCACTTCGCCCGGCACCTGGCTGAACACGACGATCGTCTTCACTTCCTTGCCGCGTGTCTGCAGATCGATCGTGTGATCGTAAAAGCCGACCACGCCCTGCACCGCGCCGGCGAGCATTTCATTCTCGCCCTCTATTCCAGTCGGCTGCGACAGCAGTTCGACGTCGAGCCCTTCCGCCTTGAAATAGCCGAGCTGTTCGGCAAGACGCGCCGGCAGATAGATGAGCTTGTTGGTGCCGCCCACCATGATCGCGAGTTTCTCCGGCTCGGCCGCTTGCGCAGGTGTCGCCACCCTCGCGAGCGCGCACCATGCGAGCGACGCCGCCACGACGGCATAGGCCGCGCGCGAAAAACGCGTCGGGGAAAGCTTCATTTGCGGGTGTCTCCGTTATCTTGCTCTGGGCGCCGCGCGGGTCGCCTGCCCGTGATTCTGAAGGGCCGAACCCTTCCCGATGCTTTCAGTGCTGTATTTGTTGCGCGAACCTCGGGTTTGTCCCGATCACTTCGGCGTCGCGCGCGGAAACGTCACCGCGATATCCACGCCCTTGCCGCCCTCGCCCGCCTTCAGCACGATCTCGCCGTGATGCGCGTCCGCGATTTCGCGCACGATCGCCAGACCGAGGCCCGTGCCTTCCGTATCCGTCGACGCGCGAAAGAACGGCTCGAATACGCGGCTGCGCGCCTCGGCCGGAATGCCGGGGCCGTTGTCGGTCACGCTGACCGTCACCGTATTGGCCTCGGTATCCGCGCTCACGGCGACCGTCACGTGGCCACCGCTGCCCGTATAGCGAATCGCGTTCTCGGCGAGATTCGCGATCAGCGCCTGCAACATGCCGCGATGTCCGAGCACCGGCGCCGCGCCGTGCAATTCCGCGCCCAGATCGATTTCACGCGCCTGCGCGAGCAGCCCGAGATCTTCGACGACTTCCATTGCGAGGGGTACCAGATCGACGCGTTCCATCGCGAGTTGCGAGTTGTCGGCGGCCTCGGCCTGCGCGAGCAGCAGCAGCTTGTTGGTGAGACCGACCATCGAACGATTGCTTCGATGCATCGCGGCAAGCGCTTCGTCGAGCGCGGGATTCAGGCCTTCCTGCTGCCGCGCGAACTGCAGTTGCGTGCCGAGCAGCGTGAGCGGCGTGCGCAACTGATGCGCGGCATCCGCGATGAAGCGCCGCTGCGCCGCCACCTGCACGCCGAGCCGCGCGATGCACTGATTGATCGCATCGACGATAGGCCGCAGTTCCGAATGCAGACGCTCGACGCGGATCGGTTCGAGCTGCATCGGATCGCGGTCGGCTACCTCGTCTTTCACCTTCATCAACGGGCGCAACTCGAACGTGAGCCCGATGCAAACGAGTGCGACCGCCAGCGCGATCATTTCGAGTTGGCGCACGAGTTGCGGCCGCCACAGTTGTTGAGTCATCGCGTCGCGCGAGCGCACGGTCTTGCCGACCGTCACGCGCACGGGGCGCGTCGCGCCGTTGTCGTACATGAACCGCACGATGTCGACCGCGCGCACCTGCTGGCCGTGCAACTCGGTGTAGTACGAATCCGGCACGTCGGGCGCGCGCAGCGGACGCGGCGGGAAATCAGGCGTACCCGCGAGCAGCCGCCCATCGTCGACACGCACGCTGTAGAACACCTGGTCGCGATATGGCGACGCGAAAATCTCGAGGGCGGCGGGCGGCACATCGACACGCAGAAAACCGTCGCTCCATTCGACCTCGCCCGCGATCATCCGCGCCGACGCGACCAGCTGGTTGTCCTGCACCAGATTCGCGGTGTGCCGCGCGTTGTCGTACTCGGTCTTGCCGGTCACGAACACATAGAGCGCGAGCGGCACGAGCAGCCACCACAGCAGACGGATGCGCAGGCTATTGGACATCGTTACTGGTCGTCTTCGCGCTTGCGCAGCAGATAGCCGAGCCCGCGCAGCGTGACGATAGCGGCCGAGCTGCCATCGAGCTTCTTGCGCAAACGCGAAATGTAGATCTCGACCGCGTCTTCGCTCGGCTCGTCCGCGAGCGTGAAGATCGCATCGACCAGCGCGGGCTTCGTCACCGTCTTGCCGAGGCGCAGGATCAGCGCTTCGAGCACCGAACGCTCGCGCGGCGTCACGTTCAGCGGCGCGCCTTTCAGCGTGAACTGGCGTGTGTCGATGTCGAACGACAGGTCGCCGCACACCACCTCGCTCGCTTTGGACGGCGACTGCCGCCGGATCGCCACCTTGATGCGCGCGATCAGCTCACGCACTTCGAACGGCTTCACCAGGTAGTCGTCGGCGCCGGCGCCGAGCAGTTCCACCTTCTCGTCGATCGAGCCGCTCGCGGTCAGGATCAGCACCGGCGTCGCGTCGCCGCGCTGACGCAGCCGGCGCAGCACGTTCTTGCCCGACAGCTTCGGCAGGTTCAGGTCGAGCAGGATCACGTCGTAGTGATTGGTGCGCAGCAGGCGGTCGGCTTCGTCGCCGTCCTGCACGGCGTCGAGCGCGAAGGCTTCCTGCTCCAGCATCTTCGCGAGCCAGTGCGCAAGCGTGGGGTTGTCTTCGATCAGCAGCAGCTTCATGGCGGGTACGGCAAAAGTCAGGTCGTCGATTGTGCCTTAAAACAAGGGGGCTGCGCGCGTGCAGTGTGGTTTACAGCATACGGCCTGTGGCTGCCGCGAGCGCAGCGGCGATTCGCGCGAAATTTCGACGCGTCGTCGGCGCATCGTCGGCGCATCGTCGGCGCATCGTCGGCGCATCGTCGGCGCATCGTCGGCGCATCGTCGGGTTAACACCCATGTTTTGCGCCAAACCCCGAAAGCTGGCAGAAGGTTTCGCGTTTCTATAATCGCTGCCATTCACCCACAAAGCGCCGCGCCTCGATCGCGGCGACCCACCTAAGGAGACTGCTTCATGCGTACCTTGCGCCAGATTGCCGTTGTGTCAGGAGTTGCTTTCGCCCTTGCCGCCGCTTCGGCCGCCGCTCACGCCGAGAAGATCACGATCATGGTCGGCGGCGCCACCAAGATCATCTATCTGCCGGCCAAGCTCACCGAGCAGCTCGGCTACTTCAAGGACGAAGGCCTCGACGTCGAAATCCTGTCGCAGCCGGCCGGTGTCGATGCGGAGAACGAACTGCTCGCGGGCGCGGTGCAAGGGGTTGTCGGCTTCTACGATCACACGATCGACCTGCAGAGCAAGGGCAAGGAAGTGCAGGCGCTCGTCGTCTTCGGCCAGGTGCCGGGCGAAGTCGAAATGGTCTCGACGAAGGCGGCCGATTCGCTGAAGAGCATGGCCGACGTCAAAGGCAAGACGCTCGGCGTGACCGGCCTCGGTTCGTCGACGAGCTTCCTCACGCAGTACCTCGCGCAGCGCGCCGGTGTGGCGTCGACGCAATACACGATGTTGCCGGTCGGCGCGGACAACAGCTTCATCGCCGCCATCAAGCAAAGCCGCATCGACGCCGGCATGACCACGGAGCCGACCGTCTCGCAACTGCTGAAGACCGGCGACGCGAAGGTGCTGGTCGATATGCGCACCGTGGAAGGCACGCGCGCCGCGCTCGGCGGCACCTACCCCGCGTCGAGCTTCTACGTGCAGCGCGCGTGGGCCGAATCGCACAAGGACGACGCGGCGAAGCTGTCGCACGCGTTCGCGAAGACGCTGAACTTCATCGCGACGCATAGCGCCGAGGACATCGCCGCGCAGATGCCGAAGGACTACTACGGCAACAACAAGGACCTGTACGTGGGCGCGCTGAAGGCGTCGCTGCCGATGTTCACGAAGGACGGCAAGATGCCCGCCGACGGCCCGGACACGGTGCTGAAGGTGCTGTCCGCATTCAATCCGTCGGTGAAGGGCAAGCATATCGACCTCGCCAAGACCTACACCAACGACTTCCTGTCGGCGCCGGTCAAGACCGCGTCGAAGTAACGCTTCTTTCATATTCACAGAACTGCGAGGCACCCGCCGATGAATCAACCTATGTCACGCGAGACGCCAGCGATCGAAATGCGCAACGTGTCGTGCCGTTTCATTTCCCCGGACGGCAAGGCCACGATCGCGCTGCGCGACTTCAGCATGTCGGTGGCACGCGGCGAATTCGTCGCGGTGGTCGGCCCGACCGGCTGCGGCAAGTCCACCACGCTCAGCATGATCACCGGCTTGCTGAAGCCGACCACCGGCGAAGTGCGCGTGATGGGCGCGCCGGTGGACGGCATCGATCCGCGCATCGGCTTCGTGTTCCAGGCCGATGCGGTGTTTCCGTGGCGCTCGGTGCTCGACAATGTCGCGGCGGGTCCGCTCTATCGCGGCCGTTCGAAATCGGCCGCCTACGACGAAGCGAACGAATGGCTGCGCCGCGTGGGCCTCGACAAGTTCGGCAAGCACTATCCGCATCAACTGTCCGGCGGCATGCGCAAGCGCGTCGCGCTTGCGCAGACCTTCATCAACAAGCCGGAAATCCTGCTGATGGACGAGCCGTTCTCGGCGCTCGACATGCAGACGCGCACGTTGATGCAGGACGAGCTGCTGCAATTGTGGGGCGGCGTCGGCTCGGTCGTGTTCGTCACGCACGACCTCGAGGAAGCGATTGCGCTCGCCGACCGCGTGTTCGTGCTGACCGCGCGCCCCGCCACGCTGAAGAAAGTCTACGAAATCGATCTGCCGCGACCGCGTGTCACGTCGGAGATCCGCTACGACTCACGTTTCATCGAAATTTCGCGCGATATCTGGCATGACCTGCGCGAAGAAGTGCAGATCGGTTAATCAAGGAACGGCAAACATGTCTACACCCTCTCAACAGATGATGCCCTCGGGCATCGACGCCGCGTCGCTCGCTCACGTCGAGCGTATCGCGCAGAAGAAGATCCGCCAGCGCCAGGTTCTGGTGATTTCGCTGCGCATTCTGGTGCTCGTGGTCGTGCTCGGCGGCTGGGAACTGTCCGCGCGCCTGAAGTGGATCGACCCGTTCTTCTTCTCGATGCCGAGCGCGATCTTCGAACAGATCGTCGACTGGTTCGTGAACGGCACGTCGCAAGGTCCGTTGCTCACGCAGGTGTGGGTCACGCTCGAAGAGACAGGCCTCGGCTTCATCATCGGTTCGGTCGCGGGCATCGTCTGCGGCATCGTGCTCGGCCGCAACAAGCTGCTCTCCGACGTGTTCAGCCTCTACATCAAGATCGCCAACTCGATTCCGCGCGTCGTGCTCGGCTCGGTGTTCGTGATCGCGCTCGGGCTCGGCATGGCATCGAAAGTCGCGCTCGCGGTCGTGATGGTGTTCTTCGTGGTGTTCGCCAACGCGTTCCAGGGCGTGCGCGAAGCGGACCGCTACATGATCGCGAATGCGCAGATCCTCGGCGCGTCGCGCCGCCAGGTGACGACCTCGGTCGTGATTCCGTCGGCACTGAGCTGGATTCTCGCGAGCCTGCACGTGAGCTTCGGCTTCGCGCTGGTCGGCGCGGTGGTCGGCGAATTTCTCGGCTCGAAGCAGGGTATCGGTTTGCTGATCTCCACCGCGCAGGGCGCGTTCAATGCGAGCGGCGTGTTCGCGGCGATGATCGTGCTGGCGGTGGTCGCGCTTGCCGCCGACTACCTGTTGACCGCGGTGGAGCATCGATTGTTGAAGTGGCGGCCGAGTTCGGTTTAAGCCGCCGCAGCGCAAGTCCTCAAACAGTAGTTCGCTTCACCGATGCCGCTCAGTCTGCCGGACTGAGCGGCATTTTTATTTGCCAGCCCGCATTCTGTCTTCCGCCGGCGAACTGTTTTTCCCGATACGTTGGCCGGCCCGCAACACTTCCTGCTTTCAATCCCCTCACCGCAAGCCAAAAGCGGCCTGCTAGCCCGTCCCGTGCGGCATGGCACGTTCGATGCATACCCACCGCGCAAGTCGGGCGGTCGCCAACATCGGTCGCCGATTGAAGCGAGGTGGGTCATGTCGAGTGCACAGGGTCAACGTCGGTCGATGAACGGGTTCAGCGGTGCGGTCATACGCGCCAACGCCGCGAATCGCCGCCATCGTCATCATTCCAGCGGATTCGTGCTGTTCGGCTTGCATACCGCCAGTGTGATCGGCCGCGGGCCGAAGCGGCTCTGGCCATATGTGTTGCCGTGGCTGGTCATCTTGCTGACGATCGGTTCGATCTGCCTCGTCGCGCGCGGCGTGCTCACGCGTCAATTGCTGGTGCCGCCGGTGGAGACGCCGCAAGCGTTGACCGAGCGCGGCTATACGTCGAACTTTGTCGCCGAGCGGATCATGTCGGCGATGAAGGAGATCGGGCGAGACGCCGAATCGATTCCGCACGACACGATGACCAGCAACGACGCGCAGCAGGACATCCAGATCCCGGGTCAGGAGATGTCGTATGCGACGACGGTGCGCTTCATCAAAGGCCTGCTCCAGCGCGAAGATGTCGCCGTGCACGTCGGCATCACGAAGACGAACAACAGCGCGGATTCGTATGTCGCGCATGTGCAGATAGAACACGGCCCGTTCAACGGCCGCGAAAGCGCGGTGCCGTTCGAAGGGCGCGACCTCGAAAAGTTCGTGCACGACATCGCAACCACGGCGATGCGCCTCGCCGAACCCAACATCCTCGCCAGTCATCTGTTCACCCAGGTGCAGAAGACCAAATGTTCGCTCGCGCAATGCGACTATCGCGAGATCGTCGGGATCTACGACGAAGTCCTCGCGCTGCCCTCGTCCGAACAGGCCCAATGGGCGGTCGCGGGCAAGGCGTGGTTGCTCGACAGTCAGCAGCGCTCGAAAGAAGCCGAGCAGCAGATCCGCGAAGCATTGACCCAGTACAAAGACTCGGCCGTGCTGCGCGCGAGTCTCGGCATCGCGCTCGAACAGCAGAACCGCATCGACGATGCGCTCGAGGAACTGCGGACCGGCGCGAACGAAACGTCGCGCACCGCTGAAAACCTGCGACTGCTCGGCGATGTGCTGTTGCATACGAACCGGCACGACCGCGAAGCGCTCGACGCATTCAGGCGGGCCGCCGAGATGAACCCGGAATCCGTCGACACGCTGCACGACTGGGCCGAGGCGCTCGTCAAGACCGGCCACTACGACGAAGCAATCGAAAAGCTCTCGCGCGCCGTCGCGTTGCGGCCCGATCTCGCGCCGTCGTATGCGGAATGGGGCCGCGCGCTGGAACACAAAGGCGCTCTGCGCGAGGCCGCGCGCAAGTACGCACAGGCATTGCAGCTCGACGCCGCCACGCTGTCGGCGCGCGAACGCGAGCTGGCGCTCTCGACGGACGCATCGCCCGACGAGGCCGGCACCCGGACATCGAGGCCCGACCCGCGCGTCAAGCCCGTTTCGAATCCGATGACGTCGTACCCGCTGCGGGCCTCGCTCGACACGGTACGCGACGCCGTAGGACAGGCGATGCGAGCGGCCTGAGCCGCGCGCATCGCCATTTGAGTTGGCAACACAGCCGAACAGGAGACAGTTCGATGGACAGTTTCGAAAATGCATTCAAAGCCTTGATCGGAAACGAAGGCGGGTACAGCTTCAATCCGGCCGATCCGGGCGGCGAAACGATGTGGGGTGTGACGGCGCGCGTCGCGCGCAGCGAGGGCTATAACGGCGCGATGAAAGACCTGCCGCTCGAAACCGCCCATCAGATCGCCAAGCGCAGGTACTGGGACCCGTTGCATCTCGACGAACTCGATCCGCGCGTGGCCTTTCAGATTTTCGATGCGAACTACAACGGCGGCCTCGTCGTGCTGTGGATGCAGAAAGCGTCCGGCGCGAAGGAAGACGGCAAGTTCGGCCCCGACACGCTCGATGCGGTCAAGAACGCCGACCCGATGAAGTTCGTGATGCGCTTCGCCGCGTATCGTCTGCGGTACCTGCGCAATCTGCATTCGTGGCCGAGTTTCAGCCGCGGCTGGACCGAACGGATGGCAGCCAATCTTCTCCTGGGAGCAGCATGATGGACTGGTCTAAAGTAGCGACGAACATCAGCAGCACCGCCCCGCTTCTCGCCGGGCTCGTGGGTGGTCCGGTCGGCCTCGGCGTGACCGCCGCCGCCGCGATCATCTCGCACGCGCTCGGCACGCCGAGCGACCCTGCCTTCGTGGAACCCGCGTTGAACGACCCCGGCGCACTCGAAAAACTTCGCCAGGCCGAGAGCGCTAACTCGCTGCAATTGCAGCAGTTGACGGTGACGGCCGCGCAGTCGAGCCTCGCGCACGACGCCGACATGGCCCGCATCGCCACGAGCGATACCGCGAATGCACGCGCGATGGGTGTCGCCAATCGCGACTGGGTCCCGAAGGTGCTCGCGATGGCCGTCACCACCGGCTTCTTCGGCATTCTGCTGCTGATGGCGTTTCAGCCTCTGCCGGGCACCAACAAGGATCTCGTCAACGTGATCGTCGGCGCGTTGGGAACCGCGTGGATCAGCATCATCGGCTATTACTTCGGCACGTCGGTCGGCTCGATGCGCAAGACCGAGCTGCTCGCGAAGCCGAGTGTACCGATCACGGCCGATAGCGCGTTGACGTTGCGCGAACCGGCGTCGCAGCCGGGAGCGCATGCACCGGCGGCGGTCGCGCCGTCCGGCGACCCCTTCCCGTCGTTCGCGCCGGGCGGGCAAGGTCCGATCTTCTCTGGCGGCAGTTGAGTCCATGCCAGGTTGAGCGAATCATGCACGCGACGAGATACGCCGAGCGTCGCGTGCAGGTCCGTTTCAATGCAGAGCTCTTTCGCCAGCACGCGTTTTGCGCTAAGTTGGCAAGCGCGAAATCCATCCCGTCCCGAGTGGAGCGATCAAGATGAGTGAGGTCAAGCCGAACGCGCAGAACGATCCGATCGAACATGTCGTGCTGCTGCTGATGGAGAATCACTCGTTCGACCAGATGCTCGGCTGCCTCGACGCCGTGCACGACAAACTGGACGGGGTGCGCAACGCGGCCGGCAAATCGAACGCCGACGGTCAAGGCAATACCTTCTATCCGCGTGCGACGCGCGAGCGGCAGATGAAGCACGATCCGAATCACGAGCACAAGGCCGTGATGGATCAGATCGCCGCCGACAACAGCGGCTTCGTGCGTTCGTTCGTCAACGACTACCCGAAGAGCAGCCTCGTCGCGCGGCAAGACGTGATGGGCTATTACCCGCTCGGCTTTCTGCCCGCGCTGCATACGCTCGGTTCGCAATTCACCGTGTGTGACCGGTGGTTCTCTTCATTGCCGGGGCCCACGTGGCCGAACCGTTTTTTCGCGCTGACGGGTACGTCGAAAGGCGAGATCGACATGCCTTCGGGGCTCGACGGACTCAATCCACGCTGGTACACCGAGCAGGATCAGGACACGATTTTCGATCGCTTGAACGCCGCGCGCAAAACATGGAGCGTCTATTTCTATGACTTCCCCGCGTCACTGCTGCTGAAGAACCAGCGACGCGCGCAAAACCTCGCGAATTACCGCTCTTTCGACAAGTTCTTCGAGGACGCAGCGGGACCCGCCAGCCAATTCCCGCAATTCGTGCTGATCGAGCCGAAGTACTTCGGCGAAGCGCAGAACGACGATCATCCGCCGCACAACATCATGAAGGCGGAGAAGCTGATCGCGGACACCTACAATGCGCTGCGCTCGAATCAGGCGCTGTGGGAGCGCACGTTATTGGTGGTCCTCTACGATGAACACGGCGGCTTCTACGACCACGTATCGCCGCCGGCCGACGCAGTCGCACCCGACGGCCACACCACGAGCTTCGATTTCAAACGACTCGGCGTACGCGTTCCCGCGATCCTCGTGTCACCGTGGTGCGAAGCCGGCGTATGCAACGAACGATTCGATCATTGCAGCCTGTTGAAATACCTGTGCGACAAGTGGCAAATGCCACCGCTCGGCGAGCGCACCGCGGCATCGGCGAACCTCGGCGTGGCGATTCGCCGTGACGGCGGCGCGCGCGCCGATACGCCGGCGTTTATTCGCGTGCCCAATCAATCGCTGATTGCCGAGCACGTCGAGCTGGAGCGCAAATCGTCGAATGGCAATCAGCAAGGCCTGCATCACTTCGCCGACTTTCTGCACGCGGAACTGGACCGGCTCGCCGCCGAGGCGGTCGAGGGGGCCGCACAACTGGCGCGCACCGGCAATGCGTGGGTGCGCTTCAAGAGCGCATTGGGCTCGCTGATGACGAGTCTCGGCCAGTGGCTCAGCAAGGACTTCTACGACGCACGCGACCAGCGTGATGCGCGCACGAGTCAGGCGTTCACACGCCTGCGGCAATCGGTGCGTGCCGCGACGCCGGGCATCGCGCGAAACGACGCGCCGGCACCGGCAACGGCAATGGCAACACCCTCGGCCGTCAGTCCGGTCTCGGAGAAGTAGCACTCCGCATTGCCGGCCGCGCAAAGAACGTCTACGCGTTAACCCTGAAAGTTCCGCGCTTTTATATCAAGATTCGCAACAAACATTAGTCGCATCACGACTTACTCTGCCAAGTTCACCAAATTACAATGCAATCACTGACTACGAACAAGCACGTTCGCAGCAAGACAAAAATCCTGAACTGGAGGTAAGTATCATGAAATCGCTGATTCAAGCTGTTGTCATCGTCGTCGCTGTCGCCGCTCCGGCCGCTGCTTTCGCACAAGCCAACCAGCCCGTGACCCGCGCTCAAGTGCGCGCCGAGCTGGTCCAACTGGAAAAGGCCGGCTATCAACCTGGTCACGCCGACCCGCACTACCCGGCTGACATCCAGGCTGCGCAAGCCCGCGTCGACGCGCAAAACGGCGGCGGCCAAGCCGCTACCGGCTTCGGTGGTGTGGTGAGCGGTACGGCCCAAACGAGCCGTGCGGCTCCGATGAGTGGCCCGAAGTCGGTCTACTTCGGTCAGTAAGCGATGGCGCGTCCTTGCGACGCGCACCCCGATTCAAATGAACTGGCCCGCTGCTCGGGTATCTCCGAGCGCGGGCCAGTTCATATGTGTTACCTCCGTCATCGGGTTCCCGATGACTTCGCCCGGGCCTTCACGGTCTGGGCGCTTTTTCGCGGCGCTATGCGTGCGCCGTGACGAATCCTCAGCTGCCGGCGCTCACTCGCGCGCGATCAGATCGCCGACCTGGCCACGCCCGGTCACGAGGCAACTCGACAGGAAGCTCTCGCTCTGCGCGCTCGCGCCAGCGTCACCAAAGCCCTTTTTCAACGCGTCCGATTTAACGAGTGCCGCGCCCTGGTGACACGTAATCGTGCCGACCTCGCCCGCCTGCGCACGCATCAACGCCCGATCCGCCATCAAATAGCCAAGCAAAAGCACCAACGCAATATTGAACGCTTGTCGCATGGGTTCGTCTCCTTTTCGAAAAGACTAACGCGAAGCGCGAATGCAGTGGCCTAGGGCTTTCCCGATTGTTGACGTTTCAATGATCCAGAATAAATCGCTTATGCCTACAGCCGAGCCTCGATCCGCGCGATGCGGCTATCGATCGCATTGCGCACCAAGGCATTCGATGGCACCAGCAGCAGCGACGACGCGATGATCCGATAGACGTCACCGCGCGTCACCTTCGACACTTTCGCCGGATCGAGCCACGCGTCGTTATCCGCGAGCAGCAGCAAAGTGTCGAGGCCGATCAGGATCGGCCACAGGCAGGCGAGCCGCAAGCGCACCGCGCTCGCCGGAATCGCGAGCGTATAGTCGAGCGCCGCGCGGAAATGATCGAGCGTCTTGCGCAGTAGTTCGACGAGCAGCGGCCGCGCGCGCATCGAATTGGCCGGTTGCAGCAGATCGCGCGCGCTTAGAGCGTGGCGCTCGAGCATGCTCTGCGGCAGATAGCAGCGGCCGATGCGCAAGTCTTTTCCGCAATCGCGCAGCACGTTGGTCATCTGCAATGCCTTGCCGAAACGCACGCCGCGCTGCTTCATCGTGTCGGGCTGCTCCTTCAGCGTGCCCGGCATGTGCGCGTAAGTCATCGTGGTCCAGAACTCGCCGACGCAGCCCGCGACCAGATACGTATAGCGATCGAGTTCGCCGTATTCGCGCAGCGCCGCGATCTGGCCGGAGCGTTCGTCGGGGAACGTGCGCAAATCGAATTCCATGCCTTCGGTCAGCGTCGTGACGATCGCGCGCACCGCGTGGCGGTCGGACTCACTCAGTTGCGCGAGCACGCCGAGCGCGGGGTTCAACGATTCGAGCAGCAGCTTTTCATCCGACTGCGTCTGCTGACCCGCGACTTCGGCGGCGATGCGCTGGAACGGCGCACTATCGACAGCCACGCCATTGACCTGATCGCGCAACGCAAGCAGCAATTCGAGGCGTTGGCCCGGCGCGATCAGCGAGGTGTCGGCGATGGTATCCGCGGCGCGCGCGAGCAAATATGCAAGGCCGATCGGATCGCGCATGCCGATCGGCAGCACGCGCAGCGTCAGATAGAAGGAGCGTGAAACGCCTTTCAGGAGCGGACCGAGAAGAAAGGCCCGGGTCGAATTCGGCATGAGTTGGACTGGTTGGCAAATAGGCGGGTGAAAGCCCGCGGGGATCAGGCGCTGCCGAATTGTATACGCGCTCTCCGTCATGTCGCCTGCAACGGGCTCCCGCGCCGTGCGACATCGCTAATCGCGAGCGGGAACGGGGATTGCTGCCACGACGGGGTTAACCAGGGGACGGTCACGACCAGGCCGTCGCTTGCACTTTGAAAGACACATCAACCATGACTACCGAAGCATCGAACACCTCCCGCCTGTCTGACGCGGCCCGGCCTGACGCGGCCCGACGCAATGTCGAAACCGGCGTGCCCGGTTTCGACGAAATCCTCGGCGGCGGTCTGGTGAGCGGCGGCGTCTATCTTTTGGAGGGCATGGCTGGCGCCGGCAAGACGATCCTGTCCAGCCAGATCGGCTTTCATCGGGTACGGCAAGGCGAGAAAGTGCTGTACATGACGCTCATCGCCGAATCGCACGACAAGCTGCTCGGTCACCTGAAAGGCCTGAGCTTCTTCGACGAAACCGCGGTCGCGCAGCAGATGCTGTTCGTGTCCGGCTATCACGAGCTGATGCAGGACGGCCTCGACGGTTTCCTCAAGCTGATCGCGTCGAGCATCTACGACTACCGGCCGAGCCTGATGATCGTCGACGGCTTTCGCAGCGCGCGCGAATTCAGCGAAACCGAGCTGTCGCTGTCGAAGTTCATCCACGAGCTGAACGCGCTGGTCGCCGCGATGGACTGCACGACGCTGCTGCTCGCGCCGCTGTCGGGCAACGAGCCGCATCCCGAGCACACGCTGGTGGATGGTCTGATCGAGCTGAACCGCTATCACGACGGCATGCGCCGCGCGCGCGAGATCGAAGTGCACAAGATGCGTGCGCGCGATCATCGGATGGGCAAGCACTTCTTCCGCATCGCCGGCAGCGGGCTGCTGATGTTCCCGCGCCTCGAAGCGCAGTGCGCGCCGCAACCGGGCCCCGTCGATCTGAAAGCACGGCTCGGCTTCGGCTTGCCGCACCTGGACAATCTGCTCGGCGGCGGCTTCGCGCAAGGCTCGACGACCACGCTGATCGGCCCGTCGGGCGTCGGCAAGACGCTGCTGTGCCTGCAGTTCCTCGCAGCCGGCCTCGCACGCAGCGAACGCTGCGTGTATCTCGGCTTCTACGAGGGGCCGCAGCGCCTGATCGGCAAAGCCGAAGCGGTGTCGATCCCGCTTGCCGATGCGTGGCAGGACGGCCGTCTGGTCGTGCTTTGGCAGCCGGCGATCGAACTCGCCATCGACGAAATCGCAGCGAAAGCGCTCGCCACCGTCAGGCAGATCGGCGCGACGCGCATCGTGATCGACGGCGTCGAGGGCTTTCGCGATTCGGCGTTGCGCACCGAGCGCTTCGGCCTGTTCCTCAATGCACTACTGCATCAGTTGCGCGAAGCGGCCGTCACGACGCTCGTCACCGAAGAGCTGCCGCTGTACAGCGAGCCGGCCCACGCGAAGGCCGTGCGCGTGTCGGCGCTGACCGAGAACCTCGTGCTGCTGCGCTACGCCGAGACCGAAGGAGGACTGCGGCGCATGATTTCGGTGGTCAAGCAACGCGAAAGCGCGCACGACACGTCACTGCGCGAACTGTCGATTTCGTCGCAAGGACTCGACGTGATCGAGGGCTCGCCCGGCGCCGCCGGCATCCAACCGACGCCGGGCCTGTCGGCCACGCTGCAATCGCGGCGAAAAACCTAGCCGCCATGAAAACCATTCTGGTGGTGGACGACGAGTTCGACATCCTCACGGTGTGGCGGCTGCTGCTGGAACGACACGGCTATGCGGTGCGGACCGCGTCGAACGGCGCCGTCGCGCTCGAACTGGTCCGCTCGAGCCGGCCCGGCATCATCGTGTCGGATTGCATGATGCCGGTCATGTCGGGCCTCCAGCTGTGCGCGGCGCTGTACGAGGACCCCGAGCTGCGCGATATTCCGATCATCCTGTGCAGTGCCGCATCGGACATTCCGGTGCAGCCCAATCCGCACATCGCGTACGCGCGCAAGCCGCTGTCGTTCGACCAGTTGCTGGCGATGCTGGTGCGCATGGGCGGTTGACGCTGGGCTCCCTCCCTGCCTTCTCTGCCTCTTTTCCCGCTAAAAGCACAGCTTGAGACGCTCGCGCCATTTGTCGAGCGTTTGCAGCGTTCTGCGATTCTCCGCGGCCTTTTACAGTACGCCATCGATCGCGCATCGACAGCAACCCGCAGCGCGACGCAACTTTCGGAGGTCGTCATGAACAGCAATCGTGGTGCGGTTCCCGCTGGCTTCTTCAGTATCGCGGTGGGCTCGTTGGCGCTTGCCAACCTGTGGCGCGTGGCAATCCGCCTGTGGCATTTGCCGGCCGTCGCGGGCAGCGTAGTGACGGTCGCGGCGCTCGCTGTCTGGGTCGTGATTCTGTTCGCGTACGCGCACAAGTGGTTCGCGCAGACCGCCGACGCGCGCGCCGAACTGGACCACCCGGTGCAGTCGTCGTTCGTCGCGCTCGCGCCGATCTCGACGCTGCTCGCCGCGCAACTGCTGCAGCCGTACGCGCACATCATCGCGCTGACGCTATACGGCATCGCGGCGGTCGCGCAACTTGGGCTCGGGGTCTATCTACATGGCCGGCTATGGCAAGGCGGCCGCAAGCCCGAACTGACCACGCCGGCGATCTATCTGCCGACGGTCGGAGCGGGTTTCGTCGCGGCGACGAGCTCGGCAGCATTCGGCTTCCATCAACTGGGCGAGCTGTTTTTCGGCGGCGGCGTGCTGGCGTGGCTCGCGCTCGAATCGATGATCCTGCATCGCGCCGCCGTGCATGAACCGCTGCCCGAAGCGCTGCGCCCGACCCTCGGCGTGCAGCTCGCGCCGCCGGTCGTCGGTGGTGTCGCGTATCTGAGCCTCACGAGCGGCACGCCCGATCTGTTCGCCTTCGCGCTGCTCGGCTACGGCCTGTTTCAAGCGCTGATGCTGCTGCGTTTGCTGCCGTGGATTCGCCAACAGGCGTTCGTGCCCGGCTACTGGGCGTTCAGCTTCGGCGTAGCGGCATTGCCGACGATGGCGCTGCGTCTCGTCGAACGCGGCGCAACGGGTCCAATCGAATTCTCGGCGCCGGTTCTATTCGTGGTGGCGAACGCGATCATCGCGATTCTGGTGGTGAAGACGCTTCAGCTGCTCGTGCAAGGCAAGCTGATTCCGCCGGTGGCGGCGGGTTCGACGGCGGCGACCGCGCCGGTCAAGCAAGTCGCGACGGCCGCGCGAATCGCCCGGGTTCAATAAGCGGCAGGCAGCGACCGAACGCGGCGGCGACGCGCAAAGCGTGCCGCCGCGTTCGCGTTTGTGTTTGGGTTTGCGTTCGTATCAGAAGCCGTGCATCGACACGACGATCAACGCGGCCGCGACGATCGCCACCACGTCCTCGATCAGCGCCGCAGGCGCATCGCGTCCGAACATGCTCGCGAGCGAACTGCGCACCTTCGCGCCGCCGAGCGTGCCGATCACCGCGCCTACCGCACCGACCACCGCGCCCAGCACCCCGACGATCGCGCCGCCCGCGAGGCCCCCATGCACGCCGCTGATCGCAGCGCCGCTCAGCGCACCGAGCACGATGCGCGCGCCGAACTGCAGCGGCACCTTGCGGCTCGGCGTTTCGGGCAATTGATCCGTGATCAGTTCGATGACCGCCAGCACAGTGAAGATATATGGCGTGGCCGCGGCGCCGAGGAACGCGAGCGACGTGCCTTGCAGCGGCAGCCATCCCAGGCGCGTTGCCCAGCTGACGGCGGTGGGGGCGATCATCGCGCGAAGGCCGGCGACGACGCCAATGAGCAAGGCCAGAAGGTACACGGACATAGCGGACTCCGATCGAGGGCACTGATGCAAGGTTGCACGAGCCGACGGCTTACCTGGACGAACGTCGGCAGAACATGTCGAGCATTCCATCTGGACAGTCAACTTCTCACTACCTACATCGAGGCAATCCGCGGCGGCCATTCACCGTTGCTCACAATTGCCGGACCTTGATTGCCGACTCGCCGCCGCGCGCCTCGCGCGGCGCCGGGCCGGCGATTGCCCCCGTCGATGTGGCCCTAGTGTCGCACAATTCGACTGGCGAATAACAGCCAGGGAGTCGGCGAAGCGGGCCGATGGTGATAAGTTAGCCCACTCACAAGAAAAGCTTGTATCTGCACCATGAGACCGTACCTCCCGCTGAACGCACTGCGCGCGTTCGAATCGTCCGCGCGGCATCTGAGCTTCACGCGCGCCGCGCAAGAGCTGAACGTGACCCAGGCCGCGGTCAGCCAGCAGGTCCGCTCGCTGGAAGAGCGGCTCGGCACCGCGCTGTTCAAGCGTTTGCCGCGCGGCCTCGCGATGACCGACGAAGGGCTCGCGCTGCGGCCGGTGCTGTCCGACGCGTTCGATCGTATCGAGGCGGTGCTCAAGCAGTTCGACGGCGGGCATTTCCACGAGGTGCTGACGGTCGGTGTGGTCGGCACGTTCGCGGTCGGCTGGCTGATGCCGCGCCTGAAGTCGTTTCGCGACGCGCATCCGTTCGTCGAACTGCGGCTCCTGACCAATAACAACCTCGTCGATCTCGCGACCGAAGGCCTCGATTTCGCGATCCGTTTCGGCGACGGCACCTGGCCCGGCTCGCTCGCCACCAAGCTGCTCGACGCGCCGCTCGCGCTGCTCTGCACGCCCGAGATCGCCGCGCGCCTCACGCGGCCCGACGATCTCGCCAACGAAACGCTGCTGCGCTCGTACCGCATGGACGACTGGATCAACTGGTTCGCGGCCGCGGGCATCGCGCCGCGGCCGGTGCGCGGGCCGGTGTTCGATTCGTCGCGGCTGATGGTGGAGGCGGCGATACAAGGCGCGGGCATCGCGCTCGCGCCTGCGTTGATGTTCGAACGGGAGATCAATACCGGGCGTCTGGTGCGCCCGTTCGACGTCGAGGTGAAGGCGGGCAGCTACTGGCTGACCTGCCTGAAGGGCAAGCCGATGACGCCGGCGATGTTGCTGTTCAGTCAGTGGCTCGCCAAGGAAGCTGCCACCGCGGGTCACGCCTGAGTTGCTACGCGGCCGTACGGCCGTACCCGTTCATCGCGGGCCGCTCGGCTTGCGGCGGGAACACGTTCCACGAACCGTCGCCGTGGCGGAAGAAGAAGATCGACAACAATCCTTCCGGCTTCAACGCCTGCACGCATACATAGCGTTGCTGTTGCGACGCGCGATGGCAGAACCGCACGACGCGCGCGGGCATCGACGGCGTGGGCGCGAGCCATTTGTCGACGGCCCAGTGCAAGCTCTTTTCCGCGGCAACCATGATGTTCTCCTCGAATCGCTCCGTTCCCCGCGCGCTGCGTTCACGCGAATTGCGCGAGTTGCGCCGCGCGGTGATCGTTCCTCGCCCCGCTCTCCACAAACGCCTTCACGAGGCACAGCAGTGCGCGCACGCCCGTGCTCGGATGGCGCAGGCAGCAATCCACCTGTTCGCTGCGGCTTTCGCCGAGCAGGCACCACGCGCAGAAGTGTTCGCAGTTGTTGGTCAGCAGGCGATAGCGGTTTTCGCCGAGGCGGGAGCGCGCGCGGCTCACTGCTTCGGCACCGACGTAGATCGCGCTCGGCGTCGCCCGAACCGACATCGAATGGCCAGCGGCGAAGCGCGCCAGTTCGACTTCCTCGACCGGGCCGCGATGCGCGGAACCCGCAAAGCCCGAGTAGTGCACGACGCGGCCGTTGCCGACATAGATGCCGTGATGTTCGTAGCCATTGCGTTGCGTAACCAGATGCGCGCCGATCGGCAGATCGATCGTCGATGATGTGGTGTCACGAGCGGCTGCGGATTGCGGTTCGTCGTCGCGGGTATCGAGCGTTTGGGTGTTCATGGCTGGCCTCGTTCGCATTTCCAACACTGTTGCGACAGCTTTTGCATCATCCGGGCCAGTTGCCGGAAGGCCCGTGTTTACGGGCTTGACGGCCGATCGAGCGGTTTTCTGAAGAGGCAGATGTCAGTACGAGACCAACAGAAATCGCGCTGATCTGTTGGCGCGCGACGCTCATTTGCGAGCCGTGTCGCGCGCTGCTTCAGGTGAATGGAAAACGTAAGAGGACCCGCCTGAATGTGTTGGGTCCTACACCTGTTCGAAGGCGGGCTTGTTGGCCACGAACCGACCGATTGCGTCGGCCGCGTTTCGAGGTAGAGCCGCGAAACGCACGCCAGTCAAAGCGTTGCGAGCTTCGCGCCGAATCCGCCCCCGATTGGCATGGCCTTTGCACCGTCGGGTGCAGGGTCCATTCAGCCGCGCACATTGCACACGCGGCCAACCGGAGAACGATATGTCCTGCATCAAATTGAACGACCTCTCGCTGAACCTCGCGCTCGATCGCAAAGCGATGGCGGCGATTCGCGGTGGCGGCGGCGCGCCATGGATTTATGGCTGGATTCAGCCGTACGTGCCGCAAACGCCTAGCATTGGGCCGGTGGTCAATCTGTACGAGGTCTCCAACAACTTCTATGCTAACCAGATGATCAACCAGTTCCAGTCGGTCGACGTACGCAACACCGGCGCGAACGCGACCCTCACCGTGTCTCCGGACGCACGCAACCGAAACCAGATGGTGTAGCCGTTGTGACCTGCGAGAGCCAATTTCGCTGGACGTCGTCCGCGCGTTCCGACACGGGACGGGTCCGCGAAATCAACGAAGATGCCTGCCTCAACGAGCCCGAGGCGGGACGCTGGGCTGTCGCCGATGGGATGGGCGGTCACGCGGTCGGCGACGTTGCGAGCCGCACCGTGATCGACGCGTTGACTCAACTGGCGGCGCCGCACGGCCTCAGAATGCTGATCGCCGATGTGCGCGCGCGTCTGCAATACGCGAACCGTCAGTTGCGCGATGAAGCCGCGCGCCGCCAGGTGCAGCGCATCGGCAGCACCGTGGTCGTGCTGCTTGCCTGCGATCGCTTCTGCGGCTACGTGTGGGCCGGCGACAGCCGCATCTACCTGTACCGCGACGGACAGTTGCGGCAACTGACGCGCGATCACAGCCAGGTCGAGGAACTGCGCTCGCTCGGCGTCATCACCGACGAAGAGGCCCGCAATCATCCGGCGCAACACATGATCACGCGCGCGGTCGGCGCAACGGATCTGCTCGAACTCGACGACGACGCGATCGAAGTCGCCGACGGCGACGTGTTCCTGTTGTGCAGCGACGGTCTGAGCAACGAACTGAGCGACGACGAGATCGCCGGCGTGCTGACCTCGGCGGAGCGCGAAAACGCATGCTGCGAACTGGTCGACCTCGCGCTCGCGCGCGGCGGACGCGACAACATCACGGCAGTGGTCGTCGAAGCGCAAGACCCGAATGCGGCGGACAAGACCTTGCTGAATCCGGCGCCTTGATAGTCTTCAGGCACGCGTTTGAGCGAGCCTTCAGTGGTTCCTCAGTGGTCCTCCACTCAGCCTTCATCGTCTTCGTCATCGCGCTCGTTCGTGCCGTTTTTCGTGGGCGGCGCATTGCGATTGCGGAAATCCTTCGAGTGCAGGCCATGCTTTTTCAGCAGCATCTGCAAGTGCGAGCGATTCATATCGATGCGCCGAGCCAGCTCGGCGACCGTTCCGCTGACTTCACGCAGTCCGCGTTCGAGAAACGCTTTCTCGGCGTCGTCGCTGGCCGCCCGCTTCGCGTCGCTCAACGACATCAGATTCGCGACACTGATCGGCTGCTCGCCGCTCGCCTGCCCGCCCTCCGCCTGCGCCGCCGCCGAACCGGGTGCGGCCGGTCGCATATCGAGCGGCAAGTGCTCGACGTCGGCCATATCAGCAGCCAGACATGAGATGCGATACATCACGTTGCGCAATTCGCGGATATTGCCCGGATACGCGTAGCTCAACAGAAAGTCGCGCAAGCGCGGCGTCAATCTGACCGGCCGGCGTTTCAGCGTGCCCGCCGCCTCGTCGCCGAACCACGCAATCAGCAACGGAATTTCGTCGCGCCGTTCGCGCAGCGGCGGCAGCGTCACGTGAATCACGCTGAGCCGGTAGAACAGATCCTCGCGAAAACGTCCTTCCTCGCTGAGCTTGCGCAGATTGCGGTTGGTCGCCGCGACGATGCGCGTATCGACCGCGATCGTTTCGTCGGAACCGACGCGTTGAATCTCGTGCGCTTCGAGCACGCGCAGCAGCTTGACCTGGCCCGCGAGCGGCAACTCGCCGATTTCGTCGAGAAAGATCGTGCCCGTATGCGCGCTTTCGAATTTGCCCTTGCGGTCGTTCGACGCGCCGGTAAATGCGCCCTTGCGATGCCCGAATAGCTCCGACTCCAGCAGATTGTCCGGAATCGCGCCGCAGTTCACCGAAATGAACGGCTTGTCCGCACGCGCGCCATTCGCGTGAATCACTTTCGCCATCAGCTCCTTGCCGGTGCCGCTCTCCCCATCGATCAACACCGGCAAATCGGTCGGCGCGGCTTTTTCCGCGATTTCGAGCGATTCGAGCAGCCGCGGATTGTCGCCGAACGTGCCCTCGAAAATAAAGCTCCGTTCGAGCAGCGCCTTGCGGCGCGCTCCACGCGATTGCTCCGCGCTCGTCTGCGGCTCGCCCGCGGTGGCGGCCTGCACGAAGCGCTCCTTGTGCGAAAGCTGCATCACTTCGTCGCGCAACGAGGTGGCCTGCCTGAGCAGCTTGTCGATATCGGCGCGTTCGAGCCGCGACGACCAGCGCAACGTGGAGCGCAGGATCTCGATCCGCTCGATCAGTCCCGCGTACGATATCGCAGGACTCGCCTCTTCAATCTGGTCGAGTATCTTCATCATGATGCACTCAACTGTTTCTGCACGAGCTGATAGTACATGCCGCCGCGCTGGATCAGCTCCTCGTGACGGCCCTGTTCGACGATCGCGCCTTCATACAGCACGAGAATCTTGTCCGCGCGCATGATCGTGCTGAGCCGATGCGCGATGATCACCGCAGTGCGGCCCTTCAGGATGTCGTGCATATTGCCGAGAATATTGCTTTCCGATTGCGAGTCGAGCGCCGATGTCGCCTCGTCGAATACGAGCAGACGCGGATCGTGATACAACGCGCGCGCAATGCACAGCCGCTGGATCTGACCACCCGACAAGCCGATGCCGCGCTCGCCGACCACCTGCTCGTAGCCGAGCGGCATCTTGCTGATGAAGCCATGCGCGTCGGCCATTTTCGCCACCTCCTCGATGCGCCGGCGGTCCGGCGCGTCGTCGCCGCTCGCGATGTTCTCGGCTATCGTGCCCGAGAACAGCAGGTTGGTCTGCATCACGTAGCCGATTTGCGCGCGGAAATAAGCCTTGTCGATCACGCCGGAGTCGTAACCGTCGATGGTCATTTTCCCTTCGCTCGGCTGATAGAACCCGACCAGCAGCTTCGCGAGCGTGGTTTTGCCCGAGCCGCTGCGCCCGACGATCGCGACCAGTTCACCGGGCTTGATATCGAAGCTGATGTTCTCGAGCACATAAGCGGAATCCTCTTCGCCATAGCGGAAATACACGCCTTGCAGGCTGATTTCGCCTTGCAGCTCCGGCAGCATGACACGGGAAGGCAGATCCTGGGGCTTCTGTTCGGGCTCGATATCGAGCACATCGCCGAGCCGTTCCATCGCGACACCCGCATCGTTGAGCATGCTCCACAAGCCGACGAGACCCATCAGCGGGCTCAATACGCTGCCCATGAACGCATTGAACGCGATCAGCTGCCCGATCGTCAATTCACGCGCGAGTACCAGATTCGCGCCGACCCAAAGAATCGCGATCGTCGTGGCCGCATTCAGCAATTGGCTGCCAAAGCTGACCAAAATATTGAATGCATGTGCGCGATACTGCAATTCGAGCGCCTTCGCGTATTTCTTTTCCCAGCGCAAGCGCACCGGCCGCTCGATGCCCATGCCCTTGACCGTCTCGACGCCGGAGAGCGCCTCCATCAAAAACGACTTCGCCTCGGTCGATGCCGTAAACACCTCGCGCGCGTAGCCCTTGATCTTCGGTGTCGCGATCACCGTGAGTCCCATGATCGGAATCACGAATGCGATCAACACCAGCGTCATCTTCACGTTGTACACGAACATGATCGTGAAGTAGATGAAGATCATCAGCAGATTCAGCGCGGTCGTCACGGTGGATTCGGTCAGGAACGCGCGGATCGTCTGGTTCTCCTGAAAGCGCGCGAAGATATCGCCGGTCTTGCGCTTTGCGAAGAACGAGAACGGCAGCGACAACGTATGCTTGAAGAACTGCGACATCATCGCGAAGTCCATGTTGCGGACCATGAAGTTCGCCAGATACGCGCGTATCGTCGACATCAACTGTGTGAAGACGTTGGAAATGATGAGCCCGCCGATCAGCATATGCAGCAGACTGACGTTCTGATGCACGATCACGCCGTCGAGAATGTTCTGAATGATCAGCGGTGGAATCACGCCGAGCACCTGGATCACGAAGGTCGCCAGAAACAGATAGCCGAGTATCTTGCGGTACGGCTTCAGGTATCCGACAAAACGAATCCACGGCGAGCGCTCGGCCGACATCTGCAACAGTTGCGATCCGCCGGTAAACAATAGGCAGGTGCCGCTCCAGCCGCGTTCGAAATCTTCGACGCTCAGCTTTCTGAAACCGAGTGCCGGGTCCGCCACCCAGACATACTCTTTCGACAGCCCGTACACGATCACATAGTGGTAGCCCTCCCAATGCACGATGAACGGCAGATCGAAGCCGCGCAGCGAATCGAACGTGCATTGCACGCCGCGCGTCGTGAAGCCGAGCGACTCGCCCGCGCGCGCGAGGCTGTCGAGCGTCGCACCCTGGGTCGTCACGTTCGCGAGTTCGCGCAGTTTGCCGAGCGTCATCGGAATGCCGTAATGGCGGCAGATCATCGCGAGACACGCGGCGCCGCAATCCATTTCTTCGGCCTGCTCGACGAGCGCAAAACGCCGGATGATCTTCTCGCCGAGTTCCGGCCTGCTCTGCAGGTCGAGCATCAACGGCAGCTTGCGCCGCTGTTCGAGCCGCTTTTGACGCTGCAATTCGCGGTCGCCGTAGCGGATGCGCTCGTCGAGTACTTCGCGCAGTTTCGGATTGCGTTCGAGAATGAAATGGACGGTGCGCTCGGGGATCACCAGCAGCCGCGTGTCGGTGGTCGCAATTGCCGATGCCATCTGTTCCTGGCGCATCAGGCACGCCTTCTCGCCGAAGATCTCGCCCTCGCCGAGCGTCGCGAGCGTGTAGTCGTGACCCTCCTCGTGCCGCACGATGCGCACCTGGCCTTGCCGCACCACATAAAGCCGCCTGTCCTCGCGGCCGTCCTGTTTCAGAATCTCCTTGCCGGCAGCCACCCTTTTTGCGCCGACGCTGCGCACGTACTCTTCGAGTTCCGCCTTGTTCAGCTTGCCGCGCAGGTCGAACAGTTGCGCGACGAAGCCGCCGGCCGAATTGATCGCAACATAGCTGGCGACGAACGCCAGCGCGGCGGCGTTGGCCGCCATCACCGGTTCGATCGCGCTGCGCGGAATGAACAGCACTTCGGTCTTGCCGGACGACCGTACCGACGCTTCGTGAACGTACGAGCGCAACATCGCAATGTCGGCAAAGATCTCCCCCGACTTGCGCACACCCATGCTGGTTTCCTTGCCGTGCTCCTCGGTAAAGATACGCACCGTGCCCGAGCGGATCACATAGAGACCATCGGCCACTTCACCAGCCGAGCACACCGTTTCGCCGAACGAATAGAACTTTGCCTGCGCGTATTCGGCAAGCCGCTCCAATTCGTCGCGCGAGAATGGCGACAGGATCTCCACCGAAGCGAGAAATTCGGCGGTGGAGGGCGCGGATGGCGCGGTCTGGGGGGCGTCCATGTATCGGTGAACCTCGCTTTATCGGGCGCTAGTCGGGTACTAGCGCGCTTCGATCACGTGTTCCTGGGCGCGGGCGATCAGCCAGCTTTCGCGCAGCAAACGGCGGATTTCGGTCGCCACGTCGGCATCGAGCGTGGCCGGATATTTGGCCGTCACCGCGAATATCTCGAAACACGAACGGTCGGCCGACGGAAACGGACCAAGCAGATCGCCGACCGCCGCATTGAAGATCTTCGCCTCGATATCGGGCTTCAGCGAACCGCGCAGTACCTTGCCGATCACGCCGCCCGACTCGCGCGTATCGGCAATCGAATGCTCGCGCGCCATCTCGGCGAAGGCGTCGGGGTCGTCGCGCAGGTACGAGATCATTTCCTTCGCCTTGCCTTCGCTATCGAGCACGATATGGCTGACTTCGATCGCGTCGAACTTCGGTGAATTCAACGCGAAGTAATCACGGATCGCCGCGTCGTTACCGATGTCGTCGAGCATCTTCTCCTGATAGAGCCCGTCGGTAATGAACGCCTCGAATTCGTCGAGGCTCACGTGCAGCGCGTCGAGATAATGATTCATGTCAGCCGCGCGATGCAGCCCGCGCACGCGGCGAAACTGATCCGCGCGCTGCTGGATCTCATCGGCGCTGACAGTGATGCCCTGCTTTTTCGCAGCATGGACGGTAAGCTTGTCGCGCACGATCTGCTCGATCAGGCTCTCGAACTGGCCGGTCAGTTTCAGAAGACGAATGAACTCGTCCACGTCCACGACTTCATCATCGATACGCACTATCGCGGTCATTTTGTTCTGCTCCTTGCTGGGATGTTTGATTCGCGCGCTCAACCCGCCACCTCTCTGAACGGATCGAGACCGAGGTCGATCAGGCGCCGCTCGCGCACGACGATTTCCGCATTGGCGGTCATGCCGTAACGCAGCGGGTAACGCGTGCCGGCCACCTGGTAGTAATCCTTGTCGAGCGTGACGCGGCCCTCGTAGACCGGTTGCTTGTCCTGCGCGGACGGCTTCGTGGCCGGCGAGATATACGCGAGCGTGCCGCTGATCAATCCGTAGCGCTGGTAAGGAAACGCATTGAACTTCAATTTGACCGGCAGGCCCACGTGCAGAAAGGCGCGGTCGTGTTCGGAGATTTCGATCTTCAGCACGGGCCGCGCGTCTTTTGGCGCAATACCGCCGAGCGGTGCATTCGCCTGAATCTTGTCGCCGCGCTGCGTCGACGTGACGTCGGTAATCACGCCGGAAACCGGCGCCAGAATCAGCAGAAAATTGTCTTTATCGATGTTCTCGAAGCGCACGCGCGCGGCGGCTTCGGCTTCCAGACGCGCGCTTTGCAATTGCACGCGCAGTTTGTCTTCCGCATCGGTGACGTCGCGCACCGCCTGATCGTATTGCAGCTGCAGATCGGTGCTTTGCTGCCCGCTCGTCGCGAGTTGCGCATTCGCCTGCGCGTATTCATGGCTCAGGCGAAAGTCCAGCTCGGCCAGCTTCGACTGCGCGACACGGAAGGCGTTATCCGCTTCGAGCGCGGCCGTGCGTTTCTGCTCGACCTGCAATTCGGCGATGCCGCCGCCGCCCGGCTGCGCGAACAGCCGCGAATAGCGATCGAGTTCCTGGTTCGCCGCTTCGCGCGCGCGGCGCGCATTATCGAGCGAGCTGCGCGCTTCGTCGAGTTCAGCCTTCTGCCCTTCGGCAAGTTTGGTCGTGCCTTCCGAAACGCGATTCTCGTGCAGACGCTCCTCGACTTCGAGTTGCGCCTTCAACGACGCAGCCTTGCGTTCCATCAACGCCTTTTTCTCCGGAAACTGCTTCCATTCGCGTTCGGCGTCTTCGAGTTTCAGTTGCGCCTGTAACGCGTTGCTCGCAGCTTCGATCGCGCCGCGCGCATTGAGCCGCGCGAGCACGTCGCCTTTCGACACCGGCTGCCCCTCGGCGATATACAGATCCGCGAGCTCGCCGTCGATCGGCGTATAGATGCGTCGCACCTCCGATTCCGGCGACAACGTGCCGGGCGCACTGACGATCACATCCGCGCGGCCGACGAACGACCACAGCAGGCCCGACACGACGAGCGCAACCATCGCCCAGATCAGCGCGCGCGCAATCCGCACCGGCTCGGACGTGAGGATCGCGATGCCTTCGACGCTATGATCTTCGAGCGCCTCCGACAACGGTCTAGGGTGAGGATCGCGTTTCACTCTGATCGCCTCCAATCAACGCGAGCTTCGCTTTCAGGAGCCCAGGGTCCAGCACCATGCGCAACTCGGTCAACGAGCGGCGCTGCAAACTTGCTTCGGCGTCGATATCCGCGAGCAGGCGATCGAAGTCGGCGGGATGATCGGCCTTCAGCTGCGTATAGATGCGCATGCCCTGCCGTGCCGCCGTCTGCGCGTCGCTAAGCAGGCGCGCCTCGCTGCGAAAGCCCGGCGAGATGCCGGCTTCGAGCCGCTGCGTGCCGCCGATAGGGCCGTTCGCGCGGTACTCTTTCCACAGGCTTTGCGCGCGCAGCAACAGATCCTGCGCACGCGCGAGGGCATTGTCATGCAACGCGGCGACGTCCTTCTGGATCGCCTGCACGAACCACGCGTCGGTTTGCGGATCGAGGCTCGCGTAGAACGACAGCAGACGCTGGTCGTAGTCTTTGCCGCCACGCGTTTTCTGCAGATCGTTGTATTGATCGGCTAGCGCCTTCTTGTGCGCCGCTTCGGCGGCGAGCACGTCGGACCATGGGCTCGCCGGCATCGACTGCAATTCGCTGAGCGCCTGCTGCGCGTCGCCGCGCTGCCACGCGGCATCAACCGCGTCCTGACGTTGAACGATGTCCGCCGACGGCAAACGCGTCGCCGCAAGCTGCTGGTATTGCGCCTGGAAAGGCGGCGTGCTGAAGCGCGCCGTTTTCATCATCGCGAGCAATGACGTCAATTGGCGGCTCAATGCGGCATTCAGCAACGCGGTGTATTGGCGCAAATCGTCGCGCACTCTGTCGAGCCCCGCGAGCCGTGGGTAGCGCTGTGCGTAATCGTCGAATACCGGTGGCAGCGCGTCGGGTTTGTCGCGCGAGAGTTCGGTTTGGATCACGCCATTGAGCCGATCTATCGCGGCGACGTACACGGAATCGTCGCTTTCGAGCTTGCGCAGATGGCTCAGCGTGTGCGCGTAGGGCTCCGCGAAGGCCGGCACGTAGCTCGCAATCCGGTCGAGCGCGCGCTGATGACTCGTCGCGTCGTCGTCCCAGCGGTGCAGCAGACCGTTGATCGTCGCCTCGTCCGTATACATGCGGATCGGCGCGTCGACGCCGCCGCGCGCCGCGACGAAGCGTTCGAGATCGCCGACCCACTGCAATTCGCCGACCAGCGACGCGGCATCGGAGTCCGTCGCGCTCAACGCCCTCATGTTCTTCAGCAGCGCGTCGGCCTGGTCGAACTGCGCTTTCTGCACGACTTCGATCCAGCCCGGCAAGTTCGCTTTCAGCAACGCCTCGCTGGCGAGCGCGCTGATCCTGGTGTCCGCCGGGTGCGTGGCCAGATAGCCACGCGCCATCGTGAAGGCGTTCGAGTAGTCACCGTTCGCGAGCAGGCTCTTCAACTCGCGTTCCGATGAACCGTGCAGATAGAGGCCCACGCCAAGCGCAACCACGAGCGCAACACCCGCGCCGCCCCATGCCGCCGCGCGCCGCACATTGGTGCGCTCGCCGTCCGCTAACGCCTTGTGGAGTTCGCCGGCGACCATCTTCCAGCGACGCGGCTTACTTCGTCCCGCGGGTTTGCCTTTGCCGCTTCTTTCATTCGCGCCGTCTTTCGTGTCGGCAGGGTGTACTGCCTGCGCGCCCTTTGCGGCTTGCGCGCCGCTTGCCGCCCCCGCTCCATCGCGCTTCGCGCGCGCGGAGCCCGATTGCGCCGCCTCGTTCACTTCGTCTTCGCGTTGCAGTGCCGGATCGACGCAAAAGATGTCGAGAAACGAATGCGCCGCGCCGACGAAGGTCGTCTTGTCGGCATCGGCGGCACTGTCGGCGGCGGGGCGAAGAGAGAACTGGGTCACGGTGGGTTCGGTGTCGGCGGAGTTCTGTAGCGACACCCTGTAGACGAAGTGGTCGCCGCCAAATGCAACGACATCCCCGTCCACCAGCGCAAGCGCCGATTCGCCGATCCGCTGGCCATTCACGAACGTGCCGTTGGTGCTGCCGAGATCTTCGACATAGAGCCGGCCGCCCTTTAGAAACAGGTGCGCATGGCGCCGCGAAATGTAATTGACCTGGTGCGGATAACGGTCTTTGTAGCGCGAGAAGATCTCGTCCGTTTTGCTGACCAGGAACGGAAAAGCCAGCACGTCGACCGGTTGCAGACCCAGGTCGTCGCGCTGCGGCACCAGCAATAGATGAGTGAGGGGAGAAGCGCTTGCGCCCGTGACGACGCGCGCGCGCGGCTCGATGCCGACGCGATAGCACAGTTCGCCGCCAAAGCAGAGTTCATCGCCGCCGCGCACGCGCGCGGGAGTTTGCCGCACCGCGATGCCGTTGACCGTCGTGCCGTTCTTGCTGCCGAGATCGGCGACGTAAATCGCGCCATGCTCGATGAAAAGACGCGCATGCCGGCGCGACAGACCGGCGGTCAATTGTGCCGGATAGTCGTTGAACGGCGCTTCGCTGCGGCCGACCGCGAACAGGTTGTCGACGATGCGAATGGCGTCGAGCGCGAGGCGCTGCGCGCACGCAACCGGCGACAACACCACGTCGAAAGCAGCGTCCGCTGTCGTGCGCATTTCAGCAATCGGAGCTTCGCCGGTGGCCATTTTCTCTGGATCGCTTAAGCGTTTACCTGCCGCGGCAGGAACGCGGGGCGAACTGGACAAAGAACGACGGCCCAACGATATTGTCGCGAAGAGCCACGCAAACGCTGACCCCTAAAGGATTTTAAGTCACGCATCGAGAGTGTCAATTTGGATCGCCGGATGAGAAGACAGCGGATAAGTCGTCAACCGACGAAATACCCGCGTGGTACGCCAACTCGTGGATTAGCTCAATGCTTCGTTACTTTTCTTTGGCCTGCGCCTGCACGTCGACACCTGGCCATCCACCGCCGAGCGCCTTATAAAGCGTTACCGTATCGGACAGAATCAATTGGTGGTTTTCCAGCAACGCCTGTTGCGCCTGCAGCAGGGTCCGCTCGTCTTCGAACACCTCGAGTTGCGACACCACGCCAAGGTGCAGTTGCGACTGGATCTGATCCGCCACGATCTGCAAGCGCGCCACCTGCTGCTGCAATTCCTCATGCTGCGCCTTATGCGCACTCAGATTGACGAGCGCGTTCTCCACTTCCTCGAACGCTCCCATCACAGCCACCCGATATTGCTGTTCGGCGACTTTCGATTGCGCCTCGGTCACCTTCACATGAGCGCGCACACCCGGATCGAACAGCGGAAAGTTGATGCTCGGCATCAGGCCGAACGTGAACGACTTCAGCAGCTGGTTGAGCGCATAGCTTGCCGTGCCGCCCTGAGCGGTCAGGCCGATGCTCGGCAATTGCGCGAGCTTCGACTGACCGACGAGGTCATAGGCTTCGAGCACCCTGAATTCGGCTGCCACCACGTCGGGGCGGCGCGACAGCAATTGCGCGGGCAAACCGTCGGGCACGTCCGGCAATTTCACGCGCTCCTGCAAATGGCCCTGCGGCACATGGAATTCGCCGGCCGGCACGCCGAGCAACGTGCACAGTGCGTTGTCCGAGACTGCCCGCGAGCGGCGCAGATCGTAGAGATCGTTGGTCAGGCGGTTGATCTCCGCCTGCTGGCGCAACACTTGCGTTTGCGGCACGATCCCGTTGCGCGCCTGGCCTTCGTAGATCGTCAGGATTTGCTTGTTGGTGGCGATGGTCTTTTGCTGCTGGGCGATCTGGTCGTCGAATTGCAGGATCTGGAAATAGGTACTGGCTACGTTCGCGACGAGTTCGAGATACCCCGCGCGCCAATCCGCTTCGGTCGCGTGGAATTCGGCCTTTTGCGCCTGCACGCCTTTTTCGACCTTGCCCCAGATGTCGATGTCCCAGTTCACCTGCAGCGCGAGGTTGTAGGTCCTCGTCAAAGGCTGGCCGGTCGTCTTCGAATAGTCGGCGCCCGCACCGAGGTCCGCCGTCGGTAATGCGGCCGCGCCCGTCTCGCTGATCTGCGTGTGCGCGACTTCGATACGCGCGGCTAGCACCCGGATATCGAAGTTGCCGTCGATAGCCTTGTCGATCAGCGTATCCAGATACGGGTCCTGGAAGCCCTTCCACCAGTCGCGCTCGATCGTCTCCGCGGCCGATACCGGCGCGCCCTGGCGATCCGACCATGATGTCTTGGCCGGCGTGTCCGGGCGTTGATAAGCCGGCATCCTGACGTCGACGCAGGCACTCAACGCCAATGCGCACATCGTCGCGGCGCCGAGGCCGCGCAGCATGCGGCCGATGCGGCGCGGCGCCGTGGCTGCGGCGCAAACCCGCTGAAGGTCCGGCGAATCACACGACAAACCGAACGATGAATCCGGCGATGCTGACACGGTTGTCTCCAGTTGCACCCGCCTGTTTCGCGCGAGACGGCCGGTTTTTTGAGGCCGAGCCGCGTCCGCGCGGCTTCAGCGGTGAAGCGGCGGAAATCTCGATGCGGGGAGCGGCGGATTCGCGAAGGATGCGTGGAAAGGACGATTGAATGAATGGTCTTTTTGAGCAACGCGGCTACGGGGGGCGCCCACGCGGCCGCACGGGCCGCGCGTGCGAGCGCCGCTCACTTCACGTTGTTGACGTTGCTCGAGTACACGGTCGGTTCGATGTAGGTCGTCGTACCGCTGACCAGCGCCGAGTTGTTGCCATTCGCGCTCTGGATGTTCATTTCCGTGTTGATCGACTGCGTCGTGCAGATGTTCTTGATGCTGGTCGGCGCATAGACGGGCGCATAGCTGAGGTATGACGGCATCGGGCAGTAGTAGCTGTTGCCGCCGCGCACGGCGCTCATCGCCTTGCTGTCGAGTTGTTCGGTGTTGGACAGGTCCTTGATCATCAGCGTGTTCATGGCAAAACTCCTGGGAAGGGAAAGCGCATCGTGGTGCGTCGGGTTCGAGCAACTTGTCTGCTCGGGCGCTACTGATGCATGGGCTATGCCAGGAGTGCTTCGCTTTCGTTATCTGGGTGATGACGGCCTTGCAGTAAAGGCCTGGAAGAACGCACCCGCCGTGGCGTCGCTACCGGCCGGCGAAGCGGGGCTCGCGAATGGTGGATCGCAGCCAACAGCGCACGCGGCATTGTTGGCTGCATGATGACAGTCAGCGCGCGATCACCGTGATCTTCTTCGAATACACCGGCGGGTTATGCGGTATATGCATGTCGTCGCCCATCAACAGCTGCAACGTATGCCTGCCCGGCGGCAATGAAATCATCGTTTCCGTTTCGCCCGCGCCGAAATGCAGATGGTGGCGATCCGAGGGTATCTCCTGATCCAGCGGCGGCAGCTCGCTATCGATCAGAAGATGGTGGTGGCCGGTGTTCGGGTACTTCACGCCTTTCGGCGCGACGCCCATGAAGCGCAGGCCGAACCACACGCGAAACGGCTTATTGGCGGGCACCACCTGGCCATCGTTCGGATAGCCGATATACGCGTATGCGCTGGGCGGCGACGGCGTCGCTGCCCAGCCACCCTGCGGCGCTGTCGATGCCGTCAGCGCCGTCGCGACGAATGCCGCGGCCGCAATGATCTTGTTCATCAGGACTCTCCGTTCCGGCTTGACAGTTCGAACCAACGGATCGCGTTAGTCTTTTAGCACAGTGATGGTGATCTTCTTCGAATACACCGGCGGGTTGTGCGGCACGTGATGATGGTCGCCGAGAATCAGCTGAAGCGTGTGCTTGCCGGGCGGCAACTCGATGCGCGCGTCGGTTTCGCCCGCGCCGAAATGCAGGTGCTGGCGGTCCGATGGAATCTCCTGGTCGAGCGCGGGCAAATCCGTGTCGATCAGCAGATGATGGTGGCCGGTATTCGGAAACGCGATGCCCTTCGGACACACGCCCATATTGCGCAGCCCCATGCGCACCCACAGCTTGCCGCCGTGAATCACCGCGCCATCCGACGGCCAGATGATGTACTCCTCGGCCCCCGGCGGTGACGCCGTCTGCTCTGCGCGCGCGACGCTGCCCGTTCCTATGCCGATGCACACCGCGACGAGCGTCGCGCACACCGCCGCGCGCAATCCGCCGCAATGCGCTTGTGCCGGATCACGTCTGCCGAAAAGAGAGGAAACACGGGTTCTTCGCATAGCGCACTCTCCCGAACAGGAGTCATGGCTGGGCCCGGCTATCGATGGCCATCCGGGTGTTCGAGCGGCTTGTCGCGGATTGAAACCGGTAGACAGCCACCTAGTTAAAACGGCCGTGGGAGGTGACTTTGTGAATCAGCTTAGAACTTAACTTGCTAAAAAGATACGCAATGCTCGTTAACCGTATGACGCGTTCAGGACTCCCGGACAGTTATGACGCGAAGCGCGTGCTATCGTTAATAATGAGCGCGGACAGCGCGATCGTGGTGCGCGAATGCCTGAATTCTGTCCGGTACAAACAGGATAAAACGATGTGGCGACGATTCCTGCTGGTGTGCGTGGTTGGGGCAATCCAGGCGCAGTGGGATAGCGCCGGTGCCGCGACGCAACGCGAATTCATCGAGCCGAGTGCGGCTTCGGTGACGAGTGAACCGGGGCGGCCGGCAGATACCGCTTTGCTCCTTTCACCCTTTGCTTCGTCACGCGACGACACCCATTCGCGGCGTATCGCGCTCGTAATAGGAAATGGCGAATACGGCGACGCCGCTAACCCGATCCGCGCCAACGCGCCGCGCGACGCCGAATCGATCGGCGCTGCACTCCGGGCGCGTGGCTTCGAAGTCATCACGCGCACGAATGCGACGCCGCCGCAAATGCGCGCGGCGATCGACGAATTTCAACGACGTTTGAAGACAGGCGATATCGGGCTGTTCTATTTCGCCGGACACGGCATGCAGGTAGCCGGACAAACGCTGCTGTTGCCGGCGGGACTCGATGCTCGAGCCGATAACCGCGCACCGGTGTCGCTGCTGAATAACGGCGTCGAACTGAATACCGTCTTGCATGCGATGCAATCCGCTCGCGCCGGCCGGCTCAATCTGCTGATTCTCGATACCTGCCTCGACAATCCATTTAGGCCCGCCGAGATTGCGACCAACCAACCGAAGCTCGCTGCCAACACCGTGATTGCCTACGCAACCGCGCCGGGTGGTTTCGCGGCGGACGGTCCGCGGCATGGCGTCTACACCGGTGCGTTGCTGCAAGCGCTCGATGATGCCGACGCATCGTCCCAATCGCTCGCCGCGCTGTTCCGCCAAGTCGCCACCGAGGTGCGCGCCGCCACTCGCGGAGCGCAGCAGCCGTGGCTCTCCGTAGCGCGTACTTCCATTCCCACCAGTGGCGAACGCACTATCGCGTCGTCGATTACCTCGGACGATCACGCCGCAATACCGCGCAGTCGCGGCATCATGCCGAAGGAAAGCGGCGAACAATACGAAATCACGTTCTGGGAGTCGATCAAGGACAGCAACTACCCAGCCGATTACGAGGCTTATCTGAAGGCCTATCCGAATGGGCGCTTCGCCACACTCGCGCATGCGCGTATCGATCGATTGCGCGCGGCGGCATCGACTCCGGCGGTGAGTGGTGCGCAACCGGCCGCGCCCGCGGCGCAGAGCGGGCATGTCGCGCCACCCGCACCGCCTGCCCAGGTCGCGCATCCCGCGGCGCAAGCGAGCGCGGCCGCGCCGCCACCACCGCGCCCCGCTGCCGCGCCAGCGCCGACGCCGCCCGCCACGGCCGCCGCTGCGCCCTTCGCCGAAAAGACCGTCGCCCATCCGCCGACCGCCGGTGAAATCCGCGACTGCGCCGCCTGTCCGATCATGGTCGCCGTACCCGCCGGCTCGTTCGCAATGGGCAGCAATACCGATGACCCTTCGGAAAAGCCCGTGCATCACGTGAGCATCGGCGCACCCTTCGCGATCGGCAAATTCCCGGTGACGGTCGAGCAATGGAATGCGTGCGTCGCCGACGGCGCATGCCAGAAGCTGACCCCGGAGAGCAATAGCATCAAGACCGCACCCGCGCGCGATCTGAGTTGGGACGACGCGCAGCAGTACGTCAAATGGCTCGCCAAAACGACCGGCAAACCGTACCGTCTGCCGACCGAAGCCGAATGGGAATACGCGGATCGCGCCGGCACCACGACCGCGTACTGGTGGGGCGATCAGATGCGCAAGGGCAACGCCAATTGCAAGGACTGCGGCGACCCGTGGCACAAGGAAGGACCGGAAAGCGTCGGCACGTTCGCCGCGAATCCGCTGGGTCTGTACGACATGAACGGCGGCGTCTGGGAGTGGACCGCCGACTGCTGGCACAACTCCTATCAGGGCGCACCCGCTGACGGCCACGCGTGGGACACGCCCGGCTGCGAGATGCGCGCGATTCGCGGCGGCTCATGGCGCGAAGGCGGCGACTACATGCTCAGCGCGACGCGCTTCAAATACAGCGCGGGCGTGCGTCAATCGCAGAACGGTTTTCGCGTCGTCAAGGATTTGCGCTGAGGGCCGTTTCGATTGGCTCTTTGACGGATCATGGCTGGGCGGGTTTGGTCGTAATCGGCGCGAAGTCCGCCAAGAGACGATCCTGCCCGTATTGGCCGCCGATCTGCTTCAACCGCGTCTCGAGCGCGCGCAGATAATCGGCGCGCGCTTCGCTTTCCGGGCGCAGCTTGTCGAACAGCGGCACCGGGGTCACCACCAGCACCACCATCTCCGAGCCGAACGGCTTCGATACGGTCCAATCGCCTGCATTGCTGCCGATCGTGTACGGACCGCCGTTGGCCTGCATCTGGTTGTCCGGCCACAGACGGCTCGGCACCATGTGCACGACGTGGCCGTCTAACTGGTAGTAGTCGACGGTCGCGAAGGAATCGAACGGAGGCGCTTTCAGGTCGACCACCAGCGAGTCGTTCTCGGTCAGCAAACCGCTTGGCGGTCGCATGTGCAGCGACGCTGCCCGTCCCGCCTGCCAATTGCGCACCAGAAACGGCGCAAGCGTTTTGACGAAGTCGCATTTGTCGTCGGCGAGCGGCCGCACATCGAGCGAAACCGTATCGACGCCAGGCAGCGCCGCCAAGGTCTCCTTCAGACGCGCGGCGCCGTACCGCTGCGACAGGAAACCGCGCACCGTCAGTGCGTGGTCCTGCACCGCGCCCGATAAAGCCGAACACGGTACCCGGGCAAGCGTGGGCGTGATCGCGGCAAGCGTCAACGCGGGCTTGGGCGCGGGCGCCGGCGTCGCGGTTGCGGCCGCACCACCCGTTGTAGTACCGCCTTCATTCGCGCCAGCCGAAGGCGCTGTCTGTGCGGCATTCGTTGCAGGCGCGACAGCGGACGCCGCAGCCGCCCGATCGACCTGATCGCCCAGCGGTCCCGCCGCCTCGGAGCGCGCGGCCTGCTGCCGGTTGGACCCCGAGCGAACAGCGAAAACGCCCACCGTAACCGCGCACACGACGGCCAGCGTAGCGAGCCCGGCCCATGCGAGCGACCCGGACTTCTCCGCGCGCGCTTCATTGTCGAACTCGGCGATAAAGCGCTCGACGCTCGGCATCCGCGTATTGCGGTCGAACGACAACGCGGCACGCAATGCGCGCCATTGGCGCGCATCGAGATTCGGCGGACGCTGCGGCTTGAACTCGGCATTGCGCGCCTGCGTGGCCGACAGGCGGTCGAACGGATGATGTCCGGTCAGCAGCTCGTAGGTGATGCAGCCAAGCGCGTAGATGTCGTCGCGCGGGTCAGGCTCGCGATGCTCGATCATCTCCGGGCTCGCATAGGCCGGCGTCAACGCGCCGAGACTGCCGGGATCGAACACGGTCGCGTCGCTCTCCTCTTCCGGCCGTTGGAATACGCGCGCGATGCCGAAGTCGATCACTTTCACTTCGGCATTGGTGGTCAAAAACACGTTCGCGGGTTTGAAATCGCAATGGACGAAGCCGCGCTCGTGCGCGTACGCGAGCGCCGCGCACATGCCGCGCACGATCGGCAGCGCGGCCCGCACCGGCATGCCCTGATATCCAGGCGTGCGCAGCAGCTGGCTGAGCGGCTTACCGCTCAGGTACTCCATCGTCAGATAGACGATCGGCCCGTCGCGGTCGAAGTCGTACACGGTGATGATGTTGCGATGCGCGAGCACCTGCGCCTTGCGTGCTTCGCGCTGCAACGCGACCAGCGAATTCGGATTGCCGCGAAACTGGACGTTCAGCACCTTGATCGCCAGATAGGGCTTGCGGTCCGACGCTTCGAGCTTGCGCAGATCGAGCGCCTTGTACACGGTGCCCATGCCGCCCACGCCGAGGCACTCTTCGAGCACGAAGCGGTTGTTCAGGGTATCGCCGATGCCTTTGATGGTTTCGTGCGCGGTGCTTCCAGTGGTACTCGCGCTGCCCGCGCTGCCAGCGCCGCCCGAGCTCGACGAACGCAGCGACGGTAGATCGACCGTGGTCTGTATGCCAGTTTCCTCGCCACCCGCCGCGACGTTCGACACGCGCAGCAGCTCGATGCGCCGCCGCACTTCCAGATAGAGATCGTCGGGCAACGGTGACTTGTGATGCGCGGCGTATAGCGTCTCCAGCAGCCGCGTCGGACCGAGTTGCTCGGTCGCCAACGCGCTGTCGAGCTGCGCGACGAACTCGTCGCGCGACAGCTCGCCGCTCTGGAAGTCGAGAATCACACGCGCAAGGCTAGCCATTTTTGCGAAGCACCGCCGTTGCCGCTGGACCGTGTCGCATGCGACCGACGCCACGCGGGTCGATAGAGAAGCTGTCGTATCCAGTTACATGTGCCGTTTCGATACTAGCTCCCGGTCCGCGCTTTCGCAAACCAGGCAAACCAGGCATGAGCCGCGCGCCGCGCCGCATGGTGTCGTGGGCAATGTCGTGTGCGAGCCAACAGGGTCCGCCGCGATGTCGGACTGCCGCCACCGCCTCTAGCGCGTCAACGCGGTTCGAGCGGACCGGCGCGGCGGCCGAACCTCGCGCAAAACCCTTATACGACAAGGCTTCGTCGATTTCCTCAGGATACGTGGCCACCACTGGCACAGCCTGTGCATTAGTGATGCCCGAGCAAACGAATTGCTCGAAACCACTCGCGACACTGCGAAAACTTCCTTCAGGAGACTCACCATGAAAACGCTGATGATCAAAGACCTGTCCGTTACCGAACAACTCGACAGCAAGGCCATGAAAGCCGTACGCGGTGGCTATGGCCCCAGCAAGTACTACAGCTTCGCCCCGGTCTATGCGCCGACGAGCATCAAGAACAGCACCACCTCGCAATTCATCGGCAACGAACTGAACTTCCAGAACGCCAACGGCAACAACGTTGCGTTCTCCGAAGGCATCGACTCGACGCTCAGCCCGTATGTCGTGTCGAGCAACTCTAACGGCCACTAATGCATGGCGCGGCGAGGCGCCCGCTGTCGCGGGCCGCTTCGCCGCAAGCCATGCATGTCCGCCTTCCATACGTTTTAGGAGAAACGCCATGTCATCCCTCATGATTCGCGATCTGCCCGGCGCGCGCGAACTCGATCGCCGGACCATGTCCGGGATCGCCGGCGGCACCGGCAGCAACGTGCCCATGCCCTCGGGCCCTGGTGGTCTCGGCAGCCTTGCCGGCATCGCCAACGTCAACGTCAATGTCAACGTCACTCAGAATCTGGCTCAACAGCAAATCGTCAATGTCGCAGCGCTCAATGACATCGGCTATATCGGCTCGGACGTCGTGCTGCCGAAGCTGAAAGTCGATCCGATCCTGGCGGGCGCGAACCTCTCCGCCGTGTAAGCCGCGGGGGACCGGGGGTTCCTTCACTGCCGCGACAGCCCCACGACCGCGCACGCCGCGAACGGATTTCCTATACTGATAGTGCGTTGAGACCGCAGTAAAACGAATAGCACACTGAACACATTCCGAGCCCGGCGGCCGGAACCCGAACGGGTCTGGCCGCCGGCGCGTTTTTCTGGAGCCGTCATGGCCAAGCTGAGCATCAAGGATCTGACCGAAAGCGTCGAACTCGACCGCGAGGCGATGGCCGCGATCGTCGGCGGCGCTCGTGTCGGCGCGCGTTCGAGTCTGGCCGCGCCGCTGGTGCCGGCCGCGACGCGCGTCGTCGAATACCCGCCGGGCTTTCCGGACGCGCATCTGCGTATCGCGGAAGCCGCTGCGCCGCGCAAAGGGCGACGCCGCTAGCATTGCTCGCGGGGGCGTTTCAGCATCACGGCACGCGCACAGGGCGCGTGCCGTTTCCGTTTGGGCTTGCGATAGAGCGTTGCACGCGTCGCTTCGCCACGCGCGACGCTGCGCTACGCCCCAACCATTCGCACGCGACCCGTGCGACGCGCGCAAACACTTCGACTCGAGATCGCGGTCGTATCCGGTGTGATTCAATGCGGCTATCGCGCGGATCCTTGCCAGGTTTCGCATCGCGGCCCCCGCTCCATTTTGCGGCTCACTTCCCCTACGTTGGCATAGCCCTTGCAGAAATCGAGGCGGGCGCCGCACTGTGCTCGCCTTTTCACGTCAACGAGAAATGGTGCGCGGCGGCCGATCGGTAGTCGTCAAGGTGGACGGTGGCGGCACGGGCACCGTCGACGATTGGGACATCAACACCGCGATTTTCGAAGGCCGCATCAACGGACCCTACCTTCTATAGGACGCGCGACGTGTCCGCAATTGGAAAAACGGCACCCTGCTCATGTTTCGAGCGCAATGGGTGCCGTTTTAATTGACTCGCGAATCTCCGCACCGGCGTGCGCTGCCACTGTGATCCTCTTAAAGGATCGGCCTTGGGTACACGGTTTGCTCTCTAGGGATGACCCTGCGGCCCTGTGGGCAACGTGGGTACAGCAGGTCCCCTTCAACCAGGCGGAGGTCATAACATGCTAGGAACCATTCTTCTCATCGTGCTGATTCTGCTGCTGATCGGCGCTTTTCCGGCGTGGCCGCACAGCCGGGCGTGGGGCTATGGTCCGACCGGCGGACTCGGCATCGTATTGATCGTGGTGATCGTTCTGCTGGTTGCCGGCGTGATATAGGCCACGCGTCGTGGACTGCAACACCAGGCGGGCCGCCGTCTATTCGCGCGATGTCGCGCGCCGGTAGGTGGCGGCTTCGCCTTTCGTCGTTGCCGGAGCACTCAAATGGAAAAGTTACTGGCCAATCAGGTCGCGCTGATTACCGGCGCGAGTTCTGGAATCGGCTATGGCGTCGCCAAAGCACTCGCGAATGCTGGCGCGGCGGTCGTGCTCAATTATCATTCGCACGCGGAACCTGATGAAAAGCTCGCCGACGAAATAGAAGAATCCGGTGGATCGGCAATCGCGATCCAGGCAGACGTATCCAATCCCGCTCAGGTAGCGAACCTCTTCGAGGCGAGTCGCGCGCGCTTTGGCGGCATCGATATCGTGGTCGCGAATGCCGGACTGCAGAAGGACAGCGCATTCGCCGACATGACGCTCGACGATTGGCAACTCGTGCTGTCGACGAATCTGACCGGCCAGTTTCTAACCTGCCAGGCCGCAGTAAAAGAATTCCGCCGCCGCGGCCCGACGACCGTATCGAAAGCGCTCGGCAAGATCATTTGCATGAGCTCCGTTCACGAGGTCATTCCGTGGGCGGGGCGCGTCAATTACGCCGCGTCTAAAGGCGGCGTTCAGATGTTCATGAAATCGTTGGCGCAGGAAGTGGCTCCCGAGCGCATTCGCGTCAATTCGATTGCGCCGGGCGCGATCCGTACGCGGATCAATCAGGACGCGTGGGATTCGCAAGCGGCACTCGACAAACTATTGCAGTTGATTCCCTATGGACGCGTCGGCGCCGTGGAAGATATCGGCAAGGCGGCGGTGTGGCTTGCTTCCGATGAAAGCGATTACGTCGTCGGCACGACGCTGTTCGTCGATGGCGGGATGACGCTGTATCCGGGCTTCTCGAATAACGGCTAAAGAACGATACGGGCACGAGATACGACACCCCTATGCGTCGCAGCCTGGTGCCGTTTCGACTCAGGCACGCGGCCTGCTGCCACTCCTGCGTATTCGAACTTAAATGCGAAAGGAGATGACATCATGCCTTACCTGATTGGCTGGCTACTCGGCGTTCCGTTGATCGTTCTGATCATCCTGTACCTCATTTTTCATTGATATCGCGCGGTACAGACGATAAGGGTGACGTTGTCCCCGCGGCGGCGGTATGCGGCTAGCTTCGTAGTCAGCGTACCGCCGCCATCAGCGCGCCCATTCCAACCAGCAAGCTACCCATCAGGCGGTTCACGACGCGCAGCCGCGCCGGCCGCTGCAGAACCGTGCGCAGACGGTGTGAGAAGATTGCCGTCGATGCGACGCCCAACGCGAACATCAGTGCAAAAGTACTGGTGATTGGCCGACCAATGCGCTTCATTCGACGAAGTACTGATGAACTGTGGAAAGAAAGACGGAAAGAACAATAGCGTTTTCGGATTCAGGCCCGACGTCGCGAAGCCGCGCCAAAACAAGCCGCGTTGTCCGGCTCTTTTTGACAGAAGCGGCGAAGCCGCGCATGTGCCGCTTCGCCATTGTTTGAAACCAAGATAAACCAGATAAATTGCGCCGGCCCAGCGCAACACGACTAGCGCGCGCTCATCGATCAGCAATAGCGAGTTCAGACACAACGCGGTAAAAGCGAGTTGCAGCAATACCGCGCAGGTGCCACCCCATACACAGGGCAATGCCGCGCGCCATCCAGCGCTTAGCGCCTGACTCATCGTAAGAACATTGACCGGACCGGGCGAATAAACGAGTACGGCGGACGCGAGAAGAAACGAAACATACAACTGGATCGGCATTGGCGAATCAGCAGGCAAAAGAGAGTTGCGATACACACATGCGGCGACATGCGTCCATGCCCGGCGAGCGCGCCTTCCTGCGTGGGTAACGCCGGAATTCGCCCGCGTGCCGCCTTACCGTGAAGGCGGCGAGACACCGAAAAAGCGGCTTTTGGCCACGGAGGATCGCCGGCGCGAGGCCTGCGGTCCGGGCGGATGTCCCGGGCATGAATGCACGTTGAAAATATACCCGGAGCCAGGCTGGATAGGCTTCTTAAACGCATCCGTTGATGCCGCCTATCCGGAACAATCTTCACCTATAATACTGTTTCGCAAAATATTCTTCCATCATCGTTGATGAACACCCGAAACCGCCCGCTCGACGTCCTCGATCGCAAGATCATGCGCGAGCTTCAGAAGAACGCTCGGCTCAGCAATGCGGATCTTGCCGAACTGGTCGGCATGTCGACCACCGCGTGCTGGAATCGCACGCGGCAGCTCGAAAACGAAGGGTATATCCGCGGCTATGTCGCCTTGCTCGATCAGCAGAAGCTCGGTTTCGCGGACGTCGTGCTGCTCGAAGTCACGCTGGACCGCCACGACGAAGACGCGCTCGCGCGCTTCGGCGCCGAGCTCGCCACGCTCAGCGAAGTACTCGAAGCGTACCTGGTGTCCGGCGATTACGACTACCTGGTCAAGGTCGCGGTAGACGGCACCGCCGGCTACGAACGCTTCCTGCGCGAAAAGCTCTACAAGATCGCAGGCATTCGCCATAGCCGCTCGATGTTCGCGCTGCGCTGCATGAAGAGCATTCCATCGATCGCAATCTGATTGGCGATCAGACTGCGCGGTTCAATGCGCGGCACGCGAGGCGGCGATGATCGCGTCGGCCACCGCTTGCGGCTGGCTCAGCATCGCGACATGGCTCGTGTCGATGCGCGTGATCTTCGCGTCGATGTGCTTCGCCATCTCCAGTTGCAAGGCCGGATCGATCATGCGGTCGCGGCCCGACACCACGAAATACGACGGCTTGTCATGCCAGGCGGCGTTCGTCACCTTGTCGTCGATACAGCCAGCGGCCCACGGCTGCTGCGTCGCCGCGATCAGGCGTTTCTGCGGCAGCGGCAGATCCTGCGCGAAGTCGTCGAGCACCGCGTGGGTCGATAGCGTCAGATAGCCGGCCGAGTCCTTGCGCAACTCGCTAGCCCAGACCGGAGCGGGTTTGTCTTTCGTGATGTCGGCGATGGACTGGCGGTTGTCCGGCGCAAATGCCGCGACGTATACGAGGCTCTTCACCTTGTCGTCGTTGCCGGCTTCGCTAACCACCACGCCGCCCCATGAATGGCCGACCAGAATCACAGGTCCGTTCTGCTGCGCGATCACGCGCCGGGTTGCCGCCACGTCGTCGGCGAGCGAACTCAGTGGATTCTGCACGGCCACGACATGCAGGCCGCGCGCTTCGAGCAACGGGATCACTTTGTCCCAGCTCGACCCGTCAGCGAAGGCGCCATGAACGAGCACGACGTTCTTGCCCTTCAGGTCGTCGGACGGCGCAGCCTGCGCGAACTCCGTGGCCTGCAATGCGAACAGTCCGCCCAGCAACAGAACGGAACCAAGGATTTTTTTCAGCATCGTGGTCATCGTTTTTTCTCGTCAGGTGGGTTAAAAACAAGGCGTCCGCGCGTCGACACGAATCGATGCGCGCGGACGGCTTGCTCGTTTGTGTCGATCACGAATGCGCGTAGATGGAACCGAGGCCGACGACGTTGGAGCCGTCATCTACGCGATCCGCCGCGGCATGCTTCATCGGCACGTGCGAGCCCGAAGCCGAACTGCCGTTCGCGACGCCGCCGTAGGCGGTAGCGTCCTTGCCCGCGCTGACACGCGCTTCTGCTGCCTCGATGTTCTGCGGGTATTGCGCGTTGTCACTAGCCGGGTTGTAGCCGGCCTTTTCCAATTGAACCAGCTCCGCGCGAACTTCAGCACGAGTGAGCGCCTGTTGCGGTTGCGCTTGCGATTGCGCGAACGAAACAACGGGAGCAGCGACGAGTGCAGCGACGATCAGCGATTGGACGAGTTTCATGAGTCTTCTCCGGGTATCAAATCATCAGGGATAAGGATTGAGCGGGACACAAAGCCATCAGCGCAGATACACTGTGACGCCCCGCCTGATTCACACGCAACGTCGTGAATCAACCTTGCGTGAAGACATTAGAACGCCCCAACGTATCTGCAATGTTTTCGTCACCCCCCATTTCTGCAAGCGTGTTTGTCTGCGTACGCCGTTGATACATTGCGATACAAAACCCCGCTTCCGATGATGCGGCACAGTGCCAGCGTCGCATGCGTCTTGCGAGTTACGCGCGTGCTGCAAATGGCCCGCCCATGAAAAAAACCCGGCAGCCGTGCGTTCGACTGCCGGGGTTCTGTTTATAAGTGAGAAGCCGGCGAGGGCCGGCTCGATCAAAGGCGCGTGACGTCGAGAATCGCATCCGCAAAAGCTTTCGGCGCTTCCTGCGGCAGGTTGTGGCCGATGCCGCCGCTGACGTTGCGGTGCTGATACTTGCCGGTGAACTTCTTCGCGTACGCAGCGGGCTCGGGATGCGCGGCGCCGTTCGCATCCCCTTCGAGCGTGATGGTCGGCACCGCGATCGTCGGTCCGGTGGCGAGGCGCTTTTCGAGTTCGTCGTATTGCGGCTCGCCCTGCGCGAGTCCAAGACGCCAGCGGTAGTTGTGAATCACCACGGCAACATGGTCCGGGTTATTGAACGATTCGGCGGAGCGCTCGAACGTGGCATCGTCGAAATTCCATTTCGGTGAGGCCGTATGCCAGATCAGCTTGTTAAAGTCATGACGGTTCGCTTCATAACCCGCGCGGCCACGCTCGGTGGCGAAATAGAACTGATACCACCACGCGAGCTCGGCCTTCGGCGGCAACGGCGCGCGGTTAGCCTCCTGGCTGCCGATCAGATATCCACTCACCGACACCATCGCCTTCACGCGTTGCGGCCACAGCGCGGCGACGATGTTCACGGTGCGCGCGCCCCAGTCGAAGCCGCCGAGCACGGCCTTGTCGATTTTCAGCGCGTCCATCAGGTTGATGATGTCGACCGCGACCACCGCCTGTTGACCGTTGCGCGGCGTATCGGCCGACAGAAAACGCGTGCCGCCGTAGCCGCGCAGGTAAGGCACGATCACTCGATAACCGGCCGCCGTCAGCAACGGCGTTACTTCGGCGAAGCTGTAGATGTCATAAGGCCAGCCGTGCAGCAGCATGACCACCGGTCCGTTCTGCGGGCCCGCTTCCGCATAGCTGATGCTCAGCGTGCCCGCATTGATCGAGCGAATGCTCTCGAACGACGCCACGCGCGCACCTGCTTTCGCATTGCCGGCCGTGTCGGCCGATTGCGCATGCGCGAGTCCGCTCAGTCCCAATTCGAGCAGGCTGATACCCGCAACCGCCGTTCCGAGAAAGCGGCGGCGACGGCTATTGATCTGATCCGACATGGTTGTTCTCCTTCAAGCAAGGCTTGGATACGGAATTGATCGGGTCCGCTCGCGCGCGATATCGCGCAGCCCCCCGCTTGAGATGAATGGTGACAGCGCAGGCCGCCGTCACCAAGAGCAACTAAGTTCACGCATCGTTGCTTTATAGGCAACGCATAAATCGTAGTCGACTAATCACATGCCGGACGCGCTGATCACGCATTCCACCAGCGCTGCAGCCACCGCAGCGCGCATCGACTCGTCAGCCGGTTTGTCTCGCAATGTATCTGCGCCGTGCGCGGACACACAACCTTGCAACCGCGCCTGATCGCCGACATAAACCAGATACGCGCGGGCGTTCCAATACGGTCATCCCAGCCAACGGAACGCCCATCATGCACAGTACCCTCGAAACTCCGCTCGCCCTGCTCGCCGGGTTGCTGACGATTGCCTCTCCCTGCGTGCTGCCGGTGATGCCGATCCTGCTCGGCACTTCCGTCGAACAACCGAGCCGTACGCGGCCACTCTTCATCGTTGCCGGCTTCATCCTGACCTTCGCGTCTTTCGCGCTGCTATTGGGCGCTGTGTCGAGCACCGTGCACGTCGCGCAACAGGTACTGCGCAATACCGGCATCGCGTTGCTCGCACTGTCCGGACTTCTGCGTATCTGGCCGCGCCCCTACGACTGGCTCGTCGCGCAACTGCAAGGACCGCTCGACCGGATCGGCGCGGCAATCGCTCCGGGCACGCAGCCGGGCAGCGGCAACGCGGGTGGCTTCGTGCTCGGCATGTCGCTCGGCGCGGTATGGACGCCCTGCGCCGGACCCGTGCTCGCGTCGATTCTCGTGCTCGTCGTTAACGCTCAGGACCTCGGCTGGTCGGCACTGCTGCTCACGCTGTATGCGATCGGCGCAGCGATTCCAATGCTCGCGATCATCTATGGCGGACATTACGTGACGCGTCATGTACGTGTCGTCTCGCGTCACGCAGAGCGTCTGCAACAGGTATTCGGCGTACTGGTGATGCTGACCGCACTCGCCATCTATTTGCAGTACGACGTGCTGCTGTACGCGCGGCTCGCCGGCCTTTTCCCCTCACTCAAAGGACTTTGACATGACTACCCGATTGAAAAGCTTCGCACTGTCCGCCGCGTTTGCCGCCTGCGCGTTGATCGCGGCGAGTACGGCCGCGATCGCCGCGCCGCAGGAAAGCGGGCCGCCCGCACCCGAGCTCACAGGCATCACGCAATGGCTCAATAGCGAGCCGCTCAAATTGCAGCAGTTGCGCGGCAAAGTAGTACTCGTCGACTTCTGGACCTATAGCTGCATCAATTGCGCCAACACGCTGCCTTACGTGAAAAGCTGGAACCAGAAGTACAAGGATCAGGGGCTCACGGTGATCGGCGTGCATACGCCCGAATATCCGTTCGAACGCGACACCGGCAATGTGAAGACCGCGCTCAAGCGGCTCGGCATCACCTATCCGGTTGCGCAGGACAATCAGTACGCGACCTGGAATGCGTATAACAACCAGTACTGGCCCGCGTTCTATTTGATCGACAAGCAAGGTCATATCGTCTACTCGCACTTTGGAGAAGGCGACTATGCGCAGACCGAAGCCAGGATTCAGGCGCTGCTCGCGCAGAAGAACTGACGAAGCGATCCTTCTCGATGACGCTGATCCCCGACGATCAGACTATATCGAGCTGTGATCGCGCAAGCCCGCCTGAGCCGAACCGTGCGGGTCAGGCGGGCTTCTCTTCGTCCACGAAACCCTGCACGAGCGTATTCGTCGAGACTTTTCCAATGGTACTATCGGCTGTCATTGCCTTTATTGTCCTTCTGGCCATCAATCTGCGCATGACCTTTTCTCAGGAGAACCAACCCATGTCAGTACCGTCGCGGCCGTACAAAGTGGTTATTGGTAGCTTGCTCGTGCTGGGAACAATGGGCGCTCACGCGGCCATCAACCTTGGATTCCTGAGCGATACGCCGATCAGTCTGATGCGGCAAGCGGACATCGCGTCGATCCAGTCCGCAGTGAATCAGGCGCTCGATACCAAGCAGGATGGCGAAACACTCGACTGGACGAACGACGCTACGCGCAACAGGCCTCGTGTCCACGCGACGATCACACCCTCACACACGGTCAAGGAAGAGGCGCGAACATGCCGGGTCGCGGCAATCGACCTCAGTGCAAGAGGACAAACGATGCATCTCACTCCGCGATTCTGTCGGTCCGGTTCGGACAATTGGGAATTTCAGCGCCGGCACTGAATGCTCGAAGATTGCGCATCGACCCGTTAGGCGGGCCTGCCGCGCTACGCCAGTTCGTCGCATCGCGGCCTTGGTTCGACCGATCATTTCCGCACTGCGCTCCCGCATTTGCCATCATCGTTCGCAGCAGATACTCTGTGCTGGCTTGACTCTCACGTCGCCAATTGTGAACTGTAGTCAGACGGCGGCTTTCGATGCACCGCGGTCCACGTAATGGGGTGAGCTATGCCTTCAGGAAAGTATCTTGGCAATAAAATAGTCAGTCCATCTTCCTCATGTCTTTGTGACAAGTCACAAGTGCAATATGCAAACCGCCGTATTAGCGCCGACCTGTCGCGCCGCGGTTTTGTCACTGGTCTCGCCGCCTCGATGCTGAGTCTCGTAATGCCCGGGCTCAGCAATGCCCAAACCACCGTGCCGCCAGCACCGCCCGCGAAGCCGGTGCTATTCACGAACTTCCGTTTGTTCGATGGCAAATCGTCGACGTTGCGTGACGGCCTCTATATGGTTGTCGAGGGTGACAGCATCAGCCAGTTGGGTCGAGGGCAACCGGCTTCGAGCGACGGCAAAACGCTGGTCGATTGCGGTGGCAAGGTGATGATGCCCGGCATGATCGACATGCACTGGCATGCGCTGCTCGCGGCGGTGCCGGTTCAGGTCATCCTTCAATCGGACATTTCACTCGTCCATATCGCGGCAAGCGCTGAAGCGGAACGCACGCTACTGCGCGGCTTCACGACGATCCGCGACGCGGGCGGCCCGTCATTCGCGCTGAAGCAGGCAATCGATAGCGGCATGATTTCCGGACCGCGCATCTATCCGTCTGGCGCGATGATCACGACCACCGGCGGTCACGGCGATTTCCGCGCACTGACCGAGCTGCCGCGCACCAGCAGCCAGGTCACCCAATTGGAGCGGGGCGGTGGCTTCGCAATCGCCGACACCGAGGACGAAGTCCGCTTGCGCGTGCGCGAGCAGTTCATCCAGGGCGCGACGCAGATCAAGCTGGTCGGCTCCGGTGGCGTATCGACGCCGCGCAGTCCGCTCGACATGCTCACCTTTACCGAAAAGCAGTTGCGCGCGGCCGTCGAAACAGCGGCCGACTGGGGCACCTATGTCCTCACGCATGCGTACATGCCAGAAGCGGTTCAGCGCTCCGTTGCGGCGGGCGTGCAGTGCGTCGAGCACGGTCATCTGATGGACGACAAGACTGCGGCGTTGATGGCGAAGAACGGCACGTGGTTGAGCACGCAGCCGTTCGTCAACGAAGACGACGTGGGCCCGCTCGCCCCACAGAGCCGCGAGAAATTTCTCGAAGTGATTGCGGGCACCGATCGCGCTTTCAAACTCGCGCGCAAGCATGGCATCAAGGTCGCATTCGGCACGGACCTGATCTTTTCGCAGACCGTGGCCGCGGGGCAAGGCAGGATGCTCACGCATATGAAGCGGTGGTACAACGGAGCCGAGGCATTGACCATTGCAACGGGCACCAATGGACAACTACTCGCGCTGTCCGGGCACCGCAATCCGTATCCGCGCAAGCTCGGCGTACTCGAAGAAGGTGCATACGCCGATCTGCTTCTCGTCGATGGCAATCCGCTCGAGAATCTCGACCTGATGGCTAACCCGGAGCAGAACCTGCGGGTTGTGATGAAGGATGGAAAGTTCTACAAGAACACGCTGAAAGCGTAATCGGCAATACAAGCGGGCGCGCAACTTCGCGCGCCCGCGTTCGCTACGACGTCACACTATTTAGCCGTGCCCCTGCAGACGGATGTCGCGCGACGATGCGCCGACGTACACCGTGCTGCCCGGCACATAAAGCCAACGGTTGTTCGTGGTATCCCACACGCTCTGCATGCGCTGCGTCACGACCACGTGCACGCGACGCGATTCGCCCGGGTTCAGACCAACCTTGTCCCAGCCGACGAGACGTCGCGGCGGCTCACCCTGATACGGTACGCCGAGGTACACCTGCGGCACTTCGGCACCGGCGACGCGCCCATCGTTACGCACGTTGAACGACACATCGATCAGACCGTCGGGCAGATGCTGAACCGATAGACCAGAGTACGCGAAGTGCGTGTACGACAGGCCGTAGCCGAACTCGAACATCGGCGTGATGTTCTGCGAGTCGTACCAGCGATAGCCCATATCGAGCTTCTCGGAGTACACCGGGTTCGCCGCAAACGCGCCATTCGTGCCCCACGTCGGCGTGTCCTGGTCGCGTATCGGGAACGTGACGGGCAGCTTGCCGGAAGGATTGACCTTGCCGAACAGCACGTTCGCAATCGCGTTGCCGCCGCCTTCGCCCGGATACCATGCTTCGACGATCGCCGACACGCTGTCCTTCCACGGCATCAGCACCGGGTTGCCGCTTTCGACGACGACGATCGTATGCGGATTGGCCGCCGCAACCGCTTCGACGAGTGCATCCTGGTTGGTCGGATTCGCGAGGCCCAGGCTCGGCAGATCGCCGATATCCTCGCCGGCCGGCTGCGCGACCACGACGATCGCGACGTCGGAGTTCGCGGCCAGCGTTGCTGCCTGGGTGATCTGCTGCTGCGTATAGGCGGCAAACGGCGACTGCTGATCGCTGTTGCCGGCAAAGGTCACCGTGGCCTGCGGCGCGAGCGCCTTGATCGCCGACACGATCGGCGTGTCCAGCTTCAGCCACGGGTTGGTCCACCAGCTGCAGCCCGTCTCGGTGCCGAACGTCAAGCCGCCGCAACCGGCGAACGCGCCCGTCACCGGATCGCGGGTGTTGCCCGAACCGCCGCCCGTCAACACCGCCGCGTCAGCGTGCCCGCCGATCACCGCTATACGCGACAGCGAACCGGCGGACAGCGGCAACTGATTGCCGGCGTTCTTCAGCAGTACCATCGACTGCTCTTCGACCGACTGCGTGAAGGCTCTCGCGGCCGAGAAGTCGATGGTCGCGCCACCCTTCGGCGGATCGTCCATCACGCCCGTGCGGATCATCACGTACAGCTTGCGCTCGACCATGTCGTCGAGGCGCGCGGTCGACACCGAGCCGTTCGCGATTGCCTGCTTGACCAGCGTGGGCGTCAGATAGACGGTCGAACCGACGTCTTCTTCTTCATCGAGACCGGCATTGATCGCGGCGGCGGTGCTATGCGTAGCGCCCCAGTCCGACTGCACCTGACCTTCGAAGTGCCAGTCGTTCTTCAGTACGTCGTTGAGAATGTGCGAGTTCTCGCAGGCATAGGTGCCGTTGACCTCGTTGTAGCTGCACATCACGCTGCCCGGCTGCGCGCGGCGCGCGGCGATTTCGAACGGCAGCAGATAGAGCTCGCGCATCGTGCGCTCGTCGATCTGGCTGTTGCCGCCGCCGCGGTTGTGTTCCTGCTCGTTGCCCATGTAGTGCTTGATCGTCGCGATGACCTTCTGGCTTTGCGTGCCGTCGGTGCGTTCGGCGAGCATCTCACCGGCGAGCACCGGATCTTCGCCGAGATACTCGAAGAGCCGGCCACCGCGCGGCTCACGCGCGAGGTTGGTGCCACCGCCGAGGCCCATGCCGAAGCCCTGCTGACGCAACTGGATCGCGATCTGCTTGCCGAAGTTCCACGACAGCGCGCGGTCCCAGCTCGCCGCGACCGCGAGCGTCGCCGGGAAGGTCGTCGATGGCTGATTGGTGCTGCCCGAACCGGTGGCTGAGTCGACCATGTTCAGGTCGGGAATGCCGAGACGCGGCACGCCCTGAATGTAGCCCGCGCCGCCGCCCGGCACGGCGGACATCGCGTACTCCGAATGAATGAACTGCAGTTTTTCGTCGATCGTCATCTTGTTGACGAGCGTTTCCGCGCGCCGATGCGCGGCCGCCGACGCGAACGCGTTCAGCACGGTCGACATGGGTGCGAAGTCGAGACCAGGAGTGGGCATTTCCGCGTGCGCAGCAGCGCTCACGGCCGCCGCTATCGCGACGGCCGGCCATAGTTTCTTCTGCATAGGTGTCTCTCCGAAATTGTGCTCTTCTTGGGACAACGGAGCGCGTCGAGTGGGTGGAAAGCGGACGCGAAAACAGGCATGCAGCGATGACTGCAAACGTTTGCCTGTTGGAAGAAGAATCGGCTCAGCTGGATGGGCTGTAGCGACTCTCCGTGGTGAGTAATGTAAGAATGTAGTCTGACTACAGCATCGGTAGTTGTACTAATGCCGGCGATTTTATGCGTAATGGGGCGTAAAGGCCTTTTCTTACATAATTCAATTGAAAGTTAATGAATCAAGTTGAATAGCGCGCCAGCAATTTCTTTCCGGGCTTTTATTGGAAATCCGGCCGGAGAAAATATTCCTGATGTTGGCCGGCCAATTTCGCCGGGCGGAATCCGCATCCTTGCAAATGCCTCGGCCTCGAATTGCTCGAGCGGACTCGTATCGATTACATAACGACGCACCACGTAATCATTGAAATCCCGTTGAGAAGCCCCCCAAAAAAAACGGGCAGGATGTTCGCACATCCCGCCCGGTTCCGCTTCTTTCGTTAGTCTATCCGTGCGCCGTTCTCCAGTTTAGAAGACGAAACCGGCGCCGGCGCCGACGGCGAACGAACCCGCGGTGGTGGTCGAGCCCGAAGCCTTGATGATCCATTTGCCGTTACGCGTGAACGTCGACAAACCGACGGCAACTGCGGATTGGCCTGCATACGTTCCGCCTGCGACGGCTACGATGCTCTTGCCCGCGGCAGGAGCCTGGGGCAGATTGGCCGTGGCGATCGCCGCTGCCGAGCCGGAATATGACTTCTTCGCGATACTGTCGATCGTGCTGTTCAAGTCGTTGAACCGCATGTCGGTGTAGTTGTTGGCCTGCTGCACGCCCTGCGCAACCGAGCTGTTCATCTGACCGACATTGACCGCATCCGTGTCCGCCGTACCCGCTGCAACGTTGGTGATCTGACGCTGCTGCGTGGCCGAACCCACCGACACCGAGTTGTCCCGATCCGTCACCGAACCCTGACCCAACGCCACCGAGTTCGCATTGGCAGCCTGCGAGCCCGTGCCGATCGCCGTCGAGCTGGCGCCGGTTGCAGCCGCGTTGGCACCGACTGCCACCGCGTTGTCCGCTGCTGCGTTGGCGCTCGCGCCAATCACCGTGGCGTAGTTGCCCGACGCTGCCGCGCCTGCTCCGGCCGTCGTGCTGCCCGCACCGCTACCCGGCGTAGCGACATTGACCACCACGTCGTTACCGGCACCCGAAGACGAAGCGTCTTCTGCCTCGGAGACCGAGTTGCCCGGCTGAAGGTTCGACATCTGGCTGCCGAGATTCCACACCTGGCCGTTGAGGTCCGTTACCTGGTTCTGCAACGCGGACAACTGACCGTAGTTCACAGCGTCATACTGGCTTGTGCCGTTGGCCACGTTGGTCAGAATCACCGGACCCGTGCCCTGGCCTCCACCCAGCGTCACGGCACCGAAGTTCACCGAGCCGTCAGCGCGACGGTCGTACTGCACCGCGGCCGACAGTTGCGTGCCGACATCGCCCACCTCAGTCTGCAGCTTCGTGATGTCCTCCGTGTTCTGCGTCGTGCGACCGTCGAGGTTCGTGACGGCATCGCCTACGCTGTGCACCGTCGTGCCGCCTACGCTGTAGCTCGGTGCGCTGAGCGTACCGTCTGCGTTCACGGTCGAACCGCCGCCCAGTGCCTCGGCCGTGCTCGATGCCGCGCCGTACAGCTGGCTGCCGTTGATCGCGTCAACGCTCGATGCGTTCACGGCGCCATTCGCCACGCCCGTCACCGTGC
>NZ_JBFPKM010000049.1:0-816 GCF_040948755.1 Paraburkholderia sp. BR13444 | reverse complement strand
AGCTGACGCTCGACATCACGCATCACCCGCCCAACGCGCGAGCGCAACGTGCGCAGCGCCTTCTTCATGCGCTTGTACTGCTTCGCATGCGCGTAGCGGCCAATCTGACGCGCCAGGTGCGGCGCGTCGCGGTTGTAGTTCTGCCGCAGCTTCAACCCGTGCCGTGCCGCAGCCTTCACCAGATGTTCGCGACACCGTTCGAGCAGACGCGAATCGGTTGGATGGGCGACCGCCTTTTGCATGACCGTCGTGTCAACGATTACGCGCTTTGCGCTTGAAGCCTTGATAACGCCCGCGCGCTTCGCCGCTTCGATCGTCTCGGCCAGCAGTTCTTCAACTCCGGCTTCGCCCAGACGCTTGCGCCAGCGGGTCAGGCTCGACGGATCGATCGGCGGCTCGGTCTGCAAAAACGTTTCGCCCGTAAAGACCTGCCAATACGGATTTTCCGCCCATTGCCAGACCACTTCCTCGTCCGACAGATCGAACGCATGCTGGAGATACAACAAACCAGCAATCAACCTCGGTGAGGTGGCCGGCCGACCTTTGCGAGAGACGAAGCTTGCGCTCATCGACGCATTCAATCCATCCCAGTTGATCAGATCGGTCAGACGCACCAGCGGATGCTTCAGGTTGATCTGCTCGCGCAGAGGATGCCGGAACAAATCGCCTTCGCTCACCACTGCTTTCGGACCCATCCAGACCTCGACAGAATTTGCAGGAAATTACCCATAAAATGCCAGGTTCCTGCAAATGCATCAACCACTTTCCGCTTTAAACCCTTGTTGCACAGGGCTCTTCGAATTTTTCAGACCCGAC
>NZ_JBFPKM010000048.1:0-1100 GCF_040948755.1 Paraburkholderia sp. BR13444 | reverse complement strand
TAGTGGTCATGGCGCGCTTACATGTGGTTGACTTCGTCGGGCAGCGTGTAGAACGTCGGGTGGCGATAGATCTTGTCGCCCGCCGGTTCGAACAGCTCGGCCTTCTCGTCGGGCGCCGAGGCGGTGATCGCCGAGGACGGCACCACCCAGATGCTCACGCCTTCCTGGCGGCGCGTGTAGACGTCGCGCGCCATGCGCAGCGCCATCGGCGCGTCGGCCGCGTGCAGACTGCCGCAGTGCTTGTGGTCGAGTCCCTGCTTGCTGCGCACGAACACTTCCCAAATCGGCCATTCCTTGTTCATTGCTGATCTCCTGATTCCTGTGATGTGCGGTGCCACTCAGGCGGCGTGCTGTTGCGCGCGCTGGCGCTGCTTCCCGGCATGGGCGAGTGCGGCTTCGCGCACCCAGGCGCCGTCTTCATGGGCCTTCACCCGCGTGGCGAGGCGCTCGCGGTTGCACGGGCCGTCGCCATTGACGACGCGCCAGAACTCTTCCCAGTCGATGTCGCCGTAATCGTAGTGGCCGCGCGCCGCGTTCCATCTGAGCTCCGCATCGGGCAGCGTGACGCCGAGCACCTTGGCCTGCTCGACGGTCGCGTCGACGAATTTCTGGCGCAGGTCGTCGTTGGTGATGCGCTTGATGCCCCATTGCGCCGACTGGTTGCTGTGCACCGAGTCCCTGTCGCTCGGGCCGAACATCATCAGCACCGGCCACCACCAGCGGTTCACCGCCTGCTGCACGAGCTCGCGCTGCGCGTCGGTGCCGGCCATCATCGCGAGCAGCGCATCGAACCCCTGGCGCTGGTGGAACGACTCTTCCTTGCAGATGCGGATCATCGCGCGGGCGTACGGCCCGTAGGTGCAGCGGCACAGCGGGATCTGGTTCATGATCGCCGCGCCGTCGACCAGCCAGCCGATCACGCCGACGTCGGCCCAGGTGGGCGTCGGGTAGTTGAAGATGCTCGAATACTTGGCCTTGCCCGCGTGCAGCGCGTCGATCAGCTGCTCGCGCGACACGCCGAGCGTTTCGGCGGCGCTATACAGATAGAGCCCGTGGCCGGCCTCGTCCTGCACCTTGGCGATCAGGATCGCCTTGCGCTT
>NZ_JBFPKM010000047.1:0-1108 GCF_040948755.1 Paraburkholderia sp. BR13444 | reverse complement strand
CTTAAGCCGTAGCGGTGGAGATGTCGGCGCAGTAGGCGCGCAGCTTGGGCATGACTTCGGTGGCCAGCAGTCGCATCGAACCCTTGTGCAGCTGGGGGTTGTCCCAGTCCTTCTGCGTGGCCAGCAGCGTGCCGAATGGGCCGCCGACGTAGTCGACGAATGCCACGAGCTTGTCGAGCACCGTCTTCGGCGAGCCCGAGATGACCATCCAGTCCAGACAGTTCTTCGCCGTCACTTCTGCGTCGGGAATGCTCGCGTCCGGCTTGAGGATGCCGAGCATGTTGAACACGGCCATGTCCTCGATGATGTAGTCGTAGTACCAGGAGTAGCTGTTCGGGCCGGCCAGATAGTCCGCAGCCTGCTGGTCCGTCTCGGTCACCAGGATGGAGCGCGCCACGCGCCACTGGGAGCGGTCCAGCGGCTTGCCTGCGAGTTCGCAGCCAAGCGCGTACTGCTCCCAGTGCGACTTCGCATGCACGGGCGGGATAAAGTTGGCCGACACGATACCCCAGCCCTTCATCGCCGCGTGCTTGGCGCTGCTCGAGTTCGGGCTCATCGTCGAGATGGCCAGCGGCGGATGCGGCTGCTGGTAGGGCTTGAGCATGGGACCGAAGCCGATGCCGGGGATGACGTTCTTCTCGATGACCACGTCCCAGTACTTGCCCTTGATGTTGTACGGGGCGTTCGTGGACCAGATTTTGTGGATGATCTCGACCGAGTCGGTGACCATCTCGGCGCGGTTCTTCTCGCTCGTCTGGAACAGCTCCATGTCCGAGACCAGGCCGCCGGGGCCCACACCCATGATGAAGCGGCCTTCGCTGAGGTGGTCGAACTGTGCGACGTCGCCGGCGACGGCGGCCGGATGATGCTGCGGCAGATTGATAACGCCGGTGGCGAACTTGATGTCCCTGGTCGCGTGAACGAGCGAGGCGAAGAACTGCAGCGGGTTGGCAATCGGCTCAGCGCTGCACGAATAGTGTTCGCCGACCCAGGCTTCTGCGTAGCCGAGCTTGTCGGCCATGATGATTGCGTCGCGGTCCTGCTTGAGCAGCTCCGTGTAATTCCGCTTCGGGTCGTGAAGCGGCATCATGAAAAGTCCGAGTTTCAT
>NZ_JBFPKM010000046.1:0-1250 GCF_040948755.1 Paraburkholderia sp. BR13444 | reverse complement strand
TTAGCCGAACGCTCTGGAAAGTGCGGCCATAGCGGGTGATAGCCCCGTAGGCGAAAACAGTGTGAAAGAACTGGGTGTACGAGAAGTAGGGCGGGACACGTGAAATCCTGTCTGAAGATGGGGGGACCATCCTCCAAGGCTAAATACTCGTGATCGACCGATAGTGAACCAGTACCGTGAGGGAAAGGCGAAAAGAACCCCGGGAGGGGAGTGAAACAGATCCTGAAACCGCATGCATACAAACAGTCGGAGCCTCGCAAGGGGTGACGGCGTACCTTTTGTATAATGGGTCAGCGACTTACATTCAGTGGCGAGCTTAACCGATTAGGGCAGGCGTAGCGAAAGCGAGTCCGAACAGGGCGTCCAGTCGCTGGGTGTAGACCCGAAACCAGGTGATCTATCCATGGCCAGGTTGAAGGCACGGTAACACGTGCTGGAGGACCGAACCCACTAACGTTGAAAAGTTAGGGGATGAGCTGTGGATAGGGGTGAAAGGCTAAACAAACCTGGAAATAGCTGGTTCTCTCCGAAAACTATTTAGGTAGTGCCTCGTGTATCACCTTCGGGGGTAGAGCACTGTCATGGTTGTGGGGTCCATTGCGGATTACTACGCCATAGCAAACTCCGAATACCGAAGAGTGCAATCACGGGAGACAGACATCGGGTGCTAACGTCCGGTGTCAAGAGGGAAACAACCCAGACCGCCAGCTAAGGTCCCCAAATATGGCTAAGTGGGAAACGAAGTGGGAAGGCTAAAACAGTCAGGAGGTTGGCTTAGAAGCAGCCACCCTTTAAAGAAAGCGTAATAGCTCACTGATCGAGTCGTCCTGCGCGGAAGATGTAACGGGGCTAAGCCATATACCGAAGCTGCGGATGCACATTTATGTGCATGGTAGGAGAGCGTTCCGTAAGCCTGCGAAGGTGCACTGGAAAGTGTGCTGGAGGTATCGGAAGTGCGAATGCTGACATGAGTAGCGATAAAGGGGGTGAAAGGCCCCCTCGCCGTAAGCCCAAGGTTTCCTACGCAACGTTCATCGGCGTAGGGTGAGTCGGCCCCTAAGGCGAGGCAGAAATGCGTAGCTGATGGGAAGCAGATTAATATTTCTGCACCATTGTGAAATGCGATGGGGGGACGGATCGCGGAAGGTTGTCCGGGTGTTGGAAGTCCCGGTCGCTGCATTGGAGAGGGTGCCTTGGCAAATCCGGGCACAGGACTCAAGGGTGTGGCGCGAGCTTCTTCGGAAGCGAAG
>NZ_JBFPKM010000045.1:0-1548 GCF_040948755.1 Paraburkholderia sp. BR13444 | reverse complement strand
CTGGCGCCCTGCCCCCTGCGGGGGTTGACCTGAGTAAGCGCTAAAGCGCTAACTCATGTCGAAACACACCTGTTATAGGATCAAGCCTTACGGGCAATTAGTATCAGTTAGCTCAGTACATTACTGTACGTGCACACCTGACCTATCAACGTCCTGGTCTTGAACGACCCTTCAAGGGGCTCGAAGCCCCGGGGATATCTCATCTTAAGGCGAGTTTCCCGCTTAGATGCTTTCAGCGGTTATCTCTTCCGAACATAGCTACCCGGCGATGCCACTGGCGTGACAACCGGTACACCAGAGGTTCGTCCACTCCGGTCCTCTCGTACTAGGAGCAGCCCCCTTCAAATATCCAGCGCCCACGGCAGATAGGGACCAAACTGTCTCACGACGTTTTAAACCCAGCTCACGTACCTCTTTAAATGGCGAACAGCCATACCCTTGGGACCGGCTACAGCCCCAGGATGAGATGAGCCGACATCGAGGTGCCAAACACCGCCGTCGATATGAACTCTTGGGCGGTATCAGCCTGTTATCCCCAGAGTACCTTTTATCCGTTGAGCGATGGCCCTTCCATACAGAACCACCGGATCACTATGACCTGCTTTCGCACCTGTTCGACTTGTCAGTCTCACAGTCAAGCACGCTTATGCCATTGCACTATCAGCACGATTTCCGACCGTACCTAGCGTACCTTCGTACTCCTCCGTTACACTTTGGGAGGAGACCGCCCCAGTCAAACTGCCTACCATGCACTGTCCCCGACCCGGATCACGGGCCAAGGTTAGAACCTCAAACAGATCAGGGTGGTATTTCAAGGACGGCTCCACGCAAACTGGCGTTCACGCTTCACAGCCTCCCACCTATCCTACACAGACCGGTTCAAAGTCCAATGCAAAGCTACAGTAAAGGTTCATGGGGTCTTTCCGTCTAGCCGCGGGGAGATTGCATCATCACAAACACTTCAACTTCGCTGAGTCTCGGGAGGAGACAGTGTGGCCATCGTTACGCCATTCGTGCAGGTCGGAACTTACCCGACAAGGAATTTCGCTACCTTAGGACCGTTATAGTTACGGCCGCCGTTTACCGGGACTTCAATCAGGAGCTTGCACCCCATCATTTAATCTTCCGGCACCGGGCAGGCGTCACACCCTATACGTCCACTTTCGTGTTTGCAGAGTGCTGTGTTTTTATTAAACAGTCGCAGCCACCAGTTTATTGCAACCCCTTCACCCTCCTGGCGCAGGCCAGTCAAGCTACCAGGGCGTACCTTATCCCGAAGTTACGGTACCAATTTGCCGAGTTCCTTCTCCCGAGTTCTCTCAAGCGCCTTAGAATACTCATCTCGCCCACCTGTGTCGGTTTGCGGTACGGTCACTGTGAAACTGAAGCTTAGAGGCTTTTCCTGGAACCCCTTCCAGTTGCTTCGCTTCCGAAGAAGCTCGCGCCACACCCTTGAGTCCTGTGCCCGGATTTGCCAAGGCACCCTCTCCAATGCAGCGACCGGGACTTCCAACACCCGGACAACCTTCCGCGATCCGTCCCCCCATC
>NZ_JBFPKM010000044.1:0-1828 GCF_040948755.1 Paraburkholderia sp. BR13444 | reverse complement strand
CCACCAGCGCCCTTCCTGACGGCTGCTTGCAGCCGTTCGGAGAAGCACCGGACCATTCAACTCCACCTGGATGGTCTGCTCAACCAGCCGGTGTTGGAAAATCGATGCATCCCGCAATGCTTCATCCAACGATTATCTCCAGCTGGACTTGCGAGGCGACGGCGTTTTCGTTGCCTCACTTTTTTCATTGAATCAGTCGGCGACATACAATGCAGCAGCCATGGATTAGCTTCCGCTCCCGTCCTGTACCCGCGTTCTGCTTGAACGAAGCGGCGCGCATTGACATCTCATTGCGCAATTTCCTTTGTCTGTCAGTCCTCGAAACTGGGCGTGCGACTGCATTTCATCTCGGAAGCGTTGTTCGCTCCGCGTTCGTGCTGGCGTATCTCAGAAGGCTAGGATATTCCACCCTTACGGTTAAAGAATTCCGTCGCGCGGAACGTGACTTTGGCCGGGCGACCATAAGATTCGAAACAACGGGCCAATGGGACCTTGAGCTCGCGGAGCTAGAATCGGCGCGTCAGGTTGTACGCGCATTCGACCTCTCTCTAGAAGTCTCTAGAAGGTGTCCCCATCGCAGTGCTCGCACAGGCGCACCGTTACGCACAGGCGAACCTCAGCGCACCGCTACATCGGCGATTGAGTATTTCGACGCTCGCAGACGATGAATACGCTGCACAGCCATACTCTCAGGGTGCTGCCGCGGCCTAGTCAAATAGCTAGGTATCGCTGAGCATATGCTTAAGGTTGTCGAAAAGCTTCGCCGACGCGTGCTTCAGTTCGCGCGCTTTGCCGGCGCTTGAGGAGGTGTTTCCGACCACACGTGGCCAGCGCTGCTGGTTTCATAAAATGGGAAACGAGCGTTCGCATAGATAGACTAGAAACGACGTCATGAACGCGCTGCCCGAGTCGCAACAGGCACGCGCGAAGGCCGACATGCAATCGATCTGGATGGCGGCGACCCGCGCCGACGCGCACGCTGCCTTCGATCGGGCCCGGGTGGAGGCGGTGCCACCCATCAATCGCTTTTTGCAGGCGGTCGCGCTCTGCCAGTAAGGCTTGATTGTATGGGCCGAGCTCATGAACCAGCTTGTCGAAACAGGACCAGAAATTTCCGGAGCAACGCAGTTCCGGGCAACGCCTCACGCTCGAGGAAGTCGCAGAGTTCTCTTGCTACTAAAAGCCTGCCGCGGCGAATCATTTCATACATGGAAGTACAGTTTGTCGAGACGAAGTTGAACAGCAGCGAAAGTGGCTTCCCGCTACTCGAAATTGGTGTGCTTCGGCTTAATCAGCCAGCGTGAGAGCCGACACCGGCCTTGGCAACAGCGGCATCTTGGTCCGGCTTGGCGCCAGAGACTCCAACAGCGCCAACCACAGCGCCCTCTACCAGAATGGGAACTCCGCCTTCGAGAGCGCCGAGAACGCCCGCGCTCAGAAATGCCGTTCGTCCACCGTTTATCATCTCTTCATACAGCTTGGTTTCGCGTCGACCAAGTGCTGCAGCCCGGGCCTTCTCTGTGGAGATATAGCTGGAAGCGGGGGCTGCTCCGTCGAGCCGCGTGAAGCCGAGAGGATGACCGCCGTCATCGACAACGGAAATAGAGACTGCCCAACCCTGACGCGAGGCTTCATCGGCGCACGCGGAGAGAATCGTTTGAACGTCGGTTTGCGAGATGACGGGCTTTGAGCGCATATCGATCTATTGAATGTGTGTGAATCCTCTCAGCCTCACGCAAAGTGGTGAGGTTGACGAGGCAAGGCAGGCACTGGGAATCGACCCACTTAGCCCTGCCGCCGAAAGGTGGCGGCAGGGAATGGAGGTTGA
>NZ_JBFPKM010000043.1:0-1856 GCF_040948755.1 Paraburkholderia sp. BR13444 | reverse complement strand
TTGTGCGCCCAGCATGGGCGCACTCTTGTGGGTGCAAGTCCCACCGCAAGTTGATCACAGCGAGCGAAGCGAAGCGCAACTGCGCGAGGGCGACCGGGCGTAGGGAGGAAGCGTGGAGCGAAACTGCGAGCCGATGGACAAGAACCGGATAGGAGGCGCTGCCGATCAGGGCGAGCGGGCAATAAACCGCGAAGCTCTTGTGATCAAGGGACGGCGGCGTAAATCCGGCGGTTGTGCAGTGAAGGAGTGCGTTCTTACCTGGGGAGATCTCGCCTCATGCCTGAAAGGGCGACGGCGTCGAGCCGGAGCGAGAAGTCAGCAGAGGCCGTAGTAGTCACAGGACAGGTCGATGAGACCGAAGCTGGTGACGAAGGGCCGAACGGGAAGGAGTGTCCAGCGACATGTCGATGCGACAGGAATTGCGTCAGATGCCCGCGCAAGCGGGGCGAGCGGGAGGCACACGCGGTGAAGCTGCGTCCATGCCCGTGAGCGACGAAGCCTGTTGCCCGCGCCATGAATCCGGGGACACAGGGTCAGCGCTGTTGATGGCGGCGCTGACGAGAGCGAACCTGAAGCAGGCGTTCAAACGGGTACGGGCCAACAAGGGAGCCGCTGGCGTGGACGGTCTGGACATTGACCAGACGTCGCGCCATCTGGTGACGGCGTGGCCCGCGATCCGCGAACAGTTGCTGAAGGGGACGTACCGGCCCAGTCCGGTACGGCGGGTGACGATCCCGAAACCGGACGGAGGCGAGCGCGAGCTTGGCATCCCGACGGTCACGGACCGGCTGATCCAGCAGGCGCTGCTGCAGGTGCTGCAACCGGTTCTGGACCCCACCTTCAGCGAGCACAGCTATGGCTTCCGGCCTGGACGGCGTGCGCACGACGCGGTGTTGGCCGCGCAGTCGTACGTGCAGTCGGGCCGGCGAATCGTGGTGGACGTTGATCTGGAGAAGTTCTTCGACCGGATCAACCACGACATCCTGATCGACCGTCTACAGAAACGTATAGGGGACGCCGGGGTGATCCGGCTGATCCGGGCGTATCTGAACAGCGGCATCATGGATGGCGGCGTGGTTCAGCAGCGAGAACAGGGCACGCCGCAAGGCGGGCCGCTATCGCCGTTGCTGGCCAACGTGCTGCTCGATGAGGTGGACAAGGAGCTGGAACGGCGAGGCCACTGCTTCGTGCGTTATGCCGACGATGCGAATGTTTATGTTCGCAGCCGTCGTGCAGGCGAACGGGTGATGGTGCTGCTGCGGCGGCTGTTTGGGCGACTGCGGTTGAAGGTCAACGAGACCAAAAGCGCGGTGGCCAGTGTGTTCGGTCGCAAGTTCCTGGGCTACAGCCTGTGGGTAGCGTCCGGCGGTGTTATCAAGCGCAAGGTGGCGGCCAAACCGCTGCTGGCGTTCAAACGCCGCATTCGTGAACTGACCGGCCGTAACGGCGGGCGCAGCATGAAGGACGTGGTGGAACGGTTACGGCCCTATGTGCTGGGTTGGAGGGCGTACTTCCGGTTGGCGCAAACGCCACGAGTCTGGCGGACGCTGGACGAGTGGGTGCGTCACCGGTTGCGTGTCATCCAGCTTAAGCAATGGCGCCGCGGCCCGACCATCTACCGGGAACTACGTGCGCTGGGGGCTCCGCACGCTGTGGCGCAACAGGTGGCGGCGAACAGCCGTCGCTGGTGGCGTAACAGCGGCAAACTCCTGAATAGCGTGCTGACTCTCGCATACTTCGAGCGGCTGGGTGCACCCCGACTCTCATAACCTCAACTTCCCGAACCGCCCGGTGCGGACCCGCATGCCGGGTGGTGTGGCAGGGGCACGGCCTTATGGCCGTCCCCTATGCCGTTT
>NZ_JBFPKM010000042.1:0-1996 GCF_040948755.1 Paraburkholderia sp. BR13444 | reverse complement strand
TCATGGCGTGCGCCGTGAAAAGGCGGCGCTTTCCAGTGGGTGAAAGCCCCACCCGGCAACCGCTCCAGCCGGAAGCAACCGGAGCAATCGTGGAGGTAACGAAGCGGTTGAAGCCTTCGGTGAAGCGTGTCACGAAATACGGTGACAGCGCGAGTGTGCAGGCCGTAACACGAGTGAACGCCGAGCAAGCCTCGAAAACGTCGATGCGCAGGCCGACCCGAAAGCCATGTCGGGGAAGGCTGATACGGTTGGGTGAACGAGCAGGCAGGACGCCCAGTCGCTGCGCCGGGGTAGTGGCGACAGCATGTACACAAGGAAAGCGCGCGCAACACGGGAAGCCCCCTGGCGTGGTCAGGGATGACCAACCGGACGCCCGTGAGGGACAGGCCGGGCGCCTTGGGGTGACGGAGAGGCCCGTATTACCGTTGAAGCCGGTGTAATGCTGGTGGAGGGAAGGGGCCTCAGTTCAAGACAGACGCAATACGTAGTGAGGACGTGGAGATTGGGCAACCTATCAACTCCGATTCGTGTTCAGAAGCTGCAGATGGCGTTACACGCGAAAGCGAAGGCAGAAGCCGGGTATCGCTTCTACGCTCTGTACGACAAGATCTATCGCGAGGATGTGCTGGGGTATGCGTACGCTCAGTGCCGCTCGAACAAGGGCGCGCCGGGTGTCGATCGGCAGGACTTCGCGGAGGTCGAAGCGTATGGGGTGCAGAAGTGGCTTGGCGAACTGGCGCTTGCGCTCAGGCAGGAGACTTACCGGCCGGACCCTATCAGACGAGTGTTTATCCCGAAGGCCAATGGCAAGTTGAGGCCCCTGGGCATCTCGACCCTGCGGGATCGGGTGTGCATGACAGCAGCGATGCTAGTGCTCGAACCGATCTTCGAAGCGGACCTTCCGCCAGAGCAGTACGCTTACCGCCCGGGGCGAAATGCCCAGCAAGCGGTAATCGAGGTGGAGGAGCGGCTGCATCGAGGGCAAACGGATGTCGTTGACGCTGACCTGGCGGACTACTTCGGAAGTATTCCCCACGCCGAATTGATGTTGTCGCTCGCGCGACGCATCGTTGATCGACGTGTGCTGCATCTGATCAGGATGTGGCTGGAATGCCCCGTCGAAGAAACCGATGACCGGGGCCGGAAGAAACGCACGACGGAGGCCACGGACAGCCGGCGAGGTATCCCACAGGGCTCCCCCATCTCACCACTGCTGGCGAATGTCTACATGCGCCGGTTTGTGCTGGCGTGGAAGAAGCTCGGACTTCAGCGCAGTCTTGGCAGTCATATCGTGACCTATGCGGACGACCTGGTGATTCTGTGCAAGCGTGGCAAGGCTGAGGAAGCGTTGTCGCGCATGCGCGAGATCATGGGAAAACTGAAGCTGACGGTCAACGCGGAGAAGACACGAATCTGCAAGGTGCCGGAAGGCGAATTCGACTTCCTGGGTTACACGTTTGGGCGGATGTACTCCGCAACGACTGGTCAGGCCCGTATGGGCATGCGTCCGTCGAAGAAGAGTATGCGGCGCATGATTGAGAAGGTCCATGCGCTGACCGCTGCTTCAATGACGTGGCTCGATACCACGGAGTTGGTGGGCAAGTTGAATCGCTCGCTACGCGGCTGGGCAAACTACTTCAAGGTAGGGACGTTCAGACGCGCCTATCGGGCGCTCGACAGCTATACCGCTGCGCGGTTGCGTCGGTGGTTACGTATCAAGCACAAGGTCAGACGTCGTCGGGGCGGGGCTTATCCACCCACGCACCTCTACGGGCACTTCGGTCTCGTTCGTCTGCAGGGGCCTTGGTAGTGACTTACCGTGTACGAAGGCGTGATGTCTTGTCCGAGAGCCGGATGCGGGAGATCTGCACGTCCGGTTCGATGAGCGGGTTGTGGAACCGGGGTTAAGGCCAGGGTACTCGGGCACCGCCAGACGAAAGGGGCGGAAACAGACAAACCGAACCTAATGCTACCGCGCCACAACTCGACTCTACCG
>NZ_JBFPKM010000041.1:0-2396 GCF_040948755.1 Paraburkholderia sp. BR13444 | reverse complement strand
CCGTCAGCCCGCTGCGCCAGCGCATGATCGACGACATGCGCATGCGCCAGCTTTCCCCGAAGACGCAAGCCAACTATCTGCGCATCGTCCGTGAGTTCGCCCGATACCTCGGGCGCTCGCCTGATACCGCCACCGTCGAGGACCTGCGTGGTTACCAGTTGCATCTGGTCGATCACGGCACCTCTCCGGTTTCTCTCAACGCCGCGATCACCGGGCTGAAGTTCTTCTTCGAGATCACGCTGCGCGAGCCCGAACTCATGGCGCGGATGCAAGCCGTGCGCGTGCCCCGCACCCTACCGGTCGTGCTCAGCCCCGATGAAGTGAGGCGGCTCATCGCCGCCACAGGCAACCTCAAGCACCAGACGGCGCTGTCGGTGGCCTACGGCACCGGCCTGCGTGCCAGCGAAGTGGTGGCGCTGAAGGTCGGCGACATTGACAGCCAGCGCATGACGCTGCGCATCGAACAGGGCAAGGGTCGCAAGGACCGCTACGCGATGCTCTCACCGGTGCTGCTCGAGCGGCTGCGGGTCTGGTGGCGCGTGGCCCGTGCGCAGGGCAGGATGCCCGATGGTGGGTGGCTGTTTCCCGGGCTCGATCCACTCGATCAACTGAGCACGCGGCAACTGAACCGCGCCATTCATGCCGCCGCCGAAGCCGCACAGATCGACAAGCGCGTATCGATGCACACGCTGCGGCACAGCTTTGCCACGCACCTGCTCGAACAGAAGATCGACATCCGCGTGATCCAGGTGCTGCTCGGCCACAAGAAGCTGGAGACCACCGCTCTTTATGCGCAGGTCGCCACCGACCTGCTGCGCGAAGTCACCAGTCCGCTGGAGCGCCTGCCCGCCAACTGACACGGCGTAGTGCCTCATGCTGGAGGTCGCGGACATCTTCCGCGCCCACGGGCCAGCCTGGCGAGCCACGACACGCCTGAGCCTGGGGCAGCTGAAGGTCATGTCGGCCATCGAACGGTGCCGCACGGCGGCACTGGGCGGACATGTGCTGCGCTGTTCCGGCTGCGCGAGGACAGAGGTGTCCTTCAACTCGTGCCGCAACCGCCATTGCCCGAAGTGCCAGGCCAGTGCCGCACACCGCTGGCTGGAGGCACGCCAGGCGGATCTGCTACCCGTCGGGTATTTCCACGTCGTCTTCACGCTGCCCGCGCCCATCAGTGCGATCGCCTGGTACAACAAGCGGGTCATCTACGGTCTGCTGTTCGACGTCGCCGCCGACACGCTGCGCACGATCGCCGCCGATCCCAGGCATCTCGGTGCCCAGATCGGTGCCACGCTCGTGCTGCACACCTGGGGCTCGGCGCTCACGCATCATCCGCACGTACACGGCATCGTCCCCGGCGGGGGACTGTCGCCCGACGGCGAGCGCTGGATCGCCTGCAGGCCGGGCTTCTTCCTGCCGGTGCGCGTGCTCTCACGGCTCTTCCGGCGTCGTTTCCTCGAAGCACTCGCTGATTCTCACCGGCGTGGTCAGTTGCAGTTCTTCGGCGAGTACGCGGCGCTCGCCGATCCGCCCGTCTTCGCCCAGTGGCTCGCACCCCTGCGTGCCTGCGAATGGTTCGTGTACGCCAAGCGTCCCTTTGCAGGACCGGAAGCGGTGCTCGCGTACCTCTCGCGCTATACGCACCGCGTGGCGATCTCCAACCAGCGTCTGCTCGCCTTCGATGAGCACGGGGTAACCTTCCGCTGGAAGGACTACCGCGAGAAGGGGCGCACCCGCTACAAGACCATGACGCTGGAGGCTGGCGAGTTCATGCGTCGCTTCCTGCTTCATGTATTGCCTGGCGGGTTCCACCGCATCCGTCACTACGGCCTGCTCGCCAACCCGGTGCGCCGCGCCAGTCTCGCGAAGGTGCGTGCGCTTCTGCACGTCACGCCCACGCCCGACCCTCCATCCTGCGAGCCTGTCGCTGAAACCCGGCCCGCCTTCATCTGCCGGCACTGTGGTGCCCCGATGATCGTCATCGACATCCTCGAGCGCATGGCACCAATTCGCGCACCACCGATCAAGGCCCGCCCGTGAACGCGGTGCTTCCTCGATCTGTCAACCCATCGTCGGCTTTGCGACAACGCGGCCCACAAGCGGACGTTTGTGCCTGGCGCGTCACGCGGCCTCCCGCACGCACACTTCATCCTCACCCTTACGTCAGTGCATCGCATCGTCACGACGTCCGGGCTCTTCCCGCATCCTGTCTGGGCCACCGCCCTCCAGCAATACCGAGGATGCCGGATCATCAATCGCCATAGTCAACCGGAATTCCGGGCGTCCCGGTCCACTCCGCGGTTTCCTCCCCCGAGGCTTGTTCGCCGCCTGCCCGCACGCGTCGCCGCGCGCTCACAGTGATCAGAATCAGGGCAGGCAGCGAACAACCCTTGACG
>NZ_JBFPKM010000040.1:0-2496 GCF_040948755.1 Paraburkholderia sp. BR13444 | reverse complement strand
AGGGAGAGGCCGGGCGCGCGGTTCTATGTTGGCGAATGAGGCAATCCGCCTCGTTCTCCAGCAGGAGCCGAATCATGACCTCCTCCCAACCAGCCGTCAGCCCGCTGCGCCAGCGCATGATCGACGATATGCGCATGCGTCAGCTTTCTCCGAAGACCCAGTACGCCTATCTGAGGGTCGTGCGAGAGTTCGCCCGGTTTCTCCACCGCTCTCCCGACACCGCTTCCGCCGAGGACCTGCGACGCTACCAGTTGCACCTGGTCGATCACGGTACCTCTCCGGTTTCTCTCAACGCCGCGATCACCGGGCTGAAGTTCTTCTTCGAGATCACGCTCAGGCAGCCCGAACTGATGGCTCGCATGCAGCCGGTGCGCGTGCCCCGTGTGCTGCCCGTCGTCCTAAGCCCCGATGAGGTCCGCCGGCTCATTGCCGCGGCGGGCAATCTCAAGCACCAGACTGCGCTCTCGGTTGCCTACGGCGCCGGCCTGCGCGCGAGCGAAGTGGTCGCGCTGAAGGTCGGCGACATTGACAGCCAGCGCATGACGCTGCGCATCGAGCAGGGTAAGGGCCGCAAGGATCGCTACGCGATGCTCTCGCCCGTGCTGCTCGAACGCCTGCGCGTCTGGTGGCGCGTCGCGCGGGCCCAGGGGAAGATGCTCGATGGTGGCTGGCTGTTTCCGGGCATGGATCCGGTCAACCCACTGACCCCAAAGCAGCTCAACCGCGCAATACACGCCGCTGCCGTGACTGCGCAGATCGACAAGCGCGTGTCCATGCACACGCTGCGTCACAGCTTCGCCACCCATCTTCTGGAACAGAAGGTCGACATCCGCGTCATCCAGGTGCTGCTCGGTCACAAGAAGCTCGAGACGACTGCGCTTTACGCGCAGGTGGCCACCGACCTGCTGCGCGAAGTCACCAGCCCACTGGAGCTCCTGCCCTCCGAATAGACTGGCCCCGCAGGACGTCCCGTGCTTGAGGTCGCGGACATATTCCGCGCCCGCGGGCCAGCATGGCGAAACACGATACGGCTGAGCCCGGGGCAACTGAAGGTCATGTCGGCCATCGAACGGTGCCGCACGGCGGCACTGGGCGGACATGTGCTGCGCTGTTCAGGCTGCGCAAGGACAGAGGTGTCCTTCAATTCGTGCCGGGACCGGCATTGCCCGAAGTGCCAGGCCAGCGCCGCACACCGCTGGCTGGAGGCACGCCAGGCCGATCTGCTACCCATCGAATACTTCCACGTCGTCTTCACGCTTCCCGCACCCGTCAGTGCGATCGCCTAGTACAACAAACGGATCATCTACGGCCTGCTGCTCGACATCGCCGCCGACACGCTGCGCACGATCGCCGCCGATCCCCGGCACCTCGGCGCCCGGATCGGGGCCACGCTCATCCTGCACACCTGGGGCTCAGCACTCACGCATCACCCGCATGTGCACGGCATCGTACCCGGCGGCGGACTCGCGCCCGATGGCGAGCGCTGGATTGCGTGCCGGCCCGGCTTCTTCCTTCCGGTGCGCGTGCTCTCACGCCTGTTCCGGCGCCGCTTCCTCGACGCGCTCGAAGTGGCACACCGGCATGGCCAGTTGCAGTTCTTCGGCGAGTACACCGGGCTCGCGGACCCCGCCACCTTTGCCCGGTGGCTGGCACCGCTGCGTACCTGCGAATGGGTGGTCTACGCCAAGCGCCCGTTCGCCGGACCAAAGGCCGTGCTCGAGTACCTCTCACGCTACACGCACCGCGTTGCCATCTCCAACCAGCGCCTCGTCGCCTTCGACGAGCGCGGCGTGACGTTCCGCTGGAAGGACTACCGCGCGAAGGGGCGCACCCGCTACAAGACCATGACGCTCGAGGCCGGCGAATTCATGCGCCGCTTCCTGCTCCATGTCCTGCCCGGCGGCTTCCATCGTATCCGTCACTATGGACTGCTTGCCAACCCGGTGCGTCGAGCCAATCTCGCAAAGGTGCGCGAACTGCTGCATGTTGCACCCAGGCTCAGCCCGTCACCAGACGACGCTCTCATTGAACGCCGGCCCACCTTTATCTGCCACCACTGCGGCGCGCCAATGATCGTCATCGACATCCTCGCGCGCAGCGCCCCGATCCGGGCACCACCGATGCGACAGGGGCAGACATGAGCACCGCGGTTCCTCAATCTGCATGTCGAACGTCGGCTTCGCGTCAATGCGACCCACGAGCGGACGCTCGCGCACATCACTTCGCGACCTGCCTCGCGTGCCCGCGTCATCATCGCGATCGCACCTCAGCACCGCTTCGTCATCGCGTCAGTGCCCGTCCTGCATCCCGCCTGAACGCGCCGCATCCGGCACCGCTGAGCATCCTGGCCCATCAATCGCCATAGCCGCGAAGCTCCGGGCGCATCGGCGCGCCCCGCGGTTTCCTCCATCGAGGCTTATTCGACGCCTGCCAACCCGCGCAGAGGCGCCATCACATCCCTGTGGCCGATGGCAGGCATCGAATAACCCTTAACGA